>NZ_DAMDBA010000070.1:0-25796 GCF_032093395.1 Novosphingobium sp.
GGGGCGTGGGCTGGTGCCGCAAAATTCGCTTTCAGCGAATTTTCAAACGGACTCTGAGCGGTCCGCAAGGCACGCTCTGGGGTAAGAACACCACGGCGGGGGCGGTCAACTTCATTTCGCGCAAGCCCGCGTTCGACGCCAGCGGCTATGCCCGCGCCGAATATGGCAGCTATGGCTCAACGCTGCTGGAAGGCGCCTGGGGCGGCCCGCTGAGCGACAAGGTGGCGGTGCGCTTCGCGGGACATTTCCGCGATGACGACGGCTTCGCCACCAACCAGCATGACGGCACCCCGATGGGCAAGAACCGAGAGGCTGCCGCGCGCTTCTCGGTACTGGCCAAGCCGACCGATGCCTTCGAGGCGCTGCTGCGCGTGCAGTACCGCGATTACAAGAACGTGGGCGACATCATCTACCAGGGCGTCAATGCCACCGACAGCGCCGGCTTTGCAGTACCGCAGGGCTACAAGAACAATTCCTCATTCGGCAACAGCGGACAGGATCTGCGCCAGCGCGGGGTTCAACTCAACCTCGACTGGGACGTGGGCGACCTGCATCTCACGTCGATCAGCGGTTACAACGAGTTCAAGCACCGTTCCGAACTCGGCACCCAGGTCAATCACGAAGGCACCCATACCTACAGCAGCCTCGATGCCAAGATCTTCAGCCAGGAACTGCGGCTTGCCTCACCGGACGAGGGCCGCCTGAAATGGATCCTGGGCGCACACTACTATTACGAAAAACTCGATTCCGAGGCGGCCACCGCTGTCCTGCCCAACACCGTGGGCCTCAGAACCGCCTGGACGAATACCCAGTTCATCCAGAGCAACAACAGCTACGGCCTCTTCGCCAATGTCACGTACGAGCCGTTCGATAACCTGGAGATCATTCTCGGCGGCCGCTATACCTGGGAAGACAAGGCGATCGACCTCGACACGATCGGCACCGCCACCGGCGGCACCGGAACGCTGACCTACCTGGATACGGTGGCCTTCTGGTCGCGCAATTCGGTGACGGGCACGGGCATCGCCACACGCTCGGCACAGGATACGAAGCGCAACTGGCGCGCGTTCACCTACGACGCAACTGCCAAATACAATTTTACCCGCGATCTCAACGTCTACGCCCGCTACGCGAAGGGCTTCCGCTCGGGCGGCTTCAACACCGGCGCAACCGTCCAGACCCAGGTCGCAACGGTCGATCCGGAATATGTGAAAAGCTACGAGATCGGCCTCAAGTCCGAATGGTTCGGCGGCCGCCTGAGCGCGAACCTCGCTGCCTTCTACAACGATTACAGCGACATCCAGGTAACGGTCATCCAGTTGCCGCTCAGCCAGCTTTCCAACGCGGGCAAAGGCTGGTCCAAGGGCATTGAGGGCGTCCTGTCCGCCCGGCCCGTGGATGCCCTGCACCTCACCGGCACACTCGGCCTGCTAGACACCAAGTATACGGAATTCCCCAACTGCAAGGCAGGCGTGGACTGCTCCGGCAACCAGTTCGTGCGCGCACCGCACGTCACCGCCAGCGTGGCCGGGGACTACACGTTCGAGCTTGGCAACGGGCATCGGATCGTGGCGGAAACCAACTGGTCCTACCGCTCGCACCTTTACTTCAATGCCGGCACCCAGACGGCACCGCTTGAACAGGGTCCGAAGTGGCTGGGCAATGCCGCGCTTAGCTGGAAACTGCCCAGCGACATCAAGTTCTCGATCTTCGCGCGCAACGTGACCAACAGCCATGCCGCCTCGACGATCATCCCCTCCGCAAACTTCGGATACATCAAATACATAATTGAGCCCCGCGTCTGGGGCGGCGCCGTTTCCGTGACCTTCTGAGAGAAAGGACAACTCGCATGGCAACCCAACCCGTTCCTTCCGTATCCTCGGCACCGGACGAAATCTGGTTCACCCGCTGCCCGGTGCCCACCGCCACCGGCCTCGCCTACAAGTTGGGCTGGCTGACCGAGGAATTTGCCGCCGAAGGCATTCCCGTGCGCACCTTGCAGGAATCGACGCCCGAGATCGCCCTGCGCCATTACGACCACCGCCTGCCGACACTGATCCGAGAAGGCGGCAATATCCTGGCCTTCGCCGCGCGCGCGCAAGGCGAGCCGACCAAACTGGTCGGCCTGACCTGGATCGAGGAAAGTCAGGTGATCCTCGTCCGCCCCGATTCCGGCATTACCGAGCCTGCTCACCTCAAGGGCAAGCGGCTTGCCCTGCCCGGCTGGACCGACCACGAAATCCCCAGCCACATTCGCGGCACCAGCATCGGCCGTGGCATGTCGCTGCTGGGCTACAAGGGCGCGCTGCACACGGCGGGGCTGACCTTCGACGATGTGGAACTGGTCGAGGTCGACGGCACGATCCGCAACATCGGCGGCGCCGGCCGCGACAGCCAGCCGGGCCGGGGAAGCCTCAACAAACTCTGGGCGATCGACGCTCTCGCCGCGGGCGAGGTCGATGCGGTCTACGTCAAGGGCGCCTCCGCACTCGACGGGGCACGCGAGGCAGGCGTGGTCGTGGGCATCGATCTCGATGCCCTGCCGAACCGCAGCTCCCGCGTGAACAACGGCACGCCTCGGCCCATCACCGTTCACCAGAGCCTGATCGACGATCACTTCGACTATCTCGTCCGCTTCCTGGAAAGCACGCTGCGCGCGGCGGACTGGGCCGCACAGAACGTCGCTCGAGTTCACGAAATCCTCCAATCCGAAACCCGCGGCAGCGTGGAGGCAGTTACCCAAGCCTACGGGGCGGACTTCCACAAGACCCTGCACCCTACGCTGGACGCCGAGCGGCTCGCCCTGTTCGAGCAGCAGAAGAAGGCGCTGGGCCTGTTCGGTTTCCTTGAACGCGATTTCGCCCTCGCCGACTGGGTCGATCCCCGTCCGCTGGAAGCCGCTTACGAACGTCTCGAACGCAGCCGCTGAGAATAGGAAGCGAAAAGCCCGCCGCCGTCCAGGAGACGGCGGCGGGCTTTTTTTGTCGGTCGGATGCCTACTTCGCCGAACGGCCCTGCGGCAATGCGCTGCGGGCATAGTCGAGCGGCGGCTTGCGATCTCCCAGCAGCGGCGCATACTTGAAGTCCGGCCCCTGGCTGCGCAGAAGCTCCGCCTTCGCGTCTTTCAGCTTGTCCGGGTTCAGGAACAGCTGCGCGCCTGAAAGAGCCAGGGTCTTGGCCGCCACTTCCGCGCCTTCCACGCCGATCGACGTGCCGCTGGCCGAAGCCGCCTGCCAGCTATGCGGCGCCGTTCCGGGCACCCAGGTCGCGGTGCCGAGGCTGGCGGTGGGCACGACCCAGCTGATGTCGCCCACGTCCGACGAAGCGGAACCCTTGCGCCCGAAATCGTAGGCGCCGATTTCGGAGGGGCCGCCTTTCGCCGCGCCCTTCGGCAGCGTCTTGGCAATGGCGTCGGCATAGCGTTGCTGGTCCGGCGTGTAGCTGTAGCCGCCGACCCGGCGCAGGCTGGCATCGACCACCCGGCCCAGCGCATCATTGGGCAGGGTGCCGAAACTGCCGCCGATAATCTCGTATTCGAACTTGGTGCCGGTGGCCAGCGCTGCCCCCTCACCCGCCTTCACCACGCGCTCGAAGACATCGCGCACGACTTCCGGGTCGTAGTGCCGCACGTAGTAAAAGCTTTCGGCATGGGCAGGCACGATGTTCGGCTGATCGCCGCCGTTGGTGATCGTGTAGTGGATGCGCGCGTCGGAAGGTACATGCTCGCGCAGGTAATTCACCGCAACGTTCTGGATCTCCACGCCGTCGAGCGCGGAACGCCCCCGCTCCGGCGCGGCGGCGGCGTGGGAGGCCACGCCGGTGAAGCGGAACTTGGCCGTCACCATCGACAGCAGCTGGCCTTGAGATGCGCCGTTGGAACTGCTGGGATGCCAGCTCAGTACCGCGTCCACGTCCTTGAAGAAACCGTCGCGCACGAGGTAGACCTTGGCGAAACCGCCCTCTTCGGCCGGCGTTCCGTAAAGCCGTACAGTGCCGGGCGTACCGCTGGCCTTGAGCCATTTGGCCAGCGCGATCGCGGCCTCGACCGAGGCGGTGCCGAGCAGGTTGTGCCCGCAGGCATGGCCCGCCACGCCGCCGCGCGACTGTTCCGCCGGCTGATCGACCTGCGAGAGCCCCGGCAGGGCGTCATACTCGGCCAACAGGGCGATCACCGGTCCTCCGTTTCCGTATGTGGCGGTGAAGGCGGTCGGAATACCGTCCGTCCCCGTCTCCACCCGAAAGCCCGCGCCCTTGAGTTGCTGCTGGAGCAGTGCCGAACTCTGGTCCTCATGGAAGCCGATCTCCGCCAGTTCCCAGATTTTGCGGGCATTCGCCGCAAGCTGGGGCTTGCGGGCGTCGATCCCGGCGATGATGGCGGCGGTATCCTTGTCCGACAGGGCATCGGCATGGACCGAGGGCGCCGATGCGAGTGCAAGCGCGCCGAAGGCGGCGTGCGCAAGATAAGTGTGTTTCATCAAGATGCTCTTTCGCTTCGGATCAGAACGAGCCGGTGAGATTGATGCCGTAGGTGCGCGGCGGAATGGTGGTCACGGTCTCGGTCGTGCCGCCCAGCGTATTGCCCGCGGACGTGCGCGCGACCGTGTTCGTCAGGTTGTTGACGTAGAAGAACACGCCGTAGCGCTCGTTGCGGACGCCGACCCGGGCATTTGCCAGGATGTAATCGCCTACCTTGCGGTAGCTGGCCGAAGTGGGACGGAAATCTGCGCGCGACGCTCCCGTATAGCTGAGATCGCCGCGCAGCAGCGCGCTCCAGCCGCCCGAGCCCAGCGCCCAGTCGTACTGTCCGGCGAAGCTCACGGTCTGCGGGGCGATGAACGGGATCTTGTCTCCGCGACGCGCAGTCGAGGCCAGCGGGGTGACGCCGTCGGGAACCTGGTCCTCGGTCAGCTTGGCATCGGTGAAAGCCGCATTGATGTTGAACGTCAGCCCGCGCGTGGGATTGAGGGTAGCCTCGGCCTCCACGCCCTTGATCCGCGCCGCGCCCGCATTGCCGAGATAGAGGAAGCTGCCGCTGTTGATGCTGACCTGCATGTCCGACCAGTCGGTGATGTAGCCGCCGAGGTTGAGGATCAGCGCATCGCCACCGAAGGAGGTCTTGATGCCGCCCTCGTAGGTGGTCAGCTTGTCCGGCGCATAGGACAGTGCCTGCGCAAGGCCCAGCACCTGGTTGACGCCGCCGGGCCGATAGCCGGTGGCGACCTGACCGTAGACGAGCACATTGTCCGCCGCCTTCCAGCTGACGTTGCCCTTGTAGAGCCAGCCGTTGTTCTTCGTCTTGTAGAGCGCCCAGGGGGTCACCGAAGTGCGCAGGATGTCCAAACCGATCGTGGTGTCGCCGCCCACGGTCTTGTCATAGCTGTAGTAGCGCAGGCCGCCGGTCAGGGTCAGCCCGGAGAGAGGCGTGACGGCAACCTCACCGAACGCCGCCTTCTGCTTGAGGTAATCCACGACGTGGCGCTGGAGCAGCGGCGCGGCGCCCGCGATCTGCGATCCGTCCGAAGCGTTGGTGCGGCGCGCCTCCGACAGGACCTTGGAATCACGGTCCTCGTAGAAGCCGCCCAGGGTCCATTGAAACCAGGACGTTCCCGTCGATTGCAGGCGCAGTTCGCTGGTCCAGTCGGTCACCGATTGCGGCTGGTAGTAGATGACCGGCAGCAGACCGTCGACATAGGCGTTGTAGGCGGCAAATCCGGCATTGGTGGCGCAGACCGCCGAGGTGAAGTGCGTTGCGCACGTCGCGCGTGTCTTGAAGCTGCGGAACAGCGGCGTCGGATCGCGGGTCACCAGCGTATCGCGATCCTGGTAGCTCGTGGTTGCCACAAGGTCCGCGAAGCCCAGCTCGGCGCGCGCGGAAAGGCTGTAGAGCCGCTGCTTGTCGGTATAGGGCACCTGCGATGCGTTGACCGCATTGTACTTGCCCGCGCTCGGCGACCAGGTGCTGGCGCCGCCCTCGGTGAACAGGAAATGCGCCGCGCCGTCGATCGTCAGCCATGAGGCGGGAATGAAGCGCACCAGCACGCGGCCACCGTCGCTACGCTCCGAGTTGATGCCCTTGAGGCCCAACCCCGGATTATCGACCCAGCCGTCGTTGTCACGGCGGAAGTATACGCCGCGTACCGCCAGCACATCCTTGACGATCGGCACGTTCAAGGCCGCATTGAGCTGATAGCCCTCGCCGCCGCCCTCGGTCGTCGTGCCGGAGACATCGACGTTGCCGCCGAACTCGAAATCCGGCTTGCGCGTGACGAGGCGGATCGTGCCGCCCACCGCGCCGGCGCCGTAGAGCGTACCCTGCGGCCCGCGCAGCACTTCCACGCGCTCAAGGTCGAACAGCTTGAAGTCGGACTGGCTGCCGCCGGGATCGCTGGTCGTTCCCGGAGGGCCAGCGACAGGGGTTTCGTCGTAGTAGATCCCGACTTGCGCGTCACCCGCGCTGCGAATTCCGCGCAGGGTAATTCGGCGCTGCCCTGGTCCCGCGTCGGTGATCGTCAGGCTCGGGACGGCACGGACCAGGTCGTTCGCGGAATCGATGTTGGCCGCGCGCAGAGTGTCGTTCGAAAGCGAGGTGATGCTGGCAGGCGCGTCCTGCAACCGGATCTCGCGCTTGAGCGAGGTGACGACGATTTCGGAAGCCGGGCCGCTTTCAGCCGCCGCGCTCTCCGGTGTATCGGCTGCGTCCGTAGCATATGCCAAAGCCGGATTGAGGATGCTGGCGAACATCAAAGTGGCAGCGGTATTCGGTAACTTGCTCATTGGTCCCCCACGAGGTTGTGCGGGCCCTGCCAAACAAGAAACGTGCCAGACCGAATTTCGCGTAGAAATTGGCGGTCATCCTACTCGGGAATGCTCAATCCCAACCACTGATATCCATTCCCGATCCGAAGGTGCTGGTATCTGGGCAGCGGTTCGATGGTCAGGCACCTCCAGATTCGTAAACGTCCTATACTCAAAGGCTGTGCGAGGATCCCGAGGTTACGATGGCAGGTTCATGCCTTGCACCCGCATCCTTTTCAATCATCGCTAATAGTTTCGGTCGTGCATCTCGCTGTCTTGCGTCGATCTGCCTGAGTTGTGCGTTCATCCGGCGTCGGTCGACTTCCATCAGGACATAGCCTGTATGTTGCACGTCGCTGAGCCGGATATGCGGATTGTTGGCCAGAACGTCGCCGAAACGGCCCGGAGGCGGCGATTGCGCTGCCAGAGCGGACGTCACGATCTCGGTGCCGACCGTCGGGCCTGAAGCGGGACCGTGCTTCAGATCATTGATCCAGAAACTGTGAATGTCGCCGCTAAGAACGACTGCATTGTTCACGGATGGCTGGCCCAGCCGTTCGGTCAGTCGATCTCGGGCGGCGGGGTAGCCGTCCCACTGGTCGCTCCATACCGTCTCGCCCGTTCCGTCGAGCGCCAGAGGTGCGAAAAACACGCCTTGAGCCAGGAGGGACCAGGGCCGACGTTCACGTTCGAGACGCCGGTCAAGCCATGCTTCCTGCGCCGTGCCCAGCATGGATCGATCGGCGCCGTGCCGTTCTTGGCAGTGATCGAGCTTCAGGTTGCGCGCCACCTGCGGAGCAGCGCAGGCCGGAGCATTACGATACTGCCGCGTATCCAGCATCGACAGCGAGGCAAGCTCGCCCCAGTCCACCGCGCGGAACAGGCGCGGTGCGGGTTTTGAGCGCCACAGGCTTGGCCGGATCGGCATATGCTCGAAATAGGCCTGGTACGCTGCTGCACGACGCACCGCGAACACCTCGGGTGGCAGACCCTCACGGTTGGCCAGCGCGGCATAGTCGTTGAGGACTTCGTGGTCGTCCCACGTAACCAGCCATGGAAACAGCCGGTGCGCCTCACGCAAGTCCGGATCGCTGCGGTAGAGAGCATAGCGGGCGCGGTAGCCGTCAAGGTCGGTCGGGTCGGGTGCGCCGAAGCTGCGGACCTGCGGCTCCTTGGGATAGGCCTGTTCGTAGATGTAGTCGCCCACTTGCACGATAAGGTCGGGCGCGGCGGCGATCATGTCGCGGTAGGCGCCGAACCAGCCCAGTTCCCAGTGCTGACATGACGTCATCGCAAGGCGCAGGCGGTCGGCATTGACTGGAACCGTCTTCGTCCGCCCGACCGGACTGGTCGCGCCCAGTGCGTGGAAGCGATACCAGTATGTGCGGCCGTCCCGCAGGCCGCCAAGCTCGACATGGACACTGTGTGCGGCTTCGGGCCGGGCGATCTCGATACCGGTGCGCACGATGCGGTGGAACGCTTCGTCCTCCGCCACTTCGAAGCGGACCGCAACCGCGCGTGGGGGCAGCACGGTTCCGGCCGGGCCGGCCAGGCGGGTCCACAGCACAAAGCCGTCCGCTGCCGGATCGCCGCTGGCGACGCCCAGTGCGAAAGGGTCAGCGCTGGCGGCGAAAGCGTCGAATCGGGGCAACGCCTGCACACCGAGCGCGGCCATGGCAGCCAGCACGGCGCGGCGGTGCCATGCGAAACCTTGCGGGAAATCATGCATGGGGCTCCGCTATCGGGCTTTTCGGACAGTCATGTGACAAAATTTGTCCCGCTACTGTCATTCTCACCACCTAACGGCTGCGTCCGGGTTGCGACAAAGGACAACGGCCTTGACCTGGCTACGGGACGCAGATCGCTGGTTCATTGATGAAGTGCTGCCGCATCGCGCGGCGTTCCGGCGTCAGGCCGCGCGCCTCGTCGCGCCCGCCGATGCCGAGGATCTGGTGCAGGAAGCCTATGCCCGCGCCATCGATGCCGCGCACCAGCGAGAGATCGCCAATCCGCGCGGCTTTGTCCTGACGATCATCCGCAACCTGGCCCACGAACGCCACCGCCGCGCCACCGTGGTCCGCTTCGAGCATCTGGCCGACATGGAAGCGATGGACTTTGCCGACGGCGCGCCGGACCAGTTCGCGGTAGTCTCCGGCCGGATCGAGCTATCGCGGCTGATGGAACTGATGGAAACGCTGCCCGCTCAAGCCCGCACGGTGGTGCAGTTGCGGCGTTTCGAAGGAATGTTGCCGCGCGACATAGCGGTGAGGATGGGCTTGTCCGTCTCTACAGTGGAGAAGCATCTTGCGAAGGGGCTGGCTATTCTGGCCAGCGCGCTGCAGGAAGCGCCCCAGCAGGTAGAAGGACCGACGATTTCACGCCTATGGCAACGCCGCCGAAACCAAGCAAACTGATGGAAGAGGCGGCCGCGTGGCTGGCCGCACTGGACGCCGGATCTGCCACGCGCGAGGACTTCGAAGCCTGGCGTGCGGGCGATTCCCGGCGCGCGGTCGCGTTCGCGCAAGTCGTCGATGCGTTCGAGCAGATCGAGCCGCTGCGCGCCGTTCATGAGCCCCTGCCCCGGCCCTCGCGGCTCAACCGCCGCAACCTGCTGCGCGGCGGTGTGCTGGCGGGCGGGATCGCGCTGGCAGGCGGCGTCGCCATGCAGGCCGCCGCGCGCGAGCACGCCGAGACGGGCGTGGGCGAGACGCGGGCGGTGGTGCTGGAGGACGGCACGCGGGTATCGCTCAACACCGACACCCGGATCAGCTGGCGCATCAAGGGAGCCACGCGGTCGCTCTGGCTGGAGCGAGGCGAGATCGCGCTCGATGTACGCGCCGTAACGGGTCCGCCCTTGCGCCTTTCCGCCAACGGCGCGCGCTTCGACCTGAAGCCCGGCACCTTCAACGCGCGGCGCGAGCCCGAAACGGTGGCCCTGCTGGTGCTCAAGGGGGCCGCCGACACCGAAAACCGGCCCGTGCAGACAGGCGCGCTGGCGCAAGTCATCGGACGCGAACTTGCCGTTGCTCCGGCCGAGGCAGTGGCGATCGACCGTGCCCGAAGCTGGCAGAGCGGCCAGTTGGTCTTCGAAGGCGAGAGCCTCGATTTCGTGGTAGCCGAGTTCAACCGCTACCTGGACAACAAGCTGGTGGTCGCCGACCCCCGGCTTTCGCGCATCCGCCTGGGTGGGCGCTTCACCAATACCGACCCGTCAGAATTGCTCAACGCGCTCGGCGCCTCCTTCGGCATTCACGCGCGCCGTAGCGAGAGCGGCACCATCATGCTGTCGGCAAGCTGAACATTTTTTGCCCTGCGATAGAGGTGGGCGCCGCTTCGCCCATCTCCCTTTCCGAGACACGGTTTTCCCGGAGGGCAAGAATGCCAGTTCACTCTATCGCACTACCCATGATCCTCGCGATTTCACCCGCCCACGCGGCGCAGGATCGCACTGTCAGCTTCGATATTCCCGCGCAGAACATGGCGACTTCGCTCAACGAGTTCGGTCGCCAGGCCGGCGTGCAGATGGTGTTCCCCTACGACACCGTGGCGGGCCAGCGCTCGGCGCCGCTCAAGGGCCGGTTCACTCGCGCTGAAGCGATCCGTCGCCTGATCGCCGGCCGCGGCATGAAGATCGCCTTCGAAGGTTCGAGCATGATATCGCTCGCCGCCGAACCGCGTTCGCTCAAGCGCGAAGTCGCCGCGACCGACGCGGCTGCGGGCGGGGACATCGTCGTCACTGCGCAGAAGCGCGAAGAGGACCTTTCCAAGGTTCCCGCCGCCCTCACCGTCGTCTCGGGGGACGAGGTCGAAAAGCGCAAGATCACCGACTTCAGCAGCCTGGTCGACGAAGTTCCGGGCATTTCGATCAATTACAGCACCGGTGGCGAAAGCTACGGCCTGCTCTCCATCCGTGGCATCGGCGGCGCAGACGACTATAAACCCAACGGCAGCCCTTCGGTCGCACTGCACGTTGACGGCGTCTATCAAAGCTCCAACGCCTATCTCGGCATGCCGCTGTTCGACCTCGAACGTATCGAGATCCTGCGCGGACCGCAGGGCACGCTCTACGGTCGCAACACCACCGCGGGCGTGATCAACGCGATCACCCGTGGTGGCAGCGACCACTTCGAGGGCTATGTCGACGCCCGCTACGGCAGCTACGACAGCTTCCGTGCCGAAGCGGCTTTCGGCGGTCCGTTGAGCGACAACGTGCGCATGCGCATCGCGGTGATGACCGATCAGGGCGGCGGCTTCATGCACGGCATGGGCGCCGGCGATCTGGCCGGTGCGCGGTTGAGAGTGGGCGGTGTCGTGCAGTCTCAGGTTCCCGCGATCACCGATCCCGGCGAGCGCAAGGGTTTCGGCGACAAGGACTTGTTTGCGGCGCGCGGCACGCTGGATATCGATCTGGATGACGACACCTCGCTGACCCTCAAGGCCTTCGCCAGCCGCGACCGGGGCGACACCCGTCAGTATGACCGCATCAACGCCGCGCAGGACAGCAGCGTCCTCAATGCGGGCGAAGACAGCGATCCCTACAAATTCTATTCGGCCAAGTACTTTCGCCAGAAGATCGACATTCAGGGCGGTTCGGCACAGCTTTCGCACGTAATCAACGACAGCCTGCGCCTCGACGTCGTGGTTGGCGCACAGGCCACCCAGCGTCAGGTCGGCGGCAACGGCGACGGCACCCCCTATCCCCAGTACGAATATCTGTTCGACGAAAAGCTCAGCCAGGCCTCGTTCGAAGCGCGCCTGCGCAACGAACAGCAGGGCCGCTTCAACTGGGTCGTCGGCACGTTCATCATGAGCGACACGATCGACTACCAGAGCCAGTGGACCAGCTGGGCCGCCCGCACGATCTATCACAACATCCACAGCCAGCGCCGCCGTTCGGGTGCGATCTTCGGCCAGGCCGACTTCGAAGTGATCCCCGACGTGCGCGTCACCGGTGGCCTTCGCTACACCAGCGACCAGATCGATTCCACGGGTCGCAACGTCGACGACGATCCCTGGGGCATCACCTATTACAACACGCTGTTCGCCTCCACGAACAACTTCAGCTGGGACAAGCAGTTCAAGGACAGTGACGTCTCGGGCCGCGGCTCGGTGCAGTGGTTCATCAATGACGACCTCAACGTCTTCGCCTCGGTGGCGCGTGGCTACCGTTCGGGCGGCTTCGACGGCACCTCGATCATGACGCTCGCCGAAACCGACCCGTTCCAGTCGGAAACGGTCTGGGCCTATGAAGCGGGCGTACGCTACTACAACGGGCCGATCCGCCTGTCGCTCGACGCTTTCGCCAACGATTTCGACAATCTGCAGGCAACCACGCGCCTGGCGAACGACACCAACGGTCGCACCAACGTCGGCAAGGCGAAGACGCGCGGCGTCGAAGGCTCGCTCAATCTGACGGTATTCCGCTCGGGCGGCCACCAGCTCGATTTCGATGCCTCGGGCACGTACCTGTTCTCCGAGATCACCGAGTTCAATTCCGCCCGCATCGCCGATGTGCTGGCAACCGTGGGTGATCCGTTGCCAGGCGCACCCAAGTGGACCGGCCGCGTCGGCCTCGTCCACGATTACGGCTTCGGCGAGGGCTGGAAGCTGGAGAGCCGCGTCAACGTGTTCTATCACGGCAAGGAAACGAACCGCCTGAACGCGCTGCCGAACAACACTTCGGACGCCTACACACTGCTTAACGCGCGCATCGAACTGCAGTCGCCGCACGGCTGGTCGATCTATGCGATGGGGCGCAACATCACTGACGAAGTCTACTACCCGGAACTGAACGGTGCCGCTCGTCTGGTAGGCGCTCCGGCGACTTACTCGGTGGGCTTTCGTGTAGCCTTCTGATCATTCAACAATAACGGCCTGAGCCTATGAACGGCGGCGTAGGGGCGAGTAGCAGCCCCTACGCCGCGACCCTTATGAGACGCTCAGCGATCAAATCTCGGCTCCCAGGTGCAGACCGTCCGGTTAAGTAACGATCGCCCTCGACCCGCGCCAGTACGGCATCGTGCATGCGGCGAAGGCAACCGATCGAAGCCTGGCAGTCGCATCCGGTTTAATGGCCCGAAAGATGAGATCTGTCTCAATCGGCAAGACTGCCGACGTGGCTCCGAGCGAATTCAGCCATAAGATCGGTCTGTCGAAGCCCAGTCCGCACGTCGACACCAGATCGCGGCTGAAAAGGCAGCCGACTTTGCGCTACCGGCAACCGCTCCGCCAGAACAGTGCGAGCATAAGCTGACGCAAAACAGACAACGAAGATGAGGGAGTCAAGAAATGGATGTCGCCGATGTGATCACCGCCGCCCACGCCGAAACCGGGTTGAACGAGATCGGCGATCCGGCGGTTTTCGAGGGCCTTGACGTTCTGCTGCGGGCCTACGCCAATGAGGCGAAATTTACCGAGCGCGGCAGTCAGCTCGCGCATCGCGATCTCGTCAAATACATGTCCAATCGCCTTCGGATCGAAGATTGGCTCGCAACTCACCCTGAGCTTCTTGAACGCCCTATCGAAAAGCCGCTCTTCGTTTTCGGTCTGCCGCGAACCGGAACGACGCTGCTCATCAACCTGCTTGCCGCAGATCCTGCTCGGCGCGCTTTTCTGCGCTGGGAATCGCAGGACCCGGTGCCGCCGCCGCGCACGGAGGAACTCACGGCAGGGCCTCGCTGGCAAAAGATGCAGGAGCAGACGGAAATGTCGCTCAAGTACATGCCCGAGATCGCCGCAATCCACTATGAGGACGCCCACAGCCCGTCCGAGTGCCAGTTCTCGATGAGCTATACCTATTGCGCGCAGGTTTTCGAATCCCAGGCCGACATTCCAAGCTACCGCCATTGGCTGTTCCACAAGGCCGACTATCTTCCAGCGTTCCGTTTCCAGAAGCGACTGTTGCAATTGCTCCAGGCAGAGACCGGCGGCCGGTGGACTCTCAAGAATCCATGGCACCCGCTTTTCCTCGACGCGCTCAAGGAAGTGTATCCCGACGCGCAGCTGGTGATGACCCACCGCGATCCTGCCGACGTGCTCGGCTCGATCGGCAGCCTGATCGAGAACGTGCGTAAGGTCTATTCTGACGACGTCGATCTGGAAGGCATCGGGGTGAGCTTCATGGAAACTTTCGCCCTCATGATCGAGCGTCAGGACGCCTATCGCAGCAAGCATGGCGCCGATGCCATTTTCGACGTCCAGTATGTCGACATCGTCCGCGACCCGATCGGCGAATGCCGCAAAATCTATGAGCATTTCGGTGAACCATTCACTGCGGAAGCTCAGGCCGCGATGGACGCCTACATGGATGCAAACCCCAAGGGCAAGCACGGGAAACATGCGTATTCGTTGGAGCGCTACGGCCTCACCCGCGAGGCCGTACACGAGGCCTTTGCGGACTACATCGAGCGCTACAATATTCCGGTGAAGCGGGAGGCCTGACATTCGCCGGAAGCCTGCGGATCGATGCTGCGGCTATCAACCATTCGATTTTTCAGCTGAATAGAATATCGATCGCCGGGACAGCACCGAATTATCATATAGTACAAGCTCGGTTTTCATGCCGTCCGGTATCAAGTGCATGTAATCTCAACCGCCGAAAAGACGGATTTAAGCGCATAATAATAGGGCATAAATTTTCGTGCACTTTTAATGCGGCACTGGCATCATCAGCCGGCACGTTTCACTTCGTAGGTGGTCATGGTGCGATTCGTTCGGCTTCTGGTCATTGCCTTTGCGATCTCAACATGTGGGGCGTGTGATGATCGCGCCCCAACGCCAACCGAGACTGTAGCGCCTCGAAAAGGGGATGCTCTGGTGCCGGGTACCAATTTCAACGCCACCGGGGCAATTCCCTGCGCACGCCAAGCAGGTCAGCCCACCGCAGAGTGCAAGTTCGGTGTGCAGCGCGCCGCCGATGGCACCGCAACGCTGACCGTGTTCTGGCCGGGTGGTGGAAGCCGGCTCATCTTCTTCGATGCCGAGGGCAAGGCCACCGGCTTCGATGCAAATCAGGCAGATGGTTCGACGAACTCTGTTCTGAAGGTCGAGCGCAAGGCCGACCTCAATCTCATTTCGATAGGCGATGAGCGGTATGAAGTGCCGGACGTAGTCATCACGGGCGACTGACCTTACCTGCCAAGATTTTCCCGCCGGGTGCGATGCGGCGGTTCTTCCAACGGAGGCGAATAGAATGAAGGGGTCAAGACTTCTGGTAGCATGCATGGTTACATCTTTGGTGCTGCCTCGCGAGGCCATCGCTCAGGCGCCGTCCGATCTTGACGATCTAGTGGGCAGCCGCGCCGCTGGAGGAGAACAGGCGCTGGAGGATCGAGGATATGTCCACATCAACTCGACCAAGGGGGACGATCGTACCTGGAGCAACTGGTGGAAGAGTTCGTCCAGGCAATGCGTCACAGTCGCCACCATGGAGGGGCGTTTCAGTTCCATCACCGGCACCCTGCCGGCGGACTGCAATCAGAAAGCTGGCAGTAAGAACAATACCGGAGCGATCGTCGCCGGTGCGGCGGCTGTCGCCCTGCTCGGGGCGTTGGCAATTAGTCACAAGTCGCACGACCACGACGACGGCAAGCACTATGACTACGATCGCGATGGCGTCTATGAGCGCGGCTACAGGGACGGTCTCTATTCGCAGAGTTACCATAATTACGATAGATCCGATGCCTATTCACACGGGTATGAAGCTGGCGTACGGCAGAGGGGGCGTGAGACCAGCTATCGCGATTATGACCGTCGGGGCGCAGGATACTCCCCATCGATCAATGTCAGCGATCTCGAAGGGGCGCGGGGTTCATCGGCCGACGATGAGATGCGCCGGCGTGGCTTTTCCAATGTGGATGGGCTGAAGAGCGGCAATACGGCCTACTCGATCTGGTACAATCGGCAGACCCGGCAGTGCCTCCAGATGGGAGTAGCCGACGGAAGGGTAGCCAATATTGCCGACATCGGCTCCTCGCCCAAGTGCCGCTGACCGGCAGCGAGGCCGCGCACGTTTTCAGCAGGAGAGTACCAATGGGTAAGATCGGGTACATGGCGATCGGTGGAGCGGTGCTGGTCGCCGGTTTCGTTGGACTGGCGCAGGCGAAGGCCCCTACCGGGCTTGCCGATTTGATAGGCGTGCGAGGCAGTTCGCTTGAGAATGAGTTGTCCAATCGGGGCTTCGAATTCGCACGCTCGCAAGGCGCGCAGTTCTGGTGGAACGCTTCGACGCGGACATGCGCATCGGTCTCTATCGGAAACGGACGAGTCGCTCGCATCGACACCGCGACACCCCAGCAATGCGGTAAGAGCGGCGGCGGCCAAGCGTCCCAAGGGTTCGACTGTAATGCCCCGGACGTCTCCGAAGCTGACCGTTATCGTTGCCAGCCTGGCGCGGGCGCCAGGCCGCAAACCGGTGGTCGTGCGGCCGCCGTGAAGGCTTGTCAGGACGCCTTCGGCCCCAACGGCAAGCTTGGTACGATAAGCGCATTGCGACCCGGCTTTTGGGAGGTCATCCTGTCGGATAATTATGGCCGCAAGGTTTCCTGTACCGGCCGCGCAGAGGGACAGGTCGAGCAATGGGACGAACTGGGCAGACATTGAATACCCTCAAGGAGGAGCGGCGGTTCCAGGATCGTCGCTCCTGCTAAACGCTTCGGATCGTGAAACCCGCGAGGTCGTCCTTATGAAGTGGCTCATCGGAGTAGCTGCCGTCTATGCTGCGCTTTGCATAGGTGCATTGCTTCTCATTCCTGTCAGTGCGCATGGCTGGTTTGGGGTTTCCGATGATCCGTTGGCCGGGGTATTCGCCCTATTGCTTGCTTTGCCTTGGACCCTGCTTCTTCAGCACTTTGACAATCTCGGATTTTTCGGATCGCTGGCGATCATTGTCCTCGGCATGGGCCTGAACGTAGGTATCGTGCTGACCATTGGCCACGCGGCAAGCCAGCGGCGGAAGTAATGGAATTAGGGCCCGCATGTGCATTTACGAACAGCTTGCAGGTCATCTTGTTTTCGCCGCGCATGTGAAACCGGATTTTATGCGGGGAGCATCAGGGCCGTGACGATCGACAGGATGTAGAGGTTCTGGTTGGTCCGCTGCGATTCCTGAATATCCAGTTCTTCGCGCAGAAGCCGTCCACCAAGGCGCGTTGATGGGTATCGGCTGAAAGAAGCAACTCCCGGGCGGCAGGGGGCAGCAAAGTAAACTGTTCGATCCAGCTTCTCGTCCGTTGATGCGCGAGGTTCAGATGGAGCCAGCGGAAGCCTCCTTCGGGCGCTATAGCGCAATCGGCAACCGCAAGAGCCCCGGCGGGGCTGACGTCCGTGCCCCAGATCAGCCCCGGCCCCATGTCGCTATGGGACGGTTGGATCGGGATCAGTCTCGGCGAATCCTTCGCCATCGCGGCCTTTCTACCTCTTGAGCGGAGATGATCAGAAGACCTGGGAGAAGATCATGTAAAGCCCGCCGGCGATGACGATCGACACCGGCAGTGTAAGCACCCAGGCCATCAGCAGGTTGCGCACCGTGCTCATCTGCAAGCCGGAGCGATTGGCTGCCATCGTGCCCGCAACGCCCGAAGACAGCACGTGTGTGGTGGAGACGGGCAGGCCCAGATGGTCGGCGCCCAGGATCGTACCCATCGCCACCAGTTCCGCCGCCGCGCCCTGGGCGTAAGTCAGGTGCGTCTTGCCGATCTTCTCGCCCACGGTCACGACGATGCGGCGCCAGCCCACCATGGTGCCCAGCCCCAGCGCGAAGGCCACCGCAACTTTGACCCAGGTGGGTATGAAGCGCGTGCCGGCGTCGAGCGAGGACTTGTAGGTGGCGAGGGTTTCCTGCGCCGCTTCGGAAAGCTCGCGGGGTTTCTGCTTGCCCAGCCCCTTGATCGCTTCCGAGGCGAGATACATGTCATTGCGGATATTGCTTACCGCCGCTGCCGGAACCTTGGCAAGGGAGCCATATGCCATCACCTGCGAATCGACGTCGCGGACAAGCACGGATAGCGCCGGGAGCGTCTCGGGCGTGAAGCTCTTTTCGGCAATATAGGCGGTCACCTGGCGGCGAGCCTGCGCAGGATCGAGGTTCGTACCAGCTCCGGCACCGGGAAGGGCAGCCTCGGCCGCGATCGAACGGGCGTGAAATTCGGCGGTATAACGTTCCGGCACGGCGCGGTTGAGCGCATAGGCGGTCGGCACCGTGCCGATCAGAATGAGCATGATCAGGCCCATGCCCTTCTGGCCGTCGTTGGAGCCATGGGCGAAGCTGACACCGGTGCAGGTGAAGATCAGCAAGGCACGAATCCAGAGCGGCGGCGGCAGGCCGTCCTTGGGTTCCTCGTAGAGTTCGCGCTTGCGTACGAGAACCTTCATCGCGAGGAAAAGCAGCGCCGCCACGCCGAAGCCGATCAGCGGCGAGAACAGCAGCGCCTGGCCGATCTCGGTGGCCTTGCTCCAGTCGACCCCCGCCGTGCCGCTCTTGCCGTGCATCATGGCATTGGCCACGCCGACGCCGATGATGGAGCCGATCAGGGTGTGCGAACTCGATGAGGGAATGCCCAGCCACCAGGTCGCCAGGTTCCAGATGATCGCGGCCAGCAGAAGCGCGAAGACCATCGCGAAGCCGGCGTTCGACCCCACTTGCAGGATCAGTTCGACCGGCAGCAGCGACACGATGCCGAAGGCTACGGCTCCGGTCGAGAGCAGCACGCCCAGGAAATTGAAGAACCCCGACCACACCACCGCGATATTGGCCGGCATGGCATTGGTGTAGATCACCGTGGCGACGGCATTCGCAGTATCGTGGAACCCGTTCACGAACTCGAACCCGAGCGCGATCAGGAGAGCGACGAACAGCAGCAGAAACGGAAGATATGTCGTAGGCTCTACCCCGACCGCCGCAGCGTCGGAGTAGACGCTGTAGGCCACGTAGAGCAATGCCGCGACGATGGCCGCGCCGAAGCCGATCTTTCCTGCGGCTCCTAGCCCTTTTTCAAGATCCGGCCGGATAGCGGCGGAGGGGGCAGCAAGCGTCGCGTTCATGGATTCGCCTCAGTTTACGAGACGGAAACCTTACGTATCTTCCATGACATATTTGCTGCGTCGCAGGTTCGGTTGGCCCATTCCGGGACAACCGAACCTGCGACGCAGCGAAACCCTCTGGCGCCCTTCAGGCCGCTGCCGGTTGCGGACGTCCGGCGATCAGGTTGTCGACCACCGAAGGATCGGCGAGCGTGGAGGTGTCGCCCAGATTGGAGAAGTCGTTTTCACCGATCTTGCGCAGGATGCGGCGCATGATCTTGCCTGAGCGGGTTTTCGGCAGGCTCGGCGTGAACTGGATCACGTCGGGCGTCGCGATCGGGCCGATCTCATGCCGGACCCATTTGATCAGTTCGCGGCGCAAATCCTCGTCAGGCTCGATTTCGGCGTTGCAGGTGACGAAGGCATAGATGCCCTGCCCCTTGATCTCATGCGGCATGCCGACGACCGCGGCCTCGGCCACGGCAGGATGCGCCACAAGCGCTGATTCGACTTCGGCCGTGCCCATGCGGTGGCCCGAGACGTTGATGACGTCATCGATGCGGCCGGTGATCCAGAAATAGCCGTCCTCGTCGCGGCGGCAGCCGTCGCCAGTGAAGTAATAGCCCGGGAAGGTCGTGAAATAGGTCTGGAAGAAGCGTTCCTGATCGCCCCAGACCGTCCGCATCTGGCCGGGCCAGCTGTCCGCGATGACAAGGCAGCCGTCCGCCGCGCCTTCCAGCACGGAGCCGTCGTTGTCGAGCAGCATCGGCTTTACACCGAACAGCGGCTTGCTGGCCGAGCCCGGCTTGAGCGCGGTAGCGCCGGGCAGCGGGGTGATCATCGCTCCGCCCGTCTCGGTCTGCCACCAGGTGTCGACGATCGGGCAACGCCCCTCGCCCACCACTTCGTGATACCAGGACCAGGCCTCGGGATTGATCGGCTCGCCCACCGAGCCGAGCAGGCGCAAGCTCTTGCGCGAGGTCTTCTTCACCCAGTCGTCGCCTTCGCGCATCAGCGCGCGCAGAGCGGTAGGCGCGCCGTAGAAAATCTCGACCTGGAACTTGTCCACGACCTGCCAGAAGCGGCTCGGATCGGGGAAGTTGGGCACGCCTTCGAACATGACCGTGGTCGCGCCGTTCATCAGCGGACCGTAGACGACATAGGAATGGCCGGTCACCCAGCCGATATCCGCCGCGCACCAGTAGATCTGGCCGGGGCGATAATCGAAGACGTATTCGTGCGTCATCGAAGCCCAGACCGAGTAGCCGCCGGTGGTGTGCAGCACGCCCTTCGGTTTGCCCGTGGATCCGGACGTATAGAGGATGAACAGCGGGTCTTCCGCATTTATTTCCTCTGGCGCGCAATCCGGGGATTGCTCCGCCACGGCGGCAGCCCAGTCGATGTCGCGGCCTTCGACCATCGGTACATCGGCACCGGTATGGCTCAGCACGATCACGCTTTCCACGCCCGGGCAGGCCTTTAGCGCTTCATCGACATTGGCCTTGAGCGCGATCTTCTTGCCGCCGCGCAGGCCTTCGTCGGAGGTCAGGACGACGCGGCTGTCGCAATCCTGGATACGGCCGGCCAGAGCATCGGGAGAGAAACCGGCAAAGACGATCGAGTGGATCGCGCCGATCCGTGCGCAGGCGAGCATGGCGACGGCGGCCTCCGGCACCATCGGCAGGTAGATCGTCACCCGCTCGCCGCGCTTCACGCCTCTGGCCTTCAGCAGATTGGCGAAGCGGCAGACGGATTCGTGAAGCTCGCGATAGGAGATGCGGCGTTCCGGGTTTTTCGGATCATCCGGTTCCCAGAGGATCGCCACGGCATCGCCGCGCTCGGCAAGATGGCGATCGAGGCAATTGGCCGAAAGGTTGAGCGTACCGTCGGTGAACCAGGAAATGCCGAAGTCCGCTTCGTGGAAACTGGTCTGCTTGACCACGCTGAACGGCTTGATCCAGTCGACCCGCTGCGCTTCCTCGGCCCAGAATCCTTCGGGGTCTTCCACGGAGCGCGCGTACATCTGCTGGTAGCGCGCCTCGTCGATCAGGGCGTTCTTCGCCCATTCGCTGGGCACGGGATAGATGGCCTCAGCCATGATGTCCTTCTCCTCTCGCCGGTATCCTCTCCGGCAGATTTCATTCCCGGCGGAATTGGGCACCGCCGTTTCCTCGCTACCTTAACCGATGAATCGGCGGACGCCACCGTCTTCCCGTGATCTGTCTCGCCAGCGGGACATAAGCGACAGGCTGTGTTAGCCTTGCCGCCTCTGCGCGCAGGGATAATGATCCCGATCAAGACCTTGCGTGATAGAAAGGCTTAGGAATCCGATACCAGTCAACCGGAGTCTCGATCCATGTCCCTGAATGACGCCATCACGCTGCCCACTCGCTCGGGCATCGCGCTCGACGTTCGCCCGGCCCGGGAAGACGATGCCGAGGCCCTCTCGCAGTTCTTCGAACATGTGACCGACGACGACCGCCGTTTCCGCTTCTTCGCGGCTGCTGACCGGGTGAGCCCCCAGCAGATCGCCCCGATCGTCAAGGCCGATCACTACCGGACCGAATCGTGGCTGGGCTTCTCGGATGGCGGAGAGATCATCGCCTCGGGCGTTCTGGCCTTCGACGATCAGGGCGATACGGCCGAAGTCGCGATTTCCGTGCGCGCGGACCACAAGGGCAAGGGCGTGGGCTGGGCCATGCTCGATTTCCTCGGCAAGCAGGCGGAGAAGCGCGGCTGCAAGCGTGTGATCGCGATCGAGAGCCGCGAGAACAGCGCTGCTATCGAGGTAGAGCGCGACAAGGGCTTCATTCCGGAACCGTTTTTCGGCGATCCCACGCTGGTGCTGCTGTCTAAATCCTACGGCTGACGGACGCGGCGCAAAGCACATGAAAAAGGGCGGGCCCATGCGGACCCGCCCTTCTCTTTTGCGTCTCTGGCCAGGGCTCAGATGTGGATCGCACGTCCGTAAGCGGCCAGCACCGATTCGTGCATCGCTTCCGAGATCGTCGGGTGCGGGAACACCGTCTGCATCAGCTCGGCCTCGGTGGTTTCCAGCGTCTTGCCGACCACGTAGCCCTGGATCATCTCGGTCACTTCCGCGCCGATCATGTGGGCGCCCAGCAGTTCGCCGGTCTTGGCATCGAACACCGTCTTCACGAAGCCTTCCGGCTCGCCCAGCGCGATCGCCTTGCCGTTGCCGATGAACGGGAAAGTGCCGGCCTTAACGGTGTAGCCCGCTTCCTTGGCCTTCTCTTCGGTCATGCCGACCGAAGCGATCTGCGGGTGGCAGTAGGTGCAGCCCGGAATGTTGTTCCGGTCGAGGCCATGCGGATGCACGTCCTTGTTGCCGAGTTCCTTGGCGATCGATTCGGCGGCGGTCACGCCTTCATGGCTGGCCTTGTGGGCAAGCCAGGGTCCGGGCGTGCAGTCGCCGATGGCCCAGATGCCGGCGGCATTGGTACGGCCGTAGTCGTCGATCTGGATGAAGCCGCGGTCAGCCTTGATGCTCAGCGCTTCCAGGCCGATCTCCTCGGTGTTGGGCACGATGCCCACGGCCGAGATGACATGGCTGAAGTCGTGCTCGACGACCTTGCCGTCCTTGCCCTTGATCTTGGCCTTCACGCCCTTGTCATTGGCGGTGATCGCCTCGACACCGGCGCCGGTCATGATCTTCATGCCCTGCTTGGTGAGGGCCTTTTCAAGGAACGCCGAAACGTCCTTGTCCTCTACAGGCACGATCCGGTCGAGCATCTCTACGACCGTGACGTCAACGCCCATATCGTTGTAGAAGCTGGCGAATTCGATGCCGATGGCGCCCGAACCCATGACCAGCAGCTTGGTCGGCATTTCGGACGGGGTCATCGCGTGGCGATAGGTCCAGATGCGCTTGCCGTCGGCCTTGGCGAAGGGCAGTTCGCGGGCACGCGCGCCGGTGGCGACGATGATGTGCTTCGCGCCGAGTTCGGTGGTCTTGCCGTCCTTGTCGGTCACCGCCAGCTTGCCCTTGGCCACCAGCTTGCCGGTGCCCATGTGGACGGTGATCTTGTTCTTCTTCATCAGGTGCGTGACACCTGCGTTGAGCTGGGCTGCAACGCCGCGCGAACGCTTGACGATGGCGGCAAGGTCGGCGGTGATGTTGTCCGCGGCCAGGCCATAGTTCTTGGCATGCTGCATCTGGTGGAACACCTCGGCCGAGCGCAGCAGCGCCTTGGTCGGGATGCAGCCCCAGTTGAGGCAGATGCCGCCGAGCAGCTCGCGCTCGACGATGGCGGTCTTCAGGCCCAGCTGGGCGGCGCGGATGGCCGCGACATAGCCGCCGGGGCCTGAACCGAGGACGATGACGTCGTAGGTATCAGCCACTGTCTTACTTCTCCTGATCGATGACGCGCGGTTTGCCGAATTCGTTCACCGCGACGAAGGTGAACACGGCCTGCGTCACCTTCACTTCTTCCTCTTCGTGCCGGTGGCGGCGCCAGGCCTCAATGGCGATAGTCAGCGAAGTGCGGCCCACGCGCTGGATCTCGCCGTAGACCGAGACTTCGTCACCTACCTTTACGGGCAGGTGGAACTGCATGCCGTCCATCGCCACCGTCACCGCGCGTCCGCGCGAGCGACGGGCGGCGACGAGGCCGGCACCCATGTCCATCTGGCTCATCAGCCAGCCGCCGAAGATGTCTCCGTAGGCATTGGCGTCAGCCGGCATGGCCGTGACCCGGATCACCGGGTCACGTCGTGCTTCGGTCACCTCAGGCAACCATGCTCAGCGGCGTTTCCACGTATTCGCGGAAAGCGGCCATGAGGCGGGCACCGTCGGCACCGTCCACCGCGCGGTGGTCGAAGCTGCCGGTCGCGGTCATGACAGTGGCAACGCCCAGGGTGCCGTCGGGCAGGACCCAGGGGCGCTTGTCGCCCGCGCCGATCGCCATGATGGTCGACTGCGGCGGGTTGATCACGGCCGAGAACTGCTTGATGCCCATCATGCCCATGTTCGAGATCGAGGCGGTGCCGCCCTGATACTCGGTGGGGGCGAGCTTGCCTTCGCGAGCGCGGGTGCCAAGATCCTTCATGTCACGCGCGATCTGCGAGAACGACTTGCCGCTGGCGTCGGTGACGATCGGGGTGATCAGGCCACCGGGGATCGAGACGGCGACGGAAACGTCGGCGCGGGCATACTTGATCAGCTCGTTTCCGGCGAAGGTCACGTTGCATTCCGGCACATCGACCAGCGCGCGGCCGAGGGCCTTCACCAGCATGTCGTTGACCGAAACCTTCACGCCCTGCTTTTCGAGCATGGAGTTGATCTCGCCGCGCAGCGCCAGCAGCTTGTCGAGGTTGACATCGACCGAGAGGTAGATGTGCGGCGCTTCCTGCTTGGACTGGGTCAGACGCTTGGCGATGACCTTGCGCATGCCCGAAAGCTTCTCAACCGAGTGCGGAACACGGTCGTCGAGCAGGGCGCGGGTTTCGGGCGCCATGTCGACCGCCGGAGCCTTGGCTTCGGTAGTGGCAGCGGCAGGAGCCGGGGCAGCGGCGGCAGGCTTGACGGGAGCGGCCTTGGCACCTTCGACGTCCGCGCGAACGATTCGGCCGTTGGGGCCTGAACCCTTGACGGTGGCCAGGTCGACGCCCTTGTCGGCGGCGACGCGCTTGGCGAGCGGCGAGGCTGCGACGCGGCCTTCCTTCGAAGCGGTTGTAGCGGCTGCAGGAGCCGGGGTTGCAGCAGGCGCCGGAGCGGCTTCGGCGGCCTTGGGGGCAGCCTTGGGCGCTTCGGTCTTGGCAGGCGCGGCGGCAACGGCGCTGGCGTCTTCGCCTTCACCGGCAAGAACGGCAATCACGGTGCCGACCTTCACGCCGTCGGTACCTTCGGCCACGAGGATCTTGCCGATGACGCCTTCGTCCACGGCTTCGAATTCCATGGTGGCCTTGTCGGTTTCGATCTCGGCCATGATGTCGCCGGAGCTGACGGTGTCGCCTTCCTTAACCAGCCATTTTGCCAGTTTCCCTTCTTCCATCGTGGGGGACAGGGCGGGCATCTTGATGTCGATGGGCATGGAAGCTTGTGTGTCCCTTGTTTTCCTTGGGGAGGTATGCGGGGTCCGCCTTTCCTTGGACAAGTTGACGCGCACACACAAGCGCCTTCACGATCCTTTTTTCGCAATCGTGATGGCTTGCACCATGACCTGAATAGCCCGATAAGCCGCCTTCGAGAGGAAACCCATGCGCATCTACCTAGTCATCGTCGACGAAACGGAAGAAGCGCTGGTGGCGCTGCAATTCGCCGCGCGCCGCGCGGCCAAGACGGACGGTGCCCTCCATCTTCTCGCCATCGTCCCTCCCCAGCCATTCAATGCCTTCGGCGGCGTCCAGGCGACTATCGAGGAAGAGGCGCGGGCCCGTGCCGAGACGCTGGTGACGGCGGCTGCCGGAAACCTTTTATCACAAGGCGCTAAGATGCCGGTCATCTCCGTTCGCATGGGAGAAGACATCAAGATCGTGCGCGAGTATCTGAAGGAGAACGGAGAGGTCTCCGCGCTCGTGCTCGGGGCGGCCAAGGAAGGCGGGCCGGGGCCGCTGGTGACGCACTTCACCGGTGCGGGCCTGGGCCAGATGCCCTGCCCGGTCTTCGTGATTCCCGGTACGCTGGATGCAGATGCGATCGAACGGCTGAGTTAGGGAAGACAGCCGTCGTCCCGGACTTGATCCGGGACCGCTGGCCGAGCGTCGCCCAACCATCGGCGGGGCACCGGCCTGAAAGCAAGGCGTCTAAAGACCGCCAGCGGTCCCGGATCAAGTCCGGGACGAGGGCCTTCCTGATTCTTACTTCTTCTTCCGCCCTTGATGCCGGATATTCCCCGGACGTCCACGCGGCGAGACGAAGTGCTTGCCCTTTTTCTTGAGCGGAACCGGCTTGCCGCGTTGCTCGATGCGGCCCCCGCCTTCTTCCAGTTCGAACTTCAGCGCTCCCGTCAGCGGATTGGCTT
>NZ_DAMDBA010000071.1:0-9883 GCF_032093395.1 Novosphingobium sp.
GACCCGACGCCTCGGCCGCGATCACGCAGGCCGCAGCGCCGATCAGCGCCCGGCTTACCAGCTTTCCGGGTTCGAAACGCATCAGTAGCGATAGGTCAGACCGAACCACACCGATCGCCCGTACTGATAGGGCTGTTCGGTCGATCTGCTGTTCGGAGACGGCATCCTGTCGAGCAGGTTCGCAACGCGCGCTTCCAGCGTCAGCCCGCCAATCGGCGCGCGGATTACTTCGAACTGGGCATTGAGATTGGCGTCGATGGACTTGGGATAGGCCACATGATCGTAAAGTTCATAAGTGACGCCGTCGATGGTCGTGCTGTCGTTCGTGGTTTCGATGCGCGTGTAGCCGTTTCGGTAGCGCACATTGACGTTGGTCGTCAGTCGATCGTCCAGCCACCGCGCGGTCCAGGAGGCGTTGACGATCAACGGAGCGGCCATCTGGGCGCGCTGGTTCATCTCCGCGACGTCGGCGGCGGAGAGAACCTGGCCGTCGAGCGCGATCATGGTGTCGTCAAGAATGTCGTCGGCGTTGGAGAAATAGTCCAGGTTGCTCGATACCGTCTTCGAGATGTTGGCATTGACGGCGATCGAATGCTTGCCGAAGCTCCGGCTCCACTCGATCGAAGCGCCCTTGTAGGAGCTGGATCCATCGTTGGTGAGCACGTGATTGGTGTAGGTACCGGTATTCCCATTCTCCAGCGTGGTCGTCAGACGCTCGCCGGGCGATCGCATGAATTCGTCCTTGGACTCGCGGTAGATGCCCTTTATCCGAAGACTTCCGCCCAGGATCCCGGCCGATAGTGCTGCCGACAACTCGTCCGAGAACGGAGTCTTCAGGTTGCTGCCGGAATAGCTGGTCGAACGGTTGGTGGACGAGAGATACCAGTCGCTGTCGGAATAGACGTGCATGCCGCCGCTCACCGTCGCCACACGCTTGTAGGCGTAATTGTCGGGGTACTGCGATCGCAACGCGTAGGACAGCATCGAACGGCCGTAATAGCGATTGGCGCCAAGCGTCACGCTCCACCCGGTCCAGGGCAGTTCGTAAGTCGCCGAAAGACGCGGCGCGAAGTTGTGGTTGCCGAGGAAGCTTTCGTAGTCGTGACGCAGTCCGACACGCGCGGAAAGACGCCCGAAGCTCACTGCATATTCGGCCCAGCTCGCAACGCTATCGAGGCGGACCTGTGCAGTATAGGCGGCGTAGCGATTGGCCGAAGTCAGCGCGTACTCACCCGTCACGCAGGTCATGCTGTCTCCATCGGCGCAGACGATCGTGCCGGCATTGGCGCGCGAGGTGCCCGTCGTGTAGCTCCAGTTCTCCTCGGGCCGGCTGCGCATGGCGTCGATGTGCTGATAATCGAACCCCGCCGAGAGCGTCCCAGGGCCAAGATCGCGCGACCAGCGTCCGGACAGACCGTAATTGTCCTGCGTCTGATTGAGCACGCCATAGCCGCCCCGGGTGCAGTTGGTGGACGAGCAGACGCCCCCGTTCGTCGTCCAGGAGGGAATGATGTAGCGGATCGGCTCCGCATCGCGCCCCGTGTCGCTGTGCGAATAGGTTGCCGTGAGGGTCCAGTCGGAACTGCCGGAATGGGCCAGCTCCATCTTTCCGGTGATGCCGCCGCCGTTCGAAGTGACCATGTTCTCGACCGCGTTCTCGTCGGAGTATTCGCTGCTGTAGGGCGAATAGACGAACTGGCCGGTGAGCTTCAGATCCGCCGAAAGGTCGGCATCGAACTTGGCGAGCACGTTGTCGCTGACGCTGCTCTGGCCGAACCTGGTTCGGTCGTAGCTCTCGTTGCGCTGGTAGGTCACGTTCGCGCGCGACCGATTGTAGGCGACCAGCAGGCCGATGTCGGGCGAGACCGGAACGTCCACGGTGACGCCGTAGCGCCACTTCTCGAACGCGGGCTTCTCCGGCATCTCCTCGCCTTCCAGCGCTTCGCGCGAGGGATCGGAGACCTTGTAGTTGGTGAGGGCGTCGGACGTGTAAGACACCGAACCGGTGACGCCCCATTCCCGTCTGGGCGCGCGGGTCTTGATGTCCAGCGCGCCGCCGGTGAAGCGGCCATATTGCGCCGAGACATTGGAATCGCGCACCGTCATCTCACCGATGAGGTTGCTGTCCACCCAGATCGATTCCGCGCTGGCGCCAGACAGTTCGTAAGGGCTTCCCGGTGTGTTTTGCGTGGTATCCACCCGCGCATTCACGTCGATCCCATCGAGGGTGATGAGATTGTCGTAATAACGACCGCCGGAAATCGAGATATCGGAGGGCCGCAGGTCCAGGATGTCCTCGCGCGTGGCAAGGCCTTCGTCGTTCGAGAACTGGACGGTGGGCAGGATCTTGAGCAACTGGTTCGCATCGCCCGAACCGGGCGCGCGGGCGCGGACGTCCTTCTCGCCTATGGTGCTTTCACCGGACTTGCTGCCGGTTCCCATCGCATAAGTATCACTCGCGCCCTCCCCATCGGCGACGACTTCGGGAAGCACTTGCGCGGCAGTTTCCCCTTCGGCGGATACCGCAGGTGCGCCGGGCTCGGAAAACGAGGCGGAGAGCACGTTACGGCCGGCAATCTCGGCCAACGGCTCCAGAGCCACGGTGCGGTCGTCGATCCAGCGCCAGGCGAGACCGGTGCCCGACAACATGACGCCCAATGCTTCCGATGTCTCGAAATCGCCGCTGACTGCTGCTGCGGCACGATCCGTCACAAGCCCGCCTTCGGCAGTGATCTGGACACCGGATTGGCGGTTGAACTGCGCGATGGCGCGAAGCAGCGGCTGCGCCGGGATTTCGAAGCGATGCACTGCAATGTTCTGAGCTGCGGCCGAGGCGAGCGTTCCCGTCACGGCCATTGCCGAAGTCGCCAGGAGCGCGGCAGCCGTGATGGCCCGCTTCGTTCTCCTGTAGCTCACTGCATGCATCGATCGAAACTCCTTGAAACGGCTCCGATGCTATTGCGACGCAGGCGCAAAGATCGGTCGGTCAAAGTGAGACGACCGGCACCCCCGGTTTTTCAAAAAGATTTCGCGTGAGCCGGAATTTTTTGGAAAACGATGTTGGAAGCGCCGATCTGCTCATGAGATCACGATCAGCCACGGCGTGATGGGCCGCACCTTGCCGCCGGCACGCTCGACGATGGCGGCCAGCGCGTTTTCAGGATCGCGCGCGTTGTAGACGCCATCGACCCGCCCCTTGCCGAGCGCGCGGTTCAGCAGGACGATGCGCCCGCGAAACCACGGGCGCAGTTCGTCGATGACGTCTTCGATCGGGCGATCATGGGCGATTATCGCGCCCTCCCGCCATAGGCCGAGCAAAGCCGGATCGCTCGCGCCATTCTCGATAGTGTGTGCTTCGCCGATCCGGACCCATTGGCCTGGCGACAGTTCATGCGCGGCGCCTTCCCCCTCGACCGCCACCCTTACGCGCCCGCGCTTGAGCGAAACCGCGGTTGCACTGCCGACCAGGCGGACGTCGAAGCTCGTTCCCAATACGGTGGTCTGCACTTTGCCGGCCCTGACACGGAATGGTGCTGCGGGGTTGTGCTCGACGTCGAACCAGGCCTCGCCCGCCAGCAGCCGAACGGAACGCGCGTCTGCGCGGTAATCGACGGCCAGCGCGCTGCCCGGGCCCATCTGGACCGTGCTGCCGTCCGCCAGCGCCACACTGCGCAGTTCTCCAGGCGCCGTCACATAGTCGGACTGGACGTGCAGCAGCGCGACGGGCGCCAGCCACAGCGCCAGCGAGGCGGCGATGGCGCCCGCAACGATCCCGCCGGGCCGCACAGGCCCGCCATGGCCAATGCTCCTGAACCGCCAGCCGCGCCGCGCCGGGCGCGACGGCGCAAGACGGTCGGCCTCCCATCGTCCTTCCAGGTTCGGACCGATCTCGGCCATGACGGCAAAGGTTTCCGAGACGGCGACCCATGCACAGACATGGGCGGGATCTAGGTCGAGCCACGCCTCGAAGCGATCACGCAGAGCAACGTTCTCCGGGGCCTCGCGAAGGAGGATGAGCCAGTCGGCAGCCCGTTGCTCCACGGTGCGCTCGCTATCGGGCACGGGCAGACTCCGTTCCGCAACGGAAAGCGGCCCCGAACGACCGGGGCGTTTCACAGGAAATGGGCGCGGAAACCTCATGCAAGTGAGACGCCTCAGCCCAAGGATTTTTCAAGGAAAAGTTTTTCAAGACGGATCGCCCCGGTCTACACCGCACCGCGTCGCGCAGGTTGCAAGGCCATCCGCGATCAGCAAATGGACGAGCGACGTAGAAATTCCAAGTCGATCCGCGATCTCGCGAAGCTTGTAGTCGCCAAGGCGGTACATCTCGATAGCCCTGCGCTGTCGCTCCGGCAAACCCTGGAGCACGCCCATGACGCAGGCCAGATCGCGCCTCACGAACGTCGCCCTTTCCGGATCCGCCTGACCATCGACGACGGTGCGGGCAGCGCTTTCCACATCGCCGCCCATCAACCTGGTTTCGCGGGACCGCCGACGCAGAGCGTCTATCGCCAGGTTGCGGACCGTCGTGCGCAGATAGCCGAGCGGCTCGCGCACGTCCTTGTCGCTGCGCGACGCGAGCGCCAGCCAGGCCTCCTGTACGATGTCTTCGGCCTGTTCGCGATTGCCGATCACCTTGGCAGCATAGTCCACGAGCGCCGGACGTTGCGCCATGTAGGCACGCATCGTCGGCGTCTCGCCTTCAGCTGCTTGCGACATTCGGGTCTTCAACAGGCATCCTTTCGTGCCCGCGAATACCGGAACGATCGACGCGCCATTATTGCGATTCATTCGCATATGCAATGAGGAAGAACGTTCGGTTCAGTCGATCGATACGAGGGTCGTTATCCGAGAGGATGAAGGAAAAATTCAACCGGCACCGAAAGCTCCAACGGATCGGACATATCTTCGGGAATTTCAGGCAGCGGGTGCGCTCGGCGCAGGGTTTCGAGGGCGGCACGGTCGAGCACGGCAGAGCGCGACGAACGCAGGATCGCCGCCGACAGCACCGCCCCTGCCCGGTTCATGCGGAAAACCACATAGGCCACGCCTTCTTCCCTGCGCCCTCGCGCCGCGGACGGATAGCGACGGTATTTCTCCAGGTGGGCAAGCAGCAATGCCTCCCATGTCGCAGCCCTGGCGCTGGATGCCTCCCTGGCCGGCGGAGCCCTCAGGGATTTGGGCGCGGTGGTCTCCGCCACGGGAGGAGCAGGCTTCGCCTCCTCGACCGGCGGCGTGCTGGGAAGCGAAGCCGGAGCAAGACGGGGGATGACGATCTCCGGTGACGGTGGACGTTCCTGCCGCTGCGGCTTCACTTGCGCCTGTTCGACCTGACGCGGCCCTTCCGGAACCTCCTCGACCTGCTCGGAAGGCGCGGCGAGCGGTTGGATAGTCACCGTCACCGGTTCGGACAGCATGGGGGCCGTCCGGACCTTGTGCCAGGCAAACAGCGCAATTCCCAAGCTCAGCGCGCAGAGCGTTCCAGTGCCCAGAACTCCGAACAGCCGCGCGCGCCAGTCCAGTGGGCGATCGCAGTAACGACTTGGGAGGTCGTAGGCGAAAGCGCTATTCGCTATCACCGGCGCATCCCCGGTTCCGGCCGCCGGGCGATCCAGACTGCCCAGAACAGCAGTACCGCTGCAACGAGCAAGGCCAGAGGCAGGCCCGGCTGCACGTGCAATACGAACAGGCCATAGCCGAACGCCATGCCCCCGATGGCCATGAACTTGACATGGCGCGGAACGGCACGCTCATGTCGCCATGCCCGCAGCGGCGGGCCGAAGCGGGCATGGCTCAGCAACCACGCTTCCAGCCTTGGCGACGAACGCGCAAAGCACGGCAATGCCAGCAGCATGAAGTCGACCGTCGGCAGCAGAGGCACCACGATGCCGACGATCCCGATGCCGACCAGCACGAGACCCAGCGTCATCCACGCGGCACGGGCCAAACGCCCGCGCCGCAGGACATCGCCGATCGAGGGGTCAGCCGAGCTGGGCATTGGCCAGCGCTTGCACCCGCGCGAAGGCGGCATTCGCGCCCGCAACGACACGCGCTTCCTCTTCGGTCGTAAGATCCACTGCATCGAGCGCGGCAGTGAACGCGCGCCAATGGGCGGCCGGCCCCTCGGGCGCCGGAGCAAGATGACGGGCGCCATGCGTGTCCGACAGGCCCATTTTGGCAGCTTCCTTGCGCAGCAGCGCTGCTCCCATGTTCGATCCTTCGGCAACGTAGAGCCAGCCCAGCGCCGCAGCCACATCGACTTCGCCGCCTTCTCCGAAGGCCGGCGGTTCGGCAGATTGCGGCAACGACCGTTCGAGATCGCGGAGGTCCGCCGTAATAAGGGGAAGACGCCGCCTTTCCGGCAGTTCGGGAAGCAGCGCCTGAAGCGCCGCATCGCCGTAAAGCGCATCGATCTCGCGATGGAACCGGTACTGCACCAGCACGAAACGGCCATAGCCCTCGATGCTCTCGAACGAGGCTTTCGCCATGATCGAATTGTCCAGCACTTCATGGGTGTCGCGGGTCAGGGCCTTCAGACGCTTGGCGCGCGAAGGGTTGAGCGATGTCGCTGTCATTTCGGGCCCCTTCAGAAACGATAGCTGATGCCGATACGCATCGTGTGCAGATCGCCGCCGGTGCGATTGACCCGGCCATTGACGATGTCGGACGTGCCCTCCCGGTCTTCCCAGCCATAGACCGGGAATGTCCAGACTTCGTCGCCGAAGGGAATATCCTCGTAACCGACGATGACGGTCTCGGTCCAATCCTGGCTGATGCCGGCACGGGCCTTGGAGAACGCAGCCTTCTTCTTGCCGAAGTGCGCGTAATTGTACTCTGCACGCAGCGACCAGTGTGCGCCCAGTGCCCGCTCGATACCGCCACCGACGGTGAAGCCCTTGCGGTTCTTGCTGACCCGCTCTTCGAAGGCGTGTTCGACCAGGCTGCCGATGCCGCCTTCGCCGCCGTCGGACGAGAAGTACTGGTTGCGGGTAGCGGTTTCGCGCAGCCACGCAGCGCCTGCCGTACCGTAAACGAGCGTCCGCCCCAGCGAATAACCCGCCTTGCCGCGCAGGGTGATCATGCGGTTCCAGTCGTAGCGAGTATCGGACTCCAGCTTGCCGTTCTGCTGCAGATACGCGGTATTGCCGCTCTCCTCGGTAATCGCCACCGACGACACGTCGCCCAGATTGCCCGCGCCGATATCCGCCTCGACACCGAGGACGAGATTGTTGGCGAACTGGTAGTTGTACCCCGCATGCAGACCGCCGATGGCATTGCGCATCTTCAGCGAAATACGGCTGTCGTTGGCAAGGTCGGCCGGATTGCCCGCGCTGTCCGTCACCGTGCCCTTGGAGCGCCCCACGCCGTAGCCGATGTCGAAGCCCACGTAGGGCCCGGTCCAGTCGATCTCTTCGGCATTGCCGGAGCCGCTGAACCAGTTGCCCGGCCACGCATCGTCCTTCGCGCCGAACGTGCCGGTGAAGCCGATGCGGAAGGTGCGGCCGGGCGCCGGGACATAGCCCAGGCTCATCGCCTCCACATAATAGCGGTCGGTCACGTTATCGACGCTGAAGTCGACGGAAAGCCCGTCCGTCAGCTTGTATTGCCCGGTCAGGTCCAGCAGCGTGTAGGGATTCCAGGCAATCGCGGAAATCAGCGGCATGTAACCGCTCTGCGGTTTCTCCGCCGAGATCGGGCGCTTGCCGATATAGGTAAAGCGCGCGCCGAGCATCGCCCGATCGTCGAGGAATTTCTGGCTGACCGACAGGTTGGCCGACCATTCGGGCGGAATGTAGTTGGTCGAGTAGTCGGACGCGAGCGAACTGGCGAGGCAGGCGTCGCCGGGGCGGCAGAAGCGGATGCGATCGTACCAGGTCGCGCCCGCATCGAGGCTGAAACCACCGGTGCGGTAGCTCAGACTGCCTTCAAGCCCGCGGAACTGCGCCTGATCGATATTGTACATCTGCATGGCGAAGTATTGGCTGATGTAACGGCGGGCGATGTAGCCCTTGATGTCGTTGTCGAACCACGCCAGCTTCACGCCCAGTTCGTCCTTGTCAGACAGCACTCCGGTGCCGCTGTAGTTCGCGCCATACTCCCAATTGTGCGCGGTTTCCTTGTGAAGGTCCGGGTTGGCGATCATGAAGAAGCCGGTCGTCGCTTCCATCAGCGACGGCAGACGCGCGGCCTGCTTGTAACTGGCGAATATCTGCAAGCCCGCCACGGGCATCACCGCCGCGCCCAGCGAATAGCCGAAGGCATCCTCGCTGCGGTCGAAGATGTCGGTATGGTAGGTGGTGCCGGATTGCCGGTCCTTCAGGTCGTACTTCTGATAGCGGGCACCCGCATCGAGACGCAGCCATGAAACCGGTTCCAGCGCGGATTGCAGGAACAGGCTGAATTCCTTGCGCGTCCCCTCGCGTCCCGGCGGGATGCCTCCGGAAGAAACCCATTTGCCGATCGGCCCGGCCTTTTCGTGCAGGAACGAAGCGCCATAGTCCGCCGAGAACAGGCCCACCGGCGTCAGCGCCCTGCTCGCGTTCGAAAGATCCGCGCCCCAGCTCTCCATCTTGCGCCGCGAGGGATCGGAATTGGCCAGCGAGGGCGCGCTTTCCTTCAGGTCCGACGCCCATCCGTTGAGCTTCAGATCGACGAGATCGCTGTCCGGGTTCCAGGGATAGCGCGCGGTGAACCGGTCCAGGCTGGTCCGCGACAAGACGCTGTTCTGGAAGACCGAGCCCGTCGCACTGCCGAGGGCGCCGGGATAGTTCTCGCCATATGTGTTCCAGTAGCCGCCATAGCCCAGTTCGATGACGTGATCCTCAGCCGGACGCACCGTGACTTTGGCAAGAACGGATTCGGCATCGGTGGAGGTATTATAGACCTCCTCCCCGCCGACAAAGCCCGTCGATCCGTGCTTGTCGTAGAACTGCACCGCGCGGTCGCACAGGGCGGACAGGCGCGTCTCGGGCGTTCCGGCCAGGCAGAGGGCGGAAGGCGTGCCGGTCGCCTCGGGTGCGTACTTGCCGTTGGCGCCTGCGTAGTAATTGCCCGTGCGGCGGAAGGAGTAACCGGCGACCATGTCGATCGCATCACCCTTGCGCGCGAAGACGAGACTTCCGGAGCCACCGGTGGGCGTCAGGAAATCCGGCCGATCGCGCATGCGCGTGGCAGCCAGCGAGTCCCCGTAATACGTGCTCGGTTCCAGCAGCGTGCGGGACATGCTCGAACCCGGCGCCTTGCTGTTGTTGGACAGTGAACCCTTGATGCGGATGCCCATCGTGTCGCCTTCGGGCACGATGTCATCCACGCCGATCGTCGTCATCGAGACCGAGCCGCCGATGCCTCCGGCAATGGCGCTGCCCATCGAGGGGCCTTTCTCGATGGCGACATGGCTAATGAAATCGGGATCCACGAAGCTGCGGTTGCTGACGCCTTGGTAGCCGCGATAGACGGTGGTGCCGTTGATGGCGCCATCCACCGTCACCGGCACGCGGCCCTGTCCCTGAAGTCCGCGGATATTCACGTCCAGACCACCGCTGGTGCGGGCCTCGCCCGAGATCACGCCCGGCGTTCCGCGCAGCATGTCCGCCGGAGAGGTGGCCGGATAGGCCTCCAACGTCTCACGGGTGATGACGTTCATCGAACCGGGGGTTCGGTATACGCCGTCCCTGGTGCCGTCCCACCCGGCAACGCGCCCGTTATCGCCACCGGGCGCGTTTCCCGCCGCTGCCGATCGCACACCCCCTACGCGAAGCGTACCGAGCTGGACCGTACCGTCAGACAGCTCGGGGCCCCGCTCCAACACCACCGAACCGGCAGTCAGATAGCGGAACGTCAGGCCCGTGCCTGCCAGCATCCGCGACAAGGCATCGCCCGCGCT
>NZ_DAMDBA010000071.1:9893-25732 GCF_032093395.1 Novosphingobium sp.
CAGCCTCGAAGCCGATCTGGAGGCCGCCCTGCCGCATGAGCTGGCGCAGTGCCTCGCTCAGGGGCTGCGCGGGAATGTCGATCTCTCGCGCGGCGGTGTTCGCCGGCCTTGCAGGCACTTGCGCCATCGCCGGAGCCGCGATGCACAATGCCGAACCGGCCAGCAGCAGGTGCCGGGAAACCGCAAGCAAACGCCGATGCGCGCTAACGCTGGAACTCATGACTTCAATGCCCCTTCAATCTCTTTGCGCTGCATCGCGCAGCGCGCCCATCAGGCATCTTGCAAATGCAAATCATTATGCCTTCATGAGTGAGACCGATGGACGAGCGGAATTCCCAAGTCTGATCGCAAAAAAAGATCAGCCAGAGCTTGCGGGCAAGGGTTTCAAGCGCTTCGTCGGGGCGTTCGATCAGGAACAGGCCGCTGATCGGCGCGACCTTGCCGAAATCGCCGATCGTCCATACGAAGCCGTGTCGATAACGCGCGACCTCGCGGATCGCGGCGTCAACCGGCTCTTGTTCGAAAAGCAGTTCGCCGCTTCGCCATGCCGCCAGCCGCGAAGCGGGACGGGAAGGCAGCGCCACAAGGCCGGACGCGGCATAGCCTACACGTTCGCCGACACGCATGGGACTGCCCTCGGTGCCGTCAGGCGCGCGCACGGCGACACGGCCTTCGGTTACGCCGACTTCCACCAAATCGTCTTCGCGGGCCACTTCGAAAGCCGTGCCGATATCGCGGGTGACCCCACGCATCGCTTCCACCGCGAAAGGCCGTCCTTCGTGCTTCACGCGGAACCACGCCTTGCCTGCCAGCAAATGCACGAAGCGCCGGTCCTTGTCGAAATCGACCGAGATCGCGGAATCGCTGTCCAGCATGACCTCGGTTCCGTCCGCCAGTTCCAGACTTCGCACTTCGCCGATGCCCGTTCGATGGTCCGCGCGCAGATCGAGGATCAGCGACGGCGCCATGACGATTGCAGCAAGACTGGCCGCGACCGCCAGGGGTGCAAAGCGCGCCAGCCGAAGACGCGACGACACCGTCGCCCGCAAGGAGACGGCGTTGCCAGGCATGGGCGTTGCTCCGGACGATGTATCCTCCAGTACATCCGCCAAGGCATGCAGATCCTGCCACAGGGCACGTTCACGCGAAAAAGCCAGCGCGTGCCGCGGATCCTGCGCCAACCAGGCCTCGAGATCATCGAGTTCGGCCGCTCCGATGTCCCCGCCGACAAGACGCGCGACCCAGCGCTGTGCCTCGTCGCGAAGCTCCGGATGATGGACCGCTTCGCCGTCCGTAGAGTTTTTGCCTTGCGTCATGGATCTAGCGCCGCCTCCGCGCCGTAATCGGCGGAATAATCCCTCTCTCTGGGTATGACTGTTCTTGCGGAGCACTTCCCAAGGCTCAGGCTGGAAAATTTCACGTCGTGTCCCCATCCCCATCGCGAACACGCCCCAGCTGTGCGAGCGCCCGGCGCAAGTGGTTTTCGACGGTCGTGGTCGAAACTCCCAGCATTTCGGCGGTTTCCCGCTGCGTCTTGCCCTCTAGACGGGTCAACCGCAATACGGAGCGCGTCGGCTCGGGCAAGGCGGCGATGGCCGCGCGAATTCTTTCGAGCATATCGCGAGATTCGATGATCCGCTCCGCGCCCAGCTCAAAATCCGCTCCCCACAAAAGGGCTTCGGCGCGTTCCGCGACAGTGGCTTGTCGCCTGTCGCCATGAACATGATCGATGGCAAGGTTGCGCGCGAGACGGCGGAGATAGGCGCGCTTGTTCTCGATCGGAGGATCATCGCGAACATTCTGTATTCTGAACCACAGCTTTTGAGCGACGTCCTCCGCAGCATCGCTCCCGACGATCCTGCGCAACTGCCCCAGCAAAGATTTGCGCTCTGAGAGAATCAGGCGGGTCAAGGCGACTGCATTGCTGGACACCCTTGCCCCTAAACATAATTGCAACTGCCTCTCAATAGCATATTGGAGAATTTTGTTGGGACGGATCGAAGATCATTCGATACCGCCGATATCTATCGCCTGAGTTTGCCGCAAGGTGTCTAAAAACGCTTTGGCTCCACAGCCTCCCGATGCTGGTAGGACGCATGGTCACCTGCTCACCGTTCACCAGCTCGACCGCTTTCCACGCAGCTCAACTCCAGGCTTGGTTCATATTGGATATCTTCTGGCGACAGACACATTGCCATTATCCTTTATGAATTACGCTCAGGAATGCAGAGCTTAACCATATGGAAATCTACGCGTTGGAAGATAATCGGCGTGATGCGATCTTATAGGACCAGTCCCCCGATGAATCCGACCATGGCTGTAAACGACCTGGTGACCGATGCAGCGCCGGGGATGGACGTCGACCCGGCGGTCTATAAGACCCTGCTGGAATCGACATTGGCCATTCCGTGGAAGATCGACTGGGCAACGATGCGGTTTGCTTACATCGGCCCCCAGATCGAACCGCTTCTCGGCTGGTCTCAGGACAGTTGGCTATCGGTGGACGACTGGGCCTCGCGTATCCATCCCGACGATCGCGATCATGTCGTCAACTTCTGCGTCTCGCAATCCGTCGCAGGCAAGGATCACGAAGCGGATTACCGGGCGCTGACCAAGGATGACGGCTATGTGTGGATCCGCGACGTCGTGCATGTGGTGCGAGGCGACGACGGGGAGGTAGATAGCCTGGTCGGCTTCATGTTCGACATCAGCGAGCGAAAACGCATCGAGCACGAACTGATGAAGATGCAGAAGAAGCTCGAAGCTCTCTCGTTCGAGGATGGCCTGACCGGGACTTCGAACCGGCGCCATTATGATGAACGGCTTCAGGCAGAGTGGAAAGGTGCCCAAACCGGCCAGCACCCCCTTTCGCTGATCCTGCTCGATATCGACCACTTCAAGGACTACAATGATTTCTACGGCCACATTCAGGGCGACGAGTGTCTGGTCAGGATCGCCAACGCGCTGAAGGAGATCGGAGTACGCCCTCGTGACATCGTCGCTCGCTATGGCGGCGAGGAATTCGTCCTCCTTCTTCCGGAAACGAGCGAAGCTGCGGCTGGCGCACTGGCAGAGCGTTGCCGCACGGCGATCGAAGGCCTGCATATTCGCCACGAAAGGTCCAGTTGCAGCGCTTTCGTGACCGCGAGTGTCGGTGTTGGGACAGTCATCCCACCCTTCGAGAGTGATGCGCTCCATTTCTGCGATGCCGTCGATAAATTGCTCTATGCAGCCAAGCAGGCTGGGCGGAATCAAGTCAGGTCCACATTCTCTGCGTAATCGAGGATCGCCCGCTTCACCTGACCAAGGAGTCACCGCTACTCCGACGATAAGCTGCGGCCTGTTCTTCGGCCGCTAACCTGCGGGAGCCGATCGCAACCTGCCGGCAACGGTAGAGACCAGCTACGTGGACTTCACCGTGATCGAGCGCAATTCGGTCGGCTGCGTGCCCCTCGACAACGGATAGAGGAGCGGCGGCGGACTTGCGTCTACCGCCGCAGGGACAACCTGCGCCGAAGCAATAAGGGCCTTTGTTCGCCGCGATCTTCGCGGAGAAGGCCTCCAGCCCGGTTTCGATCACTTCGCGCGCCCGGTCGGTCACACCCTTCTCGTCCGACCCCGTGCGCGCAGCATGTGCAGGACCTTGAGATTCTGGAGCGGATGCATTGACTGCGAAGCGAGTTTCCTCGCACCATTGCTTCGGGATTTGGATGATACCGAGGGGGCAAGATTGGACCGCTGGCAATCGATGAGAATCTTCGCCCGAGTGGCGGAGACAGCCAGCTTTGCGGAAGCCGCCCGGCAGATGCACCTCAGTCCGCCCGCCGTTACCAGAGCGATAACCGCGCTGGAGGAGCAGATCGGCGTAAGGTTGCTCACCCGGACGACGCGCTCGGTCAAGCTGACCGAGGCAGGACAGCGCTATTTCGAAGACTGCCGCCGCATCCTGGCCGATATAGCCGAAGCCGAAGCCTCCGCAGCCGGGTCGCACGGCAATCCCACGGGAACGCTTACCGTTACCGGGCCGGTCATGTTCGGGCGAATGCACGTCCTGCCGATCCTGCTGGAATATCTCGACAGTTTTCCCAGCGTCACCGGACAGACCCTGTTCGTCGATCGCCCGGTGAACATCATCGAGGAAGGGATCGATGTCGCCGTCCGGATCGGCAACCTCCCGGCATCGGGCCTGAGCGCCACCCGGGTCGGTTGGGTTCGCCGGACGATTTGCGGGGCGCCGTCCTACTTCGAAAAACACGGCATTCCCGGTACACCCGCCGAGCTTGCCGAACACCGTGTCATCATGCCCACCGGAGCCTGGGTGTCGCCCGAATGGCACTTCGGACCGGATGGTCGGGCAAGCGTTACCGTTCATCCGCGCTTGCTCTGCAATACCAACGAAGCCGCCATTTCAGCGGCCGAACAAGGCTGGGGCATTGCCCGGGTGCTATCCTATCAGGTCGCTCCGGCGCTGGCGGAAGGCCGGTTGGTATCGGTATTGGAAGATCATGCCGAAAGCCCGATCCCCATTCACGTCGTCCATGTGGAGGGGCGGCATGCTACCGCCAAAGTGCGGGCTTTCGTAGATCTTGCCGTGGAGCGGCTGCGTAACAACACCTTGCTGCAATGATTGTATCATTCCATTATAAGGAATAATGACTTGCAAGGTTAGGCGATTAACCCATTTTCGAATAGGAATTACATCTTCCATCAGAAGCTGACGCAGATCGCGCAGTAGCACTGAACACGGTGGAAGACATGACCAAGCGACTGATCCTCTCCCTGATGCTGGCGACCGCGACAATCGCAGCGCCTGCAAGCGCGATAGCAGCTCCCTCGCAGGACATCGCGGCGACGAGCACCGCACCTGCAACCGTCCATTACCGCACGGCGACGATCGACGGCGTGAAGATGGCGTATAGGGAAGCCGGCCCAGCCGATGGTCCGGTCGTGCTGCTGCTCCACGGTTTCCCCACCAGCTCGCACATGTTCCGCAATCTGATCCCGCTGCTGGCCGATCGCTACCATGTGATCGCCCCGGATTACCCCGGCTTTGGCCAGAGCGATGCGCCCGATCACAAGCAGTTCAACTACGGCTTCGGCCACTATGCCGACATGGTGGATGCACTGATGGGCAAGCTCGGCGCGGAGCGCTATGCCATGTACGTGATGGATTACGGCGCACCGGTCGGTTACCGGCTGGCGATCAAGCATCCCGAGCGGGTGAGCGGGCTCATCGTCCAGAATGGCAATGCCTACGACGAAGGGCTCGGCGCGTTCTGGGATCCGATCAAGGCCTATTGGAAGAGCGGATCGGCGAAGGACCGCGAGGCACAGGCCTGGCTGGTGACGCAGAAGGCGACCATATTTCAATATACCGACGGCGTCAGCGATCTGTCGCGCATCAGCCCGGACAACTGGGTCCACGACCAGGCCCTGCTCGATCGGCCCGGCAACAAGGATATCCAGCTCGACCTGTTCTACGACTATCGCACCAATGTGCCGCTCTATCCGCAGTTCCAGCAGTTCTTTCGCGAGCGCAAGCCGCCGACGCTGATCGTCTGGGGCAAGAACGACAAGATCTTCCCCGAGCCCGGCGCCCATCCCTATTTGCGCGACCTGCCCGAGGCGGAACTCCACCTTTTCGACACGGGGCATTTCGCCCTGGAAGACAAGCTGGACGAAATGGGGCCGCTTATCCGCGACTTCCTCGATCGGAAGGTGGCGCCCCGCTGACTCGCCGTCCGACTAACTGGCTGACCGGCCGGGTGCGCGCAAAGCGGCCACCCGGCCCGCCGACACCCCATATCGGAGATGCATCATGTCTTACGGATTTCTCGATATCGCCATGACGCCCAGCGTGCGTGCCGCCCAGGCGGAAATGGGCGCGACCCTGCAATGGGCCCACTTCGAGGGTGATCGTGAATTCGACCGCTTCACCAGGAACGAGGCCACCTTCATTGCCGCTCGCGACAGCTTCTACATGGGATCGGTATCGGAAGACGGCTGGCCCTATGTCCAGCATCGCGGCGGCCCGGCGGGGTTCCTCAAGGTGGTGGACGAGCAGACGCTCGCCTTCGCCGACTATCGCGGCAACCGCCAGTACATCAGCACCGGCAATCTCGCCGCCAACGACCGGGCCTGTTTGATCCTGATGGACTATCCCCGGCGCATGCGGCTCAAGATCTATGCCCAGGTCGAGAAGCTGTCGCTGGATGCCGACCCAGCACTGACCGAACGCGTTCTGGACATCGGCTACAAGGCCCGCCCCGAGCGGATTTTCCGGCTAAGGCTGAAAGCATTCGACTGGAATTGCCCGCAGCACATTACGCCGCGCTTCACCGAGCGAGAAATCGAAAAGACACTTGGACCGCTGCATGAGCGTATGGCCGAGCTGGAAGCCGAAAATGCAGCCCTGCGCGATCGGCTGGAACAACAAGGATGATCTGCGGTCAAAACAGCCCTTACAAACCTGCCCTCGCCCGATAGCGGATAAGTCTGAACCAGGGCGTGACGGGCGCCGTTGCGCTCTACTTCACGGATATCGAAGCTGCCTTGTATAGGCGTGACGGCACTCCGCCCTCCTAACGTCGGCGGAAGAATTCGTTGGTGGCGAAAACGATGGCCGTCATGAAATACGATGCAACAGGCCGCCCATGTTCATCGATAGCCGGGGAATAGCGTGCACTTTTCATCACGATATCACATGAATTGACTTCGAATTCCGGAATGCCGTCTGTCGGTAACGTCGCGCATCCCGTAGGAGCCCCGGTCGCGTCAACCATAACACGCAGGCGTAGGCGGGCGATACCGCCCAAGCGCCGGACCGCCTCCGGTGGGTCATCGGCCGTAATCAACGCATTGACGACTTCGGCGTTCAGCGGTGTTACCGGATTGGACAGCTTGGCTTGTACAGCCGGGTCCAGGCCCCAGCTTGCAAGCAACTCGTCCGTACAATGACGCAATGCCTTCATGGCGGGAGCGATCGGCCCTGTCGCCAACACCACCTTCTGCTTGGCGGCGCCGATTGTGAACTGGGTGATGCCGTCTTCCAAGATTGCGTTGGGGTAAGCATGATCTGCCTTTGGAAGCGCAGGCTGCCCTACCGAGATATCCTTATTGAAAATGATGGCCGGGCCGTGCTTCCCCAGCGAGCCAGAAGCCAGCGGCGAGAATGGCAACGGAGCGCCTGTTCCGTATGAAATGTATATGTCCCGCGCTGATCGGAAAGTCGAAACCAATGACCCGGCGAGGGTGAAGTCGAAATCGTATCCTGGAGCGAACGAACTCATGCGCAGAAACAGATTGTTCTTTCCTCCGCCGAATTGCCGCGAGAGCACGCAACTGTCCTGTGCCGGAGACAAGGTCCAAGGCGATGTCGGCTTCAGTGCCTCTTCCGCTTTCTGCGCCGAAGCCGCGCCGGAGTGCAATGCCAAGGCGGCGATCCATGCGACCGCAACATATCCTGCCTTCAAGTAGCCCCCTGCCGGAAAATGCCTGTTTCTGTCCTCGCATGATTCCAGTCACGCGATGAACATCTGAGATGTGAGAAAACCATCGGGTGATGGCCGATCGGGTTGCTAGCCGCTCAAGATACTCGATCGCAATGGGAGAAATTTAGACCAGGAAGAATGAACACCAATCCGAGGTGCCCGATCGCGAGGCTGCGCACATTAGATTGTTGCGATTAACTCGCAATAATGGTTATGGGCGATGCCATGGTGGGATTCGCTAGGACGAAAACGAGATCGGCGGAAGGGCGTCTGCGTGGCGGTATCCCGCGCGTGATTTCGCTTATCGTGACGGTCCTGGTCCATATCCTGGCCCTGATCCTGGTCGCTCAGAGCCAATTCCCTGCCACCCCGAACCACCCTTCGTCCGCCACCGAACAGGTCGTCCTCGTCCCCCCGACACCTGAAAGTCCGGTTGAGCCCGAACATGCGCTGGAATCGATGCCATCGCCTGCCATAGCGAAGGCGAAGCCAGCCCAAAGCACCGGAAACCGGGTAGAGCTCGCTGTCCTGATCATGCCTACGGATGTGCCCGGTGTGCAAGCCGAGAACTCGGCCCCTCCGCCTGAAGGAAACACCGCAAGCGACGCCGTGCAGGATTACCGGCGCGCGCTGTTCGAGCGGCTCGCAGCACAGCGACACTATCCCGAAGCCGCGGTCCTCAAACACTATCAGGGCGATGGCGCGGTGCTGTTTCGGATAGATCGCGGGGGCAACTTGCTGGACGCGGCGATGGAGCGTTCGACCGGCCGCGCGTTGCTCGATCGCGCCGCCATCGCGCAGGTCCGTCGTGCGGCGCCTTTTCCGCAGATCCCACCGGAACTGCCTGACGAGCTGGCCGTGGCGATGCCCCTGCAGTTCCTGATCGTCCAACCCGGCGCGCAAATGGCGGCGCGATGACGGCCGGGGCGCTGTCCCTGCTCGCCCGGCATCGCGCGGGGCTACTGGCCAGCGTGCGCCGCCGCGTCCGCCCGCCCGTGGAGCCGGCGGACATCGTACAGGAAGCGTTCGTCCGCGCCATTCCTGCCATCGAGGCGGGGCGCGTGGTCGATGTTCAGGCGTTCGTTCACGGCATCGCCCGCAACCTCAGCGCCGAAGCCATGCGCCAGCAGCAGCGCTGGTCGCTCTGGTTGGTGGATGCCGATCAGACCGAACATGTCGCGGACGATGCCCCCTCGCCCGAAGCCCACGCGGCCGGCCGGGACGAGCTTGAACGGCTCCACGATGCGATGGCCTCGCTGCCGCCGCGCTGCCGCGAGGTCTTCGCCTTGCGGCATGTCGAACTGCTCGAAAAGGCCGAAATCGCGGAACGGCTCGGCATCCATATCAAGCAGGTGGAAAAGCAACTGCGCCATGCCCTCGTGCTGTGCGCCAGGATCTTGGACGATCAGGGGCGAGAAACATAAACATGGAGCGACAGGGTTCCGATTCAGCTCGAACTCCGACTATCCCTGTGAGGCGGCTCATCGCGGCGGCCTTGCCTAAAGCGACGCGTGAGGTGAGCGATGTCGGTTGAAGACGAAGACGCTCGGCTTGAAACGGCCGAGGATCAGGCTGCGGACTGGATCGTTCGCCAGGACGGCGAAGCGCTGGACGAGGCCGACCAGGCTGCTTTCGCCGCCTGGCTCGCCGTTCCCGAACATCGCCGCGAATTCGACCGACAGAACGCAGTGTGGCAGCGCTATCGCCGGATGGCATCGTTGCCCGTGCGCATCGAGCAATCGGAGCATCGGCGCGGGCGGCGCCGTTGGCGTGCCGCCTTTACCCCGATCCGGCGAAGGGTCTCAATTCCCGCTATCGCCGCAAGCCTTGCCCTGATCGCCGTCGGCTACGCCGAAGATTGGCCAACGCGGCTGCGCGCGGACTATTCCACCGGCATCGGTGAACGACGCATCGTCACCTTGGCGGATGGTTCCGTGGTCAGGATGGATGCGGGCACGGCCCTCTCCTTCGACCGGTCCGACACGCAGCGAACCGTCAGGCTTCTGGCCGGCGCGGCGCAGTTCCAGGTGGCGCCGGACCGCCGCCACCCCTTCCTCGTCGAAACCCGGGAAGGCAGCGTGACCGCGCTTGGCACCGTATTTTCGGTGCGGGAGCGAGAAGATGGCCCCGAAGTCGCGGTCCTCCAGCACAGTGTCGCCATCCGCACCTCCGCTGGCGCAAATGCCATCGTGCACGAAGGAGAGAGCACATCGTTCACCGCCCAACGCGTGGAGCGTCCGGCCCACACGGATGTTCAGGCCGCGACCGCATGGACGCGCGGCAAGCTGATCGTGTTCCATCGCCCGCTTAGTGAAGTGGTGGCGACCATCGCGCGCGAGCGCCGTGGTTATTGGACGGTGCGCGGCGATGCGGCAAATCTGCGGGTGAACGGGGTCTACAACCTCGATCGCCCGCTCGATGCGCTGGACGCCTTGGAAAAGTCGCTCGGCCTCAGGTCCATGCGCATCTCGGACAGGCTGATCGTGCTCAGCCGCTGAGCGTTACCGCCGAACGTGAAAATTTTTTCATCGGATAGGCTCCAAACGCCGCCTCGCTCCGACTTACCTACTGAGAGTGCATCGCAAAAGCATTTGCGCATTCAGGGTATTGTGGGGACTTTAAAGACATGAAGCGATTTTCCGCGCGCCAGCTGCTGGCAGCCGCCTGGGTGGGCACGACGATGCTGACGACCGTCGGGCTTGCCATGCCCGCACACGCCCAGCAGGCGGAGGTAGTGCGCCAGTACGACATTCCCGCCGGTTCGCTGGCGGAGGCGCTGAGCCGCTTCGCCGATCAGAGCGACGTCCAGATTTCCTACGAAGGCCGGTTGACCGAGGGCCGCGAGACGACCGGCCTGCGCGGCCGCTTCCTGCCGCGCGACGCTCTGCTGCGCCTGCTTTCGGGCACCGGGCTGGTGGGGCGGGGTACCAATGGCGGCACCGTAACGATCGCCCCGGCAACGGTCGGGCGATTGGAACTCGATCCCATGCGCATCCAGGCGGTCGCCTATTCGAACGCCGCCGACGGTGCCGGCGCCAGCCGTGACGAGCAAACCGCGCGCGACGCTTCGACGATCATCGTCAACGGCCAGCAGGTCGATGCCGACAAGGTGACCGCCGTCGGCCCATGGGGCGCCCGTGACATCGCCGACACGCCCTATTCGGACAGCGTGATGTCGAACGACCAGATCCAGAACACGGTCGCCCGCGACCTCGACCAGCTCTACAAGATGAACCCGGTGGTGCAGGCAACCGCGCCCACCAGCGTCTTCGGCTATCCGTCGGTGACGATCCGCGGCTTTGCGCAGAGCGTGGGCATTTTCGATGGCCTCAGGCTCTCGTCGTACACTTATGGCCTGAGCACCGAGGAGATCGAGAAGGTCGAGGTAATGAATGGCCTGTCCGGTTTCCTTTATGGTCCGGGCAACGTCGGCGGCGTCGCCAACTACGTGCTGAAGCGGCCGACCTACGAACGCCTCACCAATGTGACCGTGGGCAATTACGGCGGCAGCCAGTACTTCGCCCATGCGGACCTGGGCGGAAAGATCGATAGCGCCGGCACCCTCGCCTACCGCTTCAACGCTTCCTATGCGAACGGCGAAACATCGAAGGACGACCAGCACCTGAAGAAGTGGCTGGTCAGCGGCGCGGTGGACTGGAACATCGCCAGCAACCTGCTGTTCCAGGTGGAGGCGGCGCATACCTACTGGCACCTCGACCGGGCCGACACGCGGTTCTACACCGCCGGCCTGAGCGGCTGGCCCGATGCCTATGACGTCAGCAAGACCTACACTCCGGCCTGGACCTACAACCAGACCAAGTCCGACCGGATCGGCGCGAACCTGAAATACACGCTGTCGGAAGCGGTGTCGGTGCGCACGGCCTACATGCACAAGATAGACACGCGCGAGTTCCTGATCCCCTATCCGATCTACAAGGGCACGGGCTGGAGCATGTATTCTCCGACCCGGGCGCTGCCTTACGACACCATTTCGGACAGCGCCTATGTCTATGTCGATGCATCGTTCGACACCGGCGGGATCGGCCACAAGCTGACGGTGGGAGGATCCTGGGACACATACCGGGTCAACCAGTACAGCCCCAACTACATCGCCCCGCTGAACCCCGATGGCACCCCGTATGTCGTGCCCGCCAACGTCCCGCTGGAAGATTTCCTCAACCTGCCCGAACCCAGCTATACGACGGAGCGCGGCCCGCGCTACAAGGCCAATCAGGCGACCAACACCAACGTCATCATCGGTGACGACGTCACCTTCACCGACACCTTGAGCGCGCTCATCGGGTTCAACTACAGCACGATCGATACCAAGGCGTTCAACGCGACAGGCGCCGCCACTTCGAGCTACAAGGAATCCGCGCTAACCCCCACCGTCTCGATCATCTACAAGCCGGTTTCCGGGCTGACCACATATGCCAGCTACATGGAATCGCTGGAAGCCGGGACCGTGGTTCCGGACGACGAGAACCTCTATACCAACCCGGGCCAGATATTCTCGCCGATGATCAGCCGCCAGTACGAAGTGGGCGCGAAGTACGCCTTCTCCGACAGCCTGCTGCTGACCTCGGCGCTGTTCCGGATCGAGAAGGCGAATTCGTACACCGAAACCGACGCCAACAACATGACCACGATCAGCCAGGACGGTCGTCAGGTCCACCAGGGCGTGGAACTGACGCTGACCGGCAAGGTGGCCGACAACCTCAACGTGGTGGTCGGCGGAACGCTGATGGATCTCAGCATCCAGAAGGCGAGCAACGCCGCGCTCAAGGGCAAGTCTCCCACCGGCGCCTCTCCCCTGCTGCTCAAGGGCTCGGTGGACTATGGCATCCCCGGCATCGAAGGGCTCACCCTGTCGGGCGGGCTCTACTACAACGGCTACAAGTACCAGGATGCCGCCAATCTCAACAAGATCGACGACTACCTGCTGGTCGACCTGGGGATCCGCTACCGCACGACCGCGCTGGGCAAGCCGGTGACGTTCAATCTCTACGCCTCCAACCTCACCAACAAGGGCTACTGGGCCTCGGTGAACCAGCTCGGCAACCCGCGCAACATCGCCTTCTCGGCGCGGGCCGAGTTCTGATCGCCATGGACAGGAAAGCATTTTCACACTGGAGGCTCGGGCAGTCATGAAGCAGGGTTTCCGCCAGTCGATGGCATGGCTGCACACTTGGGTCGGCCTGATCCCCGGATGGATTCTCTACATCGTCTTCCTGTTTGGGACGGCGGCGTTCTTCCAGCACGAGATCGATGCGTGGATGCGCCCCGAACTGTCTTCGGGCAGCACGGTCAGCACCCGCGCACTCGATGCCGCCGACACGCTCCTGCGCCAGCGCGGCGCGGGGGCGGAAAGCTGGAGAGTGTCGCTGCCCAATGCGCGCGGCGGCAACGGACTGGCGGTCTCATGGCGCAAGCCCGGGCAGGACCGGCACGAGCGCAGCGAAATCACACTCGATCCGCAGAGCGGCCGCGAACTGGCGGTACGCGAGACGCGGGGCGGGTTCTTCCTCTACCGCATGCATTTCGACCTCCATTACATCTCGGTCCGCTGGGGCCGATATACCGTCTGCGTGGCGGCCCTTGCCATGCTGGTGGCGATCCTTTCCGGCGTGGTGACGCACAAGAAGATCTTCACCGACTTCTTCCAGATGCGCCTCGGCAAGGGCCAGCGCAGTTGGCTGGACGCGCACAACGCCACCGGCGTGCTGGCGCTGCCGTTCCACGTGATGATCACTTACACCGGCCTCGTCACGCTGCTGTTCACGCTGATGCCTTGGGCGATCAGCGCCAACTTCCCGACGCGCGACGCCTTCTACGAAGCGTCCGCCCCCAGCCCGGACGAGCGCGAGGCCAGCGGCATCCCGATGCCCACGGTCCCCCTTTCCCGCCTTGTCGCGGCCGCACGGCACGAGTGGGGCGGGGCGAACCCTAGCTACATCAACATCGAACATCCCGGCGATGCCGCCGCCACCGCGCGCCTCTATCCCCAGCGCACCGACTGGAGCAGCGGACGGCGCGAAGGGCTCTATCTCGACGCGGCGCAGGGAAGCATCATACCCCTCCCCACAGCGTCCAGGGGTGGCGCCAGCCTGACGCGCGAGGTCATGATCGATCTGCACACCGGCTGGTTCGCCGGGCTTGGCCTGCGCTGGCTCTACTTCCTCTCGGGCCTCGCCGGCACCGCGATGTGCGCCACCGGCCTTGCCCTGTGGTGCGTCAAGCGGCGCACCAAACTGCCCGATCCGGCGCGCCCGCACTTCGGGTTCCGCCTCGTCGAGCGCCTCAACATCGGCTTCATCGCCGGAGCGCCCGCCGGGATCGCGGTCTACTTCCTTGCCAACCGGCTGCTTCCGGTTACGCTGGCGGAGCGGGCGGAATGGGAGGTCAACAGCCTGTTCATTGGCTGGGGCGCGATCTTCGCCTGGACATTGGCAAGGACCGCCAAGCGCGCCTGGGTGGAAACGCTTGGCGCAGGCGCGGCGCTGTTCGCGCTGGTCCCCCTGGTCAATACCCTGACCACATCGCGGGGTCTGGGCGAAAGCATCCGGCACGGTGACTGGATCATCGCCGGCTTCGACCTGACGATCGCCGCCATTGCCGCCGGTCTTGCCTACACCGCCTGGAAAGTCCTGCGCCACCAGCCCAAGGCCGCGCCCGCACGCCGCCGACGCGAACAGGTGGAGGCCCCGGCATGATTCACTTGGCGATCGCACTACCCGCCATACTGGGCTTCGCGCTTCTGCTGATGGCCATGGCGCGCCACCAGCAGGACTGGCTCCGCCGCAAGCTGACGCCGCGCACCGGGCGGATGCTGCGATGGACCGGGTTCGCCGCGCTTGGCCTCGCCTTCGTTTTCGCCGGTCTGGGCCTTGGCTGGGCCTATGGCGCGCTCGTGTGGTTCGGATGGCTGAGTGTCGCCGCGGCGCTGGCCCTCACCGCCCAGACGAACCGCGAACGCATCCTCCGGCTGATTTCCTGAAAGGCCGTCGACGCTCCGGCGTCCGTTTCGAACAAGGAGAGAGACATGTTCAAGACCATAATCGCCAATACGCTGATGACCACCGTGACCGGGCAGAACGTTTCGGAACAACAGCAGATCGCATCGCGGAGCTTCGAGACCAAGTGACCGCCCCTGCAAACGATACCACCCGCCGCCTTGCCGTCACGGCGCGCACGCTTGCGGGCACGCTGGGAGCCTATGGGCTGACGGTACAGGTCACCGTGGTCGTCTCGTTCGTCCTTGCACGGCTTGGCATGGACCGCGCGGAAGCGGTGATCGCCGCGACGCTGGCCAGCTTCGCAATCTTTGCTGCGATTTCGATGGCGCTCTTCCACGCCCGCAGCGCGATACGGGTGTGGGCCTGGCTGGCGGCAACGGCAGTGCCACTGGCGCTTCTGCAATGGCTGCTGGCTCCGGTTCCCTAGGTAAATCACGTGGGCTCCGGGCGGGTTCGACATTGAGGCATGGGCTTGCCATGACGTAGAGGCCATATCGGTCGACAAGCTCGTAAATGCGCGGATCGTTGGGATAGCCCGAGGTGCGGATCGCATTGATATTGTTGCGCTTCATCAGCTGAATGTCGCGCTCCATCGACTCCAGCGAAACGACGTGGAAGGTTTCCGGATCGTGCTCGTGCCGGTTGACGCCGCGAATGGTGATCGGCTTGCCGTTCACGGTGACGAGGCCGCCCCGGATTGCCACATCGCGGAAACCGACGCGGGCATAAGTCGACTGGAGGATGCGCCCCTTGCCGTCGTAGAGTTCGACCGGCAAGAAATAGAGGTTGGGCGTCTGAGAGGTGATACCCGTCTTCGCGCGATAGTTGTAGGATGCGCGCACCGCGAAGGGGCCTTTTTCATAGAACGCGGTGGCGCTGTAAGAATACTTCGGCACGAACTGGATCGGTACGCAGGTGCCTTCCGTCGTGACGTAGTCATTGCCCTTCTGGGCGCAGGCTTCCCGTGAAGCCCAGCCCGTCGAACGGCTTGGGCAGGAACGTGAAGTTCTGCTGATAGGCTATTACGTCGACATCTGAGAGCCTGCTTGAAAATTCGCGTGACGCGCGTTTTGCGGCGCCGGAACCTGATCGACATATTGAAATCGGTACGCCGATCGGCAGCGTCGCCCCGTGCAAGGTGCAGGACAAGATGGACGGGCTTCGTCTCCTGGCTCCGTGGATAAACCAACGAAAGGAAGATGGGACAGGAGGGTACAATCGCCACCGCAAACGCCATGCGCCACGTTCGCGCTCCGCGTTCAAGATTCCATCGGATGTCTAATACCAAGGTGCGTTGAGGCTGACTCACGCGGGGGATTCCCAAGCCCGTAAA
>NZ_DAMDBA010000072.1:0-25405 GCF_032093395.1 Novosphingobium sp.
AATTCTCAATGGTAATTTATACGCCCCCCGGGTCACTTCTCAGTGGCAATCAACAGGCTCGTTTCAAGGCGTATGGCTGGCACGTCATCGAGGTGGCCGATGCCAACGATACCGGCTCGATGTGTGAAGCGCTCGATGAATTTGGCAGAACTACCGATCGGCCGACACTGATTGTCGTGACTTCAATAATCGGATGGGGTTCCCCCCACGCAGGCTCTGCAAAGGCCCATGGCGAGCCGCTTGGTGCTGACGCGATTTCCACGACCAAGACTGCATATGGTATTTCGGCAAGTCTGGATTTCCATGTTCCTGAAGGAGTGGCCGAGCGTATCCACGATGCCATCTCCTCGCGCGGTGGGCCACTGCGGGAACAATGGGACATCATGCGGCGCGCTTATGCCAGCGAGTACCCTGAACTCGCCGCGGAACTGGAGGCCATTAGCAATGGAGATCTGCCGCATGGTTGGGAGGACGCTCTGCCAATGTTCCCGGCCGATGCAAAAGGCATTGCCTCGCGTGACAGCGGCGGCAAGGTCCTGAACGCAGCAGCAAGCCAGATACCCTGGCTAGTCGGAGGTTCCGCAGATCTTGGACCATCGACTAAAACGGACCTCGTGAACCTGGGGTCGTTCCAGTACGGTTCGTACGGTGGGCGGACGGTCCATTTCGGGGTTCGCGAACATGCTATGGGCGGGATCGTCAATGGCATGGTTCTGTCCTACTTACGCAGCTTCTCGGCCACCTTCCTTGTCTTCGTTACATGCGACCTGCATTGCGCCTGGCGGCAATCATGGAACTGCCATCGGTCTTTGTCTTCACTCACGATTCCATCGGAGTTGGCGAGGATGGACCGACGCATCAGCCTGTCGAACACCTCGCGAGCCTGCGAGCCATTCCGGGGCTCGATACCTTCCGACCAGCTGATGCCAACGAGGTGCGTGAAGCCTGGAAGCACGCTTTGGCCCAGAAGCGCCATCCATCTGCGCTTGTCCTGTCGCGACAAGCGCTGCCCACGCTCGATCGAGAAATTTACGCACCGGCAAACGGATTGGAACGGGGCGCCTATGTCCTTGCGGCATCTGACGACCCTCAGATCGTTCTGATGGCCACGGGCTCCGAGGTCAGCCTGGCAGCACAGGCCCATGAACGTCTCACTGCAGCAGGGGTGCGCTCGCAGCTTGTATCGATGCCATGTTGGTCGCTCTTTGAGCGTCAGGATGAAGCGTACCGGGCGACGGTTCTTCCGCCCAGCTGCACCGCGCGCCTCGCCATTGAGATGGCAGGACCATTTGGTTGGGATCGGTATGTCGGTCCTCAAGGTCGAACGATCACCATGGGCCATTTCGGCGCCTCCGGACCTATCGGCGGCCTGCAGGAGAAGTTCGGTTTCACGCTCGGCAATGTCATTTCGGTCGCTGAGGCCATGCTCGAGGAAGGGAAATAACGTGCCCTCATTACTCAAAGAACTGCACGCCTACGGCCAAGCGCCCTGGCTGGATTTTATCGACCGCACCTATCTGCAGGAAGGGCACCTCCACCAATTGGTGGAACGGGACGGCGTATCAGGGGTGACCTCGAACCCTTCGATCTTCGAGAAGGCCATCGGCAAAGGGGATGCGTACGACGAGCAGATCAGCCAGATTGTTGCGGATCGACCCGGCGCCTCGGCCATAGAAATCTACGAAGCGCTGGCAGTCAGAGACATCCAGCATGCCTGCGATATCCTTCACGGCGTGTACGCCGCGACACAGGCCGCCGATGGATATGTTAGCATCGAGGTTTCACCGACGCTGGCAGACGATACGAACGGAACGATTGAGGAAGGTCGCCGGCTCTGGACCCAGGTCGACCGACCTAATTTGATGATCAAGGTGCCAGGTACACGAGCAGGCGTACCCGCAGTCCGCGCTCTCATCGAAGCAGGCATCAACGTCAATGTGACCCTTCTGTTTGATGTCGATGCTTATGGCGCGGTTGCCCAGGCCTACATAGACGGCCTCGAAGCTCGCCATGCGGCAGGCGAAAGCATCGCCTCGATCGCCAGCGTGGCCAGCTTTTTTATCAGCCGGATCGACGCACGGATCGACAAGAAGATCGACGAGCGCGTAACCGCAGGCGACACCCAGTCAAATGACCTGTTGGCAATCCGTGGATCGGTCGCGATGGCGAATGCCAAAGCCGCTTATCGTACGTTCTCGACAATATTTGATTGTGCGCGCTGGAGCGCATTGGCCGAAAAGGGCGGGAAGGTTCAGCGGCTTCTTTGGGCTTCCACGGGGACCAAGGATCCAAGCTTCCCAGATACCACATACGTCGACGGGCTCATTGGGCCTGGCACGGTCAACACGATGCCCCTCGATACATTGAACGCATTTCGTGATCACGGGACGGCAGACCGGACGATAGACCGCAACGTCGCGCGAGCTGTCCAGATACTCGAAACCGCTGCTGACCTTGGCCTCAACCTGACCGGGATCAATGCACACCTGCTCGAAGAAGGTCTGGATGTGTTCAAGAAGGCGCACCAAGACCTTTTAGGTGCAATCGAGGGCAAGCTAGGCGCTCTGCGTCGTTCGATGACCTTGTCGGCATAGGTCCGGCACACCGCAATCACCCCACAAGGCAGCACCAACTTGCCTCGGTCCTTGGCGTGACGGACGCTGATTGCCAAAGCCGCCCTGTTTCTCTCATGGTCGAGAAACAGGGCAACCACTGCGCTTAAACTCGCTTGATCGAGCTCCGTGTATGTCGCCAGTCCTGCGCGGCAGGTGTCAGATGACCCGATTGCGTCCGGCCAAAGTGGCGAACAGCGTGACGAGCAGGCTGGCCAGGATCAGTAGGCCCAGGGGCGCGGTCCAGGCATGGGTCGCATCGTGCAGCACCCCCATCAGCAGCGGGCCTACCGCGGCACCCGCATAGCCGATGAACTGTGCCATGCCCGAAAGGGCGCCCACCTGATGGTGGTCGCGGGTGCGCAGCGCGAAGAGCGAGAGGCTGGTGACCATTGCTATCCCGGCCCCCATCCCTCCAGCAATTACCCAGACGAGCGCGAGATGCGGCGCGGCGAGAAGGCCTCCGGTCGCGAGCAGCAGGCGCAGGCCGCAGGCAAAGCCGAGCCAAGTCTGGTCGCGCACACGCCGGATCAGCGAGGCGCTGCCCAGGTTCGTCGCCACCGCGACGACCTGGTAGACCAGCAGGTATCCGCCCGCCGTGGCCGCGCTGATCCCGGCATCGGCAACGTAGGAGGCGAACCAGTCGACGATCGAATAGAAGACCAGCGAGTGGAACGCGAAGAACGCCGACACCTGCCAAGCGACCGGGTGGCGCCAGACCGAACGGGCTGGCGCGGCTTGCGCCGTGCCGCTCGCGTGCTGCGTGGCGTCGGCGCGCATGACGGGTAGCCAGATCAGCAGCGTGAGCAGTGATAGCGCTGCCCAGATGCCGAGCGACCAGCGCCAGGCGGCGAAGGGCAGGCGGGCGATAGGTACGGCCAGCCCGGCTGAAAGCCCGGCCATGCCCGCCATCGCCGCGGCGTAGAGTCCGATCAGGCCTGCGGCACTCTCGGGAAAGTCTCGCTTGACGAGGCCGGGCAGCAGGACGTTGCCGAAGGCGATGCCGCAGCTCAGCACGATCGTGCCCAGCCACAGGCCCTGCGGTAGCCAGACCGAGCGCAACACGGTTCCCAGCGCAATCGCAGCCATCGCGGCGCCCAACACGCGCTCGAGGCCGAAGCGGCGCCCCAATTGCGGCGCGATCAGCGAAAGCACCGCGAACAGCAGCAGGGGCAGCGCGTTGAGCAGCCCTGCGGCGGCGCCGTCGAGGGCGAGACCAGACTGGATATCGGGAAGGACGGGCCCCAAACTGGTAATCGGCGCGCGCAAGTTGGCACCGATCAGGACAACGCCTGTCGCAAGGAGGAAGCCCGGCAGGCGCCGGTTCGTGTGGGAAGGAGCAGGCATGGGTCAACTCGGCACAGCGCCAGGTGCCCTTCCTCGGAAGGGGCGTGTGGAAGTAGTGCGTTGGTTGACGTTAACGCTTACGCGAGGAGCCAGGGCCGGCTTCTCGTCTGGGCGTCGAACTACGCGAACCTTCCATTGCGGTCAACCTAGGCTGCCGTGCCTGGCATTCAGGCGCGGCTCGCGTGGACTGACGGGCAGACAGGTCACTGCGCCGTGGGAAACAGATCAGGCAATCCGCTTCATGGGATGGTAGGACGTGTCCTCGATCCAGTCGGCGACAAGTGCGCGATAGGCTTCGACTTCGGGAGCCGAGGCGTGGGCATCGAAGGCCTGCTTGCTCTCCCAGTTCTCGACCGCGAAGAAACGGCGAGGTTCCTCCATGTCACGGTGTAGATCGTATTGCAGAAAGCCGTCCTGCTGACGAACGTCGCGCACCAACTGGTTGAGCGCGCCCAGCAAGCGGTCCTCATAGCCCGGTTTTGCAATGGTGATGGTGACGCAGGCAACCTGCTCGTTCGCGCGTGATGGAGAGGTCATCGGTTATCTCCTGTGCTTGTTGCTTGCATGGATCGCAAGGTAATGCAGGTGATCTCGGGCGGCTTGCCCAGTCGAACGGCAAAGCCGGGCCACAGCGCGGTGCCGTTGCTGACGTAAAGGTCCATGGCGCCGACGCGGTAGCGTCCGGAGACATAGCCCGCGTTCGACCGCGCGATGATCCGATCAAGACCAACGATCATGCCGCCGTGCGTGTGACCGGAAAGCTGGAGAGCGATACCCTTGGCGGCGGCTTTCGCGGCGAATTTGGGTTGATGGTCGAGGAGGATGACGGGGCTGCCTATCGGCGCGTCCTTCAGCGCAGCGTCGAGATCGGGGCCGGGAAGCCCGTGCTCGGGTGCCGAAAGGTCGGTGACGCCCGCAAGCACAAGGTGCGCAGTGCCTCGGGTAATCAGCATATGGGAATTGGGCAGCAGGCGGATCCCAAGACCGGCTAGATGTCGCATCCAGTTGCGGTAATCGAAATAATATTCGTGGTTGCCGGGTATGCCGAAAACACCGTCACGCGCACGCAGAGCTGCCAGAGGGGCCACGTCGGCGCGGCGCATGGCAACCGAACCGTCGATGAAATCGCCGGTCACCACGATCAGATCGGCATTAGTGGCGTTGGTCCGGCGCACCACCTCCGTGGCCCAGCGCGCCGGAAAGAGGCGGCTGATGTGCAGATCGGTAAGCTGGACGATGCGATAACCGTCGAATGCAGGGGGCAAGTCGCGGATCTCGACCGTGGTGTCCTTGACCGCCGGAACACGGGTGGCGTTCCAAACCCCGATGGCCGCGAAGAGCATGGCGAGGCCAGCCAGAGCCGGGCGCAATTTTCCGTGCTGGGCAAATGTGCGACGCCACGGCGTCGCAAGCAGCGTGACCAAATCGCTGGCAAGCTGGAGCACCGCGAGCAGCACGATCGCAATGAACGACCAGTTGAACAGGATGACGACGAAGCGGGGAAACTCGGGCGCGAAGACCGAGCCGGAGGAAAGTTCGTTCCAAAAGTGGAATTGCGAGGAGCCGAGCAGGAGGAGGCTTAGCGCGACCTTCTGGCGCACAGGCAGCGCCATCGGCCACAGCCAGCGCAGGAGAACAAACGCGCAGGGCGCCGAGAACAGGACGTGAAAGATGGTCGATCTCCGGGCAGCCGGCAGGTGGTCGCGTCTAGCGCGCGCGCTCGAGGGTGGGTGCATGCTCGCCCTCGAGCGGATATGGTCAATCCCAGGCAGGGGCAAGTTCAGGTTCAAGCACGATGCGGCCGTCCGGCGCGGCCATGGCGCCGATCGCAGCCATGTCCTCGTCTGCGAGCGAGAAATCGAAGATGTCGAAGTTTTCCTTGAGACGTTCAGGGCGCGCGGTCTTCGACAGGGCCGCGACACCGTCCTGCTGGGTCATCCAGCGCAGGACCACCTGGGCCGCACTCCTGCCGTACTTCGCGCCGATGTCCTGCAGGAGCGGGTCGGTCGGGGTGCGCCCGTTGGCCATCGCGAAGTAGCCTGTGACCGACATGCCCAGAGGCTTGGCCTGCGCGATCACCGCGCTTTGGTCGAGCCAGGGGTGGTATTCGACCTGATTGTTGACGAGTGGCGCGTCGCTCAGTTCGGTTGCCTCGCGCATCAGCGCCGTATTGTAGTTGCTGACGCCGATATGACGGGTCAGCCCCTTCTCCTTCATCGCGTTGAGGAGTTCAAGCTGGGTGGCGCGCGGTACATCGCTACTTTGCGGCCAGTGCAGCAACAGCAGGTCGACGTGATCGGTGCCCAGCTGGCGCAGACTGTCGATGACGGACACCTCGAAACGGTCCGGCGCAAAATTGGTAACCCACACCTTGGTGGTGAGGAAGATGTCGTCGCGCGCGACGCCCGAAGAGCGCAGCGCATCACCCACAGCGTCCTCGTTGCCGTAGATCTGGGCCGCGTCGACATGGCGAAAGCCCAGCTGGAGCGCAGCGGGAAGCGTTTGCGCCACTTCAGCCGCGGTCATGCGGTAGGTGCCGAAGCCCAGAGCAGGAATTCGGGCGCCGTTCGATTCGATGGTGTTCATGGGTCTTTGTCTCAATTGCGAAAGGGCGCGCTCAGTCCTGGGCGCGCATGAACCGGGCGAACTTGTCCGCCCAATCGGGATGCCAGCGCGAAAGCGCGGGGCGGTTGTCGATCATGTCGTGGGCCGCCCATTCGATGCGCTTGGCGTCCATTTCCTGTGTCACGACGTTGTCGGGACACAGGATGTAGAAATCGCCCTTGCGCAGGCGGCCAAGGAAATAGTCGGCCAGCTGCTCGGCGGTCCAGGCCTCGTCGGGCTTTTGCGTCCCCTTCGGTTTCAGCGCAATGTTCATCGGGGTCCAGGTGTAACCGGGCACGAAGAGATGCGCGCTTACCTTGTCCCCGCCGGCGCTGCGCAACTCGTGGGCGAGCTGTTCGGTCAGGACCTTCACGCCCGCCTTGGCGACCGAATAGGCGGCATTGCCCGGGGGCGTGGTGATGCCTTCCTTCGAGCCGAGATTGACGATCGCGGAGCGGCGGTCCTGTTGCAACATCCGGGGCACGAACAGCGACTGGGCGGTCACGATCGAAAAAAGATTCACCTCCAGTTGATGGCGCCAGCCCGCCAGATCATCCCAGGGGCCTGCCCCGGCAGTGATTCCGGCGTTGTTCATCAGCACGGCAACATCGCCGAAGCGTTCGAAGGCGGTGTCGGCTAGCCGTGCGAGGTCCTCAGCACTGGTCACGTCGCCCGTAACGGTCACGACCTCTGTCAGAGTGCCGAGCTGAGCGGAGAGCCGGTCCAGTGCGTCAGCGTCGCGGTCGAACAGGCACAAACCCATGCCGAGGCGAGCGAAGGCCTGTGCGCAAGCCGCGCCGATCCCGGCGGCGGCTCCGGTAATGACCGCAACGCGCCCAGGTGTCAAAATGTCATCACGACTGCTCATTTATGTCTTCCAATCAATAGCTTTGCTGTAATAGACCTTGTATCGCAGGTGGACCGAACTACCGCTGCGGACTTCCGTGGAGATCATTTCCAACCGCATCTTCTCGGCCAGGCCCTCCTTGTCGCTTTCGAACAGGCTCCGGGCGTCGGAGTGGCCGCCTATGGCCGGGAAGAGCAGCAGGCTGACTTCGTCTACGAGGCCTGCCTTGAAGAACGCCGCGTTCGTGGCTGCGCCGCCTTCCAGCAGCAAACGCTTGATCCCCAGGTTGTCAGCCAGCGTGCGGAGCAAAAGGCGCAGATCCATGACCTGTGAGGGCATGACGAAGTAGGAGATGCCAAGCGCAGCGAGCCTCGCGAGATGCGCATCTGCGACCGTGGGCCCCAGAACCATGAAAATGGCGCCATCGTCTATGTGGGATTCGCTCCAGTGCAGCTTCCCATGTGGATCGATGATGATCGCGTATTCAGCTGCGTTCCTAACCGAAATATGCAAAGGGCGTGTCGCCGGGTGATCGAGGCCAAGCTGCTGCGGCTCTCCGGTTGCAAATTCGGCTCCGACCGAACGCCCAGCGATCCAGGCATCGCCCTTCAATTCACGATGAACTCGTTCATAGTCCGCGACCAGCGCGTCGGTGGTTCGTCCGGTCGATGCGCTCCAGCGGCTGACGACAAGCCCGCCGTCAAGCGGGCCCATCATGTGGCAGACGACATAGGGTGTCATGCCCGCTCTCCTTGAGCACCGCTCTTACGTGCATGGACCGCTGCGATACCCATGACGGCGAGACCAGCAAGCGCTAGCGCAGCACCAACCACGCCGGTCGATGCCCACCCCATGCCGGCAGAGATCGCCAGACCGCCGGTCCACGCACCGATCGCGTTGGACAGGTTGAAGGCCGAGTGGTTCATCGATGCCGCCAGCGACTGAGCATGGCTGGCGACCTCCATGAGGCGTGACTGCAGTGCAGGCACGAGAGCGAAGCCGATGCCGATCATGAATAGCGCGGCTCCAGCAAGAATCGGCGTTCTCGCAACCCACGTAAAAAGCGCGAGAAAGACGATATTCCAGACCAAGATGGCAAAGATAGCCGGGATCAGCGCACGGTCCGCCAGCCAGCCACCCGCCACGTTGCCCACGCACATGCCGAGACCCCACAGGGCCAGGAACAGCGGGACTGCGCCTTCGGACACGCCGGTCGCCTCGGTGAGCGTCGGGGTGATATAGCTGTACACTGCGAACATGCCGCCAAACCCTATCGTCGCGGTCGCGAGCGTCAGCCAGACCTGTGCGCTCTTGAAGGCAGAGAGTTCGCGCAGTGGGCTCGCGTCGTTGTCGGCGGGAACATGGGGAACGAGGAAGCGCAGCATGGCGATCAGGATGGCGCCGCCGAGTGCCACGAGCCCGAAGGCAGATTGCCAGCCAAAGCTTTGCCCGAGCCAGGTCGTGAGCGGGACGCCGATAAGATTTGCGGCCGCCAGGCCGAGCATCACCCGTCCGATCGCTTGCGCGCGCTGTCCGCGCGGAACCATGGATGCCGCGACGATGGAGGCGGTGCCGTAATAGGCGCCATGGGGCAGCCCTGCGATGAAGCGCGCGCCGGCAATCCCCCAGAAGCCGGGAGCGACGGCTGACAGGGCATTGCCGATGCGGACGATCGCGCCCAGCAGCAGGAGCAGAGCGCGTTTTTCCATTCGCGCAGTCGCGACAGCAAGAAGCGGAGAGCCGACCACGACTCCCAGCGCATAGGCGCTGATGAAGTGGCCGGCGTCAGGAATGGATACCTGAGCCGATTTTGCCATGCCGGGCAGCAAGCCCATGGCAGCGAATTCGCCGGTTCCAATGAAGAGGCCGCCGAACCCGAGGGCAATTTGCGCCAGCGCCAGACCATGAGGCGCCGCGATCGTTTGATTTTTTTCCATATTTCCTGTCGCTTCCCGCACGTGCTGCGCCTCGGGAGAATTGAACCGCCAGCCCGCTGGGAAGAGGGAATGGCGATTTTGAAAGGACCAACCTTCTCAGGTATCAGGTTGCCTTCCGCGCACGTCGGCGCTGTAATGTTGGCGCATGGGTGATCCTTTTGCTGAATGGTTCAGATGTCGGGCGGACATCGCTTTCAGCAGGAATAACCCAAACCCCACATCGAAAGATGCACATAGTCAAATCAACGGAGCGTGCTATTTAATTCACGCAACAGTATCGATGGGGTCCAGTAGAGCCTCGCTCATGATGGGATGGAAATGAAACTCTCGCGCTCGGACCTCGGCGACCTCAATGTATTCATGATCCTCGCGCACCATGGGGGGTTTCGTAAGGCAGCGCTGGATATGGATGTATCCGCCTCCGCTCTCAGCCACGCTCTTCGCGGACTGGAGACGCGCCTAGGGGTGCGGCTCATCAACCGGAATGCGCGCAGCGTCACCTTGACGGCTGCAGGTGAGGAACTGCTCAAGAAGCTTGAAGCAGGCTTCGGCGAAATCGGAGCGGGTGTGGAAGCGCTTAACCGCTACCGATCCAGCCCTGCGGGCAGGCTCAGGATCAATGTACTGAGCGATGCTGCGCGACTGCTGCTAGGCCCGGTAATCGCGGAATATTCAGCGCAGCATCCCGATGTCGAACTTGAAGTCGTAGTACAGGACGCCATGGTCGACATCGTTGGAGAGGGCTTTGATGCCGGCATCCGTTTTGGTGGGCGGGTTCCTGAAGATATGATTGCCGTTCCGATCGGCGCCCCGTTGCTTTGGGTCATGGTGGCATCGCCGGCATACCTAAAAGGCGCAGGAACGCCGCAGGAACCTGATGATCTCAAGGCCCACCGCTGCATCGGTCTGCGCATGGGCACCGGGGCGATCTACCATTGGGAAATCGAAATGGGCACGCAGATGCGATCGCTCAATCTCGACTGGTCGGTGGTGGTGGATGAAAGCGCGCTGGCCGTGGACGTCGCGCTCAATGACGGCGGCATCGCCTATTGTCTGCGCGAACGCGTCGTCGATCTGATCGGGACCGAGCGTCTGAACGAGGTGCTGCCGCAATGGTCCTCCCCAGGCGAGGCATTTCATATTTACTACCCAAGCCGCCGCCAGCAACCTGAAGCACTGCGGACGTTCATCACCATGCTTAGACGGCGGGGAAGCGGTCTGAATTGAGATGGCGAGGCGGAGCCGATTCGCCTTTTCGTGCATTTAATGCTACATAGCGTGCATCGCTGTTCTCAAATGGTCTTGTGCCATCAGTCATCAACGCAGCGAGCACACATCTTTCGAGAGGGTGTTTGCCGCCGGTTCCGAACAGGGGTCATCCGACCATACATGTGGTCAGACACTTCACTTTAAAGCGTTGTTCAGACGACGCAGCATGTCCGGAAAAATGTTCAAAGAACGCTCGGCGCGTGGCTTCGTGGAAATGATCATGGAGCAAGTTTTTGCAAGATAATACAGCACCGACACGTTTAACCGGAACCAGCGATCCTGCCTTGCGGCATGCAGATGAACGCGCGCTCAAGCGGATCATCGAAAATGTCGAGATGACCAGCTCAAAGGGGACATTGCGGTTTGCGGCGCTCGTTGCGGCAGTATGCGGAGGGCTTTACGGCTATGATACCGGCATTATCTCGGGCGCATTGCTCTCGATGACTGATGAGTTTCAGCTCAGCCATCGCATGCAGGAAATTGTCACGGCCGCCATCCTCGCAGGCGCCGTCGTAGGTGCGCTGGCGACAAGTTGGTTATCGGAACGGGTGGGCCGCAAGGTTACGGTGCTGACCGTTGCAGCTGTGTTCGCCGTGGGCGCGATTGCTTGCTCGCTAGCTCCCACGGTTCCGTTGCTGGTTTTCGGGCGCCTGATCCTGGGCATAGCGGTAGGTGCGTCAACGCAGGTCGTACCGATGTACATCTCTGAACTAGCCCCGCCCGACCGGCGCGGCAACCTAGTGACGATGTTCAACGTCGCGATCGGCATCGGCATCCTTCTGGCCAATATCGTTGGCGTTGCTCTGCATGGCACATGGTCTTGGCGGCCGATGGTGGCGATCGCGGCGGTGCCGGCGGTGATGGTGTTTGTCGCGATGCTGTTTATGCCGCGCAGCCCGCGCTGGGTCGCCGAAAACAGAGGCCTGGAGCCGGCGGCCGACATCCTCGGACAGGTTCGCGAAACGCGGCGAGAAGTCCGCACGGAGCTGCGTCAGATCCAGGAAATCGCCCGCGAGGCCAAGCCGGAGGAAGCAGGCTGGCGCGGCATTCGTCAGCCCTGGGTAAGGCCCGCTCTGATCGCGGCGCTCGGCGTCGCTTTCTTCACCCAGTGCGGCGGGTTGGAGATGATGATCTATTACGCTCCGACATTTCTCGCCGACGCCGGGTTCGGGCGATCTTCAGCCCTGTTCGCTAGCCTTGGGGTGGCCATCGTCTATGCGATCGTGACCCTGCTTGGCTGTCTGTTCGTGGACAGGATCGGGCGCCGCCGCCTGATGCTCATTATGATCCCTGGATCCGTACTGAGCCTCATCGGGCTTGGCGCCATGTTCGCGACCGGCGCGACAAGTGGGCCTGCGAGCTGGCTGACAATCGTTTTCCTGCTCGCCTTCATGTTTTTCAACTCGGGCGGCATCCAGGTGTGCGGTTGGCTGCTGGGCTCCGAGATGTTTCCTCTTTCGATGCGTGGGCCCGCTACGTCTCTGCATGCTGCCATGCTGTGGGGCTCGAACCTGATCGTGACCGGCACGGCTCTCTCGCTCGTTCAGGCGGTCGGGCTTGGCGCGACGATGTGGATTTACGCCGCCATCAACTTCGCATCATTCCTGTTCGTCCTGCTATTCGTGCCGGAAACGGCAGGCGCGAGCCTGGAGGACATTGAGGAGTCACTCAGGCAGGGCAAGTTCCGGCCACAGCGCGGCAATGTCGGCATTCGCCTCACCCAATCGGCATAAGGCGGGACTGCTGTCGCCCTCAGACATGAAAAATGGGGCGCCGCTGCGAAGCGACGCCCCATTTTTTGATTAGGCCGATTACCAACCCTGCGCCGTTGGCGCCACGATGAGATCGTTGATCGATACCTCGGGAGGCTGATTGAGCGCGAAAGCAACCGCATTAGCCACCGCCTCCGGGCTGATGGCGCCCGTGGCAAGGTCCTGCGCAACGTCTTTTGCCTTGCCCTCATCGAGCTTATCCGGCCACCCGGTATCGATCACCCCGGGGCTGATCATGGCGACCTGAATGCCATGGCTGACGGCGACTTCCTTGCGCAGGCTTTCCGTGATCCCCCGGATGAAGAATTTGGTAGCGCCATAAACGCCGCCGGCATCGCCAACGCGCAGGCCAGCCACCGAATCCATGTGGAGGATGCATCCGGACCGTCGCTCGAGCATCGATGGCAGAACCGCTGCGATGCCGTGAAGATAGCCCCGCAAGTTCACGTCGATCATCTTGTTCCATTGATCGAGAGCCATGTCCTTCCAGTAGGAAAAGAGCATAAGGCCGGCATTGTTCACCAGAACATCGACCGGACCGAACGTGTCGTTGGCAAATGCGACGAGCGAGGCGAACTGTTCAGGCTCGGTAACGTCCGTCACCTTGCTGGCTGCGATGCCGCCAGATGACGTGATTTCGGCGACAACCTCATCGAGAGCATCGGCATCGAGCGCCGCGAGCACGACGCGTGCGCCGTCCTTTGCGAGCCGGCGCGCGCTGGCCGCGCCGATACCCGAGGATGCACCGGTGATGATGACCACTTTGTCTTTCAGATAATTCATGAGGGGCCTTTCAAATGTGTCAGGGTATGCGTTTGTCTGGTTAGGCCTTGAGCCCGGAACCCGGCTCTGCACCCTCCGCGTGGGCGGCAGCCTTGGCAGTGTCGGGAAGTAGCGTGTTGATGACGCGGCCGATGAACTTGCTGTCCGGCTTACCGGAAACGACCCGGTCTTTGCCGGCCTTCATCGCATCATAACCTTCCCGCGCCACCTTGGTTGGTGCCGCCTTCTCACCAAGGCCCAGCTTCGAGGTGTCCATCCCTGCGCGATGCCAGAAGGGGGTATCGACCTCTCCAGGCAGTAGCAGGGTAAAGGAGACGCCGCTGTCGATGTTTTCCTGCTTCACCGATTCCACGAAGGAGATCAGGAAAGCTTTTGTGCCGCCATAGACGGCCTCATAGGGCGTCGGCATCGTACCGGAAATCGAGGCGGTGTAGAGCAGCTTGCCTTCCCCGCGTTCGACCATCGCGGGGAGGATGCGCTTGGTCAGATGTACTTGCGAGCTAACGTTGAGCTGGATCATCTTGAGCTCGGCGGCGAGATCGGTCTGGCCGACGAAATAGCCGCCGACATCGACCCCGGCATTGAGCGCTGCAGCGGACAAGGGACGGCCAACCTCGGCAATCGCGGCGGCCAATTTTTCCACTCCATCATATTCGGTTAGATCCGCCTCGACGACGATCGCATCGACGCCCGTGGCCCGAACTGCGTCAGCCGTGCGGTTGAGATCGCCATTGGTTCCGGTGGCGGTGATGATCACGTCATGACCATCGGCGGCAAAAAGACGGGCCAGCTCATAGCCGATGCCGCTGGACGCGCCGGTGACAAGAGCAAGCGGACGATTGGAGATATCGTTCATGGTAAAGGTTCCTTTCAGTTGCAGCCAAGCGCATCGGCTGCCTGGGTGAGTGTTTCGGCGATCACGTCCCACGCCTCTTCCGGTTCGAGATCGGTGCGCTGGTGGGGACCGTGCTCAGCCGGGCGGCGAATGAAGATAGTCCGCAGGCCTGCTGCGCGGGCAGCGCGCAGATCGTCGTTGTGGGCAGCCACCATCGCCACCTCATAGGGTGCCAGACCCACGGCTTCGGCAGACCGCAGATAGGTTTGCGGCATCGGCTTGTAGCTCTTTGTCACTTCAGCGCCGGTGATAACGTCCCAAGGCAGGCCGCCGAACCGAGCAAGGTTGAGCATGCCGGCAATATGACCGTTGGAGAGCGGACCGATGGCCTTGCGGTGCTTTAATCGGGTCAACCCTTCTACCGAGTCCGGCCAGGGGTCGAGCCGCTCCCACGCCCGATTAAGGTCGGCGATCTCGGCATCGGCTATCCGCCCAAAGTCGGCGTCATGGCGGCTGAGCACGGTTTCGAGGTTTCCGCGGTTGAGGACGTCGAGCTTGACCCACGGGCGCTCGCCGCTGCGAACCTGCTGCATCGAAGGCTGATACAGCGCGCGCCACTCATCGGCGAAGGTGAATGGATCAACCTCGAGGCCATATTTCTGCAGGAAGGGGGCTGCTGCCCGCGCAACGCCGGAGCGCCAGTCGACTACGGTGCCGAAGACGTCGAAGCCCAGGAATTTTACATCAGGGAGCGTGTCGTTCATTGGGGATACTCCACTTTATAGCGAAGATGGACCACGCCATGATCGCGCATCTTGCACGAGGTGGTGGTCAGTCGCAGCGCGTCGGAAAGCCCGTCAGGGCCGGCGTCGAAAAGGTTAGCCGCGCCTGTGCGCCCGCCGATCGCCGGAAAGAGGACAAGGCTGACCTCGTCCACCAGCCCTGCTTCGAAGAAGGCCGCATTGGTATGCGCCCCGCCCTCGAGCAGGAGATGCTCTATGCCGAATTTCTCTCGCAGAAGCGCGAGGGCGTACGTTAAGTCGAGATCCGGGGACGGACACACAATGTAGCTCACGCCGTCAGCCGCGAGTTCGGCCAGGTGCTCATCGGGCACTTGCGATCCCAGAATGATTATGACGGCGTCGCCTGCCGCCAAAGGCCCCGGCCAATGAAGTTTGCCCTCGCGGTCGAGGAATATCGCGTAGTCCCGGCCCTGTTTTTCCGCGATATGGACGGGCCGATCCACGCTGGTGAAATCAGCGACCGGATGGGGCTTGGCGGTTGCGAACTCTTCGCCGGTGCTGCGACCGCACAGCCAGGCATCTGCGCCAAACTCTGCGTGGATACGGTTGGACTGAGCGTCGAGGTCATCGGCGGAGCGACCTGTCGAGGCGCTCCAGTCTCGCACCACAAGCTGGGCGTCCAGCGGACTCATCATGTGGCAGATGATGTGCGGTTTCATATGTTCGTTTCCGTTTAGAGCGTTGTTTGGGTGCAAGCGGAGCTGTCGCAGCAATGGCCGCGAACTATTCCAGCCCAGAGAAATCTGGTACCGACCGCCTGCAGCAAGGAGCGACCCCCGCATCACGCGTACTGACGGCCCGAAGGACAACATCGGTGGCGAGAGCAAAGGTCATGTCGCCGATTGCGCGGATCATAGGCCGAGCAGTTCCCGGGTCTGTTCGACTGTCGCAATCTCGCGCCCCATCGAGCGCGCAAGGCCGGCAATGTGACCGATGGCGCCGCCGTTGTCGGGATGGCCAAGTTCGGGCCAGCCATAGTCGCCAAGCCCTGCCGAGACGTGGCCGCCACGTTCGATCGCAAGCGCCGCCTGACTGGTGACGTTGCCGATCTTGTTGGAAACAGACCATTCGATGGGACCATCAGGCAGGAAATGCAGGTGCGCTTCAAGCCCGGCGATCGTTCCGGGATGCCCGCCAAGAATCCCGCTGTCGGTCAGTTCGAACAGGAGCCATGCCGGTGCATCGACTAGATCCAGCTCCCGAAGCGCTTCGAACATGCGGGTGAAAGGAACAGCCCAGCTAACGAATTGCGGCTTGATCCTGAGCTGACGCAGCCGATCGGCGAAGAAGCGTATAGTAGCCGTTTCGTTCGTATATGTCCGATCGCCGGTCGCAAAATCACCGCTCTCAAACCGATCGATGTTGGTGCTGCCGGTATCGATCGGGGCAATATCGGGCCGGGTGGCGCAATCGCTGGCGAGAGCCTCGATGTGTGCGATCCTGTCCTCATCCTTTCCGCCTACGGTAATCTGCCCAAGGGTCGGATAGACCAGAGCATCGCATCGCGCCCGGATAGCCCGGATCGCCGCAGCGTAGGTTTCAACCCTGTGGTCGGGCGAGCCGTCGTCATGCCGTGCGTGGAAATGGACGATGCTGGCCCCGGCCTCGCAGGCGCACGCCGCAGCCTCACCGATCTCGGCGGGCGAGAACGGGATATGCCCGTTCTCGCTGCGCGGCGTGTACTCGTTGATCCGAGCTTCGATGATGAGCGGCTTGCGCATCGCCTTATTTCTTGTCGGTCCAGCGGTATTTGGGCTGGAAGCCGAGAATGCGCTTGGCCTTGTCGTTCGAGATCACAACCTCATTGCCGGTGAATTCCTTCTTTCGCTCGATATCAGGGAAATGCTTGTCGAGCAGTTCGACCGTAGGCGTGCGCATCACCGTCTCGTCGTTGGTGATGAAGAACTGATCCTTGCCCCGAACATCATATTCAATCGCAAGCCCGACGGCCTGCGCGACATCGCGATTGTCAACGTAGGTCCAGAAGTTCCACAGGCGTTGGGTCGGATCGTCCTGCCAGGTGTCGAACTTGTCGTATTCCTCGGGGTTCATGACGTTCGAGAGGCGCAGGCAAGTGATGCGCATTTCCGGGTCGTTGAGGCAGATCTGACGTGCCATCTCCTCGCCGAGCACCTTGGTCAGCGAATAGATGTTGTACCCGCGCATCGGGTATTCCTCATCGACAGGAACGTAAGGCGCGTCGGTTTTGTCGTAAGGTACGCCGGTGCCCACTTCACTTGCTGCCCATACGACGTTCTTGATGCCGAGGCGGCGGGCGGCCTCGAAGACGTTGAAAGTCGCCATCATGTTGATGCGGAATTCTTCGCTGTCGGCCTTCATGCGCGGGTGAGGCAGGCTGGCCAGATGCACCACCACGTCGAACGCTTCGCGCTCGGGGCGCGCATAAGTATCCTCCCCCGCGGATGACAGCGCATCGAGGGCCTGACCGAACTGCGTGAGGTCAGCGGTCATCGCCAACTCATCAGGATCGCTCGGCGGTGTCTCGTCGATCGAGAAGACCTCGTACCCTTCGGCTTTCAGATAGGGAACAAGGACAGTGCCGATCTTTCCGTGGGCGCCGGTTACGGCAACGCGCTTCTTGGTCGAAGCCATGTGTTTCTCCTGAGGATTGTCACGTTGATATGTCGCGGCGGCTGCCTGTGCAGCGTCGCCGGTCCGTACCAATACGAACGGCAGTCAAGGTTAGATGCCGAAATATGCTTCAACGCGACGTGCTTAATTTCTCACGTTGTGCCGAGAAACTTTGCGCTGCCTGAGCCCATTGAGGACCGAAACTCTTCAAGGAAAAGCACAGTGATCGCTCCCCCCATCGAAATCCTGACGCGACAAGCCGGATTTCCGGAAGGTCCGCTAGTGATGCCGGACGGTTCCATCGCCTTTTGCGACATCAAGGCCGGTATGATCCGCCGCCTCGATGGCGATCGCCTCGCCGCTCTTGCCGATGTCGGCGGCGGACCGAACGGATTGGCCCTTGGGCCGGATGGATGGCTCTACGTCGCTAACAACGGGGGCGCCATGCGGTGGGAAGAGCTTGACGGGCGCACAATCTCGAAAGGGTTCAAGCAATCGGGGTTCGATGCTCGCATCGAAAAGATCAATCTGGCAAACGGCTCGATCGAGCGGGTGCTGGACAGCGTCGATGGCAGGGCTTTCCAAGCCATCGATGATCTTGTGTTCGATCCGAGCGGCGAAGGCTTCTGGTTCACTGATCTCGGCCGGGACGCAGAGCACAGCCGCACCTACGGCGGTGTATACTGGTCGAAGATCGATGGCTCGGCCATTTGTGAGTGCGCCTATCCGCTGGTTAATGGCGCAAACGGCATCGGCCTGTCGCCGGACGGCAGCACACTCTATGCAACCGAGTATGGCGCAGGCCGCCTGTGGTCCTGGAGGGTGGAAGGTCCCGGCGCACTCGCATCGGCCGAGGGCCAGGCGCATGGCGGCACACTCGTCTGGCAGGCGCCGGGTGCGCAGCTGCTTGATAGCCTGAAAGTGACACCGCGCGGTAATGTCGTGATCGCGACCCAGCATAAAGGCGTCTTTTCGGTCGTTTCGCCTGCAGGCGAACTGCTGACCGAAATCGAGATGCCCGAGGATTTCCTGACCAACCTGTGCTTCGATCCGGAGGACTCCAGCATCGCCTATGCGACGCTCAGCACGACGGGACGGCTCGTGAAATTCCACTGGGACGAAGCCCAGCTTTCCGGCGCCATCGTTCCCTCAAAGCTTTCCGGAGATAATGAATGATCGAATTGATCGACCACCTTGGGCGCGCCGCGCAGCAGCATCGCGTTCTCGTCAACGGAATCGAAATGCATGCGGTTTCCGCAGGAAAAGGACCAGCGCTGCTGCTCATCCACGGTACGCCCAAAACCCACATCTATTGGCGCGAGATACTGCCGCTTCTGACCCCCCATTTCCGCGTGATCGCGCCGGACCTGCGGGGAGCGGGTTTGAGCGGCCATCCTTACGCCGAAAGCGGCTATGTGTCGGACACGGTGGCAGAGGATCTGGCGCAGCTTCTGGACGCGCTCCAGGTCGGCCAGATCTTCGTGCATGGCGAAGACCGCGGGGCCGAATATGGCTTCGTTCTCGCGGCCAAATACCCTGATCGGGTGAAGGCACTGAGCTTTGCCGAGATGATGCTGTCGGGATATGGGCTCGAGGAACGCTCGTTCCTGACCGAAGAGAATGTCAGGCAGAGCGAGGAACGGCGCGGCGTGTGGGAGTGGCATGTGCCGTTTTTCTTCAAGCCCGATGTCCCCGAAATGCTTATTGCCGGGAAAGAGCGCGAGTTCTGGACCTATTGGCTCAATCTGCAAAGCTATGATCCGACATCGCTGCCCGACGACTTGCGGGACGAATGGATTGCGTTGCTTTCGACGCCGCATGGCCTGCGGGGCACCCTGCATACATACAAGGCGACGCTGGAGAATGCCAAGGTCAATCACTCCATCCAAGGGGTATTCCCTCGCATACCGGTAATGACGATCGGCGCCTCGCATTTCTTCGCCGGGCTTGTCCGAGAGAGCATCGAGCGGATCGGCGTGACACCGGCACAGGATCATGTTCTTGAGTTATGCGGCCACAGTCTCGCGTTGGAACAGCCGGCGGCTCTAGCGGAATTGTTGAAAACGTTCTTCAACGGATAATGATGCAAATTCAGACGTTCTTATAAAATATCTTATTATTTCTAACCAACACGTGCTATATTATCAATATTTCTGTAAGTTTCGTTTTTACAGTACGAAACGTATTATGTAAATGTTATTATTAATTATAAGTCGACCTCTCAGGGAATGACACCGCTGACTTCAGGTGATGCTTGTGAACCTAATGTAGGAATAGTTAAAAGTTCGCGAGAATGGCTTGAGTTCCACAACTGGTTCTGCAGTTGATCCCAAAATACGGTCCGCTATGCCTGCAAGCCGGCTCCGAACCGGATAGGGTGGATGGCTCCCGCTCACGGCATCAAAGTGCCAAGATGGGTTTGCTGTCATGCAACCCGAGCAGAGGAGCCATCCGCCATGGAGATTACCACGATCGGCCTGGATTTGGCCAAGAACGTTTTTCAGGTTCACGGTGTCGATGCGACTGGCGGGGTCGTTGTACGCAAAGCCCTGCGGCGTTCGCAAATGCTGCCGTTTTTCCGGAAACTACCACCATGCCTGGTCGGGATCGAGGCATGCGGCACATCCCATCATTGGGCGCGTGAATTGATCAGCCTTGGTCATGAGGTACGCCTGATGCCGCCCGGCTACGTCAAACCCTATGTGAAGCGCGGCAAGAATGATGCCGTCGATGCCGAGGCGATTTGCGAAGCTGTCACGCGTCCGACGATGCGGTTTGTCGCTGTGAAGTCTCGTGAACAGCAATCTGCGCTATCCCTGCATAGAGCACGTAGCTTGCTAGTGCGTCAAAGGACGCAGTTGGTGAACATGATGCGCAGCATGTTGGGAGAGTTCGGCATCGCTATTCCAGAAGGCATTGAGAAAGCGTTGACTATGGCACGCCAGATAGTCGATGGTGAGATCGAAACAGGCCTTCCCGCAGAGGCAACAATGATTGTCGGCATGCTATCGCAACAAGCCATCGACACACATGCCCGGCTCCAGAAAATAGACAAGGCTCTAAATGCCCTTCAACGTAGCGATGAAGTTGCGCGACGCTTGTCGACCATCCCCGGCGTAGGGCCTGTCGGCGCTACCGCTTTTGCTGCGTCGGTAAGCGACCCTCATCAGTTCAAGTCAGGGCGTCAGTTTGCCGCTTGGCTGGGCCTGACTCCGCTACAGAAATCCAGTGGCGGGAAAGAGCGTCTGGGTCGGATCAGCAAGATGGGCGACAAATATCTACGCCAGTTGCTCGTCATCGGCGCTACGGCGCTGGTCCGCTATGCTAAATGCAAACCTGACACTGCGGATCCACGGCTTCTCGCGCTGTTGGCGAAGAAGCCCGCTAGAGTCGCGACCGTGGCAATGGCCAACAAAATGGCCCGCATCATCTGGGCCCTCATGACACGCGGTGAGACGTACCGAGCACGTCACCTGCCCATGCTGGCGCCCACCATTAAGCGATAAGCTGAGAATATCAGCTTCACGAAGTTGTAAGCGCGATGCGATGTGATGGCGATACCGGTCAGACCGGGAACTGGGACAACCCTCCGACTGTCAGAGGCGTTATAGCCTGAGAACCCGATTGGGACCCAGTTCGCGAACCCCATCAAGGCCAGCAGTCCCTACCGGCTGCATCAACAGGCCGGACAGACGACTGCAACCGACCGATCGACAACGCGTCAATTTGTACTTGCAACGCGGGAGCCATCCACAGAGGACGGTCGCCTTCCGGCCAGGGTTGATCATTCATGTGACGATTGCTGCGGAACCGCGAACGTCCGCTTCAGCCGAAAGCCGACGTTCGCCGCCGGACCTGCGAACGACGGCTTCGTCCCAAGGCCCGGCGTTCGCCCTCGGGCGAAACCGACCCATTCCGGACCTTAAATGGCAAATTGAGCGCACCGATAAGAGGGAGGTCCGCTTTCCTTACACGCTCCGACTGGCGGCCACCAAATAACCGTGGCAGGCCTCGGGGAGTTCGCGCCGAAGTCGCGCGAAATTTTCCTCTGAAGGGTCGGCCTCCATGACGACCCGGACGGACCCGCCCAACAGCGCCGCTAGCATGAAAGCCACTGACGCTCGGTCGGCGAATTGCGCATCGCAGGCACTGGCGAGCAGCCCGTCGATCGACACCGTCATGGTCTGCGCCGCTCTGCTCATCAGTTCGGACAAGTCAAATTCGGCAGAGATGCCGTAGATAGCGCGCGAGGCGACCATGTCTGCCATCTTCGCGTCCAGCCAGGCCGTCGCCACGCCATGCGCGATCGTCTTGAGGTCACCGCCCATCAACTGGTCTGTCGCGTCCCTCATCGCCGTTTCGATCAGGTTGAACTGGCGCTCGACCAGAGCGAAGAGCAACGCCTGCTTGTGGGGGTAATACTGGTACATCGTACCTACGGAAACGCCGGCGCGCTCGGCGACCCGCGTCGTGGTGAGATATCCGAGCCCCCCTGTCAGCAAAACCTGAATGGTCGCGCAGTGAATGGCCTCGATCGTCACGGCAGAACGCATCTGTCGCGGCGTCTTGCGCGGTTTGAGCAGTGCAGGCGTCGGGCGGCTCATATGCGAATACCAAAGCTGAAGGATTGTTCATATCTAAGGGAGAAGAACGATCCTCTGCAAGGAGCTTTACGATGAAGACCGTCCTCATCACCGGTTGTTCGACCGGCTTCGGTCGCGACACGGCCTTACATTTCCTCAACCAGGGCTGGCGCGTGGTAGCCACCATGCGCAATCCGGCCGCCAGTACACTCCCGACGTCGGACCGGCTGCATATCCTTCCGCTCGACGTGACCGATGCAGACAGCATCGCGGCTGCAATCGGGCAGGCCGGAGCGATCGACGTGCTCGTGAACAACGCCGGTATGGGATGGCTGAACGCGGTCGAGGGCTCGCCTCTCGAAACGGTGCGCGAGGTTTTTGAAACCAACCTGTTCGGGGCGATCGCTCTGATGCAGGCCGTCCTTCCCGGGATGCGAGAGCGACGCTCGGGCGTCGTCGTCAATGTCAGTTCCAGCTCGCTCTACAAGCCCTTGCCCCTGCTGTCGGTCTATCGTGCCAGCAAGGCGGCGATGAACGCTCTCAGCGAATCCGCCGCGCACGAACTGGCACCCTTCGGCATCCGCGTTCGGGTCGTCATGCCCGGCATGGCGCCATCGACCAGTTTTGGCAGCACCGCCCAAGGCCACGTGGCCGATGCCGGTGGCTTCGCCGAACCCTATGCCGACTATGCCCGGCAAACGCTGGCGACGATGATGGAGGCTGCCAATGGCCCGGTCACAGAGGCCCAGGATGTCGCGGATGCGATCTTCCGTGCGGCGACCGACGCGGACTGTCCGGCGGTTCTTCCGGCGGGCGCAGACGCCATTGCCTGGGCGGAGGTGAAGTGATCCACTTGAAGCGAGGCCCTATGTCATCCGCGAACCGCTACTACTCCGGGCCCGTCTCATCCCACTTCGACGGGCACCGCTTTACGAACCCGGCAGGAGAGCCGGAAACGGACCGGTCTATGCGCGATATCCTGCGCTGGTATCGCACGGCTCCCCGGACCAGATGGCCGAAATCGATGCCGGTGTCTCCCATCGTTCCGGCGGAACGGGTGGAGGGATTGTGCATCACCATGGTCGGCCATGCATCCGTGCTGATCCAAACCGGCGGGCTCAACATCCTGACCGATCCGGTCTGGTCCAACCGTGCCAGTCCGCTCGCCTTTGCCGGGCCGCGCCGCGTGACCGCGCCGGGTGTCCGGATGAGCGATCTGCCACCCATCGACGCGGTCCTCCTGTCCCACAATCACTACGACCATCTGGACGTTGCGACCCTGCGTCAGCTTCAGGCGCGGCATGCCCCAAGGATCATCACCCCTTTGGGCAACGACAGCATAATTCGCCGCCACATCCCCGATGCCCGCGTCGAAACGGGCGACTGGTTCGACCGCTTCGACATCGCCCCGGGTGCTCAAGCGCATGTCGTACCGGCCTTGCACTGGTCATCGCGTGGTGCCCGCGACCGCCGCATGGCTCTGTGGGGCGGCTTCATGTTGCAGGCCTTTGGCAGGACGGTCTATTTCGCTGGGGACACTGGCTACGGCACAGGTGCGATCTTTCGCAACTTGCGGGCACGCTTCGGGCCGGTCGATGTCGCAATCCTACCGATCGGTGCGTATGCACCGCGCTGGTTCATGGCAGCCCAGCATACCGATCCCGACGATGCCATCCAGATCATGCTGGACCTGGATGCAAAAGCGGCTGTCGGCATGCACTGGGGGACATTCAAGCTGACGGACGAACCCTGGGATGAACCCGCCCGGCGCCTAACGGCGAGCCTGCGTACAGGCGGCATCGATGCCGCGAAATTCATAGCCATGCGGCCTGCTGAAACAGCTGAATTCGAATAGCTACATGCCCCGGGGTGCGCGTACACCACCGACCCTTCTCGGTCGTTCAGCCGCCGATTTTCCTCTCCCAGGTCCGGACGTTCCGTTGTGCCAGTTTCTCGGTCTCCAAAGCGGACGCCGACATCGACATTCTTGCGAGCCCGCGGTCAGATCACACAACAAGCAGCTACGTCTCAAGTCATCGTGGGCCTCTCCATTGCGCCAGGCGGCAGTTCCTCGGCGACGGGCCGATCTTCTCGGACTTCGCTCCTACGGATCGTCCGGTTAGCTCTGGTTGATCCGGAAATTGGGCAGTGGGAGATCTACAAGGGCATGCGCTGGATTATTTGTAGTTTATTGGGAATCTGCTGCCTGCAAGGCAGCGACGCGATTGCCGGCACAGATCACACGCCCGGTCAGGGTTTCGAGGTTCTCAGCTTTGATTTGGCCCTTACCCCCGACATCGAGAACGCCGGTGTTGCCGGACACGAGGTGATCCGGCTTCGGGCAATGGAAGACGGCTTGCGCCAGCTCGTGTTCACCGGGAACGCTCTCGACATCACCCAGGCCACACTGGATGGCGCCCCCCTGGCGCCCAGGATCGAAAGCGGCAGCTTGATCCTTCGCCTTCCCAAGGCACTGCCCCGAGGGCTGACCGCAACCCTTGATCTGACCTACCAAGGGCATCCGGCCCGCGGCTTGGTACGCTCCGAGACGGGCCTCTACACGAGCTATTTCGCCTGCGACTGGATGATCTGCCTCCAAGACCAGTTCGGGGATAAGGCTCGTTTCGCGCTAGCTCTTCGCGTGCCCAAGGGCATGAAAACCCTCTCGGTCGGACGCCTGGTTTCAATACAGCCGGGGCCAGATGGAAGCGAGGTTCATATCTGGCGCTCACCCCGGCCCTATTCGGCCTATCTTTATGGGTTCGCCGTCGGCAGGTTCAATCGTATCGATACGCAGGCGGGGACTTCGCGACTGACCTATCTCAGCGATAGCGTAGACGACTCGACATTGGCGCGCCGGTTTGCGCCGACGCCCGACCAGGTGCACTTCCTTTCGCGGAAATTGGGCCTATCGCTTCCCGTGCCCGCATACAGCCAATTGCTCGTCGAAGGCAGCGAGGCGCAGGAAGCTGCCACGTTCTCGGTGCTCGGCATCGACGTGCTTCCCGCCGATCCTGGTGCGCCCGTAGACGATTGGGCCATTATCCATGAGTTGACTCATCAATGGTTTGGCAACCTCATCACCTGTGAGACCCTCCAGGACTTCTGGCTCAACGAAGGCCTCACCGTTTTCATGACAGCCGCCTGGAAGGAGCATCGATACGGCCGAGATGCCTACGAAGCCGAGATAGCAGTTGCGCGGACACGATGGGAAAAGGCCAGCGCCAAAGGCCTTGATCGACCGCTTGCCTGGGGCGGTCGGTATCCGTCTCTCGGCGCACGTCGGGCGATCCAGTACAGCAAGGGAGCGGTGTTCATGGATCATCTTCGCTCCTTGCTCGGAGAACGGGCCTTCTGGAAAGGCCTGCGCGACTATACCCGCAAGAACGCTGGCGGAACCGTCACCAGCATTGATCTGGAA
>NZ_DAMDBA010000073.1:0-8061 GCF_032093395.1 Novosphingobium sp.
CAACGGCACGGTAGACCAGACGGTTCAGGCCGATGGCAGCGGCATATGGACTTACGTGCCCGCCACGCCTCTTGCGAACGGCACGATCGTCACCGCAACGGCGATCGACGCTGCGGGCAATGTCTCTACCGCAAGCTCTGTTACGATCGATCGTCAACCGCCCGCAATCCCCACGTTCGCATCGGCAACGGACGACGTCGGCCAGAACCAGGGCACTCTGGCCAGCGGTGCATCCACCGATGACAGGCAGCCGGCCCTCTCCGGGACGGCCGATCCAGGCTCGGTCGTGTCGGTGTTCGACGGCGGTTCCCTGCTGGGCACGGCCGTCGCGGACGTGGGGGGCATCTGGACGTTCACGCCCAGCCTCGAACTGGCGCAAGGGCTGCATGCTTTCACGATCACGGCAACCGATGCCGTCGGCAACGCCAGTTCCGCATCCGCCCCCTTCCTCCTGACCATCGACAGCATTGCGCCTGCCGCTCCGTCCATCACTTCCGTTGCAGACGATTTCGGAGACACGCAGGGCACGGTGGCGTCCGCTGGTTCGACGGACGACACGCGTCCTTCGCTTACCGGCACGGCGGAGAACGGGGCGCTCGTATCGATCTACGACAACGGCGTACTTTTGGGCACCACGGCAGCGAACGGCAGCGGCGCCTGGAGCTTCACGCCATCCGCGCCGCTGGATGAGGGCAATCACAATTTCGTCGTCACCGCCACCGATGCCGCCGGTAATGTCAGCGCGCAGTCCGCCGCCTACGCCGTGACCATCGTCAGCGGAGCGCCGGATGCCCCGGCGATCCAGGGCGCATCGGACAATATCGGCACGGAGCAGGGATTCGTCGCCAACGGCGGCACCACGAACGATACCCAGCCCAGCCTCATCGGCACGGCCGATCCCAATGCCAGCGTTACGATCCTGCGCGGCGGCGTGGAAATGGCAACGATAGCGGCCGACCAGCTCGGCATCTGGCGCTATACCCCGTCCGCGCCGCTCTCGCAGGGCACTTACTCTTATACGGCGCGCAGCTTCAATACGGCAGGCACGGAAAGCGTGCTTTCGTCTCCTTACCTCATCACCGTAGACACCACGCCGCCGCCGCCTCCGGAATTCGTATTGGCGTCCGACAACGTGGGGTCGCGGCAGGGAATCCTGCTGGACGACGCCGTTACCGACGACGCGGTTCCCATTTTTTCTGGCATGGCCGAGCCACGCTCGAAAATCACGATCTTCGATAATGGCGTCATCGTGGGCACGGCCGCCACCGGCGAAACGGGCAACTGGACCTTCTTCCCCAGTCCGGCGCTGACGCAGGGAACGCATGTCTTTACCGCCATCGCCACGGATGCAGCCGGAAACGCCAGCGGCGCGTCTGCAAGCTTCACCCTGACGATAGACACGGCCGCGCCCGCCGCGCCGGTCATCGCGCCCAGCACGGGCGCCAGTCTGAGCGGAACCGCCGAACCGGATGCGACGATAAATCTCGATCTGGACGGCAACGGCACCGTGGACACCCAGGTGACGGCCAACGGTTCCGGCGTCTGGACCTACACACCGGCGGGCCTTCTGCCGGACGGTGCGACGGTCATCGTCACGGCCACCGACGAGGCCGGCAATACCTCGGCAACCCGCAGTCTGGTGATCGACAGGACGCCGCCGGTCGCGCCAACCATCATCGGCGCAGTGGACGATCAGGGGCCGCAGATGGGGACCGTCGCCAGCGGCGGTGCGACGGACGATGTCCTGCCCCTGCTGACCGGAACGGCGGAGCCAGGCACTACGGTCACGATTTTCGACAATGGCCTGCCCATAGGACAGGTCCTTGCAAGCGCGACTGGCGCCTGGAGCCTGGCCATCACCACGGCGCTGTTACCGGGCACTCATGCCTTCACGGCGCGGGCGACGGACGCCACGGGGAACCTCGGCCCGGCATCGCCCGCCTATACGCTCACGGTCGATATCGGCACGCCGACACCGCCGGTCATCACCGGCCTGACCGACGATATCGGCGCAACGCAGGGCACGGTAGCCACCGGAGGACGGACGGACGATTCCCAGCCTGCCGTTGTCGGAACCTCGGCCGCGAACGCCACGATCGTCGTCTATGCAGATGGCAATCCGATCGGATCGGCCATTGCGGACGGTGCCGGCAACTGGAGCCTGATACCGGCAGCGCCGCTCGGAAACGCGACCCATCTATTGACGGCCTTTGCTACCAGTGCGGCCGGCCATCTCAGCGGGGTCTCCAACAGCTACATCGTCACCGTGGATACCTCGGGGCCGATCGCGCCGAACATCGTTACCGTTACGGACAATGCGCCAGGCATCGTCGGCGCCGTCAATCCGGGAGACGTGACCAACGATTCCACTCCGGAAATTATCGGCACGGCGGAAGCCGATGCCACGATCACGATCTTCGCCAACGGGGTCCAGGTTGCCACGACAGTCGCGGACGGTTTCGGCAACTGGCGTTTCGCCCCTCCGCTGGCGGGCGGATTGCAGATCATCACGGTCCGCGCCACGGATCTGGCCGGCAATACCGGGCCTGTTTCCGCGCCCTTCAGCTTCACCATAGACGCAGCGCCGCCCGCGCCGCCGGTGGTCGATCCCGGCAATGGCCAGACCGTCCTGTCGGGAACGGCCGAACCCGATGCCGTGATCAGCATCGATATCGGCAATGACGACATCATCGAAGCGCAGGTCCAGGCCAACGGAGCAGGCCAATGGAGCTATGCCCTGCCTGGTCCCCTGCCTCACGGAACGACCGTGGCGATTACCGCCGGGGATGCGGTGGGCAATGTTTCTTCGAAGACCGTGACAGTCATCGATGCGGCGGCTCCCGGCATACCCAGCCTGGGGACGGTGATCGACAACGAAGCCCCCGATCAGGGGCCTGTTGCGGATGGTGGCGCCACCAACGACAGGCAGCCGCAGTTCACTGGAACGGCGGATGCCGGCAGCCTGGTGACGATCCTGGACAACGGCGTGCCGATCGGCACGACGCTGGCGGACAATCTCGGCGTCTGGACCTTCACACCGAGTGCGCCGCTGTCCGGCGCCGCTCACAGCATCACGGTGACGGCCACCGACCCGTCCGGCAACACCGGTCCCGCCTCCACGCCGTTTCTTTTCACGCTGGATACCAATGCCCCGCCCGCGCCGCTCATCCAGCAGGTGGTGGACAACACCTTGCCGCAATCGGGCGTGGTGGCCGATGGCGGCTCGGCGAACGACACGCAGCCACTGATCGAAGGCACGGCGGAATCCGGGGCGACCGTCAGCCTTTACGTCAACGGCGCCTTGCTCACGAGCACGGTGGCTGCGGGTAACGGGGCCTGGTCGTTCACGCCCAGCCTGGTGCCGGGAAGCTATGTCTTCACTGTCACCGCCATCGACGACGCGGGCAATGTCAGCCCTGAATCCCCGGCTTACGAGATAGAGATCGACATTACCCAACCGAACATACCGTTGCTCAATCCCACCGATGGGGTGACCGTATCGGGCACTGGCGATCCGGGAGCGACGATCGAACTGGACCTGGACGGAGACGATCTGCCTGAGGCTACGACCAGGGTGGACAGCTTCGGCCAATGGAGCGTGACCTTCACGCCGCCCCTGTTCAATGGCCAGATCGTCTTCGCCACAGCCGTAGACCCGGCGGGAAATCGCTCGCTCCCCAATGCCGAAACGGTGAACGTCTTCATCAACACCACGCCGCCGCCCATCCCGCCTACGCCCACGGTGACAGACAATGTGGGCACGTCGCAGGGACCGATCGGGGCCAACGGATCGACCGACGACCCGATGCCGGTGATTTCCGGCACCGCACAGGCCAACGCGCTGGTGACGATCTACGACAACGGCGTTGCGATCGGCACGACCCTGGCGGACCCGGGTGGTGTGTGGACTTTCATCCCGTCCTCGCCATTTGCCGGCGGACCGCACAGCATAACGGCTACCGCCAGCGAAGGCGGCCGGCAGAGCCTCAACAGCGCGCCGCTGAGCTTCGGCGTCGATACCGCCCCTCCGGCGCCGCCATCGATCGACGCCAGCAACGGTTCGGTCCTGACAGGGACGGCCGAAGCCAATGCGACGGTAGGGCTCGATCTGGACGGTGACACAGTCATCGACGTTTCAGTAGTCGCCGATAGCACCGGTCGATGGTCCTATGCGCCGTCGTCGCCTCTCGCGGGAGGGACGGTGGTCAGTGCCACGGCAATCGATGCGGCGGGCAATGCGTCGCCGCCCGCTTCCACCACGATCGACCGTACACCGCCAGCGACGCCCGCAATCGCTACGGCCTTCGACAATGCCGGTCCAACCGTCGGGCCAGTAGGAAGCGGTGGAGCCACCGACGATGCCACGCCCGCCCTTACCGGCACCACGGAAGGCGCTGCGACCGTCACGGTCTACGACGGGGGTATTCTGCTCGGCACTACGACTGCCGACCCGTTCGGCCAATGGTCGTTCACGCCGGTCACCCCCTTGGCTGACGGCGTCCATTCCTTCACGATCACGGCGACGGACCCGTTGGGCAACCTGAGCGCGGCGTCGGCCCCGTTTACGCTGACGGTTATTACAGGCGCTCCCGCTGCCCCTGTGATTTCCAACGCCCTGGACGATCTGGGAGCGATCCAGGGTACCATAGCGTCCGGCGGCAGCACCGACGATACCCGGCCCACACTGACCGGTACGGCAGCGGCCAACGTCACCATTTCGATCTACGAAGGCGCGAACCTGCTCGGCACGACCGGCAGTGACGGGGCAGGCGTCTGGAGCTTCACACTGCCCACCGATCTGGCGGGAGGGGTACATGCCCTTACCGCGATCGCCATCGACGCGGCGGGCAACCAGAGCCCTGTCTCCAACACTTACGCGATCACGGTGGACAATGCCGCCCCTGCCATGCCCGTGGTGGTATCGGTGACCGACGATGTCGGCCTGATCCAGGGGAACCTCGCATCCGGGACGACGACCGACGATACGCGCCCAACCTTGACCGGTACGGCCGAGGCGAATGCGGTGATAACTCTCTATGACGGTGCAACGCTCATCGGCTCGACGACGGCCAGCGGCACCGGGAGCTGGAGTGTCACGCCACTCGCTCCTCTAGGCAGTGGGCCGCATTCGCTCACCGTCACGGCCACCGATGCCGTCGGCAATGTCAGCGTGGCGACGCCCGCTTTCGCAATCGTCGTGGATATCGCAGCACCAACCGCACCGGTGATCGTCAGCGCCGGCGACGATGTGGGCGCCAGCCAAGGCACGATCGCCAACGGCGGCGCTACCGACGACGGCGCGCCGTCGCTCTCCGGAACTGCGGAAGCCAATGCGACCGTTTCGGTCTACAACAACGGCGCGCTGCTGGGCACGACCCTGGCCAGCGGTACCGGAACGTGGAGCTTTACGCCGCCATCGGGCCTCCCGGACGGCCCGCACAGCTTCACCGTCACGGCTCGCGATCCGGCGGGCAACGTCAGCGCCGTATCGAGTGCCTATGTCGTCAACGTGGACAGCGCGCCACCGGCGGCGCCGACGATCTCCACCATCACCGACGACACGGGCCCGCGGACCGGCACCATCACCAATGGTGCGCCGACCGACGATACCTTGCCGACTTTGGCAGGCTCGGCCGAGGCCAATAGCCTGGTATCGATCTACGAAGGCGGGACATTGCTGGGCACCACCGCTGCCAATGCATCCGGCGCCTGGAGCTTCACGCCATCCACGCCCCTGTCCCCCGGCGAACACAGTTTCACCGCAAGGGCGACCGACGCGGTGGGCAATCAGGGCCCGGCTTCCGCGACGTTCCTGATCTGGGTCGATACGAGTCCCCCGGCAGCACCGGTGATCGGCAGCCTCATCGACGATATCGGCTCGATCCAGGGGCAGGTAGGCAGCGGCGGCGTGACGAACGACACACTGCCGCTGCTGCGCGGCACCGCCGAAGCGGGCTCGACCGTAAGCATTGCGGCGAACGGCACGGCACTGGGCACGACGCAGGCCGATTCCGGCGGCAACTGGACCTTCACGCCCACCAGTCCTCTCGGCGAAGGTCCCTACACTTTCACCGCAACGGCCACGGATGCCGCGGGCAACGCCGGGGGCGTCTCCAACAGCTTCACGGTGACCGTCGATACTTCCGCTCCATCGGCGCCGGCGATCACTTCGATCGTCGACGATGTGGCGCCGGGCACCGGCACGGTCACCAATGGTGCGAGTTCCAACGATTCGGCGCCGCAATTGATCGGAACGGGGCCTGCCAATACCACGGTCATCGTCTACGATAACGGCGTGCCGCTGGGGACGACCACGGCTAACGGCGCGGGCACCTGGACGTTCACTCCGGGCACGGCATTGAGCGACGGCCTGCACAGCTTCACTGCCGTGGCGGTCGATGCCGCGGGCAATGCCAGTTCGGCTTCCAACGCTTATGCGATGGCCTTGGACCGGACCCCACCCGCTGCGACCGTGGCGATCACCACGCTCGTCTCGGACACGGGAACAGCCGGGGACTGGAGCACATACGATCGCAGTCCCACCGTGGGTGGTACGCTCAGCGCGTCTCTCGGATCGGGCGAAATCGTGCAGGTTCAAATCGACGGAGGCGCGTGGGTCGGTGCGGCGGTTTCGGGCCAGACTTGGGTCTACGGCCTCGGCAACATGTCGGTTGGATCCCATGCCGTGGCGGTTCGGATCGTGGATGCGGCGGGCAACATCGGCAGCAGCGCCGCGCACGCCCTGAACATCACTGCCGTCCCGGAGCAGGCGCCAGTGGTCCAGGCCTCCGGCACGGCGCTGCTCGGCCTGGTCGGGCTGGAAGCGCTCAACCTCCTCGATCTCAGCACACAGTCGCTCACGGCGGTGGACCCGAACAACAATCTGAAGACCGTTCAAGTCCGCTATGCGCCTGCCCTGGTGCTGTCGCTGGGGGCCTATACCCTGACCGCTTCCACCGCTCTCGCGGCTGAACTGGGATTGCACATCCAGGTGACGAATTCATCGGGCATCTTCGGGATTCTCGGCCCCTCGTCGACGCTCACCATCACTGCGCTGAACGGCGGGGCGATGGACAACCTGGCCGTCAACGAATTGCTGAATACGGTCCATTTCCAGCAGAACCTGTCGCTGCTGGGTCTCGACGTGCTCAATTCCACTTCGATCACAGCTACCGACATGACCGGGCTTCAGGCCTCTGCCTCGACAGGATCGTTGCTCGACGTCAGCCTGTTGAACGCCAGCGGTTCGTCCAACATCTTCGAGGGAACGTCCGGAGCCAATACTCTGACGGGCGGGGCAGGAAGCGATCGCCTCTACGGCTACGCCGGCAACGACATCCTGAACGGCAACGCCGGGAACGATCTGCTGCGCGGCGGCGCCGGAGCAGACTCGCTCAGCGGCGGCGCGGGCAACGATACCCTAGTCTATGATGCCACGGACAGCCTGATCGACGGCGGCGTGGGCACCGACACTCTGTTGATCGACAGCGGGACGGGGGCCGTGCTCAATCTCGATGCGGTGACCAATATCCTCAATATCGAACGGATCGATCTGGGCCTTGGCGATGGCGGACGGCAGATTACCCTTACCGAGGCCGGTGTTCTACGCGCGACGGAGGCCAGTCGACAATTGACCGTTACCGGCGATGCCAGCGACCGTGTCACGATGACCGGCGCGGTCCTGCAAGGCCAGACGGTGATAAACGGCGAAGCGTACAACCACTATACCCTGGGCTCGACCAGCATTTATGTCGATCATCCAGTGCTGGTGGTTGTCTAGTTGCCCGACCGCATGCCGAAGGGCTAAATTGCCCGACAGAAAAGGGGCGCAAGACCATCGGTCTCGCGCCCCTCCTGCATTCTCCCTGAGGAGAACTCGTCATGGAATGAGCTGCTTTCGCATCGAGCGAAGGCGCGCCATTCTTTCAAAATGCCTTAGGCACCCTGCGGCGTGGCACTACCGGGAAGGCGGCGACCGGCCTTGGGGATCGAAGATCCGGTCAGCGGACGCGGGGCGCCGGGGCCGCGCGGTTCGCTGGTACGATCGATCTTCCCGCTTTC
>NZ_DAMDBA010000073.1:8071-24686 GCF_032093395.1 Novosphingobium sp.
CATCGCCCGAAAGCGTCTCGTATTCCAGCAGGGCCTGTGCCAGCGCTTCCAACTGCCCGCTATACTCGTTGAGCAGCTGCGTTGCGCGGCTATGCGCGGTGTCCACCAGCAGGCGGATTTCGCTGTCGATCACCTTGTTGGTCTCGTCAGAGGCCATGGTGCGATGCGTGCCGCCCATGCCGAGGTAGCCTTCCTGGCTTTCCTCGTACTGGAGCGGGCCGAGCTTGTCCGACATGCCCCACTTGGTGACCATGTTGCGCGCCAGGCTGGTGGCATACTGGATGTCCGACGAGGCGCCCGAGGAAACCTTGTCGTAGCCGAAAATGATCTCTTCCGCCACGCGGCCGCCCATGGCGACCGAGAGGTTCGCCAGCATCTTGTCGCGGTGGTACGAGTAGCTGTCGCGCTCCGGCAGGCGCATGACCATGCCCAGCGCGCGGCCGCGTGGGATGATCGTGGCCTTGTGGATCGGATCCGAAGCCGCCTCGTGCAGCGAGACGATGGCATGGCCCGCCTCGTGATAGGCGGTCATCTTCTTCTCGTCGTCGGTCATGACCATGGAGCGGCGTTCCGCGCCCATCATGACCTTATCCTTGGCGTCCTCGAATTCCTGCATGGCCACCAGGCGCTTGTTGCGGCGGGCGGCGAGCAGGGCGGCCTCGTTCACCAGGTTGGCGAGGTCCGCACCCGAGAAACCGGGGGTGCCGCGCGCGATCACGCGGGCATTGACGTCAGGCGCCAGCGGCACCTTCTTCATATGGACGGCGAGGATCTTTTCGCGGCCCTCGATGTCGGGCACGGGCACCACGACCTGACGGTCGAAGCGGCCCGGGCGCAGAAGCGCGGGGTCCAGCACGTCGGGGCGGTTGGTCGCCGCGATGATGATGATACCTTCGTTGGCCTCGAAGCCGTCCATCTCGACCAGCAGCTGGTTCAGCGTCTGTTCGCGTTCGTCGTTCGAATTGCCGAGGCCGTGACCGCGATGGCGGCCGACCGCGTCGATTTCGTCGATGAAGACGATGCAGGGCGCGTTCTTCTTGGCCTGTTCGAACATGTCGCGCACGCGGCTTGCACCGACGCCTACGAACATCTCGACGAAGTCCGAGCCGGAGATCGTGAAGAACGGCACGCCCGCCTCACCCGCGATGGCGCGGGCGAGCAGGGTCTTGCCGGTGCCGGGCGAACCGACCAGCAGCGCGCCCTTGGGGATCTGGCCGCCCAGCTTCGAGAAGCGGGTCGGGTCGCGGAGGAACTCGACGATTTCCTCCAGCTCCTCGCGCGCTTCGTCGATGCCGGCAACGTCGTCGAAAGTGACGCGGCCCGAACGCTCGGTCAGCATCTTGGCCTTGGACTTGCCGAAGCCCATCGCACCTGAGCCGCCGCCCTTCTGGACCTGGCGCAGCGCAAAGAAGGCGATGCCGACGATCAGCAGGAACGGCAGGGTCTGGGCGAGGATATAGACCAGCAGGCTGCCTTCCTCAGGCGTCTTGCCGGCGTATTGCACGCCGCTCTGCTGGAGCAGGGGGGTAAGTGTGGCGTCGTTGGGGACGGGGACGGTGCGGAAAGAATCGCCGTTCTTCATCTTGCCGTCGATGCTGTCCTCTCCCACTTCCACGCTCTGCACGCTGCCTTCGGCAACCTTCGCGCGGAAATCGGAATAGGCGATCATCGGCCCGCTTTCGCTGCGGGTGTTGAACATGGATACCACCATGAGGAGTGCGAGAAAAATCCCGCCCCACACCAGCAGGCTCTTGACCCAGGGATTGCCGCTAGGCTGATCGTCGTTCATCTTGGGAGAAACCGTCCTTTCGACCGTCAATGTAGGGGCGGGCGGCTGAATCGCAAGCTGGCAAAGCCACACCGGTCATCCGTTTCGACAGCCGGACACCAGTTTGCCTGTCATTCCTGTGGGATCGCACGGTTCGGCGGCAGGCGCAGCGTCATTCTGGCACCGCGTGAGCCCGAGTCGGGGGGCAGATTTTTCAGCGATAGATCGGCTTCGAGCTGCCGACTCAGGACCCGCGAAATGCGCAGTCCTATCGATTCGGCCTGTTCGGGCTCGAAATCGGGAGGGAGGCCGATGCCATCGTCTTCCACTCCGAGCGTTATGCCGTCCGCCTCGCGGCGCACTTCCACGCGGATCGTGCCGCTGTTCCGCGTTGCCAGGCCGTGTTCCAGCGCATTGGCGATCGCTTCGGACAAGATAAGCGCAACCGGCACGGCCGCGTCGGGGCGCAGGACAATGCCGGGCTGGACGGCCACCAGGCATGCGATCCCGTCCCTCCCATTCGATTCCATGACCTGGTGCGAAAGCTCGTGAACGAAGCGGTCAAGCGGGACGAGTTCGCCGTCGGCAAGATAGAGCTGGCGCTGGATGCGGCCGATCACCTGGAGGCGCCCCGCGGCATTCGCGATGGCGCGGCGCGCGGTCGGTTCCTCCAGCCCGCGCATTTGCAGCGAGAGCACCGCGCCGATCATCTGGAGGTTGTTTCCGACCCGGTGCTGAAGCTCCTGAAACAGCAATTGGGTGCGTTCCGCCAGGACGCCGCGCTCTTCCGCGAGTTCACGGACTTCTTCCCGGGCAAGGTGGAGCCGGGCATTCGCCCTTTGCATCAGGTGCACAAGGGCGATGTCGATCACCACCACGCCTACGTAGAATCCCAAGGAAACCAGCGTCTTGTAGTCGAATGCGAAACCGAAGCGCGGGGGGATGAACAAGTACCAGGCGAAAAGGCCGCAGATCAGCGCGGCAACGATGCCCGGGCGTGGTCCGAACAGGAACGACGAGAGGATCACCGCCGGGAAAAAGGTCAGATAGGGATAGCCGGGCGGGAACGCGGCGTCCAGTTCCCAGCGGATCAGGGCAGCCACCAGGCACAACACGATGGTGATGCCGTATCGTGCAAGCGGACGCTCCGGGATCAGCGGCAGCCGTTCGATGAACGCATGGGGCAAGGGCAGGGGTCGATTCACGTAGGGCAGTTCTCTCGCGTCGCAACGAGCGGCCATTGTCCGTCCGGCCAGTGTCTGTCCAGATTGCGCGGGCTCACGTCTGGCTGCTGGGCCTGCCCTGCGCAAGTGAAAGCTGGACCATCCCGCAAAAGACGCGCGATGACCCGCGCAGGTTCCCTGTCAGTCCCGCTTTACGAGCTGGTAGTCTCCCACGCTGTCGACTTGCGCTTTCCAGCCGGGATAGACGACGATCGTGGTGAATGTCTCCTCGATGATGGCGGGGGAAGACACTTCCATGCCGGGGGCGAGGTCGGCTCCGCGATATATCGGCACGGAAGCGAAGCCTTGGCCCAGATTGGCGCGCCTATGGCGGTTCGGTTGCGGAACTGTCCCGCTGGCCGTGAAGCCGCCGCCGGCTGCGGGGGAGGGCGTCTCGACATGGGCGGCAAGGCGAACACCCGAAATCTCGGGCACTTCATGTTCGCGGATATGGCCGTATTCTGCCATGTGGCGGGCGTTGAACAGTTGGGTGGCGCGGGCGGCGAAAGCCTCGTCGATGAAGCCCAGATCACCCAGCGGGGTATCGGCGGCGAAGTCGAACGAGAGCGAGAAGTTCTGCCCCGGATAGCGCATGTTGAGCCGGTAATCGGCGCGGATGTCCTCACTGCGGAACTGTGCGGCGGTGAAGAAGCGCACGGCGCGGTCCGACAGTTCGGTCCAGAGCTTGCGGATGCGTGTCACATCCAGCGCCGAGGCGGAGGCGATGTAGGAGCGTTCCTCGTCGATAGTCGGATTGGCGACCAAGGCGCCCAGCGCCGAGAAGGTGGGAGATGCCTTGGGCACCAGCACGCGGGTGATGCCAAGGTCTTCGGCCTGAATCGCCGCGAAGGCGGGGCCGTTGCCGCCGTAAGCCAGCATCACGAGGTCCTTGGGATCGATGCCCTTGCCCGAGGTGGTGCGGCGCACGCCCTGGCTCATGTGGGCATTGACCACGCGCCAGCAGTCGAAGGCGGCGCGTTCCGCTCCGGAGTCACCGGTTTCGTGGCCGAGTTCGTCGGCGATCCTGCGGAAGGCTTCCTCCACGCCGTCGCGGATCAGGCGGAAACTACCGCCGGCGAAGCCTTCATCGGTGGAGAGAATGCCCAGCATGACCAGCGCATCGGTCACGGTCGGCTCGGTGCCGCCACGCCCGTAACAGATCGGGCCGGGCTGCGACCCTGCCGAGCGCGGGCCGACTTCCAGCGTGCCCTTGTTGACGTGGCAGATCGAGCCGCCACCCGAGCCGAGAGTCTCCACTTTCACCATCGGCACGCCGACGAGATAGCGGTGGTGCATGTTCCAGCCCGCCTCGGCCGGGGCTTCGCCGTTCAGCACCAGAGCCATGTCGTAACTGGTGCCGCCCATGTCGACGCAGAGCAGGTCCGGGCAGCCCTTGGCGCGGCCTGCATGGGCGGAACCGACCACGCCGCCCGCCGGGCCGGAAGCGAGCACGCGGATCGGCGCGCCTTCGATATAGTCCTTGGTCATCACCCCGCCCGAAGCCTGCATGACCATCAGCTGGTTACGGTATCCGCCTTCGTCCAGCCGCTGCACCAGTCGTTCGAGATAACCGGTCACGCGCGGGCCGACGTAGGCATTGACCACCGTGGTCGAAGTGCGGTCGTACTCCGGCGCGCGGGGCAGCACTTCGTGGCTGGCGGAAACGTAGGCGTTCTGGATTTCCTGCTGCACGATCTCCTTGGCGCGGCGCTCATGCGCGGGATTGACGAAGGAGAACAGGAACGAGATCGCCACGGCCTCCACGTTCTGAAGGCGGAGCCTGCGGCAGGCCTCGCGCAGGGCGGCCTCGTCGAGGGCCTTGTGGACGGAGCCGTCATGCAGCACGCGCTCGGGCACGGTCAGGCGGCGACGGCGCGGGGTTATCTGAGGGGGGGCTTCCAGGCGGACGTCCCAGATATCCTCCTTGTAGCCGCGACGATATTCGATCTCGTCGCGAAAGCCTTCCGTAGTGATCAGCCCGGTAAGCGCCCCGTTCATCTCGATCAGCGTGTTGTCCGCGACAGTGGTGCCATGGACGATCGCCTCGCAGCGGGCCAGAAACGCGGAGAGCGACAATCCCTCCTTCCCGGCCAGCGTGCCGAGGCCCGCCATTACCCCCAGCGAGCGATCCTCCGGCGTGGATAGGTTCTTGTGGAGCACCACTTCGCCGCCCTTCAGAAGCGCGAAGTCGGTAAAAGTGCCGCCGATGTCGATGCCGACCCGGTAGTTCATGAAACGTCTCCTTAGGGCCCAGGGCGGGGGTGAGGGCTGCCGATCTGGCACCGCGTGGCCGGAGAGCCCCACCCCCCCCCCCCCCGCCCCCCCCCCTGAAGGGGAGTGGGAGTCCCGCGTTTTCTTTATTCCGCTGCTTCGGCCATGCTCGCCATTTCAGCCCTGAGCGCCTTGGTCGCGATGTGATCCACCGCCAGCGAGTAGTCGTCGAGGCTGCCGGTCAGCACCACGCCGTACTTCGCGCGGGCGGCTTGCGGGCTGACGTACTCGTCCAGCACGTCCTCGCGCACTGCCTCCGGGTCGCGCTTCAGGGGCGGGCCGAAACCGGCGCCACCGCCGTGCTGGTAAGCGATTACTGCGCCTTGCGGCAGCAGATCCTGCGCGGTGTGCAGAATGGCCCGCTCGTTGGGAGAGCCGACTTCGAAGCGGTTGGTATAGGCGATCGCATCGTCGCCGCCGCGAAGGCCGCGCAAGGGGTGTTCGGCGGAAACCATCCAGGCGGTGGCCGAAGTGGGCCGCAGGACCTGCTTGACGTTGAGCGAACCGGGACAGCCGCGCCACTGGCCGGCGCCACCGGCATCGGTAGACATCTCGCGGCTGATGTTGAGGATCGGAAAGCGGCTTTCGGCGTCCTCTGCTTCGGACAGGATCAGGCTGCCGAGTGCGGAAGGGCACGACCCCCACCCGTCCAGGCCTTCGATGGCCGAAACGTCCATCGAGCGGCAGTCCACGCCTTGATCCATCCACATCGCGCCGTTCTCGTCGAAGCCGACGACCATGTTGGGCATGCCGATCTTGTAGAGCTGCGGTTGCGACCGTTCGGGCGCGACATTCGAGAGGGCGATGCAGACCGCCTCGGTGATCTCGCAAGCCGGATGGAACGAGCCGAGCGCGGCGGGCCGGTTCGGCGGCGGTTGGGCGATGCAGCCTTCGGGAATCCGGATCTCGACCGCATCGAAGAAGCCTTCGTTCTTTACGATCGTCGGGTCCATCGCCGCCACCACCTGGCACATGACGTAACTGCGCGAATTGGCGAAAGTGTTCCACACGCCGACAAGGTCCGGCCGATCGTCGGTGCCGGCCAGATCGACGGTGAGCTGGTCACCGGCGATGGTGCAGGCGACCTGGACCCTGATATCCCTGGTTCCGGCGGTGTCGTGGTCGATCCAGACGGTGGCCTCGTGCCGCCCGTCCGGCCATTTCGACACTTCCTCTCGCACGCGACGCTCGGTGTGCGCGATGGAGTGGTTGATCGCCGCCTTGATGGTATCGCCGCCCCATTTCGCCAGCAGGGCGTCCAGCATCCCCACGGCGTGCCGAACACCGCCGATCATCGCGGCGATGTCTCCCGCGAAGCTCGGGAAACGGTTGTTGCGGACCACCATGTCGAAAACGTCGCGGCGCAGTTCGCCCCGGTGAACCAGCTTCAGGCAAGGATAGATGACGCCTTCGGTGAAGATATCGGTGGCGTCGAGCGAGAAGCCGCCGGGATCCTTGCCGCCGGTATCGCCCTGATGTGCCTGGAGGGTCTGGATGCAGACCAGTTCGCCGTCGGGCGCGTAGACCGGACCGTAGATGCAATAGTCCGGGAGGTGGCCGCCGCCGTGATCGGGATCGTTGCCCAGGAAGACATCGCCGGGCCCCCAGTCGTAACGGTCCTGGTTCATCAGGCCCCAACGCGTCTCCATCTGGTTGACGAAAGTGAGGTGGGGCGTGCCCACAGCGCCCATCGCAAGGCGGCCGTGGGCATCGACGATGGCGGCGTTCCGCTCGTTCGACTGGTTGATGATGGGGCTGGAGGCGGCGCGGCCGAGGTAAGTGGCGGCCTCGAAGCAGACCGTCTCGAAGGCGCCGCGAATGATATCGGCGGTAACGGCATCGACCCGCGCCGCGGTGGGCAACGGATCCCGCCGCGCGGCGAGCCTGCGGTTCAGCTCGTAGGACACGTCTTGCTCTCCCTCGTGGTTTGTCCGAATTAGGAGGCGGGGCGGCCGGCTTCTCGACAGCGAGCGCATCGGCCCATGCAGATCACGAAACACCGGCGCCATGCCTTTTTCGCAGGCGCCCAGGGAGCAGCACTCGGGATGAAGACAGCAGGCCGCATCCACCCGGTCTATGCCGAAATGGAGCGCACGGTGTTCGACCGCATGTCGGCCCTTGCGCGCGAGCACGGCGCCATCAACCTGGGGCAGGGCTTTCCGGACGGTCCACCCCCGCCGGCCCTGATCGAGGCGGCAGGCCGGGCCCTGCGCGAGAAATCGAACCAGTATCCGCCCGGCCCCGGACTGATGGAACTGCGCGAAGCGATCTGCGGCTACTACGCCCGGAGACAGGGGCTGGCGCTTTTGGCCGAGCAGGTGACGGTAACTTCGGGCGCCACGGAAGCGCTGGCCGCTGCCGTCTTCGCCTTCGTGAAGCCGGGGGATGAGGTCATCCTGTTCCAACCGGCCTACGATGCCTATGCGCCGCTGGTGCGCCGGGCGGGCGGCATTCCTGTCTCGATCCCGCTTGCACCGCCGCATTTCCGCTATCGGGCAGAGGCATTGGCGAGTGCCATCACCCCGCAAACGCGCGCGCTGATGTTCAACGATCCGCTCAATCCGGCTGGAACGGTCGCCAGTCACGAGGAACTGGCGATGATGGCGCGCGCCTGCGTCGAACACGACCTGATCGCGATCTGCGATGAAGTCTGGGAGGATGTGCGCTTCGATCGCGTGCCGCACCGCTCGTTGATGGGCTTTCCCGGTATGGCCGAACGGACGGTGAAGATCGGTTCGGCGGGCAAGATCTTCGGGCTTACCGGCTGGAAGATCGGCTGGATGATAGCGGACGGCCACCTGGCGACCGCGTTGGCCCGCGCGCACCAGTTCCTGACCTTTGCGACCGCGGTTCCGCTGCAATGGGCCGTCGCCGAGGGGCTTTTGCTTCCGGATGACGTTCTGGAAGGCCAGCGGACCGAATGGCGCGCGGCGCGGGAGCGGTTGAAGGCAGGGCTGGCTCAGGCAGGTTACGAAGTTCTGCCGAACGCGGCGACCTGGTTCCTGACGGTCGACCTTGCCGCTTCGGGGATCGCGCTAACGGACCGCGCGTTCAGCGAGCGCGCCGTCGTCGAGGCGGGGGTGGCGAGCGTGCCGATTTCCGCGCTCTACGAGGGCGAGGACGTTCCCGAGCATCTCGTGCGCTTCTGTTTCACCAAACCGGCGGACGTGCTGGACGATGCGGTGGAGCGACTGGCACGGTTCAGGCGGGAACTGACGGGCTGAGAAAGATGGTCAGGCGTTCAGGCCACCATTCACGCTGATCACCTGGCCGGTGATCTTCGCTGCCCCGTCCGAGCACAGAAACAGCGCCAATGGGGCGATGTCGTCGGCGGTAGGCAGCCCCAGTCCGGCCTTGCGGGCCGCACGGGCCATGCGTTCGGAACCCATGCGGATGGCGCTCTCGCTGCCTTCGACGAAGCTGGTGGATAGCGCATGGGCGCGGATACCGTCGCGGGCGGCTTCGAGGGCGAAATTGCGAATGAAGCCGATGGTACCCGCGCGCGCCGCGCCGATCAGGCTCTGGCGCGGGGCAGCGTAGATTCCGGCGTCGGAAACGAGGGCGATGAAAGCGCCGCCCTGCATGGCGAGGAACCCGTAGCTGGCCAGCGCCAGCCGCTCGACCCAGCCCACCGAGACATTGAGGAAATCCCCGAAGGTCTCCGGCGCCGTTTCCGGAAGCAGGCCGGTGATGCCCAGCGGCCCGGTGGACACGCAGTCGATCACCGCGTCGATCCGCCCATATTGTTCGCCCACTTCTGCGATCAGGGTCTCGGCAGCGTCTTCTTCCCAGACATCGGCGATGAAGCCGTCCACGGTGCCGAGGTAGGACAGCCCGGTGACGAGCGTGGCGACCTTTTCCTGCGTCCTGCCGTGAAGAGCGACCTTCCAGCCATGGGCCAGGGCCTGCCGGGCTATCGCGCTGCCGATCGAACCGCTGCCGCCTGCGAGAAGCAGAACCTTCTGGTCGCTCATTCTTTTCCTTTGCCGTGGAAGATCAGTCGCTTTCGAAGGCCGCGCGCATGTCGTCGTCGGCAAGGTCGGAGAACTTGGTGATCCGTGCCTCGAAGCGCAGGCGCACTTTGCCCGTGGCGCCGTGACGCTGCTTGGCGATGATCAGTTCGGACAGGCCGGTGACGCGCTCCATGTGCTCGCGCCACTCGTTCCATTTGGCGTGGACGTCTGGCGGATCGTTGTCGCCCGGCTCGCGCGGCTCGGCACCCTTGGCGTAGTAGTCTTCTCGGAACACGAACCAGACCATGTCCGCGTCCTGCTCGATCGAGCCCGATTCGCGAAGGTCGGACAGCATCGGCCGTTTGTCCTCGCGCGATTCCACCGCACGCGAAAGCTGGGACAGCGCGATCACCGGAACGTGCAGTTCCTTGGCGAGGGTCTTTAGTCCGCGCGAAATCTCCGAGATTTCGTTCACGCGGTTGTCGTTGGCGCGGCCCGAACCCTGCAGAAGCTGCAGGTAGTCGATGATGACGAGGCCGATGTTGTGGCGGCGCTTGAGGCGACGGGCGCGGGTGCGCAGGCCGGCGATGGTGAGGCCGGGGGTGTCGTCGATGAACAGCGGCAGCTCGGCCAGGCGCTGCGAGGCGAAGGAAAGCTGCTGGAAATCCTCGCGGCTGATCTTGCCCATGCGCAAGGCTTCGGAACTGATGCCGGACTGTTCGGCCAGGATACGCGTGGCCAGCTGGTCCGCGCTCATTTCGAGGCTGAAGAAGGCCGTGGCCGCGCCGACCGATTTCTCCACCGGAATGCCGTCCGCCAGATCGCGCTGGAGCCGGTCGGCGGCGTTGAAGGCGATGTTGGTGACGAGCGACGTCTTGCCCATGCCGGGACGGCCCGCCAGAATGATAAGGTCGGAATCGTGCAGGCCGCCGATCTTGCCGTTGACCGAGTTCAGGCCGGTGGTCTTGCCGGAGATGTGGCCGCCCGAATTGAACGCCTTCTCGATGGCGCTGATGGCGGTGCGGGTGGCGCTGGCGAAGCTCTTGGCCTCGTTCGCGGAGGAGGCGCCTTCGGCCACTTTGTAGAGCGCGGCCTCGGCGCGTTCCACCTGCTCCATCGGTTCGACCGATTCGGAGGTGTCCATGGCTTCGGACACCAGATTGCGCCCCACCGATATCAGTTCGCGCAGCAGGGCGAGGTCGTAGATCTGGTCCGCCAGTTCACGCGGGGCGAGCAGGCCCTGGCCGTCTGCGGTGAGGCGGGCGAGGTAGGACACGCCGCCCAGCGCCTTCAGCGCCTCGTCCGATTCGAAATAGGGGCGCAGGGTGACCGGCGTGACCACGGCCTTGCGATCGAGCAGCTGGAGGATGCGCTCGTATATGCGCGCATGGACCGGCTCGTAGAAATGCGTGGGCGTAAGCTGCGTTTGCAGTTCCTCGATCACCCGGTTGTCGATCAGGACGGCGCCCAGGAATGCAGCCTCTGCCTCGACGTTGGCGGGCAGACTGCGGGCTTCGGCCTCGGGTGCGAGGGCAATGGCGGCTTGTTGTGACATGAGGGGACGGAACATGCCCCATCTCTGCCCCTGCCATCAAGCGAGCAGGAGGGCGATATTAATCCACAGGCTGTTAATGACGGGATGTCATCGTCATGAGTGGGCTTGCGAGCCGGGGACGCGAGCGGGTAAAGGGCGAGAGAACATGTCCGATCCGCGCATCTCCCATATCGAGCTGGACGACGCGACCATCCTGTGGCGCAACGCCGACATCGAGCAGGAACGGCGCATCGCCATCTTCGACCTTATCGAGGACAACGTCTTCAAGCCGGTCCGCGCCTTCGAGGCGGGGCACGAAGGGCCTTACCGCCTGCGCCTTTCGGTGCGCGATGGCCGCCTCTCGCTTGAGTTGGCCGACGAAGCGGGCAACCCGCTGGAGACCATGGTGCTGGGCCTTGCCCGGTTCCGGCGCCCGGTGCGCGAATACTTCGCCGTGTGCGAAAGCTATTACCAGGCGATTCGCAAGGCTTCCGCCCAGGAGATCGAGACGATCGACATGGCGCGGCGCGGAATCCACAATTCGGCAGCCGAACTGCTGCTCGAAAGGCTCGACGGCAAGATCGAGACCGACCACCCCACTGCGCGCAGGCTTTTCACGCTGATCTGCGTCTTGCATATTCGCGGCTGAAGGGGGCTTCACGATGACGAGAAAGGGCTCGGCCGCCAAGGCCCGCGCGCGCATTCTGTGGCGGATCGCCGGTGCCCTGCTGCTGGCGGCGCTGATCGCCGCGGCATGGGGCTGGTGGCATCTGCGGCACTGGATGCCCGAGCGCGCGATCTACCCCGTGCAGGGTGTAGAAGTGGGCGCGGCGGACGGCGAGGTGAACTGGAAATCGCTCAAGGCCGTGGGCGTGGACTTCGCCTATATCGACGCCAGCGCAAGTGTCAGCGCTTTCGCGCGCGATCCCCGCTTCGTGGCCAATTTCGAGGCGGCCAAGGCGGCCCGCATGCAGGTGGGCGCGGTCCATCGCTACGATCCGTGCCAGCCGGCGGAAATGCAGTCCGCCAATTTCGTCACCACGGTGCCGCGCGATGCGGCGCTGCTGCCCCCGGCCATCGATCTCGACATCCTGGCCGACCATTGTTCCACCCCGGTATCCGATGCCAAGGTGGAAAGCGAACTGATGACCTTCATCAACCAGATCGAGACTCACGCGGGCAAGCCGGTGATCCTGAAGGTCAGCAGGGCTTTCGAAAGCCGCTATCGCATCGCCGCCAAGCTCGACCGCAATCTCTGGCTGGTGCGCGATCGCCTGCTGCCCGATTATGGCGGCCGTCCGTGGTCGTTGTGGACGGCCAACGGCTCGCTTGCCAACGAGATTGCGCAAGGGGGGCTGCGCTGGGTAGTGGTGCAGCCATGACCTTCAGCACCCAGCAGCGCGATGCGCTGATCGCCGCCGCGCGCGATGCCGCCACCCGCGCCTATGCGCCCTATTCGCAGTTCCACGTCGGCGCCGCGCTGCTGCTTTCGGACGGCTCGGTGGTCACCGGCGCCAATGTCGAGAACGCCAGCTACGGCCTCTCGCTCTGCGCAGAGACGGTGGCGGTTTCCGGCATCCTGTCCTCGGGCACGTTCCGGGAGAACGGTGGCAAGCTGGAAGCCGTGGCCGTGACCGGCGGTGCGCCGGGTGCTGCGGGGCAGGGCGATACCGTGACGCCGTGCGGACGTTGCCGCCAGATTCTCAACGAGATCGCGCAGATCGGCGGTACCGATCCACTCGTCTGGTGCGATGGCGCCGAGGGCGTTCTGGAGATGCGCCTGTCCGAATTGCTGCCTCACGCCTTCGGACCTGCCAACCTCCTCTGATCGCTCCACTATCGCGACGCGCACCGCGCGCTTCCGTTTCGGGGCGACGCGGCTCGCGTTCGTTTCGTCGGAATTATATTGTCAACTAGATCAGTTGAGTTATGGTGCGCACAGTCGGGACGTAGACAGAGTCGACCGGCGGTTTCCCCAACAAGGTTGGAGCACCCCATGACACACTACCGTTATCCCCGTGCGCAGGACCATGTCCCGCTGATCCTCCTGGTACCCGGCGCGCCTTTGACCGAGGGCCACTGGATGAAGCGGTGGGCCGGCTGGAGCGAGCATTGCCGCGTGCTGGAGCTTGGCCTGTGGGACGAGCCGCATCGCAATACCTGGGTCAACAAGCTGAACCTGGCGATCCGTCGGGCGGACCGGCCGGTCGTGATCGTCACCGACGATATCGCGGCGCTGGCACTGGCCTGGTGGGTGGAGTTCGAGGCCGTGGGCCGGGAAAACCCCGTGCTGGGCGCGATCGTGGTCAATCCGCCGAACATGGACCTGCCCGGAGCCGACCGGCGTCTGGCGCGCTTCGGAGCCTGTCCCCGCCAGCCCCTGCCGTTCACCGCGTTCATGGTGGGGAGCCTTGATGCGCCGTCCGCGCAGCAACGTTCGATGATCCGGCTCGCCAAGGATTGGGGTGCGTCGCCGGTCTGCGATCATACGCGCGGAGACTGGACTTCCGGTTGGATGATGCTTCAGGATCTGCTGGGCGAAGTGCCCGCGGCCGCAGTCGCGCCGACATGGAGCTATGACGAGAATCTTGCCGTCAAGCAGGCCCTGCGCCAATGGGCGGGAATCTGATCCTGCCGGTCAGGGTGCGCGGTGATCCAGCTCATGCGGGCCTGCGAACGGCAGTCTTCCTTGAAGTACGCTGCGCTCCAAGTCGCGGAAGTCCACCATTTTCGGCTCCGCCTGAACTGGACCACCACACACCCTGGATCGCCCCCTCATCGCCGCTCCGGCGCCGAGGGGGCAACAGGCGAGGTTACTTCTTTTCCTGCTCGACGAACCACTCCAGCAGGGCCCCCATGCAGTCCTTGCCGAGCTGCGAGGAACGCTCCGCACTCCAGCCCTGGCGCGGGTCGGCTGCGTCGTCGTGGTCCTTGAACGGCATTTCCAGCGTCATCGACACTGCGCCGAAGCGCTCCGCCAGCTGGTTGGTGGACATCGTCAGGTTGCCCTTGCCCGGCTTGGTCAGCGAATAGCCGAGCTTCTGCTGGAAATCGGGCGTGCGGCGATCGAGGATGGCGGCATAGCGATCGTAACCCGCCTTCTGCTCCGGCTTGAGCGAGGGAATGCCTTCGAAACCGGCCAGGAACACGGCGGGGATCGCTTCGTCACCATGGATGTCCATGGCGAAGTCCACGCCGGTTTCGTCCATCGCGGCGAGGATCGCCAGCACTTCCGGTGACTTTTCGGCGGTGGGTTCCGCCCATTCGCGGTTGAGGTTCACGCCCGCCGCATTGGTGCGCAAATGGCCACGCGCCGAGCCGTCCGGGTTCATGTTGGGCACGACATGGAAGCGGCAGCGCTTGCGCAGCTCGCGGCCCACCGAGTCGGCGGGATCCGCCAGGACTTCCAGCGCGCCTTCCATCCACCATTCGGCCATCGATTCGCCGGGATGCTGGCGGGCATAGAGCCAGACCTGGGCTTCCCCATCGCCCATCGACAGGCAATCGAGCGGACGGCCATCGAGGGTATTGCCGAGCAGGCGGTATTCCACGCCCTCCACGCCGGCCAGCGAGGAGACGAGGTCGTGGTGACGCTCCATCGAGTAGGGCGTGAAATAGGCGAACCAGGCAAGTTCGCCTTCCGGCGTATGACGGATGGTAAGCGTGCCGCCGTCCTTGCCGCCATCCCAGGTGGTGTCGGTGCGTCCCCAGAACTGCCGGTCTTCTGAGGCGCAGGCGCGGTAGCCGGCCCAGCCCATCGGGTAGGCCGAGCTATTGAGCCCGGTGATCTTCAGCACCAGCTCCCGCCCGGCGATGCTCTGGCCCGGCGCGGCGCTGACGCGGAAATGGAACCACTGGAAGAAGTCGGACTCGTGATCGCGCCGGATCGCCAGGCGGGCCGTGGTGCCGTCGATGGAGAGGACTTCGATATTGCCGGAATCGAATGCGGAGGAAATCTGGATGCTGGTCATTTCACCAGGATAGTTTCGCCGGACCGGCCCGGAAAGCCCCTGAACAACGCTTCCGCCATTTTTGCGGCGCCGAGCGAGGTCTGCGCCGTGGGGGCCTTGGAGCCCACGGTGAAGGAGGCGCGTCCTTCCCACAGCGTCCGGCCGTCAGGGCGATCCTTGATCATGACCTGCATGCGGGTTTCCACCTGGTCCTGCGGCTTGCCGGCGAGATTGATGCCTAGGCCCAGTCCCAGGCCCGATCCGTAGCTGCCGGTACTGCCGCCCACGCCCACCGAGACGGGGCTGCCCTGCCGCCCGGGCTGGTGGACCTGCCGCTCCACGGACAGCACGGCCACCTGCGTATTACCCACCGTCTCGCCGGGAAGGGCCTGCCGATAGCCGAGTTTCGCGAGTTCCTGGGCGACGGCTGCGGCATATGTGCGGAATTCCAGGCTGGATGCATCCTGCGGGTTGGCCGGATCGACCCGGATCAACCCCTGGCCCAGCATGGATGCGTCAGGCGCGCTGAACCGCGTCACTTCTACCGGACCGACCTGCGCGGCACAGCCGCCCAGAGCCAGGGCTGCGGTGAGGCCGCAGGCGAGCGCGATCGATCGCAGCGAACGGGCGGACTTGGGGTTGCGGATGGTCGGGCGGATCATGTCGGGCTCTCCGAGGGCAAGTGCCTATAGGCTAATAGTTTGTTCGCCCACCTGCCATGAGGAACGTGCGGTCCGGTCAAACGGATCCAAGACCGTACGAATCGGACGGGGCGCTGACGGGCGCCCCTGTCGAGGCCCGATCAGCCCCCGGAAGCGGCAAGGCCGACCGAATCGGCTTTCGGGAAACCGTCGAACAGCGCGGCCGCCAGCTTGCCGGCGATGCGGTAGTCCGGCCAGTCGTCATCGCCCTCGCGAGTCGCGATCGTCGCGTAGCCTTCCCACAGCACTTTGCCGCTGACCTTGTCGACGATCCGCGTGTCCAGCCGCGTGCCGATCAGGGCGCTGCGCGGCTTCGAGAGATCGACGTTTAACGCCAGCCCGTAAGCCGATCCGCGATTGCTCACGCCCATGGCGGCGGTGCCGCTGACCGGGTTGCGCTTTTCCTCGGCCGGGGTGAGCACCTGGCGGCTGATCTTCAGCTCGGCCACTTGTCCGCCGTTCTCTTCCTTGCGCTGGGTGTCGTAGCCGGCGCCGACCAGAGCGTCGACGATGGCGGCTTCATAAGCGGCGCGCTGTGCGCCCGGCACCCACTGGCCTTCGCCCGAATCGGACTGGACGGAAACCACGCCGTGACCGAGGTCGGCTGCTTCCGGGCCCTCTGCCACGAATCGGCTCACTTCCACGCGGCCTTCGCGCGAATCCTTCGTGCGGCTGGAGGTCGGCGCGCCGACCGGGCCACCCATCAGCGGATCGTTCCATCCGGAACGGTATCCGCCACCCCAACCCGAACCCCAGCCCATGCCCGAACCAGGCCCCCATCCGCGCTGAGCCTGGGCAGAAGACGCTGAAAAAAGGGCGGCGGCGATTCCCGTGAAGAGGATGGCGGATTTGTACGTCTGCATGGTCGGTATGGGTCCGGTAAGACGATTGGCGAAGAATCGGTTGGGTCGCACCCGAATCTGATTTATGGGCTGCCGCGATTGCCTGAGCATTAACAGGGGCATGAACTGCAAATCGAAGCGCTTGCACGGGAGGGAATGGCCCCTCGGGCTTGACTTTGCAAGCCGGTCCCACTAACGGCGCCACTTCCTATTTTGCGGCGGCCCCAGTTTGCTTGGTGCAACCGCCGGACCACGCAAGACGAGAATAGACATGAAGATTACGAACAGCCTGAAGTCGCTCAAGGGTCGCCACCGGGACAACCGCGTGATCCGTCGTCGCGGCCGCACTTACGTCATCAACAAGACCAACCGT
>NZ_DAMDBA010000074.1:0-24383 GCF_032093395.1 Novosphingobium sp.
AAGCAGGGGAGCATAGCCCCCCTGCACCCCCGGGAATGTGGAGGTCGCGCCCTACCTATCCGTTGTTCGCTCATGGCTGCGTCGGGAAACGTATTGGCTGCGCCGCAGGGAGTGCGAAACGGCCAAACAGCGCGCGACGCTGACATTCCGAGGGTCTGGGGGATCATCCCCCAGGACTTCCTCTTCCCCTTCAAACCAGCTCCGTCTCGATCCCCAGTCCCGACTTCAACGTCAAAGTCACCGGCGTCCGCTCGGCGATATCCGCAAGCCGGGCTTTCTGCTCGTCATCCAACCCGACGATCGAGAGCTTTCGCTCGATCCGCATCTCCTCTTTCGAACCCTTGAGCCGAAGATCCACGTCCACCGAAATCAGCGGCCAGCCCTTGCGCGCCGCATACATCTTCAGCGTGATCGCGGTGCAGGCGCCGAGACTGGCCAGCAGCAGGTCGTAGGGCGCCGGTCCGGCACCCTGCCCGCCCAGTGCTTCCGGTTCGTCGGCGGTAATCGCGTGGCCACCAACCATGATCTCGGTGCGCCAGGGGGTCTCGCCGATATGGGCGGTTCCATGTGCCATGGTCTGTTGCTCCTCAGGCCGGAAGGGGGATGAATTCGTGCTCTTCGGGCACGCGGGCGAAGCGCTGTTCCTTCCAGTCTTCCTTGGCCTGCTCGATACGGTCGAGCGAGGAGGAGACGAAGTTCCAGAAGATGTGGCGCTTTTCCGGCAGCGGTTCGCCGCCCAGCAGCATCAGGCGGGTGCCGCCCTTGGCCCTCAGGATCACTTCGGCGCCTGGCTTGAAGATCACGAGTTCGGTCTCCTTGAAGCTGCCGGTCTGCCCTTCCACTTCGACTTCGCCGCCGACCACATAGATGGCGCGTTCGACGTGCTCGGCTTTCACCTGGTAGCGCGCGCCGTCGAGCATGACGATATCGGCATAGACCATGTCGGAGTAGGTCTTGAGCGGCGAAATCAGACCGTCGGAGGTGCCTGCGATCACCGTCAGCCGGGTTCCGGCGTCTTCGGTAAAGGGAATCTCGTCGGCCTTGTGATGGGCGAAGGCCGGGGCGATCTCTTCCGCTTCCTTGGGCAGCGCGATCCAGGTCTGGAGACCGAACAGCTTGCCGCCGCTGGCCCGGACTTCGGGAGAGGTGCGCTCGGAATGGACGATGCCGCTGCCCGCCGTCATCCAGTTGACCTCGCCGGGGCGGATGGCCTGGGCCGAGCCGAGCGAATCGCGGTGGAATATCTCGCCTTCGACAAGGTAGGTCAGCGTGGAGAGGCCGATGTGCGGATGCGGGCGCACGTCGAGGCCTTCGCCGCTGCGGAACACCGCCTCGCCCATCTGGTCGAAGAAGATGAAGGGGCCGACCATGCGGCGCTGCGCGGTGGGCAGCGCGCGGCGGACCTGGAAGCCGTCTCCAAGATCGCGGACGGGGGGAAGAACGACGAGGTCTACGCCTTCGATATCGGATGAATGGACGGTCATGGGGCAATCCTTCCTTGCGCTTCTTTTGTGCGATTGAGCGCCGGGGAAGAAAGTCGGCGCCGATAAGGGAAAATGCAATCTGGGAGATTGGGGAGCGGACGGATTTCCGCCCGCTCCCGGTTCTTACGTCAAGCAGCGTCGACCAGAACGATCTCGCTATCCTCGATCGCGGTGACCCGCAGCACGTCGAGGTCGCTGATCGCCACGCCGTCACGGGCATTGGCGCGGACGTCTTCGATCTGCACCGCACCGATAGCGGGAACGAGGTAGGCCTTGCGGTCCTTGCCCAGCGGGTACTCGGCGGTTTCACCAGCCTTGAGCGTGGCGCCCACGACGCGGGCATTGGTGCGGATCGGCAGGGCGTCGTTGTCGTTCTCGTAGCCCGAGGCGAGCGTCACAAACTGGCCCGAACGGTCGCCCTTGGGGAAGGGCTTGGCGCCCCAGCTGGGCTCCTCGCCGTCGCGGGTCGGGATGATCCAGATCTGGAAGATCTTCGTCGTCACATCCTCAAGGTTGTATTCCGAGTGGGTGATGCCGGTGCCGGCGCTCATCACCTGGACGTCTCCGGCCTCGGTACGACCCTTGTTGCCCAGGTTGTCCTGGTGGGTGATCGCGCCTTCGCGAACATAGGTGATGATTTCCATGTCGCGGTGCGGGTGCGGCGGGAAACCGGTCTGCGGGGCGATCGCATCGTCGTTCCAGACGCGCAGGTTGCCCCAGTGGACGCGGGCCGGATCGTGGTATCCGGCGAACGAGAAGTGGTGCTTGGCGTCGAGCCAGCCGTGGTTGGCGCCGCCGAGGCTGTCATAAGGGCGAAGTTCGATCATGTCCTGTCTCCGGGGGCGGCAGAGTGGGATGCCGTCCTGTTGAAACCCATATAGACTTGCCCTCATTTCAAGTTCAGAGGGATAAAATCGACCTGACTGTTCTAGGAGATTGAAAAGTGAGTAACCCCGGTACGCCGACCTTGGACCAGCTTCGCATCTTCCTGGCCATCGTCGACACCGGCAGTTTCGCCGCCGCTGGGCGCAAGCTGAACCGCGCGGTCTCCGTCATCAGCTATGGCATCGCCAATCTCGAAGCCCAGCTCGGCGTCCTGCTGTTCGAGCGCGAGGGCACCCGCAAGCCGCAGCTGACGACCGCCGGGCGGGCCGTGCTGTCCGAGGCGCGCGGCGTCGCGGAAGGCATCGACGGCCTGCGCGCCAAAGTGAAGGGCCTGCTCGACGGGCTCGAGGCCGAAATCGATCTGGCCGTGGACGTCATGTTCCCGGCCGAACGTCTCGGCGTGATCCTGCGCGCCTTCGCGGCCGAGTTTCCAACCGTGCAGCTTCGCCTCCATGTCGAGGCTCTTGGCGCGATCACATCCATGGTGCTCGACGGGACCGCCGTGATCGGGGTGTCCGGCCCTCTGTTCGCAGGCGTGGGGGGGCTGGAAAGCGTATCCGTGGGCTCGGTGGCGATGGTGCCGGTGGCCGCCCCCGACCATCCGCTGGGCCGGATGGACCTGATCCCGCCCGGCGCGGGGCGCGAGTATACGCAGTTGGTGCTCAGCGACCGTTCGCGCTTCACCGAGGGCAAGGACTTCTCGGTCATGAGCCCCAAGACCTGGCGCCTTGCCGACCTTGGCGCCAAGCACGCGCTGCTGCGGCAGGGGATCGGCTGGGGCAACATGCCGCTACCAATGATCGAGGCCGACCTGGTTTCCGGCACGCTCATCCGCCTCTCCATGCCCGATCACCCCGGCGGCATCTACCGCTTCGGCGGCATCTGGCGGCGCGACACCCCGCCCGGCCCGGCTGCGGCCTGGCTGCTCGACAAGTTCGTGGCCCAGTGCGCGCTCGACACCGGCCTGGGCGAGCTTCCGGATATCTGATCCGATTGCGATGACGAGAATAGGGAAATCGGCCATCCCCTTATAGTAAAAAGTCATTCCCCTTACACAGAAGCATCACTGCAATCTTGATACGTCATTGACGCGTTATATCGAATCCAATGAAGAATCGGTTTGTCACAGCCAATTACTATGCGACAAACCCCGACATCGCGATTTTTACCAGTGTCGCGACTGGTTCGATCCCCCGGTCGAATCAGTCGACGGTTTGGAGAGTTGATCATGCTTCATGACGCGTTGAGCACGACAACGACAAATACGGGTCAGATTCCGGACCATACTTATACCACCATCTCACCGCCGCCTTGTCCGCACCCGGCCGGCCCCGCTTCACCCCGCTCGCAATGCGCAAATGCGCCTCTCCTGCCGGGAACGCCTCTCACCCCGCAGGAGGGAGAGGTTTCTGCAAGAGGGGGGCTGGCGGGATGGCAACTGCGCAAGGTCATCCGACACATCGATGAAAATCTCGGCCACGCGCTGCCCTGCTACGATCTCGCCACCGTTGCGCGGCTGAGCACCGGACATTTCTGTCGCGCCTTCAAGACCAGTGTCGGCGAGCCTCCGCATGCCTACGTCATTCGCCAGCGCATTCGCCGCGCGCAAAGCCTCATGCTGCATACCGAGGATACACTGTCCGAAATCGCCTGCACCTGCGGCCTGACCGACCAGGCGCATCTGACCCGCCTGTTCCGACGGATCGTGGGCAGCACCCCGAAGGCCTGGCGCACCCGATGGCGGCCGCGCGCGGCCTGAAGTGCCCGAAGCGCGTGGCAGCGGCTCGCCCGTGCCGTCCCTCTATCTGAATATCGAGAGCCCGCCGACCATCGAGCCGGGACCACGTTCGACGCGCTTCGGCGCGGCCGGACTCACTTGGGGACTGGCGGATTCCCTCCCCCGCTAAGCCGCCAGTCCCCCCTTCCTTCCGCCCGGCGCTTTTCTGTTTCCTCGAACGGTTGCGGTGAATTTATCGGGATTTTTGAAATCCAGTTTCTGCGGCAAATCCTTGGACATCGAGGGTTCGTGACCAACCGAGCCCCTCTTTCGAGCAAGGAAATCGTCATGAACACCGCTACTCTGAATGTCGCCCCGATCGCCGCCGACAAGGGTCTTGTCCGCCTCCTGCCCCTGGCCGGCCGCATCCTGATTGCCGCCATCTTCATTCTCAGCGGCCTTTCCAAGATCTCCGACCCAGCCGGTACGATGGCCTATATCGCCTCTGTCGGGCTCCCCCTCCCCGCAGTCGCCCTGGCCGGTGCCGTCGCGGTGGAAGTGATTGGCGGCGTACTGCTGATCTCCGGCTATCGCCTGCGCAGCGTCGCTGCGGTGCTGGCCCTGTTCAGCCTGGCGACGGCGGTCTTCTTCCACGCGCAACTGGGCGACCAGAACCAGTTCATCCATTTCTTCAAGAACGTGGCAATGGCGGGCGGCCTGCTTCAGATCGTCGCCTTCGGCAAAGGTCGCGACTGAACACGCCTTCTCAACCTGAAACGACGAAGGGCTGCCGAAAGGCGGCCCTTTTTCGTACATCTCGGAACAGATACATTCGTTCTACAAAATTCACCACAGCGATCCTGATCACGATGAAATCGAGTTCAATTGACTGGACGTTTGTCACAAAGGATACATACATCCGTTTTAACCGCCCGAACGTCAGTTACATCAAGGATCCCGCCACATGCGCAAGCTCGCCCCCGTCTTCCTTTTCGCGGCGCTCACAGCCACACCCGCCATGGCGCGTGAACTGGCAACACTCACCCGCCTAGACGATGCAACGGTAGAGCTTGCGCGCATGGAAACCGCCCCAGTCGGCGTATGGATCAGCAGCGATCCCGTGCTGGACAAGGGCGACCAGCGCGTCGCAACTGCCAGCACGGCCGCCGCGTTGAAGCTGCCGATCCCGGCCAATGAGCGGCGCTACGTCATCCTCAAAGGCAAGAACGGCAAGACCACCGTGGTGGCCGAACGCGTGCTGCCCCTTCAGCAGGGCAGCAACTTCCGCGACATCGGCGGCTATGTCACCAAGGATGGCCGCACGGTGAAGTGGGACAAGGCCTTCCGTTCCGGCGCGATGCCCTTGCTGACCGATGCCGACTATGCGCTGCTGGGCCAGCTCGACCTTGGCGCGATCGTGGACCTCCGCTCGATCGAAGAACGCGAAGTCGCGCCTGACATGCTGGACGACCGCACCGGCGCGCTGTTCCTCGCCAACGACTATTCGATCAAGCCGCTGTTCCAGGACATGGCCAAGAGCGGCGGCGAGAACATGTACAAAGGCATGGAGCTGATGCTCGTCCCGCAGTTTCGCGCGCTGTTCAATCGCCTGCTCGCGAACGAGGGCGCGGTGGTCTATCACTGCTCGGCCGGACAGGACCGCACCGGCATCGCCACGGCCCTGATCTACGACGTGCTGGGCGTCGATCGCGAAACGATCCTGAAGGACTATCACCGCTCGACCGAGCTGCGGCGCCCGCAGTGGGAGATGCCCAAGGTCGATCCCGCCGCCTACCCCAACAACCCCATTCTCAAGTACTATGCCGCGCGCGCCGACGGCCAGCCGCCGAAGGCCGAGCCGCTCTACACCAAGGGCGGCGCTTCGCACCTCGCGCAGTTCTTCACCTATCTCGACCAGCAGTATGGCGGATCGGAAGGCTATCTGAAGCAGAAGGTCGGCCTGACCGATGCCGATATCGCCAAACTGCGCCAGACGATGCTGGATTGACCCGATATGCCAAAGCGCCCGCCCGACCGATCAGGCCGAGCGGGCGGAACGAGCCGTCATTCGGGTCGCAATTCGAAGGTGGCCGCGTTGAAGGCTGTCAGGGCTTGCGCAAGGTTACCGCGTCGAGAGGTTCGCCAGTGGCGGTATAGGCGCGATAGCTGAGTTCGCCCTGGCTGACGTCGATCACCTGATAGGCCTGCGTACGCGAGGCCGACTTGCGCGCCCAGGGCAAGCTGCCGACATCGTACATCTTGGGCCCGGCGACCGACACCGCATAAGTCGTGCCGGCATCGTCGGCAGCGGGGCCGTCCTTGCCGATGGCTCCTCGCGCGTAGCCGTGATCGTGGCCCTGGAGCACGAGATCGACGTGGTACTTATCGATAAGGGGTTTCAGCGCCGCGCGCACCTTGGGATTGTCTCGCCCCGGCTCGCTGGAGAACAGCGGGAAGTGCAGGAACAGGACCGTCCAGCGGCTGGGATTCTTCGCCAGCAGGCCATCCAGCCACTTCACGATGGCCTTGCGGGCGGTCTCATCACGATCGACCTGCATCGAATCGATCGAGATCAGGCGCAGGCCCTGATAGTCGGTGTACCAGCTGGTTTCCCGGCTGGCGGGCACCTCGGCAGGGCCATTCTCGGGCAAAGTGAACTGACGGCGCCACTGGCCGTTGATCGACGATCCGGCGCGCGCCGCCTCGTCCCGCACGTATTCGTGGTTGCCCGGCGTCGGCATCTGCGGTGTCTGGGCATAGAGGAAGCCGCCCGAAGCGAACCATTCCCCCCACTCCGCATCACTGTCATGCCGGTTGATCAGGTCGCCCGCGTGGATCGTGAACGCCGCGTCGCCCGCCTGGCGGAAGGCCATGCGCAAGGTGCGCGAGGCTTCCGACAGGATCTGGTTCTGCATGTCGCCCATGTAGATGAAGCGGAACGGCTTCGCCTCGCGCGCGGCCGTGCGGAACTGGAACCATTCCGACCACTGCGCATCGTCACCCGCGCGGGAGGCACCGACGCGGTAGGCGTAGACAGTGTCCGGTTCGAGTCCGGTCAGCACCGCCGCGTGATAGGCGGCACGGAAAGCCGGGTCTTCACGAACGGCAAGAGTGGCGTCGTCGGTCTTGGCCGCCACGGACAGCGGCGCCTTCACGAAGTCGGGGCTGTTCGTCGCTTTCGCATACTGAACCTGTCCCGCAAGGCCGGGTGCCGAGCGCCAGGTCACGGCCATCTCGGTCGCCGGATCGGCGGTAAGGTTCAGGATCACGCGCTCGGGCCGGACCGTGGCAGGTGCCAGCGGCTCCTGCTGCTGGGCAGGCGCATCGGCGGCGAGTGCCGGGAGCGGCAGGCAAAACGCCAGCGCCCCCGACAGGATACGGGTCTTCATCGTCATCGCAGTATCCTCAGAAGATCAGGTTCAGGCCGAGCGTGATGCTGCGCCCGTTCTTGATGTAGGCGCGGCTTGCCCCTGTCCCGGAGGACACGGTTTCCCAGTAGGTATGCGAATCGAAGAGGTTCTGGACCTGAAGCTGGACCGAGGACTTCTTGAGGAACGTCTTGCGGAAGGTCAGATCCACGAAGCTATAGGCCTGCTCGTAGGGATTGTTGCCGAAGTCCTGGATGCCGCCGAGGAATCTGGACTGATAGTTCCACGCGCCGTAGATTTCCCAGCCCTTGCGCTCCCAGAACAGTTGCAGGTTGGCGATCGTCTCCGGCGTTTCCATCAGCGGCAGCTTGTAGCCGTCCGGGTGCCAGGTAAGCCCCGTCACGGCCCTGGAGCGCTGCAAGGTCAGGTTGCCGCCAACACCCAGTGAGCCGAGGATGCCGGGCAACCAGTGCAGCAGCTGCTGGCCGCTGATTTCCATGCCGTAGACTTCCGCCGTCTTGCCGTTGTTGGGCATGGAGATCGCCACGCCTGCGGGGTCGACGTTCTCGCCCAGCGTCCCGTCGCGGATGTTGCTGGAGGAGGAGCGGAACAGGAAGTTGGTGATGTGCTTGTAGTAGAGCGCCACCGAATAGGCGCCGGTGCGGCCGGCATAGTGCTCGAGCGACATGTCGAGGTTGAGCGAGCGCATCGGCTTCAGGTTCGGGTTGCCCTGCGCGATCGAGGTCAGCACCCATTGCGAGATCGGGTTTTCCTCGCCGTCGCCATCGGGGTCGGTGTCGTAGCCGTATTCGCGCGCCGAACTCATGCGGGCGATGTCGGGACGGGCGAAGCTGGTCCAGACGGCGCCACGCAGCTTGGTGCGGTCGTCCAGTTCGTAGTTGACGTGGACCGAGGGCAGCACGTTGACGAAACTGGACTTGTCCGAAACGAACCGCTCGCCCTGGATCAGGTCCATGTTCCAGGCGTCGATCGTGTTGCGCGTCGCTTCCATGCGCAGGCCCGCGATCACTTGCGCCCGGCCGAAACGCGCCGTGCCCATCGCATAGGCAGAGATCACGCGCTCCTCGAAGCGGAAGCTGTCCTCGTTCGAAAGCTCGGCCTGGCTGGGATCGACCGCGAAGCCGTCGAATATCTCGCTTTCGCCGTCCCCGGCGCGCTGGAGTTCGGCCAGCATCTTGCGGTTGTCGATCGTCGTGCCCAGCCGATAGAGGCCGCTATAAGCGCCCCCGAAAAGGCTGTTTACGTCCTTGCCGTAGAATTGCGAAAAGTCCGCCAGGGTGCCTTCAGCCTCTAGGTTCAGGAACGAACCCTGATAGGTACGGCGCCGCGAGTTGTAGAACTTGGCGCCGGTCTTGAACGATTCCACCCAGGAATCCACCGGCTTCCATTCGAGGTTGAACTGCGCCTGCCAGAGCTTCTCGCTGCTGCCGCCCACTTCGCCTTCGAGGCTGCTGAAGTCGTATTGCGAAGGATCCTGGACGGCAGCCAGGCCGGCGGAGTTGAGCAACCACTTGGGGAAGCGCGAATCCTCGCTACTGCTGAACAGCACGCCCTGATTGCCCAGCCATCCGTACTTGTCGCTGCGGAATTCCAGCGTGTAGCCGTCGTCGAGGTTGTCCTCGGACTGCGAGTAGGACACGTCATAGTCCACCGTCACCTCGCCCAGGCGCGAAACGCCGCCGAGGTTGGCCGAAGCAAGGCTGCCTGTCTCGCGCGAGCCTTCCCAGAAGCGGCGCAGGCGGAAGCCCTGCGGATCCCAGGTGCCGGAGCCACCGTTGAGGCTGTAGAACGAACGCGTCGAACGGTCGGCATCGGTGATCAGCCCGTCGCCGTCGCGGTCCACGATCTGGCCTGCGGTGTAACCGTAGATGCGGCCGAGCTTCGCATCATAGCCGGTCACGTTGTCGTCGGGCTGGAGCAGCGTGGTGTCGTCGGTGTCCACCTGCGAGAGGCGGGCCGAGTTCTTGGACGTATCGTTGCGGAAGTTCAGGCGATTGAGGAATTCGTCCTTGCGGTACTTGTTGTACTGCCCGCGAAAATGGAAATCGTGGTCGTCAGAGCGGTAGTCGATGCTGGTGTTGGCGCCCCAGCGCTTCACGTCGGTCTCGCCGAAGCCCAGGTTCATGCCGCGCATGACGAAGCGGTTGGGATCCCAGCCCAGCGTCTCGCTATTGTCGTACCAGGTATCCGGCTGGTTGTCGCCGTCGACGCCGTTCTGCTCGAACTGCGACTTGCGGCGGCTCCAGTTGCCCGAGACGTAGATGCCGAAATGCTCGTTGAACTGACGCGAGAGCGCGCCCGAGACCTGGCCGGACTTGCGGTGATCGTACTTGTCCAACATGCCGCCCTCAACCGAGAGACGGGCGTAAGTGGGCGTCTGGTCGAAAGCCGTGGGCGTGGAAATATCGACAGAGCCGCCCAGCGCATCGCCGTCGCGGTCGGGCGTCAGGGTCTTGTAGACGGTGATTTGCTTGATGCCGTCCGGCGGCAGCACCGAAAGGCGCACGCCGCGATAGAAGTTGTTGTCCCGCGACCCGGCGCCGCCCAGGCGCACGCCGTTGATCGAGTAGTTGTTCAACTCGGTCGAGAGCCCGCGCACGGTGATACGATCGCCCTCGCCGGTGGTCGGGCTGCGCACGGCATTGACGCCGGGCAGACGGGCCAGCGCTTCGGACACGTTGTTGGCGGGCAGCTTGCCCATGTCGTCGGCGCTGACGGTATCGGAAACGGTGTCGTTCTTGCGCTTGATGTCGAGCGAACGCTGGACCGCTTCGATATAGCCCGTGACGACGATCTCGCTGTCCCCGCCCCCGGCAGGATCTTCAACCGCTACGACTGCGGCAACCGGCGCGGCGCGGCGCGGCACGGCAGTCGCGGCCGCTGGACGTGGCCGGGCGGCGGCGCGTGCCTTCAAGATCACCGTTCCGCCGCTCACCCGCGTATCGACATTGGCCCCCCGCACCAGTTGCGACAGCGCTTGCTGCGCGCTCATCTTGCCGGAAACGGCAGCACTGCGGCGCCCCCGCACCGCATCCGGCGCAGCCGCCACCTGCATGCCCGTGACGCGGGAGAATTCCTGGAGCGCACGCCCCAGATCCTGCGCGGGGATGGTAAAGGTATATTGCGCGGTCGCGGCTTGCGCTGCCGGCGTGGCAAGGCCGCCCCCGACCGTTGCCAGCGCTATGGCCAGCGCGGAAACCCGCGCCAGTGCTTTACTCGAACGAAACATAGATCCCCCGTTGGATTAGGCATTCGGGGGGAAGACGCGCGCACCCGGCCGATCCCGACAAATATTTTTTCTTACATTTTCATGTCGTTATCAAGTAATTCTGATGACAGTTCTATCGCGACAGGACGTAGCGGGCCTGTTCCTTGCGCCACTGAAGGTCGTGAATAGCCGCCAACGCCTCCAGCACCATTTCGGGGTCGGATGTCTGAAACCGGCCGGTCACCAGCAGGCCGCCCAGGCCCGGATCGGCCATCACGACCGGCAGGCCCGAGCCGCGATTGAGGCGCTGCACCAGTTGCAGCACCGAAGTGTCGTCGGCATCGAACCAGCCGTCGATCCATCCGGGGTGATCGCCGCGAACCTCGCCCAGGCTGCGCACCCGATCGCCGCCGACTTCGATGCCGCTGCCCGCAGGAAGCCGCCAACGCCGACCCGCGCCGGCATCCACGCTGACGAGCCCGCGGTAGACCCGCACCACGCGCGTCTCCCTGTCCACCAGATCGATGTCGAATGCAGTACCCAGCACGGTCACGCTGGAATTGCCGGTGTCCACCGAGAACGTGCGCAATTTCTCGTGCGCCACGTCGAAGAAGGCTTCGCCGCTAAGCAGCGCCACGTCGCGAGACCAGGGCGTGATGCGCACGTTCATCCGGGTGCCGCCGCTCATCCGCACTTTCGACCCGTCGGGCAGAACCGCCTCGCGCGATATGCCCCGCGCGGCGACATAGCTCGATTCGCTCACCAATGCGCGGGCGCCGATGGAGACGAGCACCACAAGGCAAAGCGCCACCGCCGCGAAGGCCGCGAACTGCTTCCACGCCTGGGCCGCCCAGCCGGGTGCTTCGGCATCATGCGACAGGCTGAAATCGCCCCCCGCTTCGGCATCTTCAAGAGCGTGCTGCAAGCCGCCAGACTGCCACATCGCCTGCATGCGCGCGTAGCTTTCCACATGGCGCGGATCCTGCATGATCCAACGGTCGAATTCGGCCGCCACTGCGGCGTCGTGGAGCGGACGGTTCATCCTGTCCACCCACTGGGCGGCCTGGCGGTCGATCGCGTCGAATTCCTGATGTTGCGCGTTCATTCGCCGAGCACCGAGAAATCGACTCCCGCACGTTCGAGCGCGCCGCGCAAGTCCAGCAGGCCGCGGGTGATATGCTTCTCGACCGCCTTCACAGTCATCGAAAGATCCTGGCCGATGGCACGACAGCTTTCCTGATTCAGGCGTCTGCGAATGAGAACTTCCCTGCGTAGCGGTGGCATTCGTCGCAGGCAGCGCGAGAGCACGTCCAGAGCGCGGCGCGAATCGAGAATCCTGTCCAGCGAGGGATCATCGCTTTCCCATTCCTCGTCCACCTCCCCGCCTTGGCGAAACTCCCGGCGTTTCGCATCGACGATCAGGTTGTCCGCGATCCTGAACGCCAGTGCGAAAAGACTGCCGATCTGTTGCGTCTGGCTCAGAGCAATCAGGCGCGCAAGCGTTTCCTGCGCAACATCGTCGGCGATATCCGGCGCGGCGCCCCGTGCGCGCAAGTAGCGCAAGAGCGTAGCCCTCACGTCGTTCCAGTCCTGCGGCGAAGCCGCCGGCCGATCCATGGCATTAGAAAGCACGTTTTTTTATCGCCCTGCGCCCCGCCGTCTCTGGTCCGGCGCAGGGCGCCCTAGGCATGCTCCGTGACGGTTTGAGGAAGCTTGGGAGACACCACGAAAATGCCGCGTTCCCGGCGCACCCGAAAAAGGCGTCCACGGCGCGAGAAAGCCTGCCGGCATCGCTTACCGGAGTGCTCCCTCCGGTGCTCCAGGCAGTGTTCTCCATTGACTCCGGGCCGCCTCGAATTTACCGGCGATTTTTGCGAGTGATTTGCAATATCTTGCTCTCAGGGGTGAATGAGCATGGCCAGTAGTGCCGCCAAGTCAGGGAAAGCGCGAAACGGGATCGGCCGCTGGAACGTCACCGCGCGTATCGTCGCGGCCGTGCCGGCGAACTATCTGGTGACGTCGCTGTTGACGGCTTGCCTCGCCCGGCTTCTGGCGCATGGCCTTGCCGTCAATCCAGCCGAAGCCAGCGTCACCGCGATGCTGCTTTCCTTCGCAATCTTCGCCACGATCGCGCTTTTCGCCTTCGGCCTGCGCTCGATTTCGCGGCTGTGGCTCTGGCTCGCCGCAATCTCGGCCGTCAGTGGCGGTATTCTCTGGATTTCGCTCGGCACGGGAGGTCGGCTGTGAAGGAAGGTCTGCGCCAATCGATGGCGCTGCTCCACACCTGGACGGGCCTGCTGCTCGGCTGGCTGCTGTTCGCCATGTTCGCCTCCGGCACTTCGGCCTATTTCCAGGACGAGATCACTCGCTGGATGCAGCCCGAAGTCACGGGCGACGCCGATCCCGTCAGCTCGGCGGAAAGCGCCGTCCGCTTCCTCCAGCGCACCGCGCCGGATGCCGCCAGCTGGTATATCTCCCCCCCGAACAGCCGCAGCGCCACCACCCAGGTCTTCTGGCAGCCCGGCGACGGCTCCCCCGGCAAGCGCGGCGAGACGAGCGCCGTGCTGGACCAGTCCGGCAAGGAAGTCTCCGCCCGTGAGACGCGCGGCGGCTTCTTCCTCTATCGTTTCCACTTCGACCTGCACTACATGCCGGTGCTCTGGGCCCGCTATCTCGTGGGCGTGGCCGCGATGTTCATGCTGGTGGCGATCCTGTCCGGGATCATCACCCACAAGAAGATTTTCGCCGACTTCTTCATGCTGCGCTTCAACAAGGGCCAGCGCTCGTGGCTGGACGCGCATAACGTTACGGCCGTGATCGCCCTGCCCTTCCACCTGATGATCACTTTTACCGGGCTGGTCACGCTGGCGATCATGTACATGCCCTGGGGCGTCGCTGCGAACTATGCCGAGCGCTCAACCTATCAGGAAGCCGTCTTCGGCAAGAGCGAGGACGTGGCGCGCAGCGGCGAAGCCGCGCCTCTGGCGGCACTGGGCCCGATCATGCAGTCGGCCTCGGCGCAGTGGGACGGCAAGCGCGTCGGCTATGTGCGCGTCACCAATCCCGGAGACGCCAACGCCACGATCGCCATAACCCGCGCTCCCGAAGGCGGAATCGGTTCGCGGGGCGAGGAAGTTTCCTTCAACGGCGTCACCGGCCAGCCCGTTAGCGAAAGCATGGCCAAGGGCCCCGCGCTCGCCACGGAAAGCGTGATGATCGGCCTCCACGCCGGTCGCTACGCCGAATACGGCCTGCGCTGGCTCTATTTCCTGTCGGGACTAGGCGGCACGATCATGGTCGGCAGCGGCCTCGTGCTGTGGACGGTGAAGCGCCGGACGAAGCTGCCCGATCCCAACCGCCCGCATTTCGGCTTCCGCCTGGTCGAGAAGCTCAATATCGCCACCATTGCCGGCTTCCCGGCCGGGATCGCCACCTACTTCCTGGCGAACCGCCTGCTGCCGCTGGGACTTGCGGACCGCGCCGATCACGAGATCGACAGCCTGTTCCTTGCCTGGCTCGCGGTACTCGCCTGGGCGCTGGTGCGTCCTTCGGCCCGCGCCTGGCCCGAAATGCTGGGCCTTACCGCCGCGCTCTTCGCAGCGGTTCCGTTGGTGAACGGCGTCACCACCTCGCGCGGGCTGCCGATGAGCCTGCTGGCTGGGGACTGGCTGTTCGTATCGTTCGATCTGGTGATGCTGCTCCTGGCCGCCGGCTTCGCCAAAGGCGCGCGCCGCGCCGCCCGCAAGCGCGCGGAAGGCCCCAGGCCCATTCGCCGTAAATCGCAGGAGGCGGTAGCGGCATGATCCACCTGCTCTGCGTCCTTCTGGCGATCGGCGCCTTTGCCGCCCTCGCCCTGTCCATGAAGCGTCACCAGCGGGATCTGACCGGCCGCGCGCTCGGCCAACGCGAAACCGGGCTGGCACGCGCGATAGGCTGGACGCTCGTGGCCCTGATCCTCGCCATCGATACGGCGGCCTTCGGCTTCGGCTATGCCCTGGTCGCCTGGGCCGGACAGCTGACCATGGGCGCCTGGCTCAACGTCGCCTGGCTGTGCTGGAAGACCGCGCCTTCGCGGAAGCGATAGGCCGGAAACGAGTCCCCAAAGGGCGTTTGCGCCGGACCGAGGAAACTGCGTGTTCCCTGTTACGGGAAAACAGGTAAGCTGCTTGCCGAACAGCACCAACCTCTTCGCGATTATCAAGGAGGCGCCCATGCGCAAGGATGCATCCCTCTACTCGATCGACGGTTCCTCGCTTTCCCAGCCCTCCCCCGAAGAGTCCCTGACCGACCGTCTCAATCGCGTGCTGGAGGTGCTCCGCGCCGAGTTCCCGCAGGCGGTGGACGTGGGGCTGGAGTTCGACGGCAAACTGCATGCGCATATCGACGTGCGCGGCGGCGAGGAAGTCTGCGGCGTCGAATCGAAGCTGCCCAACCTGGGCGACGGCATGTTCACCCAGGTCGCCCATGGCGCCACGCCGCATCACCCCTTCTTCCACCGCATCAGCGCCATCGTAGTCGACTGAATAGTAATCGACTGAATCGTAGTCGACTGGCCGCTCCCGCCGGGAACCAAGCCGGAGGCCCGTGCCTTTCTCCTGCGCGAGGAGGAACGGGTCATGGCGGCACGCGCGTACTGGCAAGGACAGATCAGGCTGGCCCTGGTGTCCATTCCGATCGAGGTCTACCCGGCCACGAAGTCCGGCGCCGCGATCTCCTTCCACCAGATTCATGAGCCCAGCGGCAAGCGCATCCGCTATGAAAAGGTCGCGCCGGGCGTAGGGCCGGTCGATCGCGATGAGATCATCAAGGGTTACGAGATCTCCAAGGGCAACTACGTGCTGCTCGACGAGGAAGAGATCGAAGCCGTCAAGATCGAGAGCCGCAAGACGCTGGAACTGGTTCAGTTCGTCGATGCCGGCGATATCGACGTCCTCTATTACGAAACACCCTACTTCATCATCCCGGCCGACGATCTGGCCGAGGAAGCCTACATCGTCCTGCGCGAAGCCTTGCGCCAGAGCCGCAAGGTCGGCCTTGGCCAGCTGGCGGTGCGCGGCCGCGAGCAGCTCGTCTCGATCAAGCCTTGCGGACGCGGGCTGGTGATGGAAGTGCTGCGCTATGCCGACGAGGTCCACAAGGCCCAGGGCTATTTCCGCGAGATCGGCGACGAAGCACCGGACGCCGATCTGCTCGACCTCGCCACCACGCTGATCGAGAAGAAGAGCGCGCCCTTCCACCCGGCCGAGTTCCACGATCGCTACATCGACGCGCTTCACCGCCTGATCGACAAGAAGGCGAAGTCGAAAAGCAACAAGCGCGTGCTGGAGGACGTGGAGGAGCCCTCCGGCGGCAGCCGCAGCAACGTGATCGACCTGATGGCGGCGCTGAAGAAGTCGGTAGGCGAAAGCGGCAGCCGGGCCGCTCCTGCGAAAAGCACCACCCGCAAGGCGCCTGCGAAGAAGGCTTCGGCCCCGGAAACCGCCGGCAAGAAGGCCGCCGGAAAACCTGCCGGGAAGACGGCCGAGAAGCCGGGGGAAAAGGGCGCGGTGGGCAAGAAGCCGCCCGCGAAGAAAACCGCCGAGGCTCCGGCCCGCTCCCGCAAGCGCGCCTGAGCCATGGAACTCAATCCGGCGGTCCCCCTCCATACGATCGATTCCGAAGTCCTGCTGCGGCTTGCAGCGGCGGCGGTCGTGGGCCTGCTGTTGGGGCTTGACCGGGAATGGAAAGGCCATCCCGCAGGACTGCGCACCCATGGTCTGGTTTGCGTCGCGGCGGCGACGATGACCACCTCCATCATCGCCCTCTATCTCCAGATGGACGGCCCGCGCATGGATCCGCTTCGCATCTTCGAGGCCACCGGGGCCTTCGTCGGCTTCATCGGCGCCGGGCTGATCGTCTTCTCTCGCGGACGCCTGCGCAACCTCACCACGGCGGCAAACATCTGGCTGACGGCGATCATCGGCATCGCCTGCGGTGCCGGACAATGGCCGCTGGTAGTGATCGGGCTGGTGGTCAGCCTCATCATGGTGACGATGCTGCATTTCGTGGAGAAACGCTGGGACCGAACCCACCCGACGGATCGCGAGCCCCTGCCCGAGGAGCGTGCGCGATGAGCAAGGAGTCTCAGCGATGAGCAAGCCTGGCCCGCTTGCCGAATACAACCGCAAGCGCGATTTCGCAAAGACGGCGGAACCTGCCGGCAAGCTCCAGACCAGCGACACCGGCAATCGCTTCGTCGTCCAGAAGCACGCCGCGCGGCGGCTTCACTGGGATTTCCGCCTGGAAGTGGACGGCGTGCTGAAATCCTGGGCGGTGACCAAGGGGCCGAGCGCCGATCCCGACGACAAGCGCCTCGCCGTCCGCACCGAAGATCACCCCCTCTCCTACGCCCGTTTCGAAGGTGGCATTCCGCAGGGCGAGTACGGCGGCGGCACCGTCATGCTCTGGGATGAGGGCACCTGGGCGCCAATCGCCGGCAAGAGCGCAAGCGATCTGGACGAAGGCCACCTTCATTTCACGCTCCAGGGAGAGCGGATGAAGGGCGAATGGCTGCTCGTGCGGATGAAGGGACGGCCGGGCGAAAAGCGCGAGAACTGGCTGCTGCGAAAAGTCAGCGATGCCCATGATGTTTCGGGCGACAGGCTGGTGGACGAGGGCCTGACGAGCGTGTTGACCGGCCGGACGATGGCGGAAATCGCGGCAGACAGGCAAGGCACGCAGCCGCTCGCAGGCAAGAAGGGCAAGGCTTTCACGGCCGCCATGGAAGAGGCGGCGCGGCACAATTCCAGTGCGGCGAAGAAGAGGGCGAAGGGGGCGCAAAACACCTCCGCCGCGCGTCGCAAGGCGGCACCGCCGAAGTTCCGCAGCCTTCAGCTTGCCACCCTCGTCGATGCGGTACCCGACGGCAACTTGTGGATGCACGAAATCAAGTTCGACGGCTATCGCGCGCTTGCGGCCGTAGCGGGCGATCGAGTGCACATTCATACCCGCAGCGGTCTGGACTGGAGCGACAAGTTCGCGCCCCTCGTGGAGACGATCGCCGCGCTGGACCTGCCCGCTTGCCTGATCGACGGCGAGATCATCGCCCGCGGGCCTGACGGCAATCCGAACTTCTCCAGCCTGCAGGCGGTGCTGAAGCGGGGCCACGGCAGCCAGAAGCCCGGCGACGCCTTCGAATTCCACGCATTCGATTTGCTGGAAGTCGATGGGCGAGACCTCTCCTCGCTGCCCAACATCGAGCGCAAGGAGCGGCTCGAAGCCCTGCTCGGGGACGCCGCACCGCCTCTGTTCGTTGCCGACCATGTGATCGGCGCCGGGGAGAAGCTTTTCGAAGCCATGTGCCGGGCCGGCCAGGAAGGCGTGATCGCCAAGCGCATCGATGCGCCCTATGCCGGACGGCGCACGCGAAACTGGGTCAAGGTGAAATGCACCCGCAGGCAGGAGTTCGTGGTGATCGGCTGGAGCCGGTCGCGGGCGAAGGGTCGGCCGTTCTCTTCGCTGCTGCTGGCGCAGCACGAGGACGGCAAACTGGTCTATCGCGGCAAGGTGGGCACGGGGTTCGACGGCGACATGTTACAGGACATGGCCGGACGCCTCGCTCCGCTCGCACGCAAGACCGCCCCCGCCGAGGTGGATGGCGCGGAGGCGCGCGGGGCAAGCTGGGTAACACCGAAACTCGTCGCGGAAGTCGCTTTCGCCGAACTCACTGCGGAGGGCCGCGTGCGCCATGCCAGCTTCCTTGGCCTGCGCGGCGACAAATCCGCTAAAGAGGTTGTACCGGAAATGCCCAAGCGCGCCCCGAAAGTGCAGATCGACGTTACGGTGTCCAGCCGCGAGCGCGTGATCTTCCCGGAAAGCGGCCAGACCAAGGGCCAGCTGGCGGACTACTATGCCGCCGTCGCGCCGCTGATGCTGCCTTTCGCGGCCAACCGGCCGATCAGCCTCGTGCGCTGTCCGCAGGGCCGCGCCCGCAAATGCTTCTTCCAGAAGCACGACAGCGGCTCGTTCGGCCCTCACGTTTTCCACGTTCCGATCCGCGAGAAAGATGGCGGCAGCGAAGACTACCTCTACCTCAACGACGCCGAGGGGCTGGTCGCCTGCGTCCAGATGGGCACCATCGAGTTCCATGGCTGGGCATCGCGCGCGGACGCCGTAGAACTGCCGGACCGCATGATCTTCGATCTCGATCCCGACGAAGGGCTGGATTTCGCGGATTGCCGCCGCGCCGCGCAGGACTTGCGGCGCCAGCTATCCGACATCGGCCTGATCAGCTTCGCCATGCTGTCGGGCGGAAAGGGCGTCCATGTCGTGGTGCCGCTGTCCCCGGGTCACGACTGGGATACGCACAAGGACTTCGCCCATCGTTTTGCCCAAGCGCTGAGCACCGCCGAACCGGACCGTTTCGTGGGGACGATGAGCAAGGCGAAGCGCAAGGGCAAGATCTTCATCGACTGGCTGCGCAACCAGCGCGGCAGCACTGCGGTCCTGCCCTATTCCGCGCGAGCCCGGCCCGGCGCACCGGTAGCCGTGCCGGTCTCCTGGGACGAACTGGACGAGATGAAGGATGCCCACCCCTTCTCGATCGACGCTGCCGATAAGCTGATCGAGCGGGCGACCGAACTGCGCGGCTGGGGCTTCGCGGAACAGCGACTTCCTGACTTTTAGCGCAGCAGCAGGCCCATCGATTCCTTGCGGCAGGCGGCTTCCGCGGGTGCCCGTGATGCTCCGATTTTCGCCAGTTCCGCGCGTGCCGCATCCAGATCGGCCCGGAAAGTGCGGTCGGCGTGGAGCCGCGCAAGCGTGGCGGAGGCCATGAGCCGGCCGGCATCCACATCGCTGGCCCAGTGGACGTTGCAGACGAGTCGGCTGTCACCGAAATCGCGCCCTCGCTGGAGCACCGCATCGGCTCTGTCGGGCAGCAGTTCGGCAAGGATCAGGGCCCAGCCCCAGCCCAGCGCGCTGTGGCCCGAGGGATAGGAACCATCGGTGCGCAACACCGCTTCGTCCTGCGGTGAACAGGTGGCATTGCCGTGAGCGACGAAAGGCCGCACGCGACGATAGTGATCCTTCGCCTTGTACGTCGAAAGGCCGATATCGATCATCGCCTTGCCCAAGACCCGGTAAAGCGCCGGCGTCAGCTTGGCATCGGGCGTGACCCCGGCCGCGCAGGCGAAAGCGCCGAAGCTGTGCGGAGGCTTGAGATCGGCGTCGCTGGCGGCCTGGACGAAGCGGGGGCTTCCGGCCGGTCGGGCCATGGCCTTGCTGGCTTCCTCGTCCCGCGCGAAGGCAGCCGATCCGGCGGCCGGCGGCGGGGGCAGCAAGGCGAGGCTGTCGGGTAACTGCCCGAGTTGAAGATAGCCCTTGGGCATGCCAGGCGGCAGTTTGGTGGAGATGCTCGGCACCGCCGCGGCAGCAGCCTCGGCAGAACCCGGTTCCGATATGGAGGGTTCTACCGGAACCTGGCCGTGCGCTTGGCCGTGCGCCTGGACTGCCGCCGTGACGATCACGGCGGCGGAAACCAGACCGGAGAGCAGCAACGTGTTGCGCCCCTTCGGCATCAGCTTGAGCCGGCGCCGGCATCGGCCATCTTGGATATCGCATCGTCGATGGTGAAGCTGTTGGGGCGCTGCACCGGCGGAAACTCCTTGAACGTGTCCGCAAACTTCGCCGCGCCCGCCTGAGCCGCGTAGATGAAATAGGCGTTGTAGAGGAACCAGTCGTAATAGGTGTTCGAGGTGACGTCCGCGAACTCGTATGGGTCCGTCCGAAGGTTGAACAGCTTGGGCAGTCGCAACCGGGTGAAAGGCTCGGCCCAGACCTGCATCGTGCCCTTGCAGCGCTGCTCAAGGAAGACCAGCTTCCAGTTATCGTAGCGCATCGCAAGTATATCGCCGTCATCGCTGATGTAGAAAAAGAAATTGCGCGGGCTTTTCTCTTCCTTGCCGGTAATGTGGCTCAACAGGCTGACCCCGTCGATGTGGTTCTTGTACGTCCTTCCAATGGCATCGTAGCCTTTCTTGACCTTCTCCACGATTTCAGGCTCGCCCGCCATTTCCAGGAAGGTCGGGAGCCAGTCGTGGTGCTGGACGATCCCGTTGGAGATGGAACCGGCTTCCACCTGGCCCGGCCAGCGCACGATCAGGGGAATGCGGAAAGCGCCTTCCCAATTGGTGTTCTTCTCGCTGCGGAACGGCGTCATGCCGCCGTCCGGCCAGGAATTGCGGTGCGGACCGTTGTCGGTGGAATACATCACGAACGTGTCGTCGGAAAGGCCAAGCTCGTCGAGGAAATCGAGCACCTGTCCGACGTTCTTGTCATGGTCGATCATGGTGTCGTGGTAATTCGACTGCCAGCGCCCCGCCTGTCCCTTGCTCTCCGGCTTGGTGTGCGTGAACATGTGCATGTGCGTGGTGTTGAGCCACACGAACCACGGCTTGTCGTCCGCTTCCTGCCGCTTGATGAAGTCGATCGCCGCTTCCACGAACTCGTCGTCGCAGGTTTCCATGCGCTTCTTGGTGAGCGGGCCGGTATCCTCGATTTTCTGCTTGCCGACCTTGCCCCAGCGCTCGTGCTCGGTGGGATCGTCGTCCTCCGTCGCCCAGCTGTGGATCACGCCGCGCGGGCCGAAATGCTCCTTGAAACGCGGATCCGTGGGATAATGGTCCATCTCCGGCTCTTCCTCGGCATTAAGATGATAGAGGTTGCCGAAGAACTCGTCGAAACCGTGGTTGGTGGGCAGCATGTGGTTGAGGTCGCCCAAGTGGTTCTTGCCGAACTGCCCCGTGGCATAGCCCTGCTCCTTGAGGAGCGCGGCGATGGTGACGGTCTGATCGTTCATGCCGATCGGCGCGGCGGGGATGCCCACTTTGGAAAGTCCGGTACGCAGCACGCTTTGCCCGGTGATGAAGGAGGACCGCCCGGCCGTGCAGCTCTGCTCGCCGTAGCTGTCGGTGAACTTCATGCCCTCCTTGGCAAGCCGATCGATGTTGGGCGTGCGATAGCCCATCAGCCCGTCGGTGTAGCAACTCAGGTTGCTGATCCCGATGTCGTCGCCCCAGATCACGAGAATGTTCGGCTTCTTGCTCGGCATGGTCGGCATCCTTTCGCAAAAGTTGCCGGGATGGTCTGCAAGCGGGGACGATTCGGCCATTGGGGTTTGCCCGGAGCGGGGCACCGCTATTGTCCTGAGAGTTCGTTTGGAAAATGCCCGGGTGGGCATTTTCAGAGCGGCACCTTCGATCAGCCACCGGACATGCTTTCCGCAATCCGGGGGTAATTCCCGATTCAGCCGCTCGACCACCTGTCGCACTCTTCCGCCCGTCAGACGTCAGGAGGAAGCATGGCCCTCGCTCATTCTCGGCACTCTCCGTGGAAGTTCTTCGCTCTTGCTTGCGGCCTTGCCGCAGGCACAGGCACAGGCAGCCAGACGGCATCGGCTTCGGAAGGCGGCGCCAGCATCTACCTGCTGGGGTCCGGCGGTCCGGCGACGGCGGTGCAGCCACCGGTGGAAGGCTTCTTCATCGACGACACCATGTTTTTCTATGGCGGCGACATCGACGCGGACAAGAGCCTGGTCGTCGGCGGCAATGTCGCGCTGGGGCTGGATACCTTCATCGCGGCGCAGTTCACCACGCTGGTCTGGGTTCCTTCCACGAACTTTCTGGGCGGCACGCTGGCGGTCGGAGGCACTCTGCCGGTCGCGGCGCCCTTCGTGAACGCCTCGGTAGCGGTCGAGGGGCCGGGAGGACAATCGATCGTCCGTTCTCGCAGCGACAACACCCTGACGATCGGCGATCCCATCGCCAACGCCTCGCTCGGATGGAAGTGGGACAAGTTCCACCTTCAGGCCAGCGGCTTCGTGAACATCCCGGTCGGTCACTATCGCGAGGGGGAACTGGCCAACATCTCGTTCCACCGCTGGGCGGGAGACGCGTCGCTGGCGGCAAGCTGGCATGACACCGATTCCGGATGGGACATCAGCGCCAAGGCCGGGGTGACCTTCAACGGCCTCAACAAGGCCACCCAGTACAACTCCGGCAACGATCTCCATATCGAGGCAGCAGCCGAGAAGACGTTTTCGGAGAAGTTCTCCGCGGGGATTCTCGGCTATTACTACAACCAGATCAGCGGAGACACCGGCGAAGGCGCCGTGCTTGGGCCCAACAAGGGCAGAGTCGCCGCCATCGGGGCCACGGCGGCCTACAATCTGGTCCTCGGTAGAAGCCCTGCCTCCGTGCGGGTGCGCGTGTTCCAGGAATTCGATGCGCGGCGCCGAACTGAGGGAACCTCCGGCATGATCAGTCTCAGCCTGCCGCTCAAGGTGTTCCCGCCCGCCACCGCCGGGAACTGACTTGATTTCTCGGATCCGCGCCTTTCATGCGAGAGGAGAGCCAAACATGTTCCTGTCGGCACGCACCACCGCCGTTGCCTTTCCACTCTTGCCGCTGGCGCTGCTAGCCCCGCTCGCCGCGCAGGCCCAGGAACGACCGGTTCAACAGATCGCCACCGACACCGTTACGGCAACGACTGCTCTCTCCACCGACGGAAAAGGTGGCGATGAACAAGCTGCAAAGCCGAGCGGCGCCGACAAGAAAATGAAGCCGGACCTCCTGGTGGTGCCCATTCCGATGTCGAACCCGACGATCGGGGCGGGAATTACCCTGGCGGGGGTGCTGTTCTATAACCCAAATGGCTCCAAGCAGCCCTGGGTAACCGGCGGCGGCGCGTTCTATACCACCAACAAGAGCTGGGGCGCCGGCGCGGTCCACAGCATGGCGCTCGATGAAGACCGCTTCAAGGTTCTGCTGTTCGGCGGCTATGCGGACATCAACATGAACTTCTACGGCATCGGCGCGAACGCCGGCGACCGCGACATTTCGGTGGACCTGGAAGACCGGGGAACCATGATCCTTGCGGAAGGCCAGTACGAGATCGCAAAGAACCTCTATTTCGGCGCGCGTTACCGTTTCATGGATGTGGATTCCCGCATTAAGCGTGAAAATCCGCTGTTCCCCGACCTGAACCTGCCCGGCAACCTGCTGAACAGCAAGACCTCCGGAATCGGCCCTTCGGTGACTTTCGACAGCCGCGACAACCAGTTCGCTCCTCGCAAGGGCGTCAACGTTACGCTCGTCGGCATCTTCAACATGGACGCGTTGGGCAGCGATTTCTCCTACGACACCTGGCAGCTTTCGGCCAATGCCTACTTCCCGGTGACGTCCAGCGGCACCCTGGCGATTCACGGCGGGGTCTGCGCCGTATCCAAAGGCGCCCCGTTCTACGACTTGTGCATGTACGGCCAGAGCGGCGATCTGCGCGGCTACGAAATGGGCCGCTACCGCGATCGCGCCATGGCCACCGCGCAAGTCGAGTGGCGCCAGCAGTTGAGCGCCAGCTTTGGCGCGGTTCTGTTCGGCGGGATAGGCACGATTGCCGGCAGCCTGGGCGATCTGGACGACGGCAAGTTCCTGCCCGCGGTGGGGATGGGACTTCGCTACAAGGCCTCACGCGCGACGGGTACCAACTTGCGCCTCGACATCGCAATGGGACGGGACTCCCAGGCGATCTATTTCGGCATCGGCGAGGTGTTCTGAGGGGCTGTCTGAAAATTCGCGGCACGCGATTTTTGAGGCATCGGCGCTGGGCGATAACTCAGTTCATCCCCGAAATGTTGAAGACGATACCCGCCACGGCGGCCACGC
>NZ_DAMDBA010000075.1:0-17121 GCF_032093395.1 Novosphingobium sp.
GGATGGGGTGTCGAGAACGAGACGTGGCAGGCCATGGCCATGCTTCGGGCGCTTGGGGAGGAAGGGTGGTTCAACCTGGGCGATCGTGACCTGGCAATGCACATCGCACGCTCATGGCGCCTGCGCGCAGGCGAGACATTATCCGAGGTGACGGCCCGATTGACGCGCGAACTGGGTATCGACCATGCCGTCGTGCCGATGAGCGACGACCTTGTGCGGACTCAGGTTCTCACCGATGCTGGGTGGGCTGATTTTCAGCGATGGTTCGTGGGAAATCAATGTGATGACAAGGTTTTCGACGTGCGTTTCGAAGGTGCGCAAAGCGCCTCTCCAGCTCCGGGGTTTCGCGCGGCACTGGCGCGGGATGACCTTGCGGCAATCGTCCTGTGTCCTTCCAACCCGTTCCTCAGCGTCGATCCGATCCTTTCGATTGCCGGGGTGCGCGATGCCTTGGCGGAGCGGCAGGTTCCGCTGATCGCCGTGTCGCCGATTATCGGGGGGAGCGCGGTGAAAGGCCCCTTGGCCAAGATGCTGGCGGAGCGCGGACAGGCGGTGAGCAACCTCGCAATCGCCCGTCACTATCAAGATCATTGGGGCGATCTTCTCGACTGCCTCTTGATCGATCATGCCGATGAGGCCGATGTTCCGGCGTTGCAGGCACGGGGCCTCACGGTCGCCGTGACCAGGACTTTGATGCGCGAAGCCGCCGACAGGGAAAGGCTCGCGAAAGAGGTGCTTGCCATCGCAGGTATCTGAAGGGTGAGCAGATGCAGGATGAGACCCGCCACTTGAAGGCATGGTTGCTGGCCGCTCCGCTGGAGGAGGTCACCGCTCTCGCAAGGGCTCGACGCGCCGCGCGCGGAGGCGCTCTGGGGCCAGCGCGCATGACCTATTCGCCCAAGGTCTTCATCCCGCTCACGCGCCTTTGTGCCGACGTTTGCCATTACTGTACCTTCGCCACGACGCCCTCGCGACTGGAAGCACCCTATCTGACACTCGACCAGGTGCTGGAGATCGCGCGTGCCGGTGCCGCTGCGGGGTGCCGCGAGGCCTTGTTCACGCTGGGCGATGCCCCTGAGCGTCGCTACGCCGCCGCGCGCGACTGGCTGGCGGAGCGCGGCTTTGCGCGAACGATCGACTACGTGCGCCACTGCGCGGAACGCGTGCTGGCGGAAACCGGGCTGCTGCCGCACATCAATGCCGGCGTGCTGGAAGAGGACGACTACCGCGCGCTTCGCCCGGTATCGGCTTCGGTGGGGCTGATGCTGGAAAGCACTTCGGAGCGGCTGCTGGACAAGGGCATGTGCCATCATGGCTCTCCCGACAAGGCGCCGGCCTTGCGCCTGGCCTCGCTGGCCGCCGCCGGGCGCGCGCGGGTGCCGATGACCAGCGGGGTGCTGATCGGCATCGGCGAGACGGCGGACGAGCGGATGGACGCCTTGCTGGCCTTGCGCGATCTCCACCGCGAGCATGGGCACTTGCAGGAAGTGATCGTCCAGAACTTCTGCCCCAAGCCGGGCACGAAGATGGCGAGGGCGCCGGAAGCCGGCGAGGGAGACTTCCTGCGGGTCGTCGCTGCCGCACGCATCCTGCTGCCGGACGAGGTTTCGGTTCAGGCGCCGCCCAATCTCAACGACGAACGTCTGGTCGAACTGATCGATGCGGGGATCGACGATTGGGGGGGCATTTCGCCCGTGACACTCGATCACGTAAATCCGGAAGCTCCCTGGCCCGAAGTGGAACGCCTGCGCGCGATCTGTGCGGCCCAGGGCTTGCCGCTGGTGGAGCGGCTGACGGTCTATCCGCGCTTCGTCACGGGCGCGGATCGGTCATGGCTCGATCCCGCGATCCGGCCCTTCGTACTGCGCCATGCCGATGCAGAAGGACTCGCGCGCGATAGTCGGTGGAGCCCCGGAGTGGTCGATGCCGCGCCGGGGACTGTCCATGCGCCGCTGGGGCGTCGGGACAAGGGGCCGGTAGCGGCTTCGCTTCACCGCATTCTGGACCGCGCGGCAAGCGGGAAGACGCTTGGCGAGGACGAGATCGTCGCGCTGTTCGCCACGCGAGGCGCGGCGGCGCAGGCGGTGGTGGAGGCGGCGAACGCGCTGCGGGCGGAAGTCAGCGGCGATACGGTGACATACGTCGTCAATCGCAATATCAACTACACCAATATTTGCACCCACACCTGCTCCTTCTGCGCCTTCTCCAAGACCAGCAGCAAGGCGGGCTTTCGCGACAAGCCCTACAATCTGGACCTGTCCGAGGTCGCTGGCCGCGCCCGCGAGGCCGTGGCGCGGGGGGCTACGGAAGTCTGCCTGCAAGGCGGCATCCACCCGAGCTACACCGGCGAGACATACCTTTCGATCCTGCGCGAGGTGAAGGAGGCCTGTCCCGACCTTCACGTCCACGCCTTCTCGCCGCTGGAGGTGAGCCAGGGCGCGCGGACGCTTGGCATGCCGGTGCGCGACTATCTGGCGATGCTCAGGGATGCCGGGCTCGGCTCGCTGCCCGGCACGGCGGCGGAAATCCTCTGCGACGACATTCGCACGCAGATTTGCCCCGACAAGTTGACGACCGAGGAATGGCTCGATGTTGTCGGCACCGCGCATCGCGTGGGCCTGCCGACGACATCGACGATCATGTTCGGTCACCTCGAAGGCATCGAGCACTGGGCGCGCCACCTGCTGGCGTTGCGCAACCTTCAACTCGATACCGGGGGCATCACCGAGTTCGTGCCGCTGCCGCTCGTGCACATGGAAGCGCCGTTCTATCGGCGCGGGCAATGCCGCAAGGGACCGACCTGGCGCGAGGCGGTGATGATGCACGCGGTGGCGCGACTTGCGCTGAACGGGGCGATCAACTCGATCCAGTGCTCATGGGTGAAGCTGGGCATGGGTGGCGCGGCCGCCGTGCTGGCGGCGGGCGCAAACGATCTCGGCGGCGTGCTGATGGACGAGAGCATAAGCCGCGCGGCCGGCGCGGCGCACGGCCAGGGCGTGACGATCGCCGAACTGCGGGAGGCTGCCGAAAGCGTCGGCCGCACCTTGAAGCAGCGCACGACACTCTATGGCGAAGTGGTGCCCGAACCGGCTTGAAAGGCACCACGCATCCTGCACCTTCTGTGCCTGGATTCGTGAAGCGGTTCGGATTGGAGCCGCGAACGATAGACTTCCGCGGCCCCTAGCGCAGCCTAATGCAACTGCGTGAGCACCGGAGGCGCGGAAGACCAACGTTCGCGGGCTGCCCTATTCCTACGCTGGCCTATTCCTACATGGCCTTGATCTGCTGCCACATGGCTTCGGGCATCCAGGTATATTCGATGTAGTGCCCGAAAACCTTGCGCGCATCGAGGTACAGGAACCTGAGGGCGCCCGGATCGTCGCTTTCGGGACGCTCCATGGCGATAGGAAACTCTTGCTCATCCACTCGCTCGCGGAAGTCGGCCCAGTCATCGACGCCGAAGCAGATGTGGTGGAAGCGCAGCGGGCCTTCGCTCGGAGCGCAGTTGGCATAGATGCCGGCTTCGTCGATCTCGTTCTCGATCAGTTCGATCTGGAGTTCGCCGATCCAGATGAAGCAGATGCGACCCTTCTGGCGTTTGAGCCCCTGCGGGGTGAGCACCTGCTGGTCTACCGGGATGATCATGGGTTCGCGGGTCAGTCCGCGCCCGCGAAACAGGTCGATCCCGTCTTCCAGCTTGTCGCAGAGATAGGCGTTCTGGTAATGGCGGCCTTCGAGCATTCCCGTCTCCTCAGCCTTCGCGGGCGACGTCGTAGCGCGAAAGATAGCGCTCGAACAACGGCTCAAGCTCCGCCTTCTCTATGCCGTACTGGGCCAGCTTGTATTCGTGCTTGCCGAACTTGTCCTGCGGGTTTTCGTCCACCCACTTCTGGATGCCGGCTTCGGCTTCGGCGGTCCATTCGTCGCCGAGTTGCCGATAGACGGTTTTCATCGTGCCGATCGGATCGGAGGTCATGTCCGCATAGTGGACGTCGATCAGCTTGTCCTCGCCGTGCTTATCGCGGAAATCCATGATCCGGTTGGCGTGCTCGGCGGCCTGCCAGGTGTAGTTCTCCTTGAGCCAGGCGGTATCCGGCTTGCCCATGTGCGCCATGTGGCTGAGCGAAATGATCGAGCAGAGCGATCCGGTGGCGGTGAAGGGATCGCGGTGCGTCCAGATCACGCGGGCATCGGGGTAGACCTTGAATATCGTTTCCAGCCAGAGCGCATGGCTGGGCTTCTTGACGTTCCACACGCCGCCCGCGTTCTGCTGGAGCACCTGGAGGAACTTCTTGTGGTACTCATAGGCGCTGGTCATGTCGCAGGAGAAGATGAACTCCTTGTATTCCGGCAGTTTGCCCTTGGAATCGATCATCAGCGTCTTGAAGTCGTGCGCCATGAAGAACACGCATTCGTTGGGGTAGACGGCGGAGCCGCGATAGTACTTGCCCATCGACGGATTGGCTTCGAGCATGGCCTTTTCCTGCGCAAGGCGTGCCTGCGCGCGTGGATCGGTGGTGAGCAATTCCTTCGAGGCGACCGGCGGCACCGGATCGTCGATTTCCCAGGTCAGCGGCGACCGGCGCGCCGGATCGGCGGCGAGCAGGTTGGAAAGCAGCGTCGTGCCGGTACGCGGCACGCCCATCACGAAGACCGGGCGTTCGACCTGGCGGCTGAGCAGTTCGGGGTTCTGGCGCAGGTAGTCCGAAATCTTCAGGCGGCCGCGCAGATAGTGAAGCGTGTCGCTGGCGGTGCGGGCGATGCCGCCCTCGGTGTACTGTCCCCGCGCGATTCCGGCGTTGAAGTCGTTGATGAGGACATCGAAGCCTTCGCGCCAGGTGTCATTGTCGAAGGCGTCTACGCCCGTGTCCTTCATCGCCTGTTCTACGAGAGCGTCGCCGACGAGCTTGTCCGCCGTGAGTTGCTCGGCCATTCGCGTGATCCTCTTTCCCGTGTTTCCTTGCGGGCCGTTCGGGCGGCCTCATGGGCATGAGATAGCCAGCGCACGGGGGCGCTTGGCAATGCGGCCGATGCTTCAGATCGGGCCGTTATGTAGAATGCAGGCCAAGACCTGCGTCAGGGCGTCGCTGAAACGCAAGGTAGCGATGACAAGGCACGCCCCTGTCGCTGGCGAAACGTGCTCGGGCTGGCCCCTACCGCGCGGCGGAATGCGAAAGTGAAGCTGGAGGGCGACGCGAAGCCCATGGCGAAGGCGATGGTCTTCACGCTGTCTCCCTCCATCAGCAGGCGCTTGGCGGCTTCCATGCGGCGTTGTTCGATGTAGTCGCCGATCGAACAGGCGCGGCTGACCCGGAAACCCCGCGTGAGCTGGCGCACCGAAAGGCCGCAGAGATCGGCCAGTTCCTTCAGACCGGGCGCGGTCAGGTTTCCGGCCAGGCGTTCCTCGATCAGGCGCAGCCGCCACCCGGACAGCCCGCCGGTCATGGGGCGCTCCGAGACTTCCAGGCCGTAGCGGCCCAGTTCGATGGCCAATTCGCCGCCCAGCAGTTCCAGCATCCGCTGCGAGGCGAGGCCGGGATGGCGCACTTCGGCGGTGATGCGGAACAGCAGGGCGCGGACCTGGGCGCTGCCGATGTCGAGCGCGGCGGCGAGGTGCGCGTCGTCCCACGGCAGGTCGCGGCCGAGGAGGTCATGCACCAGTGCGGCATCGATCGTGCAGACGAGCGATGCCTGCCGCCCGCTGCCGCCCCGGATGTAAAGCGATTCGCCTGGCGGGATCGCGAAGACGTCGCCCAGCCGCTCGAATCGGTGCGGCCCCCAGCGGTCGCGATAGCCGCCGCGCGATTGCAGCGGGCGCGGCGTCAGGCACATGTTGACGTGATAGTCCTGGCCCACGGCATGGTGGGAATCGGTTGGCGAGGGGATGTCGAAACGCACGATTTCGGCATGGATTCCGGGAGCGGACAGGGCCGCGTCCACGATCATCGTCGGCAGCGGGGTGGCCGCGCTGGCAGGCATCTCTCTTTCTCCCGGAAGCTTCGGGGCGTTTCCGGGTCTCTGGCCCGAATTCGTGTCCCTGATGCTTGGATAGGGCCTGATTTCTATGCCCCCGACGCTTGCGGGGCAAGCGTTGGCCGGGAAACATCGCGCCAACGAAAGTGCTGGCGAAAGGCCGGCGATGGGATCGAGGAGAGAATGATGGCCAAGGGCCTTTTCGACTGCACGGGCAAGGTGACGGTGGTGACCGGCGGCAACGGCGGCATCGGCTTCGGCTTCGCCATGGGCGTCGCCAGGATGGGAGGCGATCTGGCGATCTGGGCCCGCAATGCCGAGAAGAGCGCGAAGGCCAAGACCGAACTGGAAGCGGCCGGGGCGGGCAAGGTGATCGCCTATCAGGTGGACGTGTCGGAAGAGGCGAACATCGCCGATGGCTACGCGCAAGTGATGGCCGATTTCGGCCGGGTGGACTGCGTCTTCGCCAACTCCGGCGCCAGCCCACGCTACAATTCGGCGTTCGAGATGCCGACCGAGCATTGGCATGAATTCCAGAAGACCGCGCTGGACGGCGCCTTCTTCACTCTGCGCGAAGGGGCGCGGTTGATGAAGGAGCGGGTCGAGGCCGGTGACGAAAGCGGCGGTAGCCTGGTTGCCTGCGGCTCGCTTTCGCTGTTCCAGGGGCTTCCCGGCAAGATGGAATATGCGGCGTCCAAGGCGGCGGTAGCGGCGGCGATCCGTTGCCTCGCGATCGAACTGGCGCCGCTGGGCATCCGCGCCAATGTGGTCGCGCCGGGCCTGGTCATTACACCGATGATGGGCGAGGGCGCCCGCGCCGAGGCCGTCGCCGCGCACTTCGCTCCGACGATCCCGATGAAGCGCACCGGCTATCCCGCGGATTTCGAGGGCATCGGCGCCTATCTGTGCTCGGACGCCAGTTCGTTCATGACCGGCGAGACCGTCACCATCGACGGTGGCTACATGGTTCGGCCCTGAGCCGGGAGGGAGAGAGGCGATGGAACTGCTCAAGATCCACGGGCAAGGCGATGTGCGCCTCGATGCCTATGAACGACCGGCGGCGGGCCCGAAGGACGTGGTGGTCCGGATGAAGTCGGTCGGCATCTGCGGGTCGGACCTGTCCTACATCAAGATGGGCGGCATTCCGCCGGGCGTGGAGACCGCGCTGGGCCACGAAGGCGCGGGCGAGGTGATCGAAGTCGGCGCGGAAGTCCCAGGCATCGCGGTGGGCGATCCGGTGATCGTCAATCCGATGATGACGCCCAGCAATATCGGCTCGGGCGGCCCGGAAGGCGCCTTCACGCAGGAACTGCTGGTGCGCGAGGCGCGTCTCGGCGATTCCATCCTGCCGATCCCCGAAGGCATTTCCTATGATGTCGCCGCGATGTGCGAGCCGCTGGCGGTCGCCATGCACGGCGTCAATCGCGCCGATGTGAAGCCGGGCGACAAAGTCGTGGTGTTCGGCTGCGGGCCGATCGGGCTGGGGATGTTGCTCTGGCTGGTCGATCGCGGCGTTACCGATGTCGTCGCGCTCGATCTGTCGGAGGAGCGGCTGGAGCGGGCGCGAGCGCTGGGCGTTCGCGCGGCGCTCGATCCCAGCAGGATCGATCTTCGCGCGGAACTGGCGAAGCTGCATGGCGAAGTGCCCAGCTATGGGCGCGTGGGCGTTGGCACCGATGCCTTCATCGATGCGGCGGGCGCGCCGAACATCCTGACCGACGTGATCATGATGGCCAAGCTCCATGCGAAGCTGGTCATCACGGCGGCCTATATGCGGCCCATCGAGTTCCCCGTCGGGCGTATGCTCACCAGCGAGATGACGATCACTACGGCGGTCGGCTATCCCACCGAGATGCCCGAGGTCGTGGCGGCCATGCCTCGCCTGAAGGACAGGATTGCGCCGATGATCAGCCACAAGCTGCCGTTCAGTGAAGTGATGAAGGGGCTGGAAATCGCGGCGACGCCGCAGTCGGCCAAAGTCATGATCGGTTTCGAGGAGGCCTGAAATGAGTGAAGTCAAGGAAGCGACGCCGAAGCTGGCTGGACTTGTTCGATCGGGGGACGAGCAGGCCGAAGCCATCGCGATCACCGATTTCGTGTTCCAGGCGAACGACATCTCGAACGCCTATCTGGTGACCACTGCCGAGGGTGACGTCATGGTCAACACCGGCTTCATGGACAATGTGGAGCGGACGAAACGATTGCTGGCGCCGCATCGCACCGGCCCGCTAGCCTTCATCCTGCTTACGCAGAGCCATGCCGATCACTATGGCGGCGTGCCGGAGTTCGTGGAGGACGGCACGCAAGTCGTCGGCGGCCCGGGCTTCAACGAGGCGCTGGGCGACATGATGCGGTTGCAGCCGTTTTTCGCGCCAAGGAGCGGCAAGCTCTGGGGCTCGACGCTGAAGCGTGGCGGAACGCCGAAGCCGGCCCCGAACGTAAAGCCGGACATCCTGGTGGATCGCAAGCTGACCATCGAACTCGGCGGTCGGACCTTCGAAGTGATCTCCACGCCGGAAGGCGAGACGATCGACGCGCTGACGGTCTGGATGCCCAGCGAGAAGATCGCCTTTACCGGGAATGTCTTCGGCCCGGTCTGGCTGTCGATGCCGTTCCTCAACACGCTGCGCGGGGACAAGCCGCGCCTGGTGCGCCATTATCTGAAGTCGCTGGAGACGATCCGTGCGCTCGGCGCCGAGATCGTCGTCACCGGACATGGCGAGGCCATTCGCGGAGCCGATCGCATCCGCGCCGACCTTGACAGGATGCATGCGGCCGTCAGCTATGTGCGCGACTATACGCTGGACGGCATGAACGCGGGTAAGGACGTGCACACCCTGATGCGCGAATTCGCCTGGCCCGATGGCATGGAGATCGGCGAATTTCACGGCAAGGCGGCCTGGGCGGTCAAGTCGATCTGGCGGGAGTATTCGGGCTGGCTTCACTATGAGGACGGCACCACTGCGCTCTTTGGCGTGCCGCGCTCCAGCGTCGATGCCGATCTTGTGGAACTGGCGGGCGGCGCGGCAAGGCTGGCCGAACGGGCGCAGGCGAAGCTGAATGCGGGCGCTCCGCTGGAAGCCGTGCATCTGACCGACATCGCCCTGAGTTCCGAGCCGGACAATGCAGAGGCGCTCACTGTGCGCAAGGCGGCGCATGAGGCACTGCTGGCGGCCTCGGGGGGCAGGAACCTGTCCGAAACGATGTGGCTGCGCTCGGAGATTGCGGCGATGGAGGCGAGGCTGGGCGATTGATTGCACACGCTGCGCACGTCGCTTACCTCACGCGATCGTCATCCTGAACTTGGTTCAGGTCCATTTCTCGCCCCAAACCGTCGGGCGATCGGCACCATGGATCCTGAAACGAGTTCAGGATGACGGCGTGAGATTGGGTGCCGGTAGAGCGGGGCCGCAGAAGTCATCGCCCAAGAGTGGAAGAAGCACTACCCCATCACCGCGCTGCTCTCGTAGACCAGCTTGACCAGTTCGGCCTGCCCGCGCACGCCCAGCTTGGCGTATAGGCGCTTCGAGTAGTTGCGCGTCGTCTCCAGCGTCAGCCCCATTCGTCCGGCCGCCTCGGCAATGGAGTGACCGTCCGCCAGGGCCATCGCCACTTCGGCTTCGCGCCGCGGCAGGTTGAAGACTTCGGCCAGTCGCTCGGCGCTATGCTCCGAATGGGGGCGAGGCAAAGTGCAGAGCGCCATGAGCGCCGGACCAGCGAGAGCCTCGCCATGTTCGGCCGGCATCAACAGGGCCTCGACATGAGGATCGCCGCGCAGCAGCACGGGGCGCGCGGGCAGGGTCCGGTCTTGCACCATCTCGGCGGCGGCCGCGGCCAGCTTTCGTTCGGCGGTGAGATCGAGGCCCAGCACGCGCTCGCCGGGGCGCAGGGCCGCGCCGCAGTGCTTCTGCCAGAAATGCGAGAGTGCCGGATCGGCCGAAACCACCCGCGCCTCGGCGTCGATCAGCATCCAGCCCTTGCCGGTTCGTTCCAGCCCCATGGCATTGATCCGCGCCGAAAGGCGGTCGCGGTCCATCGCGACGAGGTTTTCCACCGCAATGGCGACATAGGGCGCCAGGCTGGACAGCAGTGCGCTGTCGGCGGCGGAGCATTCCCGCGCGCGTGCCATCAGCAGCCAGGCGCTATAGCGTTCGCCACCCGCGATCCGCACCACTCGCTCATCGCCAATGCCCAGTTGTGCCATCCTGCGGTTGCGATCGGCGCGAGCGACGGGATCGTGATCTATCATTTCACCGATCGAATAGACCCGCCCGGGACGCAGGCTGTCGTAGAGATAGCGGTCCAGGTCGAATGGCCCCTGAACTCGCGATTCGTGCGCGCGTTGCCGGATGTCGATTCCGGCGTAGCTATCGACGATTGCGGCATGAGGTCCATCGCCCATGCGAAGGATCAAGCTGACGTAATCGGCTTGGGTGCGTCGGCGCAGCCTTTCCAAAAATGTCGAGAAACGCGGATTTTCGCCGCTCCCTTGAAAGAGCGGGATCAGGAGATCGGTCTCATCGTTGCTTGTGAGGGCCATGCCCTCCCATATGGGAGGTTCGCAGGATTGTCATCCCTGCGATTCGGATCGGGCGAACCGAATACCTTGTTCCAAGGAACCCAGCCAACGGGCACGCGCCCCGGCAGAGGATGACCCGATGAAAACACTCACGCACCTGGAGCGTCTCGAAGCCGAGAGCATCCACATCATTCGCGAAGTCGTTGCCGAGGCCGAAAAGCCGGTGATGCTTTATTCAGTGGGCAAGGACAGCGCCGTGATGCTGCATCTCGCCCGCAAGGCCTTCTATCCCTCGCCGCCGCCGTTCCCGCTGCTCCACGTCGATACGACTTGGAAGTTCAAGGCCATGTACGAGCTGCGCGACAAGATGGCGCGTGAAAGCGGCATGGAACTGCTGGTCTATCAAAATCCGGAAGCGGCCGAGAAGGGCATCAATCCCTTCGACCACGGCGCACTCCACACCGACATGTGGAAGACGGAAGGCCTGAAGCAGGCGCTGGACAAGTTCGGCTTCGACGCGGCCTTCGGCGGCGCTCGGCGCGACGAGGAGAAGAGCCGCGCCAAGGAGCGTATCTTCTCGTTCCGCACTTCCTCTCACGGCTGGGATCCCAAGAACCAGCGCCCGGAATTGTGGAACCTCTACAATGCCCGCAAGGCGCGCGGGGAATCGATCCGGGTCTTTCCGATCTCCAACTGGACCGAGCTGGATATCTGGCAGTACATCCACCTCAACGACATTCCGATCGTGCCGCTCTATTTCGCGGACAAGCGCCCCACCGTGGAGCGCGATGGCATGCTGTTGATGGTCGATGACGAGCGCTTCCCGCTCCAGCCCGGCGAGGTTCCCGTCGAACGCTCGATCCGCTTCCGCACGCTCGGTTGCTACCCGCTGACCGGCGCGGTGGAGAGCGAGGCGAAGACGCTTCCCGAAGTGATCCAGGAAACGCTCCTCACCACCACTTCGGAACGGCAAGGCCGCGCCATCGACAAGGACGCCGGCGGTGCCGGCATGGAAGTCAAGAAGCAGCAGGGGTACTTCTGATGGCCGACATCGAAACCAAAGAAGCTGTCTACGTCACCGACCAGCTGATCGCCGACGACATCGACGCCTATCTCGTCCAGCACGAGCACAAGACGATGCTGCGCTTCATCACCTGCGGCAGCGTCGACGACGGCAAGTCCACCCTGATCGGGCGCTTGCTCTACGATTCGAAGATGATCTTCGAGGATCAGCTGGACGCGCTCCAGTCGGACTCGAAGAAGGTCGGAACCCAGGGCCAGGAAATCGACTTCGCGCTGCTGGTGGACGGTCTTGCCGCCGAGCGCGAACAGGGCATCACCATCGACGTGGCCTACCGCTTCTTCAACACCGAGAAGCGCAAGTTCATCGTCGCCGACTGCCCGGGCCACGAACAGTACACCCGCAACATGGTCACCGGCGCCTCGACCGCCGACCTTGCGGTGATCCTGATCGATGCGCGCAAGGGCGTGCTGGTGCAGACGCGCCGCCACTCGTATTTGTGCCACCTGATCGGCATCAAGAACATCGTCCTCGCCGTCAACAAGATGGACCTGGTGGACTACAGCCAGGAGGTCTTCGACAAGATCGTCGAGGAATATGGCGAGTTCGCGCGGGAAATCGGCATCGAGAGCTTCACCGCTCTGCCGATCTCGGGCTTCAAGGGCGATAACATCACCACGCTTTCGAACAAGACTCCGTGGTACAAGGCGCCGCAGTACGCGGGCATTACGCTGGTGGAACATCTGGAAACGGTCGAGGTTCTCTCGTCGGTGGACGCGGACAAGCCCTTCCGTCTGCCGGTGCAGTGGGTGAACCGTCCGAACCTCGATTTCCGTGGCTTCTCGGGCCTGATCGCCACCGGCTCGGTCAGGGCGGGCGACAAGATCCGCGTCCTGCCATCGGGCAAGACCAGCACGATTACCCGCGTCGTCACTTATGACGGCGATCTGGAAGAAGCGGTGGCGGGCCAGTCGGTCACCGTCTGCTTCGCGGACGAGATCGACTGCTCGCGCGGTTCGGTGATCTCCGTCGCTGACAATCCGCCGCAGACCGCCGACCAGTTCGAGGCGACTTTCGTGTGGATGGCGGACGAGGCCATGGTGCCCGGCCGTGCCTACTGGCTGAAGGTCGGCACGCAGATGGTTTCGGCGACGGTTCAGGAGCCGAAGTACGAAGTCAACGTCAACACGATGGAGAAGCTGGCGGCCAAGACGCTGGAACTGAACTCGATCGGCGTGGCGGAACTCACCACCGACAAGCAGATCGTGTTCGAGGCCTATGCCGACAACCGCACGCTCGGCGGCTTCATCCTGATCGACAAGATGACCAACGCCACGGTGGCGGCGGGCATGATCCACTTCTCGCTGCGCCGTTCGCAGAACGTGCACTGGCAGGCCGTGGACATCGACCGCAAACAGCACGCGGGCCTGAAGAACCAGCGCCCGGCGGTGCTGTGGTTCACCGGCCTTTCGGGCTCCGGCAAGTCGACCATCGCCAACCTCGTCGAGAAGAAGCTGCACCGGATGAACCGGCACACCTTCCTGCTCGATGGCGACAACGTACGCCACGGGTTGAACAAGGATCTGGGCTTCACCGAGGCTGACCGCATCGAGAACATCCGCCGCGTGGGCGAAGTCTCGAAGCTGATGACCGATGCGGGCCTGATCGTGATTACCGCCTTCATCTCGCCGTTCCAGGCGGATCGCGAGATGGTGCGCACGATGCTGCCGGAAGGCGAGTTCTTCGAGGTGTTCATCGACACGCCGCTGAAGGTGGCAGAAGCACGCGACGTCAAGGGCCTCTACAAGAAGGCGCGCTCGGGCGAGCTGAAGAACTTCACGGGTATCGACAGCCCCTACGAAGCGCCCCGCAACCCCGAAATCCGCATCGACACCACGGCGATCTCGCCGGAAGAGGCCGCGAACCTCATCGTCGACACGCTGCTGGGAGACTCCTGATGAGCCTCAACGCCAGCCTCAACGATGGCGATCTCGCCGCGCATCTGGCCGAAGTGGCGGGGAAGATCCTGCTCGACGTGCGGGCTTCCGGCCTGTTCTCGGGCAAGTCGCTGGGCAAGGCGGGGGACCAGACCGCCAACCAGTTCCTCTGCCACGCCCTTCGCGAGCAGCGGCCCGAGGACGGGCTGCTCTCCGAAGAGGAGAAGGACAATGCCGAACGTCTGGCCAAGGAGCGGGTGTGGATCGTCGATCCGGTCGACGGCACCCGCGAATATGGCGAGGAGCGTGCCGACTGGGCGGTTCATGTCGGCATGGCGGTGGACGGCGCGCCGGTGCTGGGTGCCGTGGCGCTGCCGGGCGCAGGCGTGGTCCTGCGCTCCGACCAGCCTGGCGAGATTCCTCCCGCGCCGGAAAAGCTGCGCATGGTCGTCAGCCGCACGCGTCCCGCCAAGGAAGCAACCGGCGTGGCCGAAGAGATTGGTGCCGAACTGGTACCGATGGGATCGGCCGGGGCCAAGGCCATGGCGATCCTGCGCGGAGAAGCGGACATCTACCTCCACTCTGGCGGTCAATACGAATGGGACAGCTGCGCCCCCGCTGCCGTCGCGCAAGGCTGGGGTCTGCATGTCTCGCGCATCGACGGCAGCCCGCTGGTCTACAACCAGGAAGACGTCTATATGCCCGACCTGCTGATCTGTCGGAAGGAGCACGCCGAACTGGTGCTCGAAAAGGTAAAAGCCTTCCTCTGAGGTCAAGCTAATCAACATTGTCGATTAGTAACCCTGCCGCTATGCTCGCCCTTTGATGAAGAGAGAGGCGAGCATGGAGGCGAAAACACGGCGCAGGACGCGCGATCCGGTCGCCACGCGCGCCGTCATCCTTGACGCAGCGGCCAACCTTTTGGCCAAAGACGGGCCGGAGGGCGTCAGCCTATCGGCCGTGGCCCATCTCGCCGCCGTCAATCGCGGCACGGCCTATCAGCATTTCGAAACCCGCGAAAAGCTGATCGAGGCGACCATCCAGTGGGTTTCCGACAAGCTGTTCCATGCCGTTTTCGGCGATCCCGAGACCGTGGGCGAGCGCCGGGTCGAGGAAGTCGACGTCGTTGCCCTGACCGAGCGCCTGTGCGATTTCGCGATGGAAAACCCGGACATCTGCAGAGTATGGCTCCAGCAGGTATTGGCCTCGCCGGACCCGTCGCAGGATCCGTTCTGGCGCGAGTATTGCGGGTCGTTGGGCCGTTTCGCCGGAACGGAGCTGGCAGAGCCGGGAATCGATTTCGAGGTCTACTCGGTGATGAACCTGGCCGGGGTGTTCTTCTGGCCCATCCTCGCCCGCGCCCATGCCGCCGACGAAGGCCAGCGACGGGAACTGTCGCGTCGCTATTCGCGCGAGATCCTGCGGCTTTCGATGTACGGAACCATGCGCGCCAAGGCCTTCCCGAAAGTGGCGGACCTGCTGGCGGCCCACGGCGTTTCGCCGGGCGGTTGACGCCCCTACGAATACTCCGGTTGATACCCCACCCATGATGCCGCTTCGCCTAGGCGATGGCATGGGGTGGCGGCATTGACGCCGCGGCGCATATTCCCTTTCAACGAAGGCCTGCATCGTCGGGGCTGAACGGGGCCCCGAGGGAATACGCCAGGGAGTATGCCATGTTTTCCGCTATCGTGATCGACAAGAGCGATGAGGGCCAGACGGTCACTCTCCAGCAGCTTGACACAAGCGCTCTGCCCGAAGGCGATGTCGCCGTGGACGTGGCCTTCTCGACGCTGAACTTCAAGGACGGCCTGGCCGTCACCGGGGCTTCTCCGGTGGTGCGCAAGTTCCCGATGGTGCCGGGGATCGACCTTGTCGGCACTGTCACCGAAAGCAGCCATGCCGACTGGAAGGCGGGCGATACCGTCGTGCTCAACGGCTGGGGCGTGGGCGAGGGCCACTGGGGTGGCCTGTCGCAGAAGGCCAGGCTCAAGGGCGACTGGCTGGTGCCGCTGCCTTCGGCCTTCACGCCCAAGCAGGCCATGGCGATCGGCACCGCCGGCTACACCGCTGCGCTCTGCGTCGATGCGCTGGTGGACTGGGGCGTCACGCCGGATCAGGGCGAAATTCTCGTGACGGGTGCCACCGGCGGCGTCGGATCGGTCGCCATCGCGATCCTCAAGAAGCTGGGCTATTCGGTCGCCGCGCTCACCGGCAAGCCGGGCGAAGCGGATTACCTGAAGTCGCTGGGCGCGGAAACGATCATCGACCGCGCCGAACTTGCCGAAAAGGGCAAGCCGCTCCAGAAGGAGCGTTGGGCCGGCGTCGTCGATACGGCTGGCAGCCACACCCTGGCCAATGCCATCGCGCAGACGAAGTACGGCGGCGCCGTTGCCGCCTGCGGGCTGGCGCAGGGCTTCGATCTGCCCTCGACGGTCATGCCCTTCATCCTGCGCGGCGTTTCGCTGCTGGGAATCGACAGCGTCATGGCTCCCAAGGCCAAGCGCCTGAAGGCTTGGGATCGCCTTGCCAGGGATCTCGACCCGGCTGCGCTGGAAACCATCGGCCAGACCATCGGCCTGGGCGAAGCGATCGAGGCTGCGCGCAAGTTCATGTCCGGTGAGGTCACCGGCCGTTACATCGTCGACGTGAACGCCTGATGCAGCCGACGCGGCGGGCGGTTTGAGGGAGCCGCCCGCCGCGCAGTGGTTGAGTAAGCCGCCGCCGCGGAATGGTTGAATAAGCCGCCGCCTCGGCAGGGCTTCGATGGGAGAGAAACGCATGGTCGAGGTTACCGAGGGCTTGTCCATCGTGCGCGGCATCCCGCTGGTGGAAGAGCAGGGCATTGGCCCGCTGACGCTCGGCGGTTTCGTTCGCGAGGTCACGCGCCGCCACGGCCCGTCCGAAGCGGCGGTGATCCATCTGGGCGACCGGGTCGAGCGTTGGACTTACGACGATCTTTGGGCGCGCTCGATGGAGGTCGCCCGCGCGCTGCTCGCGTGCGGCGTCGGTAAGGGCACCCGCGTCGGCGTGCTGGCGACGAACCGCCTTGAATTTCTTTCCGGCGTTTTCGGCACGGCCCTGGCAGGCGGCGTGGCCATGACGATGAGCACGTTCTCCACGGCTGCCGAACTGGAAACCGTGTTGCAGATGGGCGGCTGTTCGGTGCTGCTGCTGGAACGCCGGGTGCTCAAGAAGGATTTCGCGGAAATCCTCGTCGATCTCGAACCGCGGATCGCGAGCGCAAAACCGGGCGAAGTCGCGTCCACGAAGTTCCCGTTCCTTCGCCATCTCGCCCTGATCGACAGCGATGAAGGCCTTGGCGCGATCGAGGGTTGGAGCACCTTCCTCGCGCGCGGAAAGGGCGTCGATCCGGCGCTGGTCGATGCGGCTGCTGCATCGGTGCAGCCAAGCGATCCCGGTGTTCTGTTCTTTTCTTCGGGATCGACCGGCAAGGCGAAGGGCATCGTCTCCGCGCATCGCGGCGTCTGTCTCCAGCTCTGGCGCTGGCCGCAGTGGTACGATGTGAAGGTTCCGCCGCGCACCTGGTCGGCCAACGGCTTCTTCTGGTCGGGCAACTTCTCGATGGCGCTGGGCGGCACGCTTGGCTCGGGCGGTTCGCTGGTGCTTCAGCGCTGGTTCGACGCGGAAGAAGCCTTGTCGCTCATGGC
>NZ_DAMDBA010000075.1:17131-24234 GCF_032093395.1 Novosphingobium sp.
GGAGAAGGCGTCGATGATGCTGGCCTGGCCGCACCAGTGGGCGCAGCTGATCGCCGCCCCCAATTACGAGACGGTCGATCTTTCGGCGATGCATTACATCGACGCGGCCACGCCCTGCGCGCAGCATCCCACGATCGACACCGACTGGCGCGAACCGGCGCAGGCTTTCGGGAACACCGAAACCTTCACCCTGATCTCTGTCTTTGCCTCCGGCACGCCTGCCGAGATCGCCGGCAAGTCGCACGGGGCGCCGACGGCGGGCTCCACGATCAAGATCGTCGATCCGCTCACCGGTGCGACGATGCCCTTGGGCGAGCGCGGCGAAATCGCGGTGAAGGGCCCGACCCTGATGCTCGGCTATCTCGGCGTGCCTCTGGACGAGACGCTGGACGGGGAAGGCTTCCTGCGAACGGCGGACGGCGGTTACCTGGACGAGGCAGGCCGCCTGTTCTGGGAAGGGCGTCTCAACGACATCATCAAGACGGGGGGCGCCAATGTCTCTCCTCTCGAGATCGACGATGTGATCCGTGCCCATCCCGAGGTGAAGATGGTGCAGACGGTGGGCGTGCCGGACGATCTCTTGGGTGAACTGGTGGTTTCCTGTGTGGTGCCGATCGATGGCACCCGGCCGGAAGCGGGATCGATCCGCGATTTCGCCAAGCAGAAGCTCGCCAGCTACAAGGTGCCGCGTCGGGTCCTGTTCGTTGCCGAAAGCGATCTCAAGACCACGGGCAGCGCCAAGATCAAGACCGCAGACTTGCGAAAGCTCGCCGCCGAGAGACTGGAAGCGGAAACGATGTCCGGCTGATAAGGGAGCAATGGCGCATGTCGCAGACATTCGATTTCGACGACTGGCTGGAGATCTGCAATCTCAAGGCCCGCTATTGCCGGCTCCTCGATACCAAGGACTGGGACGGCTGGGCAGCGCTGTTCACCGAGGACTGCGAGATCGACACGCGGCCTGCAGGGGGCACGCTGGAGACGGGGAGGGACGGTTTCGTAACGATGGTCCGCCGCTCTCTGGCGGAAGCGAAAACCGTCCATCAGATCCATTCGCCGGAAATTACCATCGATGGCGATATCGGCGAAGCGGTCTGGGCCATGCAGGACCGGGTCGTGAAAGACGATTTCGCATTGACGGGCTATGGCCACTATCATGAGACGTATCGCCGCTCTGCCGATGGCTGGAAAATCGCGCGGCAGAAGCTCTCGCGCCTGATCGTGGACATCGCGAGAACCTGAGCGAGCACCGCCCGGGCGGTTATCGCGATCCATCGTTCCCGCGATAGGCAGCGGGTTGTGCAAGAGCTACAGTCCGGGAAATCGTGTCGGCAAGCATCGGCACTGGGAAGCCCAAAAAGCGGGAGGATGCGTGGGTAAGACGATCGTGATCACGGGGGCGGGTGCGGGTCTCGGCCGGGCTCTGGCCAAACGCTTCGCCAGTGAGGGAGAGACCGTGATCCTCCTGGGACGCACGCTGTCCAAGGTGGAGGAGGCCGCCCGGGAAATCGGCGGTTCGGCCATGGCGGTCGAATGTGACGTCGCTTCCGCAGATTCCGTGCGCAAGGCTTTCGCCACCATCGCCGAAAGGCATCCGACGATCGATGTGCTGATCAATAACGCCGCGATCTACGAGCCCTTTACGGTGGCCGAGGCTACGGACGCGCAGATCGACGATATCATCGCCACCAACCTCAACGGGCCGATCTATTGCTGCCGCGCGGCGATCCCGATGATGGAAAAGGGCGGCCAGATCATCAACGTGGGCAGCGAATCCATCGCCGTGCCTTTCGTCATGCTCTCGCTCTACCAGACCACCAAGGCCGGGCTCGAGCGCTTTACCGAGGCGCTGGTCGAGGAACTGGAGCCCGCCGGAATTCGCGTGACCACCGTGCGCGCCGGGCCGATGTACGAACCCGGCAAGACCGCGCCCGGTTGGGATCAGGACGCCGCAATGCGTTTCCATGGGGGCTGTGCCGCCAAGGGCATCGACTTGCGTACGCGGCCGATCTCCCAGACCGAAAACGTCACCGGCGTGTTCCGTTCGGTGCTCGACCTGCCACCCGATGTGCGCGTGCTTCACGTCTCGGTCGGGGCGCGCCGCCCGTGAGCGCTTCAGACCTCGTGCAAGAACCCGTTTCCGCCAAGGATCAGACGATGACCACTCTTCCCGAAGCCAAGCTCTACATCGACGGACAGTTGCGCGGCGCCAGCAACGGCGCCACGTTCGACGTTATCAGTCCCTGGACCGGAGAGCCGGTAGGCAAGGCCGCCGATGCCACCGCCGATGACGTCAACGCCGCCATCGCCGCCGCCCGCCGGGCCTTCGACGAGACCGACTGGTCCACCAACACCGAAAAGCGCGTGGCGCTGGTAGGCAAGTACCGCGAGCTGTTCGAGGCGGCTCGCCCGCGTCTGGCGGAACTGGCCATGCACGAGGCAGGTGCCGCGCAGGGGGCGGTGAACCGTGCCCATGTCGACATGGCGCTGGACGGCTGGGACGATTACATGCGCGTCTTCGACCAGCTGGAGTGGGAAAAGGATTACGGCGAGAAGCCGGCGTTCGGCATGATCCACAAGCGGGTCGGCGTGCGCGAGGCGGTCGGCGTGGTCGGGGCGATCACACCGTGGAACGTCCCGCTCTACGTCAATATCGGCAAGATGGTAGCGGCCTTGCTGGCGGGCTGCACCGTGATCCTCAAGCCCGCACCGGATACCCCCGGCATGGGCGCAATCTTCGGTGAACTGGCCAGCGAAGCCGGTTTCCCCGATGGCGTCATCAACGTGGTGTTCGGCGCCGATCCGGCGCTGGCGGGTGAAATGCTCGTCACCGATCCGCGCGTGGATCTCATCTCGTTCACCGGGTCGACCGGTGTCGGCAAGCGCATCATGGAGCAGGGCGCACCCACGCTGAAGCGCGTGTTCCTCGAACTCGGCGGAAAATCTGCCAAGATCGTGCTCGACGATGCGCCGAACTTCGCCATGGAAGTGGGCATGGCGATGCTGGTGTTCCACGCCGGGCAAGGCTGCGCCGTACAGTCGCGCCTGCTGGTGCCACGGAGCCGTTACGAGGAGGCCAAGGCCATTCTCAAGGGCGCCTATGGCAATTTCGGCGACAACTGGGGCGATATCGCCAATCCCGCACATATCATGGGGCCGGTGATCTCGAAGCGTCAGATGGAGCGGGTGAAGAGCTACATCGACCTGGGCCAGGAAGAAGGCGCCACGCTGCTTGCCGGAGGGCAGATCCGCCCCGACAAGGGCGGCGGTTTTTTCGTGGAGCCGACCTGCTTCGCAGACGTTACCAACGACATGCGCATTGCCCAGGAGGAAATCTTCGGCCCGGTCCTGGTGGTCATTCCCTATGAGGACGACGAGGATGCGGTGCGCATTGCCAACCAGAGCTCCTATGGCCTATCGGGCGGAGTGAGTTCGGGCGATCTGAACCGGGCCATCAATATCGCCAAGCGCGTGCGCACCGGGTCGATGAGCGTCAACAACGGCATGTGCATCGCCGGCGACATTCCGTTCGGTGGCTACAAGGCGAGCGGTATGGGTCGCGAGTGGGGTGTCGAAGGCATTGAAGAGTTCACCGACGTCAAAATCCTCGCCTGGCCCGTTGGTCAGGTCGAGGCGGCCTGACGGCAAGCGGCACGCGGAAGTGGGGGCACCGTCCGAGGCGCCTGGGCCGGGATCGACCGAACAGCCTGCGGACGCGGCGCTTCCCTCTGGCCATTCTGTTCCGGCATCGCCGGAGCAGTCCGGCCCGCCGGGTGAGTTCACGACGACCGAGGGCGGACAGGACGGCAGTCCTTCCGCCTATTCGGCGCAGCTGGCAGCAGCCGTAACAGGCGCGGGCGCGGGGATCAGCCACAATCTTCATGGACAGAGACTGGGCCGGAAGGGCCGAATAACCCGCGAACGCATTCTCGCGGCAGCGATCGAGCTTGTGGAGAATACCGATGAGCCGGTCACGCTGGGCGCCGTGGCACGCTCGGTAGGGCTCGGCATGACTTCGCTCTACAATTACTTCACCGACTTCACCGAACTGCTGCTGGCTATTCTGGAGCCCGTCATGGGCACGGCCCAGGATGAATATGTTGCCCTAGCGCGCGAATACTGGACGGACGAGGAACTCGCCGCCCGCGCCATGGCCTTCGTGCGGTCATACCACGAATTCTGGGCCCGCCATACGGGGCTGCTGCACTTGCGCAACTCGATGGCCGATCAGTTCGACGTGCGCATCATGCATCAGCGCGTCAATTCGACGCGTCCGCTGATCGGGCTGTTCGTGGCTCAGATGGATCGACAGGGAGCGCTTGGCGATACTGCGGTGCTGATGGCAACCACGCTCATGACCGGTATCGAGCGTTCCATCACCCTGGCCACCGACCGAAGGTTGAGGCGGATACTGGGCACGTTGCCTGGCCGGCGCGAGGAAAGCCTGCTGGAAGTCAATGCCCGGCTCATAGAACTGGCAATTCGCGATACGCGCGATCGCGCTGCGCAAGCCGCCGAAAACGCCGAGTAGCGCAAAGGCAGCGAAGCTTCCTGGCCTCAAGCTTTAAGACCTATCGGGTTTGCGGCGGGCTGGCCTGATCTCCGCCGAGCACGCGATACAACGTAATCCGATTTCCCGCGGCGGCGAGGCGCACGGCGATTTCCTGCTGCCGGGCGCTGTAGAGGCTGCGTTGCGCATCCAGATTCTCGAGCGAACTGGTGATGCCCTGTCGATAGCTGGCCTCGGTCAGCCGCGCGGTATCGGTGGCCGCTTCGGTGAACCTAGAGGCTGCGCGCAGGCGTTCGGCCAGCGTTCCCTGGCCGGCCAGGGCATCGGCCACTTCGCGGAACGCGGTCTGGATCGCCTTTTCGTAAGTCGCGAGCGCGGCATCGCGCTGCGCTTTGGCGACTTCGACATTGGCGGTCCTTCCGCCGGCATTGAAGATTGACCAGCTTGCGGCGGCCGTGCCGGTGGCGGAGAAGGCGCCCTTGTCGAAGAGGGCGGACAAGGCATTGCTGGCGACACCGAGCAGCCCGGTCAGCGAGATCGACGGGAAAAGCTGGGCACGCGCCGTGCCGATATCGGCATTGGCGGCACGCAGGGAATATTCGGCTTCCAAGACGTCCGGACGGCGCAGCAGAACCTGCGAACTCGTGCCTGCCGGAAGCACGGCCAGGGAGCGATTGACCTCGTCCAGATTGCCCGGAAGCAGGGCTTCATCGAAATCGGCGCCGACCAGCAGGCGTACCGCGTTGACGTCCTGCGCCAATGCGGTGGTCTGCGAAGCGACGTCGCCACGCGCGGTTTCGAGTACCTGCTCGGCCTGTCGCAGATCGGTGCGCGGTGCGATCCCGCCCTTCAGCCGAGCGCCGGTGAGGGCGACGCTACGCTCCGCGTTGGCGGCGGTCGCCTGCGCTATCTCCAGAAGTTCCTTGTCCGCCGCATAAGTCGCCCAGGCCTGGGCCAGATCGGCGACCAGGCCAAGCCGCACCGTGCGCGCGGCCGCCTCTGTGGAAAGCGCCGTGTTGCGCTGGGCCTCGGTGGCGCTGGCGTACTTGCCGAAGAAGTCGAGTTCGAAGCTCGAAATGCCGCCTTGCAGCGAATAGGAGGAGCGATCGCCGGTGACGTTTCCGGTGGTGCCGCCGGCTGCCGCGCCATTCGCCTCGGTGCGGCTGGCCGAGCCGCTGACGCCGATCGCGGGGAACTGGTTGGCGCGAACCACGCGCACTTGCGCGCGGGCGGCGGCCAGGTTCGCGGCGGCGACGCGCAAGTCGCGGTTGTTGGTGAGCGCCTGTTCGACCAGCGACTGAAGCCGAGGATCCTGAAATATCTCCGTATAGGAAACCAAGGGCAGCGTCACCTCGCTCTGGGCGAGGTAGGCGTCTCCGACCGGCCATGACTCTGCAACCGGCGGCGCTGGGGCGACGTACTTCGGAGCCATGGAGCATGCACCGAGCGCCAGCGCGGAGATCGAGGCAAGCGCTGCACCGGGCAGCCATCGCGAACGGATCATGCAGCGTCTCCCTTTCGTCCGCGGCGTTGCTGCACATGGCGACGGACCGAAGCGAGCCCGTCGCGGACGCCCCGTCGGACGAGCACGAAGAACAGCGGGATGAAGAAGATGGCCAGCAGCGTTGCGGTCAGCATGCCGCCGACCACCGCCGTGCCGATGGCGATGCGGCTGTTGGCGCCCGCGCCGCTGGCGATGGCGAGCGGCACCACGCCGAAGATGAACGCGAAGCTGGTCATCAGGATCGGACGCAGGCGGATGCGGGCGGCTTCCAGAGCGGCCTCGATCACGCGCTTGCCCTGACGTTCGGCCTGTTCGGCGAACTCGATCATGAGAATGGCGTTCTTGGCGGCGAGGCCCATGGTGGTGAGCAGGCCGATCTGGAGGTAGACGTCGTTTTCCAGGCCGCGCAGCGTCACTGCCATGATCGCGCCCAGCAGGCCGAGCGGGATCACCAGGATGACCGCGACGGGGATCGACCAGCTTTCGTAGAGCGCCGCCAGACACAGGAACACTACCAGCAACGACAGAGCATAGAGCAGGGGCCCCTGGCCGGAGGAAAGCCGCTCCTGATAGGACGAGCCCGCCCAGGCCACTGCGGTGCCGGAGACCTGGCTAGCCAGTTCCTCCATCACGTCCATCGCCGCGCCCGAGCTTACGCCGGGTGCCGGGCTGCCCGAGAATTCGTAGGCCTGAAGGCCGTTGAAGCGCGAGGAGCTGCTGGGCGCAGTGGACCAGCTGATCGTCGAGAAGGCGGAATAGGGGACCATCTGGCCGCTCGTGCCGCGCACGAACCAGTTGGCGAGGTCTTCGGGGCGCGAACGGAACTGTGCGTCGCCCTGGACGAAGACGCGCTTGACGCGGCCCTTGTCGAGGAAGTCGTTGACGTAGGTGCCGCCCCAGGCGGTCTGCAGCGTGGAGTTCGCGCTGGCGGCGGTCACGCCGTAAGTCGTCAGCGCGCGGGTGTTGGTGTTGATCTTCAGCGTGGAAACGTCGGGAAGATCGCTCAGTCGCACATTGGTCAGGCGGTCGTCGGCCATGGCCTTGGCCAGCACTTCGTCACGGGCCTTCTGGAAGTCGGCCCGGCTCATG
>NZ_DAMDBA010000076.1:0-24223 GCF_032093395.1 Novosphingobium sp.
CAGCGCGCGTAGATGCCGGTTTCGGCGCTGACGTGCGGGTCGGTGCTGAAGGCCCCGGCCAGCGCCTTGCCTCTAAGTCCATAGGCCACGGTGAGTGCAAGGCCCATGACGCCGCCCCACAACAGCGCCGAGCGGACGGTCGTGCGAAAGCGTGTGCGGTCATCGGCTCCCAGGGCTTCGCCGCAAAGCACTTGCGCGGCGCTTTCGAAGCCGTCCAGCAGCAACGTTGCCAGCATGAACAGCTGGAAGAGGATGCCGTTCGCGGCCAGCGTCACCGGACCCGCCTGTGCGCCGGTTCGGGCAAAGGCGAGCAGGGCGGCGGTGAGCAGCAGGGTTCGCAGAAAGAGGTCGCGATTGAGTGCGAAAAGCCGGGCGAGTTCGCTGCGGCGCCAAGTGGAGCGAAGCCCGGCCAGGGCGAATGCGGCGCCCGCTTCCGGCCGACGGAACACCAGGACGGCAAGCAGCGCGAACTTGAACAGTTCGGAAGAGAACGTGGCCGTCGCCACGCCGGTGACACCCCATCCGGCGACCAGCACGAGGAACAGGTCGAGCGCGATGTGAACGGCATTCGCGGCGATTTCCACGACCAGGACGTGACGCACCAGCCTCTGCCCGATCAGCCAGCCCATCAGTACGCAATTGCCCAGCCAGAGCGGGCCGGCCCAATAGCGGATTTCGATGTAATGCCGTGCGTTCGTGCGCAGCGGGCCCGTGGCTTCCAGCAGGTCGAGGCCGAGCGGGATGGCCAGCGGCATCAGGCAAAGCAGCACGCTCCCTATCCCCAACGCGACGGCCAGCGCGCGGGTCAGGGTTTCCGCTTGCGCCTGCGGATCGCCTCGCCCGGCCCCTTGCGCGGTAAGCGCCACGGTGCTCGTGCGCAGGAAGTTGAACACGTTGAGCAGGCCCATCATGTACTTCGCGCCAAGTTCTACCGCACCTTGCGCGGGCGCATCGCCGAGACGGCCGATCGCCCACATGTCGGCAAGTCCGAACAGGGCGGTCGCCACGTTGGTGAGCATGGCCGGCAGCGCAATTGCCCAGAGCAGGCGGGCAGGGCCGATGGAGGGCGTGGGGGAAGGGAGGGGCAACGGCGGAACTCGCGTCATGGAATGCGGCTCTAGCATATGCCCTGTCGGCGGCAATCGCGCGGTGCAGGCGGCGCGAATCACCGGCCCATATCGACGGGATTATTGCACCAACAATGATGTGAGCTGCCATGCTGCATCTGCGAAATGGCGAAATAAATCGAGCATCAAACGGCGCGCTCCCTGTCCCTCACGAAGAGGGCAGGGAGCGCTAAAACCGTTTATGTAGAAGATGCTGCGTCTGCGAAGTTCGGCGCGCCGGACAGAAAGTAAACTTCCTACCCGGCGCGCTCTCTCCCAACACCGGTAGAACCGCAAGCGGTCCTTCGCCAATCACTCTGCAACAATTTTCCGCGATCGCAAAGCGGAATTGCAGGAAATTTCTTGCAATCGATTTCTACCAGACGAGCGGAACCGCTTCCGGTCCGATTACGCCGCCGGGACGGTACTCGACATGGGTGCCCGGCTGGAGATCGAACTGCGGCACGCGCTTGAGCCATTCCTGCAAGGCGATCTTCACTTCCAGGCGGGCGAGATGCCCCCCCATGCAGCTATGCACGCCGACCGTGAATGCCAGGATGGTCTTGCGGGGACGATCGAAGTCCACCGTCATCGGATCGGGGAAGACGTCCGGGTCGAAGTTGCAGGCGGGCAGGATGAAAGTGACGCGGTCGCCCTTTTTCATCTGCACGCCGCGCATCTCGTAATCTTTGTCGAGCACGCGGCCCGAGAAGGTGACGGACCAGCGGCGCAGCAGTTCCTCGACGATCCGGTCGATGTCTTCCGGCCGGTCGATGATCTCCTGCCGCTTCTCGGGGTTCTGCGCCAGCCACAGCCAGATGTTGTTGAGCGTGGCAAAGACGGTGTCGAGCCCGCCGATGAACAGGAAGCAGACGAAGCCGAAGATTTCCTTGTCGGAAAGCGGCACGCCGTCCGGCTCGGCATGGGCGATCAGGCTGACCACGCCGTCGTCCGGGCTGGCTTTCTTCTCGGCAATGGCTTCCTTCAGATAGGCGGTAATCTTGGCCATGGCCTGGCCCATGATCGCGCGGTCGTTGGAATGAAGCAGTTCCATCGCCCATTCCACGAAAGTGTCGCGCATGGCCTGCGGCAGACCCATGATGTCCAGGAACACCGAGACCGGCAGCGGGCGGCCGAAATCTTCCGTGAATTCACAGGTTTCGCCGGCCGCGACTTTGGCTTCGATGGCGTCGATCAGGTCGTTCGAGCGCTTGCGGATCAATTCTTCCAGTTTGAGCACGCCCTTGGGACTGAACACCGGGTCCACGATGTTGCGGTACTTGCGATGGTGCGGCGGGTCGATCTCGATCGGGATGAAGTAGAAATAGTCGTTCGGATCGCGCGGGAATGGCGTGGCGCCCTCGTTGGAGAAGATGTCCGGATGGCGCAGGCCGAACAGGGCGTCCTCATGCTTGGTGAGGTGCCACATGTTGCCCATGGGGCTGACGTCGTAATAGATCGGCGGCTGTTTGTGGTGCAGCGCTGCCATGAAATCGTGCGGACCGGCCAGGAATTCCGGGCCGACCGTCAGGCCGGACTGACGGATCAGGTCGGCAGGGACATGGTCGGGCACCTGATCCATGCCGACATGGCGCGGGAAGCTGGGCGGAACGGGGTTTGCGGCGTCGATAGGCATGGCTGTCTTCCTGTCGCTCGGCTCAGAACTGGTGTTCGGGCATGTGGACGACGAGACCGTCGAGGGCCGGCGTCATCTCTATCTGACAGGAAAGGCGGCTGTTCGGCTTCACTTCCGCCGCGGCGGATTCCAGCAGTTCTTCCTCGGCCTGCGAGGACGGTCCGCCTACGACATCCACCCAGTCCGCATCGATGTAGCAGTGGCAGGTGGCGCAGGAGAGGCCACCGCCGCATTCGCCGGTGATGGCTTCGACACCGTTGTAGACGGCGCCGTGCATGACGTTGTCGCCGTTTTCGACTTCGACGTCTACCGCGCGGCCCTCATGATCGACGTATGTGACCTTGGGCATCTGACTCTCCTGTCCTTCAATGTCGGCGCGTTTCTGAGAACGCTGTTCTCATGATGTTTAGCGCGGGACGCGGAAAGGAGTCAATCCGCATGCCGATCCGATGCGGCGCACTGGACCGCGAGGGAATCTGCGCCTAGTCCTGCGGAAATGGTGACACCCCGTCCGATCCCCCAAGAGATTTCGAACCATTCCGAGCCCCGGCAGGACGGCGAACGAGACCGCACGCGTCTGCTGATCGATGCCGCCTACGACCTGCTGGACGAAGCAGGGCTTGAGGGCCTGACGATCCGGGCGGTCCTGGCGCGCACCGGCCTGGCGCGTCGTGCCTTCTACGAGAGGTTCCAGGGCAAGGACGACCTCGTGCTGGCGGTTTTCGATTCTTCGCTGCGAGCGGCGGCGATGCGGTTCGGGGACATTACCCGTCAGGTTGCCAGCCCCACCGAGGCGCTGCGGCTGATCGTGTCCGGGATCGTCGTCGGCCAGTTCGGCGAAGAGCGGGAGCAGGGCGGGAGAAGCGGTGCTCACTTGCGTAGCGCTGCCCTTAGCCGAGAGCATTTGCGGCTGGCACAGTCTCGCCCGGCAGAGCTTCAGGCGGCGCTTCAGCCGCTGCTGGACCTTATGGCGACGCAAGTCGATGAGGGGATGAAGACAGGCGAGTTTCGCGCCGCCGAAGCGCATCTGCAGGCCCGGCTGATCTACAACCTCGTCTCGACCACGGTGCACACCGTGTTGCTTCAGGAAGAAGGCCGTCTTCCCGATTTCGCCGGACGTGAGGCCCTGGCAGGGGCGATCTGGGAGTTCTGCCGTCGGGCCATCGTGGCCTGACGGTTCACACGCCCTAAAGCGGTTCGATCCGCTCCAGCATACGCTCGATGTCGGCCGGACGGGCAAGGTCGGTGCCGGCGCGCAGCACGGCGGCCGATCCTGCCGCCATGCCGCGACGGAAGGCTTCCAGTTCGTTGTCGCCCCGGCACAGCGCATGGACCATCGCGGCCACGAAGCTGTCTCCTGCTCCCACCGCGCTGGCAGCGTCGATCTTGAGCGCGGGCAGGAATGCCGTGCCATCGGCCCGCGCCAGAACCGCGCCTTCGTGGCCCATGGTCACGGCGACGAGCCTGGCCTTGCCCGCTTCGACGATCTCCATTGCGGCCTTGCCGATCGCGGTCACGTCTTCAAGCTTGCGCCCCGCATAAGCCTGGAGTTCGCCGAGGCTGGGCTTGATCAAGAGCAATCCACCTTCCGCGATACCAGCCGCCAGCGCCTTGCCGGAACTGTCGAGCACGATTTCCACGCCCCGCCCCTCCACGCCCCGCTGGCGCATCAGCCGCGCGACGCGGGCGTAGAAATCGTCCGGCACGCCGGGTGGCAGCGAGCCGCTCATCACCAGCACGTCGCAATCCGCCTCGGCCAGGCGATCGAGGCATTCCTGCCATTCGGCTTCGCTGACGTGCGGACCGGCGGGCGTGAAGCGGTATTCCTTGCCGGTATCGTGTTCGAGGATGTCGGCGGCCACGCGCGTGGGGCCGGCTATGGCGATGCGCGTTCGAACAAGCTGGTGAAGATCGACAAGGCCGTCCAGCGCCGGGCCGGTGGCGCCGCCCGAGAGATAGAACGAGCGCGCATTGCCGCCCAGGCGAACGAAGACGCGGGCCACGTTGATTCCGCCCCCGCCCGGTGCATAGTGCTCGTTGTCGGTGCGCATCTTGTGCGTGTGCTGGACTTTGCCGACGTCGTAGGAGACGTCGATCGTCGGATTCATCGTCAGGGTGGCGATGCTCTTCATCCAGGCAGCTCCTGCAGTTCGGCGCATTTCATGCCTGCCACCGTTGGCCTGCGCAAACATTCATTCGGGATTTTCGAGGCTTGTCCAAGCCGCCTAGGGCGTAAATTGCAGCATGGATGCGGGCTGCGGCCTGCCGAACAAGAAGCCTTGTCCTTGCGTGCAGCCTTCCGAACGCAAGTATTCCCGCTCCACCTCGCTCTCGATGCCTTCCGCCGCCACGATCAGGCCGAGGCTGCGGCCCAGCCCGATCACGGCACGAATGACGGCGCGCGAACTGGCTTCTTCATGAAGGTTCAGAATGAACGACTTGTCGATCTTGATCTTGGTGAAGGGATAATTGAGCAGGTAGCTGAGCGAGGAATAGCCGGTGCCGAAGTCGTCCAGCGAGATGCCGATGCCGAAAGACCGCAAATTGCGGATGATCGCGGCGGGGCGGGGGCCGCGTTCCATCAGTACGGCTTCGGTGATCTCCAGTTCCAGGCGATCGGCGCTCAATCCGGAACTGGACAAGGCATTTATCACGGCGGCAAGCAGGTTGCCGTTGCGGAACTGGACCGGGGAGACGTTCACCGAAACGCGAACCGCTTCAGGCCAGCCCGCCGCCTCGCGGCAGGCGACTTGCAGGACGAAACGGCCGAGCTTGTCGATTAGGCCCAGTTCCTCGGCGATGGGGACGAAAATCTCGGGAGAAACCTGGCCGCGTTCGGGGTGATTCCAGCGCAGCAGGGCCTCGCAGCATTCCACCGCGCCGGATTCGAGATTGAGCAGCGGCTGGTAGTGGACTTCCAGTTCGCCGTCGCGAACCGCCTTGCGCAGATCGTTTTCGAGGCGGCTCTTTGCCTGGGCCGCTTCGTCCATGGCCGGTTCGAAGGCTCGACAGGTGCCGCGCCGCTCGGCCTTGGCGGCATAGAGCGCCAGATCGGCGTAGCGCATCAGGGTTTCGTGATCGCTGCTGTCGAAGGGGGCGGCGGCCATGCCCACGGTGGCGCCGATATGCAGCGTGTTGCCGTGGACGTGGAACGGCTCCGAAAGGGTGGCGATGATGGCCTTTCCGATCAGTTCGGCCTGTGTGAGGCTGGACTTGCGGAAGATGATCGCGAACTCGTCGCCGCCGATGCGGCAGAGTTGGGCGGCGGGCGGTATCAGTTCGCGCATCCGCCGGGCGGCATCGGTCAGCAGGGCGTCGCCCAGATGATGGCCGTAAGTATCGTTCACGGTCTTGAAGTGATCGAGATCGATGAGGACCAGCGTCACCGTATCCGCCGGGGAAACGTCTTCCAGCATCTCGCGCAGCATTTTCCGGCAGTGCGAGCGGTTGGCAAGGCCGGTCAGGTCGTCATGCCGGGCCATATGTTCCATGCGCCGTTCGATCCGCCGACGCTCGGTGATGTCGAAGATCGAGGCGATCGTGACTTGCCTGCCTTCGAGCACGGAGTTCTGCGTGGATACATGGGCTTCCACCAGGTCTCCGTCGCGACGCAGCATGCGCCAGTGCGCCGAGCATGCCGGGGTGTCGCCTGCCTGCATCGCCGCTGCCGCAGGCCAGGCGTCCGGCGCGAATAGACGCCGGGCGCTCAATCCCTCCATTTCATGCGCCGCATAGCCGAACAGGCGGCAGGCCGAGGCATTGGCGCTGAGGATTCGGCCGGTTTGCGGATCGTGAATGAACAGGGCGAGCGGATTGCGGTCGAACAGCAGCCGGAAGCTCTCTTCCTTCTGCTTGAGGTCGGTGATGTCCACGCGCAGGCCGATCGATCCGCCGTCGTCGGTCCGGCGTTCCTCGATGAGGATGCAGCGCCCGTTCGAGAGGCGTTGTTCGTGGCGGGAGGCGGGCTCCTGCATCCGCCGGAGCCGGTCTTCCAGCCATTCCTCCTCGCGCCCCTCGGCTTCGGGATAGTCGCCCCGCTCCAGGCCGACGCGCAGGGTGTCGGCAAGGCGGGCACCAGGCTCCAGCAGGTCGGCGGAACGGCTATAGATTTCTTCGTACTTGCGGTTCCAGAGGATGTAGCGCCCCTCGTCGTCGAGGAAGACGATGCCCTGCGGAAGCACGTCAATGGCCTCGCGCAGGCGTTTTTCCGCGCGGGAAGCGGCCGCAAGCGCGGCGTCAAGCGTTTCAGGCGACGTTTCGCCTTCCGAGGGTCCGTAGTCTTCCTGCACTATCCATAACCAGCTGACGGGCCCAACCCTGGTTTCGCTTATAACACAGGATGTTAATTTTTCTTTCAACGGAATGTTGGGTGTTGGAGAAGGTCAGTCGCAGCACCGGGATCGAGGAAATTAACCAAGAAGAGAGGCCCGCCGCACCGGGGTGCGACGGGCCGGGTCTTCCTCCCCAGGAAAACGCTTGAAGGTGATCCGACCCTTTTCGGGGCGGTGTTTCCGGCCGCCGGCTTTATCCTGCCGGCGGTCCGGGCCCGTCAGCGCCGGGTGACGCTGACGTTCTGAAGTTGTCAGCGCCGGGTGGCGCCGACGTTCTGAAGTTGTCAGCGCCGGGTGGCGCTGCCAAGGCGATGATAGAGGTTCGAATAGGTCGAACTGATCGGGTCGTCCTCATGCGCGCGCATGTAATAGAGCACGGCTTCCTGAAGCAGCTTGAAGTCCTGGTTCGAAAGCACCGCGCGGGCGCGGGCCGGTTCGGCGGTCATGGTGGTCATAGTACCTTCCTTTCCTAGCTTGGCGGCCCCGGTCCGTTCCGGCGACCTTCGAAAATCGGCTATGCAGCGAATTGATTCCCCCGCTGCTTCAGGCAGCGAACTGGTTCATCGTGTTATGTGTGCCGCCCGCCTTCAGGGCGGCCTCGCCGGCGAAGTATTCCTTGTGGTCGTCGCCGATATCGGAGCCGGCCATGTTCTGGTGCTTCACGCAAGCGATGCCCTGGCGGATTTCCTGACGCTGCACGCCCTTGACGTAGCCGAGCATGCCCGCCTCTCCGAAATACTCCTTCGCCAGATTGTCCGTCGACAATGCGGCCGTGTGGTAGGTGGGCAGGGTGATGAGGTGGTGGAAAATCCCCGCCTCGCGCGCCGCGTCCTTCTGGAAGGTGCGGATGCGCTCGTCGGCTTCGGCGCCGAGTTCGGTGCCGTCGTAATCCACGCTCATCAGCCTTGCCCGATCGTAGGCATTCACGTCGCGGCCTTCCGAGGCCCAGGCATCGTAGACCTGCTGGCGGAAGTTCAGCGTCCAGTTGAAGCTGGGCGAGTTGTTGTAGACCAGCTTGGCATTCGGGATCACTTCGCGGATGCGGCTGACCATTCCTCCGATCTGGCCGATGTGCGGCTTTTCGGTTTCGATCCACAACAGGTCCGCGCCGTTCTCCAGGGCATGGATGCAATCGAGCACGCAGCGGTCCTCGCCGGTTCCGGAGCGGAACTGGTAAAGGTTGGAAGGCAGGCGCTTCGGGCGCATCAGCTTGCCATCGCGGGTGATCAGCACTTCGCCGTGGCCGACTTCGCCTGTCGCGATCTCGTCGCAATCGAGGAAGCCATTATAGCGGTCGCCGATGTCGCCCGGCTCGCGGGTGAAGGCGATCTGCTTTGTCAGCCCCGCGCCCAGCGAGTCGGTGCGCGCCACGATCAGGCCCTCGTCGACGCCCAGTTCCATGAAGGCATAGCGAACGGCGCGGATCTTCGCGATGAAGTCCTCGTGCGGAACGGTGACCTTACCGTCCTGATGGCCGCACTGCTTCTCGTCCGAGACCTGGTTCTCGATCTGGATGCAGCAGGCGCCGGCCTCGATGAACTTCCTGGCGAGTAGGTAGGTCGCCTCGGCATTGCCGAAGCCCGCGTCGATATCGGCGACGATGGGCACGACATGTGTCTCATGGTTGTCGATCGCGTGTTCAAGGCGCTTGGCCTCGACCTCGTCACCGGTCTCGCGTGCCTTGTCCAGATCGCGGAACAACATGCCGAGTTCGCGGGCGTCGGCCTGGCGCAGGAACGTGTAGAGTTCCTCGACCAGCGCGGGGACCGAGGTCTTCTCATGCATCGACTGATCGGGCAGGGGGCCGAACTCGCTGCGCAGCGCTGCGACCATCCAGCCCGAAAGATAGAGGTAGCGGCCCTTGGTCGTGCCGAAGTGCTTCTTGATGGAAATCATCTTCTGCTGGCCGATGAAGCCGTGCCAGCAGCCCAGCGACTGGGTGTAATTGGCGGGGTCACGGTCATAGGCGGCCATGTCTTCGCGCATGATGCGAGCGGTATGCCGGGCGATATCCAGGCCGGTGCGGAAGCGGTTCTGAAGACGCATGCGCGCGACCGATTCGGCCTCGATGCCGTTCCAGTTGGGCTCGGTGCCGATCGTCTGGCCGGCTTCGATGATCTTGGTCTGGTAGGTCACTGCCGAAAGTCCCCGTCTGAAGATGTGATTGGGCGATGACCTTGAGCTAACCGCCGATGACGGGGAGCGGAATGGCCTGCGAAGTCCGGTTGTCAAACTTTACAGATATTCCTTGTAAAGATGTGCAGGTGTGACAAACTGCTGACAAATGGCGGAATCGAGACCCCTCTATCTTGGCCCCAGATTGCGCAGGCTCCGGCGGGAGCTGGGTCTTACTCAGCAGGCCATGGCGGAGGATCTGGAGATTTCGCCCAGCTACGTCGCGCTGCTGGAACGCAACCAGCGCCCGGTGACGGCGGATATGCTGGTGCGGCTGGTGCGAACCTACCGGCTCGACATGGCGGAGATCGCCGGCGACGATGGCGAGGACTATGCCCGCCGCGTGGGGGACGTGCTGCGCGATCCCCTGTTTGCCGACATCGACTTGCCGTCTCTGGAAATCGCCGATCTGGCGATGAGCTTTCCAGGCATTTCGGAAGCACTGCTGCGGCTTCATGGCGCCTATACGCGAGAGGCGCAGGCGCTGGCGGAACAACGCGCGTCCGGCCCGGTCGCCGAAGAGAACGAGCCGGTTCGGGAAGCGCAGCGGTTCCTCGGCCAATCACGCAATTATTTTCATGCGATCGATCTGCGTGCCGAGGAACTGGCCGCCGAGATCGAGCAGACCGGCGGCGCCACGGCATGGTTGGCAGCCAAGGGTGTGCGGGTGCGTTTCCTGCCGCCAGACGTCATGGTCGACTCGCTGCGGCGGTTCGACCGGCATAACCAGCAGCTGCTGATCGACGACACGCTGGGGCCGTCGAGCCGGGCCTTCCAGATCGCGACCCACATCGCCCACACCGCGATGCGCAGCGATATCGTGGCGGTGGTGCGTGCGGCTGCCTTCGCGCAGGCGACGACGGGAACACTCGTGCGAAGAGCATTGGCGGGATATGCGGCCGCCGCCATCCTGATGCCCTATGCCAGGTTCGCGCGCGCGGCCGAAACGCGGCGCTACGATATCGAGGCGCTCTGCGGACTGTTCGGCACCAGTTTCGAACAGGTTGCCCACCGTCTCACCACCCTGCATCGGCCGGGCGAGGAGCGGCTGCCTTTCTTCTTCCTGCGCGTGGACGAAGCGGGCAATGTCTCCAAGCGGCTGGACGGTGCCGGCTTCCCCTTCGCGGCGCATGGCGGCGGCTGTCCTTTATGGTCGGTTCATCAGGTGTTTCGTTGGCCCGGCGAAATCCGCACCCAATGGCTGGAACTGCCGGACGGGCAGCGCTTCTTCTCGATCGCCCGCAGCGTGACGTCGGGTGAGGGGCGGCAGGGACGGCTCAAGGTCACGCGTGCCGTTGCACTCGCCTGCGCAGCCGACGAGGCGGGGAGGCTGGTCTATGCGGATTCGGGGGAGCAGCGGTTCACGCCCATCGGCGTCACTTGCCGCTTGTGCCAGCGTGCCGATTGCGCAGCGCGATCGGTCCCGCCGATCGGCCGGGACGTCCTGGCCGACGATTATCGACGGGGCGCGCAGCCTTATACCTTTGTAGAAACCTAGATATTCGATATTTCGAAAGTAAATTCGCAGATATGACAAATCCGCTCCGGCGATGGCCTATTCGTCCTGCTTGCGATCGCTCCGCTTGAGCAGCAGGATCAGCCTGATGGCCATGCACCTGCGAGAGGATTACTGCATTGAGCACCGCAACAGGCAGCCGATCGCCGAACGAGGCTCGCACTTTCCCTGAACTGATCCGGTTGGCGACAGCTATCCATGGCGAATCCGAAGCGATCAGGTCTGACGGCCGCATTGACGGGGAAAGCGCCAGCTTCGCCGATCTCGACCGGCGCTCGGGAGAATGGGCGCGCGGAATGCTGGCGCGCGGCGTGGGCAAGGGCACGCGCGTGGGCTTCATCTTCGGCAACGGTCCGGGGTTCGCGACGGCGCTGGCTGCCATTGCGCGCATAGGCGCGGTGGCGGTGCCGATCAGCACGATGATCCGCGCCAACGAACTCGTCCGCGTGCTGCGGCAGAGCGATGTGCAGGGGCTGATCGTCCAGCGCGAAATGCTGGGCAAGGATCTGGTCGCGCGGCTGGTCGAGGCACTGCCCGAACTGGCTGCTCAGACTTGCGGCGATCTTCGCATGCTCCGCGCGCCCTATTTGCGTTGGATCGTTTCCGATGGAGACGATCTTCCACCCGGCGTGGCCCCCGTCTCATGGCTTGCCGAGGGCGGATCGGATGTGACGGAGGGCCTCCTGCGGGAGGTGGAATCCGAAGTTCACCCCACCGACCAGATGATCGAGATCTACACGTCCGGATCCATGGCGCTGCCAAAGGGCGTGCGCCATCTACACGGAGCGGTCATGGCACGCAGCCGATGGCTGGGCGAGATGACCGGCGTCACGAAGGGCGAAGAGCGCGCGGCGGTGTTGCCGATGTTCTGGGTCGGCGGTCTGATGCTGTCGCTATTGCCGAACTGGCAGCGCGGGGCCGTCACGGTCTGTGCCGAACGCACGCTCAGCAACAGCCGCTTCGCCATGGGCTCCGTCCTTGCCGAGGAAGATCTCGAACGCATCAAGGGGCCGCCGCCGTGGTGGGGCCTGGGCATGAGCGAGACGCTGGGGCCGTACGGTTGGGGAGACGAATTTCGGGTGGCCGGACGCCCGGTCTGCGCGCCGATGGATCACTTCGCGCCCGGCTACGACATTCGCATCGCGGACGAGGAGGGGCGGCCGGTGGGCGACGGCGAGACCGGCGAAATGCAGGTTCGCGGCGGCGCGGTTGCCCCGGCGCTTCACAAGATCGACCGCGCCGAGCACTACACGCCCGACGGGTATTTGCGCACCGGTGACCTTTGCCTGGTCGAGGATCGGGCCGATGGCCGTCGCATCCATTTCGTGGGGCGGGGTGGGGACATGATCAAGGTCTCGGGATCGAACGTTTCTCCTGCCGAGGTGGAGATGGAATTGCAGGCGCTGCCCGATGTCCACAGTGCCTATGTCGTCGGCCTGCCTGACCGGGAACGCGGAGCGCTGCTGGTAGCGGCGCTGGTTCCGCGAGAGGGGGCAACGCTCGACCTTACGGCCATCGAATCGCGGATGAAGCGCAGCCTGTCCGGCTACAAGGTGCCGCGCGCCTGGGTGCAGCTCGATCGCGATGAGGTGCCGCTGCTCCATTCCAACAAGGTTGCGCGCCGAGAGATTGCGCGGATCGTGGCGGAGCGGTTGGAAGCGCAACCGCGTGGCAACGATCAGGCGCACCTATCGACGCCAGCAACCCCTTGACGCCGGCACCCCATTGACGAAGCCGCGGCCAAGGCATTAACCCGACAGGCAATTCGAAATAGCGAAAGTGCCCATGTCGCGTTCCTCTCCCGGCGTCGCCCGCATGGCCGCCATTCTCAATTTCATTGCCGATCACCCGCGCCAGTCTTTCGCGCTGACGGATCTGGTGCGCGCATTGAAGCTGAGCCGGGCCACCTGCCATGCTCTGCTGACCGGCCTGGTGGACGTGGGCTATCTCTATCGCACCGGCGACAAGACTTACGTGCTCGGGCCTGCCCTGGCGGCTATCGGGCGCACGGCTGCGGAGCATTTTTCCCCGCTCCAGGTGGCGCAGCCGGAGATGCGCAAGCTGGCGGACGATTTCGACGTGGTTTGCGGCGCCTATTTCCTGGAAGGTGACACCATCCACTTGCGTGAGCGAGCCACTTCGGCCCGCCATGTGGGCTACCCGGTTCCCCTCGGCACCCGCATGCCGCTGCGCTGGGTACAGGCGACATCGTTCTTCGCACGCAACCCGCGTGACGCGGATGCCGCCCAGGTCCGCATAAATCCCTCGCCCAGCGCCGAGCAGCTTCAACAGCTCCAGGGGGGAATGGCATTCGTGCGCGAGCATGGCTTCATCGCGCTGGTGCGCCGCCCTGAAAGCACTTCCGGCGAGGCGTTTTCGACCTCGGGGCTCGAGGATCCGCCAGTGGTGCCGCAAACCGATCTGGACCCCGCCCGCGCTTATCCGCTTCTGGCGATCATGGCGCCGATCTACGATGCGCGCGATCGCGTCTCCATCTCGCTGGTCATGGCCGGTTTCGATGGCGTGATAAGCGGAGCCGATGTGCGCCGCGCCGGTGAAGCGCTGGCGGAGGCCTGCGCCAGGATTTCGCGCTTCCTGATCGGCCAACCCGTAGACGGCTGAGCCGGGGCGGCTAAGTCGAGCGGCTGAGGCGGGCGACTTCAGGCCCGATCGCGTCCCGCCTGCGTGATCTTCTGAACCTAATATCTCTCCATGCGTCAGCGAGGCTTGACCGGGCCCCTGCTGCGGACTTATCAAATAAGCGAAAATAAATTCGCTATTTAGAATAATCGTACTGGGAGAGTGCTGGATGTCGGACGTGATCGTCGCGCCGGAAACCCGTGACTTGCGGGAGATGGCGAGTGTGGTGGCAGATTGGCTTCTGGCGCGCCTGCCCGGGGCGGAAGGGCTGGAGATCAGCGATCTCTCTTATCCTCGCGGCGCTGGGCAAAGCCATGAGACGATCCTGTTCGACGCCTGCTGGCGAGAGGGGAGCGTGCCGCACCGGAAGGGCTGCGTGGTGCGCATCAAGCCACGCGGGTTCACCGTCTTTCCTGACGATCTGTTCGACCAGCAGTATCGGGTGATGAAGGCTTTGGCCGAACTTGGGGGCAAAGATTCGGACGATGATGCCGTCCGGGTGGCGCGGCCGCTGTGGTTCGAGGACGATCCGGGCGTGCTCGGCAATCCGTTCTTCGTCATGGAGCGGAAAACCGGGCGCGTGCCCGTATCCATTCCGCCCTATGCCCGCGAAGGTTGGCTGAAGGACGCCACACCCGACCAGCGCCGCGTGCTCTGGCGCAATGCGGTGCGGCAACTGGCGGCGATACAGCGCGTGCCGACGGAAGGGCTGGATTTTCTGGCCGGGCCGGATGGCGAGCGCGGCCTTGAGCAGGAATGGGGTAAGTACCGTCGTTTCGCGCGATGGTTGCAGGATGTCGAGCCGCTTCCCGTCCTGACCGCCGCACTCGATAGGTTGCAGTCTCTGTGGCCCGCGAACCAGCCTGAGGGACTGGTCTGGGGCGATGCGCGGATCGGCAACATGATGTTCGACGATAAATTCGACGTCGTTGCGGTGATGGACTGGGAGCAGCCTTCGCTGGGCGGCGCGCTTCACGATTTGGCCTGGTTTTGCGTGCTGTCCGAGACCATGCACGGGCGGGGCGCCACTTACGGCGCGCCGCTGGACGGCATGGGCAGCCGCGAGGAAACGGTGGCGCTGTGGGAAGAACTGACCGGAAAGAGTTCGGCCGATCTCGAATGGTACGAGGATTTCGCCAACTTCAAGATGACCTGCACCGGCATCCGCCTCGCTCACTTGCGCGGAACGCCAGGTCCGGATGAAGCGGCCATGGCACGGCGATTGAAGGTGGCGTGAAGCGATTGTGGTTGCGAGCCCGGCATATCCGGGCTCGCCACCAGAAGCAAATCAGGTCAGGCCCAGCATCCGACGGCAATTGTCATGGATGATCGCCCTTACATCGGCTTCCGGCACGCCTTCGAAGTCGCGCAGGATGACGTCGCGCGATCGCGGGAAGGTCGTCTCCGAATGCGGATAGTCCGACGACCACATGATATTGCGACCGCCGGGTAGGTCGCGGCTCAGGATTCCTGCGCGGTCCTGGATGAAGGAGCCGTAGATGTTGCGGTCCATGTACCAGCTTGGCGGGTTCTTCAGCGGAGATTCGGTCCAGTAGCGTTGCTTTTCCCAGGTGCGATCGTTGTACTCGGCATACCACGCGAACCAGCCCACGCCGCTTTCCATCGAGCCGATGCGTAACGCGGGAAAGCGGTCGAAGACGCCGTTGTAGATCAGGATTCCCAGCGGTTCGGCCATTGCCAGCTTGCTCATCGGCATATCCGGCAGGAAGAACTGCTTTTCCCCGAACCGAGGTACGCGCGCACCGAGATGGAAGGTAACGACCAGATCGTGGTCGCAGATCGCGGCCCAGAGACGGTTGAACTCAGGCTGGTAGTATTGGAGACTCCCCTTGGGATCGCCGGTGAGGGCCGAGACTTGCCCAGGCTTGAGCGCGGCCACGCCGGAACTCGTGTTCCAGGCCTCCGGGTTCTGGGGAAAGGCCGGCAAGTTGATGGCGCGAAAACCCTTGCTCGCTAGGCGGCGGACATGCTCGACCGTTTCATCGACGTCGCGCATCGGCACGTAACCGACCGGATAGAGCCGGTCTGGCGCTGCCGAGCAGAAGTCCATTACCCAGTTCTGATAGGCTTCGTAGCTGGCGATATAGAGCTCGTTGTCGAGCGAGCCCAGCGGTCCGCCGCCGAACAGCAGCGCCGCGTCCATGCCGTCCGCATCCATGTCGGCCAGGCGGGTCGCCGGTTCCCAGACCTTGCGCTGGTCGGCAAGGCGGCCCTTCATCTTGAAGTTCTTGCCCTCGCGACCGGCCTGGTTGTTGATCATCATGAACGGCCGGCGATTGCCTTCGAAGCAGATGTAATCGCCGTCCTCGGCATGCTCGATGAAGGGCGCTCTCTCACGCAAATGGGCGGGGAGGTACTCCTTCCACATGTCGTGCGGGGGATCGATATGCGCGTCCGCATCGAAGATCGGTCCATAGGGCCAAGGCGTTGCGGCATTGACCCGAACGGCGGCCCGAACGGCCGGATCGGCTTCGCTCAACTTCCGACTCCTCTCATCTATTCGTTATTGTGAACCAATTATCGATATAACGAACTTTTGAGTCAAGTGTCGCGACGTCGCTCAGTCCCGTCTCAGCAGCATCGCGCCGTATCCGTAACCGCCGTTGGAGACGATGGCGGTGCTTGCGTCCGCTACCTGTCTGCCCTCACCGCGCTGCCAGAGCTGGACGCAGGCCTCGTGAATATGCCCGTAGCCATGGAGCCGTCCGGCGGAGAGCTGGCCGCCCCCCGTGTTCAGGGGCAGCTCTCCATCCAGGCCAATGCGGCTGCCGCCTTCGGTGAAGCGGCAGGCTTCTCCCGGAGCGACGATCCCCAGCGCTTCCAGCCAGAGCCAGACGAAGATCGAGAACCCGTCATAGATCTGCGCGCAATCGATCCCGCCGGGTGTCATGTCGGTGCGCGACCAGAGCATCTCGCCGGCGCGACGGGCTGCGGGCAGGCTGGTGAAATCGCCCTCGTGCCGGCTGGTCCAAAGCCCTCCGACGGCCATGCCCATCGCTTCGATGTGAAGCGGCGGATTGCGCAAGTCCTTCGCGGCGTCGCGGTGGGACAGGACCAGCGCCGTCGCTCCATCGACATGGGCATCGCAATCGTAGAGGCGCAACGGCGAGGATATCACCCGCGCGCCCAGATAGTCTTCCAGCGTGATCGGCTCGCGATAGATCGCCGCAGGGTTGAGCCCGGCGTGGGCCCGGCTGGTGACGGCTACGGCGCCGAGTTGCTCCGCCGTGGCCCCGTATCGATCGAAGTAGGCCTGGGCGTAGAGCGCGAAAGTATTGACCGGCGAGAGTGCCCCGAAGGGCACCGTCCAGGCATTGTTGCCTTCCACGCGGTCGCGCCCGCCGGACATCAGCGTGGAGGCGCGTGCCTGCCGACGCGCGCTGGCCTGCGCGACCGTGCGGAACACCACGATATGGCGCGCCATGCCGCAGGCGATCGCGGTCACGGCATTGAAGATCGGCGCCATGTGGCTGAACCCTTCGGAGGAAGCGAGAATCCAGCGCGGATCGATCCCCAGCACCTCCGCTGCCTCGGAAGGGCTCACCGGGGCGATGCCGCCGCCTTCCGACGACTTGCCGGGGTAAGTGGCGATGCCGTCGATCTCCGACACTGCCAGACCGGCGTCCGCGATGGCGGCCAGACAGGCATCGGCGGTGAGTTGCAGGGCGCTGCGCCGCGACGGGCGGGCTACTTCGGATTGCGCAATGCCGGTTATGCAGACCAGCTTTTCGGGAAACGGGGTCATGACGGGTCCGGTTGGAAAAGCGGTAGCCAAAGATCGTCGTGCTGCTCGAACGTGACGGACACTGGCAGCCCGACCCGCGCTTCCTCCACCGGGGCCAGAAGGTTCGTGAACACGTAGAGTTGCGGCTGCTCCTCCAGCTCCACCGCGGCGAACACGAAAGGCACGGCCATGTCCGGCAGCCATGCCTCGCGATTGACGGTGTAGCTGGCGATCCGTCCCTTGCCGGAGACCGGCTGCGGGGAAACCGCTTCGCTGCCGCACGCGGCGCAGCGGGGGAGGGGCGGGTGCTGCCATCGTCCGCAATCCGCGCAGCGCTGGATGCGCAGGATGCCATCGATGCCGGACGTCCAGAAAAATGCACTGTCCGGCTCCAGTCGGGGAAGTTTGCGAGCCATGCTCAGAACACCACGCCCTGGACCTTGAGATCGATGATCTCGTCCTCGCTGTAGCCCAGCGCGGACAGCACGGCGTCGCTGTCGGCCCCGAGTTCCGGCGAACGGCTGGACGGCAGCGCGGCACCGTCGAAAAGCATGGGCACCGATACCATCGGCAGGCTGGTGTCGTCGCCTGCCGGAATCTGCTTGAGGTAGCCGTTGGCGCGAACCTGAACGTCCTGTGCGATCTCGCCCACGTCCTGTACCACGTCCCATTGCCCGGCCTGACGGGAAAGGATGTCCCGCCACTCTGCCAGCGTCCTGGAGGCGAAGAGTTCGGTCACGGCTTCATGGCAGGTGGCCAGGTTCTCGCGCCGTGCCGCGCTGTTCGCGAAGCGGGGATCGGCCGCGAGGTCCGGCCGCCCCGCCACTTCGCAGAAGCGGGCCCAGTAGCGATCCGCCTGCAACATGCAGAGCGCGACGAACCGGCCGTCCGCCGTCCGGTAGTTGGCGACCAGCACGTTGTTGGGAAGCCGTGGATCGGGGCGGGGAAACTTCCGGACGCCGTCGGCGGTCGCCTGGCAGATCAGCCTCTGCTGCGACCACATGGCCGCGCCGAGCAGCGACACGTCCACCTCGCCGGCCTCGCCGGTCAGCGCGCGGCGGGCGATGGCGGCACAGATGCCGCCCGCGAGCATCGCACCGGAGAGAGTGTCTCCGAAGGCAGGGCCGGGCGGTCCCACCGGATGAAGCGCGCCCTCTTCGGTCAGCGAGGAGGCTATGCCGCCGCGCGCCCAGAAGGTGATCGCGTCGTATCCGCCCTTTTCGCTTTCCGGCCCATTGGGACCGAGAGCGCTGCCGCTGGCGTAGATCAGGCGCGGAAAGGCCTTACGCAGGGTTGCGGCGTCGATCCGCATGGTTCGCCGTGCGGGCGGCAGAAGATTGGTAAGGAAGACGTCGGCGCCCTCCAGCAATCGGTCGAGCACGGCGCGTCCGGCTGGCTGCTTCAAGTCGAGCGTCACCGAGCGCTTGCCGCGATTGTAGCTTTCCCAGGAGTAGTCGATGGCGCTCTTTCCCAGCCCGCCGATCTGCAAGCCGCGCAGCGGATCGCCGCTGGGCGGCTCGATCTTGATCACTTCCGCGCCGAGGTCTGCCAACATGCCGCCGCAAGCGGGCACGAAAGCCCACATCGCCACTTCCACGACCTTTATGCCTTCCAGCGGTCTGCCCATCTGTGCATCTCTCCCGTCGGCGGCATCAATTTTACGGCCACCATAAATTCTCTATTGCGAATTATGTAACGAAATAGAGAATTGAACAAGCCGGACTAGCCCGGCATCGGAGAATGCGACATGCCGGAAGTTCTCACGCGCGAAGTTCCGCGCCTCGCCGCCACGGAAGTACCGAAGACGCTTGTCGAGGCGCTCGATCCGGCATGGCTGTCGATCGTGCTGGCCCGCTCCGTGAAGGGTGTCGAAACCGTGGAGGTGATTCGCACGGTGGCCACGAAAGTGCGCTTCGCCGTGGAATTCGAAGATGGCGAACGCAGCGCCTATTGCTTGAAGGGCCTGCTCGACGTGGACGAGGCGACCGCGCGAGGAGGACCGACCTGCGTTCTGGAATCGGACTTCTATGGCAGGATCGCGCCGCTGGCGGATTGCACCGTGCCTGAATGTATCGTCACGGTGATAGACCGGGAACGCCAGCAGGCGGTGACGGTGATGCGTGATCTGATCGTTCAGGGTGCGGTGTTCTGTTCCGCGCTGGAAAGCTTCACGCCGGACGATGCCGTGCTCAGTCTTGGCCAGATCGCGCGACTTCATGCGCGCAGCGACGTGCTGGCGCAGTTCGACTGGATTCGTCCACGCCTCTCCCAACTGGCGGAGATGACGTACGTCACGCCGGAAACCTTGCAGGAACTGCTCGACGGCCCTCGCGGCGACGGCCTTCCAAGCCAGGTTCGCGATGCGCCGCGACTGGTGGCGGCCTTGAAGTCCTTGGCGGCGCGCGACGTGCAGCGCCCGCAGTTTCTGGTCCATGGAGATGCGCACGCCGGAAATGTGTTTCGCTGGAACGGCGGGATGGGCCTGATCGACTGGCAACTGCTTCAGCGCGGCGGCTGGGCATTGGACGTGGCCTATCACATCAACGCGGTACTGCCGCCCGAGGTGGCCGAAGCCGAAGAGCGGCGCTTGCTTGGGGAATATCTGAAGATGATGCGCGGCCATGGCCTGGCCATGCCGGATGAGGACGAGGCGTGGCTGCAATATCGTGAGGCGGCGATCTACGGCTATTATCTCTGGTCGATCACGCGCCGCGTCGATCCGCCCATCATCGTCGAGTTCGTCGATCGCCTCGGCAAGGCAGTGGCCCGACACGGGAGCCATAGTCTACTCCATGCCTGAACAATGCCCGAGGCGGGTTTATGTCAGCGGCTCGCCGATCGTTTCCGCCAGCAGCGCGCGTGTCGCCGACCAGGCGATGCGATGGGCCATGCGGTCATAGGCAATGCCGGGCGCCAGGCCGTCGTGATCGGGGTCCATGAAGGCGTGCTTGGCTTTGGCGAAGAGGGTAAACTGGTAATCGGCCCCGGCGGTGTCGAATTCCGCCTGGATTGCCTGGGCATCCTGGACCGGGGCGTAAGGATCGTCGCCGCCTGTCCAGATCGCCACGCGGGCTCGAACCGCGCCCGAACGTGCCGGAGCATGGGTGGTCAGCAGGCCGTGAAAGCTGGTCACCGCACGCAGATCGGCTCCGCCGCGCGCCAGTTCCAGAACGCATCTGCCGCCGAAACAATAGCCGATGGCAGCGATGCGATCGGGATCCACGCCGTCCAGTCGGCGTACGCGTTCGAACCAGGCCATCGCGCGCGCGCGTAGTTTGGCGGGCTCTGCCATGATTGCGGCGAAACCTTGCCCTGCCGTCTGATGCGAGGACATATCGACAGCCTCATCGTACATGTTGGCATGAACGACGGTGTAGCCGGCCTCGGCCAGTTCCCGCATCGCCGTGTCGAAGCTTTCCGATGCGCCGGTAGCACCGGGAAACATCATCACGGTTCCGCCCATTCCTTCATGTTGGGAATGAGCGATCCGGCCATGAAGGCGGGCGCCGTCATGTTCGCAGGTCACGGGTTCGAATGGCATCCCTGTTTCTCTCCCAAGACTCGCGGGCGTCGCATTTGTGAATTGTCGTTCGCAAATCAGAATGTACCGCTGGACCGGTCCTTGTCAAAATCCGATGGACTTGCCGGTCGGGCGGCGATCGTGGCATCCTGTCGCCATGAGCGGAGCCGATCTGAAGCCTCGTCGGCAGACGCGCGCGGCTGTGGTCTTGCTGGTCGTCCTTTTGCATCTGGCGCTCGTCGTAGTGTTGATACGCGCCTTCGCGCCGGAATTCGCGGCAACCACCATCGGATCGCTGACGCGAACTTTCGATATCCCCCTGGAACCACCGCCCCCGGATCCACCGCTGCCGTCACCGACGCCGCATTTGTCTTCGCCGCCGCAGAAGAAAGGTGCAGCGGGAAGTCCCGGCAAGCGCGCGGAGCCACGCCCCATTGCGGCGCCGCAGCCGGCAGTGCGGATTGCCACCACCGAGGCACCGACCATCGCCGGCAACGGTCCGGATCATGCATCGGGCGGGCAGGACGTGGGGGCAGGCACAGGCGCGGCGGGCGCGAGCGAAGGGCGTGGCGCGGGAGGAAGTGGCTCGGGATCGGGGGGAGGCGGGGGAATTGCCGCCAAACCGGTGAAAATCGCGGGAGACATCAATTCGGCCCGAGACTATCCCTCCGCAAGCCGGGAACTGCGCTTGGGATCACAAGTCGTCGTTGCCCTCCGGGTCGGCACCGATGGGCAAGTGAAAGGATGTCGCGTGATACAGGCAAGCCCGGATGCGGAGGCCGATCGGATCACCTGTCGACTCGCGACGGAACGTTTTCGCTTCAAACCGGCACGAGATGCCAAGGGGAATGCGGTCGAGGCCGAATATGGATGGCGGCAGCGATGGTTTCTGAAGACCCGATCCTGAGGGGTTGAATTTGAGGATCTTTCGACGCGGCGCAATGTTGGTTCAGTTGGTCCCGTTCCGCCAAGACGCGTCGCCGGGTTGGCGCTAACGTTGCTATGGATCGAAAGATCGCCCGTCGACGACCAATTGAAACGAACCGGCATTTGAAACGAACCCGCATTTGAAAACGAATTGGGCAAGCCGCAGTGCTGCGGCGCAGGAGTGAAAGATGAAGTCTGACTGGATCGATCCTGTTGCATTGGTCGAAGGCACGGCTAATAGCGCGCCGCAAAGCTCCCTTTCCCTTCATAATGCGAGTGCCATGCCCGAAATCGTTCCCGTCATCCTCTGCGGCGGCAGCGGCACCCGCCTCTGGCCGCGCAGCCGCGCCGCCATGCCCAAGCCCTTCCTCCCGCTCGTCGGAGATTCGACGCTGTTCGAGGCGACGGTGGCGCGTTGCCCCGCCGCCAGCGGGTTCTCGGCACCCGTGGTGGTGACCGGAACCAAGCATCTGGCCCACGTCGAAGCGCAGCTTCGCGGCGTCGAGGGAGCTTCGGTGATCGTCGAGCCCGCGGCGCGGAACACGGCTGCGGCCATTGCGCTTGCCGCCTGCCGCCTGCCCGACGATGCCATCATGCTGGTGTGCCCCAGCGACCATCACATCGGGCGGCCCGACGTCTTCTCCACGGCTGCCTGCGCGGCTGCTGAACTTGCGAAGGAAGGATGGCTCGTGTCCTTCGGGATCGAGGCGACCGCACCCGAAACCGGTTTTGGATATCTCAAGCGGGGTGAACCGATCGAAGGACACGAAAAGGCGTTTCGCACGGCTCAGTTCGTCGAAAAACCCGATCTCGAACGCGCCAGGTCGTTCCTTGCCGATGGCAATTACGCCTGGAATGGAGGCATTTTCGCTTTCCGGGTGGGGGACTTCATGGCCGAACTGGCCGCGCACCGCCCCCAGATCGCCGCCAAAGTGCGCGAAGCGGTCGAAAAAGGCAGCGAGGAAGGACATCGCTTCCATCCGGATGCCGCCACTTTCGCGGAAGTGGAAAGCGATTCGGTGGACTATGCGGTCATGGAAAACACGCGCCGCGCGGCGCTTGTGCCGGCCGACATGGAGTGGTCGGATATCGGCAACTGGCAGGCCCTGCACGATGCGCTGGCGCGAGACGATCAGGGCAACTCGGTGCGCGGGACGGGCCCGGTCGAGATGGTCGATTGCCGGAATGTGCTGGTAGACAGCGACGGCCCCCGCGTTTCGGTAATCGGACTGGAGAACGTCATCGTCGTGATAGACGGAAACGATGTGCTGGTAACGACCGTTGATGGGGTGCAAAAGGTCGGAAAGCTCTCGGGCGCCGTCAACCAATAAGGAATTTCACATGAATGCCGCACTGCCGATCCGCCAGGTCGAAAAGCCCTGGGGCAAGGATGTGCTGCCTGCGCCTTTCACGGCGCCGGATGGGGAGCGTATCGGCGAAATCTGGTTCGAACCTCCCGCCGCTTTGCCCGATCTGTTGGTGAAATATATCTTCACCAGCGAGAAGCTTTCTGTGCAAGTCCACCCCAGCGACGCGCAGACGCGGGCAAAGGGACTTGGCCGGCAGGGCAAGGAAGAGTGCTGGCTGATCGTGGCGGCAGAGCCCGGAGCGACCCTCGGCATCGGCTTCGATGCGCCGATCGGCGAGCAAGAGATGCGCGCAGCCGCCCGCGATGGCTCGATCGAGAGGCTGATGACCTGGCATGAAGTCCAGCCCGGCGATTTCTTCTACATCCCCGCGAATACCGTTCATGCCATCGGTGTAGGCGTAAGCCTGATCGAGGTTCAGCAGAATAGCGACATCACCTATCGCCTCTACGACTACGGCCGCCCGCGCGAGCTTCACCTGGACGAAGGTATGGCCGTGGCGAAGGGCGAGGTTTACGATCTGGCACGTTGGCACAAGCGGGTGCCGGAGCATGATAGTGCCGTTCTAGTAGATGGTCCGCTCTTTCTGCTCGATCAAGTGGCGGGCGTGCCGTCCCCGGCGGTTGCAACCCGATATCCCGAGGCGCTGCTGGTGATACCGCGCGAGGGCATCGTAACCATCGGCGAGGATACTATCTCGCCGGGCGGCTGTGGCCTGGCAAAGTCCCTGGATGACATCAAATTTGCGGAAAACGGAGTTTGCCTGCTGGCGAGAGCCTGTGCAGGCTGACGCATGTTTGTAATAGACGATGCCATGATCGTCCAGACCATCCAGTTGGCGTTGACGCCGGTGTTCGTGCTGGTGGCCATCGGCAACATCCTCAACATTCTGTCCAGTCGGCTCGGACGCGTCGTGGATCGCGCGCGCGAGTTGCAGGAGCGTCACAACAAGACGCACGGGGCCGAACACGACATGGTGGTGCTGGAGATCCGCCTGGTCGACAAGCGCATCAACATCATCACCAAGGCCATCCGTTTCATGGTGCTTTCGGCATTGTGCATCGGCACCACCGTTGCCGTGCTGTTCCTTCAGGGCCTGGCGGGCCTCGACCTGCATGGCGTTGCGGCGGTCATCTTCCTGGCCTCGATCGTACTTCTTCTGGTGGCTCTGGTCCTGTTCCTGCGAGAAACCCAAGTGGCCAAGGATGCGTTGAGCATTCCTCGCGATTATCTGGAACTGCACCGCACCATCTGACCGGC
>NZ_DAMDBA010000077.1:0-235 GCF_032093395.1 Novosphingobium sp.
AAGAAGAGGCGCAGTTTACCATGGCAATTCGCTTTTCCGCCGCTCGGAATGGCTCCTGTCCCGTAATCGTTCGCGCCCTCTGCCCATCGGTGCCCCTGTCCGCCGCAAACGACAACTTCCGCCGCGGCTTCAGCCGTGGAAACCGGCACGGCGCGGTGCAGAAGGCGGCGACAGGCACTGCCAACGAGCGCATCTTCGCCGAAGCCCTGCGCCATTTTTCCCTCCACGGCCTGTC
>NZ_DAMDBA010000077.1:245-23668 GCF_032093395.1 Novosphingobium sp.
CGCCGCCCATGCCCGCGCCAATGCCGCCGCCGCGCGCCTGGCCGGGGACGACGCCGCATGCACCTGGTGGATCGCGATCTGCCGCCAGCTCGACCGCCGCATGGCCGACGCCTTCGCGCACCGCATCGGCAACGGCTGACCCCTCGGCGGAAGCGGGGGCACGGACAACTCCAGCCTTGGGAAACATTCCGCAAGACCAGCGACACCCACCGTTAGCGTCCAGCCTCTACAATAGCCTTGCGTACTCTTCCGGCGCGACCGCCTGCCCTTTGCTCGGGGCGACTCGCATAAGCTGACGCTTGCCGGTCATCGGCGCGTGCGAGAGACTCGAAGCGGCATGCAGCGGATGCAATCTGCGCTGTGCCGATTGCGTAAAAGAGGCCGAAACCCTCGTTTCGGGCAGCGTTTTCCGCGCACTCGCATGGCTTATTGCAATTGCGAACTATTATCAGTAAAAAGCGACATATGAGCCTTTCGCATGGGCTTTTCCCGGTTGCATTGTCGGTTCGGGGGGCGTAGGCCGCCCCACATTGAACACCGGCACCTGCCTCAGCGGGACAAGCGCAGGCCGCCATTTCGTCCGTTGGTCCCGCCTTTGGGAAGGACAAGCAAGCATCATGGCTCGTAAGAAGATTGCCCTCATCGGCGCCGGCAACATCGGCGGCACCCTCGCGCACCTCGCCGCGCAGAAGGAACTGGGCGATATCGTCCTCTTCGACGTGGCTGAAGGCCTGCCCCAGGGCAAGGCGCTGGACCTGTCGCAGTGCGGCCCCGTTGAAGGCTTCGACGCCAAGATCACCGGCACCAACGACTACGCGGACATTGCCGGCGCAGACGTGATCATCGTCACCGCCGGTGTCGCCCGCAAGCCGGGCATGAGCCGCGACGACCTGCTCGGCATCAACCTCAAGGTGATGAAGGCCGTCGGCGAAGGCATCGCTGCCAACGCGCCCGACGCATTCGTGATCTGCATCACCAACCCGCTCGACGCGATGGTCTGGGCGCTGCGCGAATTCTCGGGCCTTCCCCACAACAAGGTCGTCGGCATGGCCGGCGTGCTCGACTCGGCCCGCTTCTCGACCTTCCTCGCCTGGGAATTCGGCGTCTCGATCCGCGACGTGAACACCTTCGTGCTCGGCGGCCACGGCGACACCATGGTGCCGGTCGTGCAGTACTCGACCGTCAACGGCATCCCGGTTCCGGACCTCATCAAGCAGGGCCGCACCACCCAGGAAAAGATCGACGCGATCGTGCAGCGCACCCGTTCGGGCGGCGGCGAGATCGTCGGCCTGCTCAAGACCGGCTCGGCCTTCTACGCGCCTGCCGCCTCGGGCATCGCCATGGCCGAAGCCTACCTGAACGACCAGAAGCGCATCCTGCCGATCGCCGCCTATGTCGACGGCCAGTACGGCGTTGACGGCCTCTACGTCGGCGTGCCCGCAGTAATCGGCGCGGGCGGCGTCGAGGAAATCGTCGAAATCGAACTGGACGACGAAGCCAAGACCAACCTCCAGGTCTCGGTCGACGCGGTCAAGGAACTGCTGGTCGCCTGCAAGGGCATCGACGGCACCCTGGCCTGATCCGAACTAGACGGCCCCGCCCGCCCCGTAATTCGACGGGGCGGGCGGGGCTTCGGCCTATCCGGCCGTTGATTTTACGATCTGGACGGTTGCACTTCGCGGAATTTGCGCCAAGGCGCTTCCCAAGCCGGAATCGGCCTACACCAGGAACAGGAATTAGGATTCCCTATGTCCATTCTCGTCAACAAGAACACCAAGGTCATTACCCAGGGTATGACCGGTGCCACCGGCACCTTCCACACCGAACAGGCCCTTGCGTACGGTACGCAGATGGTCGCCGGCGTGACTCCCGGCAAGGGCGGCACGACCCACATCGGTCTGCCGAACTACAACACCGTCGCCGAAGCCAAGGCCGCGACCGGTGCGACCGCCACCTGCATCTACGTTCCGCCGCCGTTCGCGGCCGACTCGATCCTGGAAGCGATCGACGCCGAGATGGAACTGATCGTCGCGATCACCGAGGGTATCCCGGTTCTCGACATGGTCCGCGTGAAGCGCGCCCTTTCGGGCTCGAAGTCGCGCCTGATCGGTCCGAACTGCCCCGGCGTCCTGACCCCCGGCGAATGCAAGATCGGCATCATGCCCGGCAGCATCTTCTCCAAGGGTTCGGTCGGCGTCGTCTCGCGTTCGGGCACGCTCACCTATGAAGCCGTGTTCCAGACCACCAACGCAGGCCTGGGCCAGACCACCGCAGTCGGCATCGGCGGCGACCCGGTCAACGGCACCAACTTCATCGACGTCCTGGAACTGTTCCTGGCCGACGACGAAACCAAGTCGATCATCATGATCGGCGAAATCGGCGGCAGCGCCGAAGAAGAAGCGGCCCAGTTCCTCAAGGACGAAGCCAAGCGCGGCCGCAAGAAGCCCATGGCGGGCTTCATCGCCGGTCGCACGGCGCCTCCGGGCCGCCGCATGGGCCACGCCGGCGCGATCGTGTCGGGCGGCCAGGGCGGCGCCGAGGACAAGATCGCGGCGATGGAAGAAGCGGGCATCCGCGTCTCCGCCTCGCCGTCGCTTCTGGGTGAAACCCTTGTGGAAGTCCTCAAGGAACTCGCCTGACCCCATACCCGCGGGCGGCGCGAATCTTCGGATTTGCGCCGCCACGGGCCCCACAGGCGATCCGGCACGTTCGAGATGCCGGACGCACATGCGAACGAAACGGCCCCTCCTCTCCCTCGGGACCATCGAACGCACTATTTAGCTTGGTAGCGCCGGCCGTTTTCCGGCGCGACAAAAGGTGACACCCGATGGGCGACGAAAGTTTCGACTTCACCCCCGATGAGGCCCTCGACGGCCCGCAGGCCGGCCCGAGCTGGCAGCGCAAGAACTGGCCGCTCGTAGGAGCGGAATTCGAGGACGACCTGACCCAGGGCCTCGACCCCAGCGCGCTCAAGATCAAGATCGAGAAAGCAGCGGCAAAGGGCGGCCAGAAGGTCGACCAGTCCCGCATAGACGAAGCCGCGGCCGACGCAATCCGCGCCATGATGCTGATCCGCACATATCGCGTGCGCGGTCACCTGGCTGCCGAACTCGACCCGCTCGGCCTCAACCAGCGCCAGCTTCCCGCTGACCTCACGCCCGAATACCACGGCTTCGTAGGCGCCGCGCAGGACCGTCCGGTCTACGTCGGTGGCGCGCTCGGCCTGGAGTGGACGACCGTCCGCGAGATCGTGCAGATCCTGCGCGCGAACTATTGCGGCAAGGTCGGCCTCGAATACATGCACATCGCCGATGTCGAGGAACGCCGTTTCCTCCAGGAGCGCATGGAAGGCGCCGACAAGGAAATCGAGTTCACCCCCGAGGGCAAGAAGGCGATCCTTCAGGCCGTCGTCCGCGGTGAGCAGTACGAGAAGTTCCTCGGCAAGAAGTACGTCGGCACCAAGCGCTTCGGCCTAGACGGCGGCGAAGCCATGATCCCGGCGCTCGAAGCCGTGATCAAGTACGGCGGCACGCTGGGCGTCAAGGAAATCGTGTATGGCATGGCCCACCGCGGCCGCCTGAACGTGCTCGCGAACGTCCTTGCCAAGCCCTACAAGGTGATCTTCCACGAATTCTCGGGCGGCACCGCCAACCCGGAAGACGTGGGCGGCTCGGGCGACGTGAAGTACCACCTCGGCACTTCGGCCGACCGTGAGTTCGACGGTATCAAGGTCCACATGAGCCTGATGCCGAACCCGTCGCACCTCGAAACCGTCGACCCGGTCGTGCTCGGCAAGGTCCGCGCCTACCAGACCATCGCCGACGACATCGGCGACGATATCGGCCCCGGTGCCAAGCACAAGCAGGTGCTGCCGGTCCTCATCCACGGTGACGCGGCCTTCGCCGGCCAGGGCATCATCTGGGAGTGCTTCGGCCTCTCGGGCGTGAAGGGCTACAACACCGGCGGTTGCATCCACTTCATCATCAACAACCAGATCGGCTTCACGACGAGCCCGCAGTTCGCGCGCAACTCGCCGTACCCGTCGGACGTGGCCAAGGGCGTCCAGGCGCCGATCCTGCACGTCAACGGCGACGATCCGGCTGCCGTTACCTTCGCCTGCAAGCTGGCGATCGACTATCGCCAGACCTTCGGCCGCGACATCGTGATCGATATGTGGTGCTATCGCCGCTTCGGCCATAACGAAGGCGACGAGCCCGGCTTCACGCAGCCGCTGATGTACCAGAAGATCCGCCAGCACCCGCCGGTCAGCAAGATTTACGGCGATCGCCTGAAGCAGGAAGGCGTCATCGACGACACGTTCCTGACGCAGACGGAAGCGGATTTCACCGCCCATCTCGAAGACCAGTTCGAGGCGGCCAAGACCTACAAGGCCAACCAGGCCGACTGGTTCTCGGGCCAGTGGAGCGGCTTCCATAAGCCCGCCGATCCCGAAACCGCGCGCCGCAACGTCGATACCACGATCGAGAACAAGCTGTTCGACAGCCTCGGCCGTACCCTGACCACGGTTCCCGAAGGCCTGACCGTCCACAAGACGCTGGCCCGCGTGCTCTCGGCCAAGGAAGAGATGTTCAAGTCGGGCGAAGGCTTCGACTGGGCGACGGCGGAAGCGCTCGCTTTCGGCAGCCTCGTCACCGAAGGCTACAACGTGCGCCTCTCGGGCCAGGACTGCGAACGCGGCACCTTCTCGCAGCGTCACTCGGTCTGGGTCGACCAGACGGACGAGCGCAAGTACACGCCGCTGACCACCCTGCCCCACGGCCGCTTCGAAGTGCTGAACTCGACGCTGTCGGAATATGGCGTGCTCGGCTTCGAGTACGGCTTCGCCAGCGCCGATCCGAAGACGCTGGTGCTCTGGGAAGCCCAGTTCGGCGACTTCGCCAACGGTGCGCAGATCATCATCGACCAGTACGTCGCCTCGGCCGAGTCCAAGTGGCTGCGCGCCAACGGCCTCGTCATGCTGCTGCCCCACGGCTACGAAGGCCAGGGACCGGAGCACTCGTCGGCCCGTCTGGAACGGTACCTGCAACTCTGCGCGCAGGACAACATCCAGGTCTGCAACATCACGACGCCCGCGAACTACTTCCACGTTCTGCGCCGTCAGATGCACCGTCCGTTCCGCAAGCCGCTGATCATCATGACCCCGAAGTCGCTGCTCCGCCACCCGCTGGCGAAGTCGGCCGCGTCGGAGTTCACCGGCGGCACCTTCTCGCGCATCCTGTCCGACCCCAAGGGCTCGGAAGACGCCGCGACCAAGAAGGTCATCCTGTGCTCGGGCAAGGTCTTCTACGACCTGCTCGAAGCCCGCGATGCCGCCGAGATCGACGATACCCAGATCATCCGCATCGAGCAGCTCTACCCCTTCCCGGGCGAGCCGCTGGCCCAGCGCCTGGCGCGCATGCCGAACCTCGAAGAGGTCGTGTGGTGTCAGGAAGAACCGCAGAACAACGGTTCCTGGTTCTTCGTCGAATCGCAGATCGAGGCTGCCGCCAAGGAAGCCGGAGCGGCCCAGCCGCGTCCGCGCTACGCCGGCCGCAATGCCTCGGCCTCGCCTGCCACCGGCCTCGCCAAGCGCCACGTTGCCGAACAGGCCGCGCTGGTTGCAGACGCGCTGCATCTTTCCGTTCGTTCCGAACTCCGTCGCAAGCAGAAGGCTTGAGATAAATCATGACCACCGAAGTCAAGGTCCCCGTCCTTGGGGAATCCGTCGCCGAAGCCACCATCGGCCAGTGGCTGAAGCAGCCCGGCGAAGCCGTTGCCGCTGACGAGCCCATCGCCAGCCTCGAAACCGACAAGGTCGCGATCGACGTCATGGCGCCCCACGCGGGCGTCATGGGTCAGCAGATCGCCAAGGAAGGCGACACCGTCGTCGTCGGCGCGCTGATCGCCACGATCGAAGAAGGCACCGGCGGTGCCGCGGCTCCGAAGGCAGCCGCCGCCGCTCCGGCTCCGGCCGCTGCCGCCGTCGCTCCCGCCCCTGCCGCAGCTGCCGCTTCGGCAGATGAAGGTTCGGCGGGTTCGTCGGTCCTTTCGCCGGCCGTGCGCCGCGCGATCCTGGAACACGGCATCGACCCGGCCACCATCAAGGGCACCGGCAAGGACGGCCGCATCACCAAGGACGACGTCCTCGAAGCGGCCAAGAACAAGCCCGCGTCGTCGCCTGCCGCCGCCTCGGCTGCCGCCGCTCCGGCCGCACGCAGCGAGGAACGCGTCAAGATGACGCGCCTGCGCCAGACCATCGCCAAGCGCCTGAAGTCCGCCCAGGACAACGCCGCGCTTCTCACCACCTTCAACGACGTCGACATGTCGGCCGTCATCGAGGCGCGTGAGAAGTACAAGGACGTGTTCCAGAAGAAGCACGGCATCAAGCTGGGCTTCATGTCGTTCTTCGCCAAGGCTTCGGTCCTTGCGCTCAAGGACATCCCGGCCGTCAACGCTCAGATCGACGGTGACGAGATCGTCTACCACGACTACGTCGACATCTCGGTCGCCGTCTCGGCCCCGAACGGCCTCGTCGTTCCGGTCGTCAAGGACTGCGACAAGCTGGGCTTCGCGGGCATCGAGAAGGCCATTGCCGAATTCGGCAAGAAGGCCAAGGAAGGCACGCTGACCATGGCCGACATGACCGGCGGCACCTTCACCATCTCGAACGGCGGTGTGTTCGGCGGCCTGATGTCGACCCCGATCATCAACCCGCCGCAGTCGGCCGTGCTCGGCCTGCACCGCATCGAGGACCGCGCCGTGGTGCGTAACGGCGAGATCGTGATCCGCCCGATGATGTACATCGCGCTGTCCTACGACCACCGCATCATCGACGGCCGCGAGGCGGTCACCGCGCTCAAGACCATCAAGGAAGCGATCGAGGATCCCACCCGTCTCCTCATCGACCTCTGAGTTGAAAAACCCCGCCCACCCCGATCCGGTCGGGCGGGGTTTTCACTTGAGCCGAAATGACTATTTTCCGCTCGTGCCCTGAACAGTGCGAAGCACGAGCGTACGGAGGCCTGAACAATGGCTGATTACGATTACGACGTCCTTGTCATCGGTGCCGGCCCTGGCGGCTATGTCGCAGCGATCCGCGCCGCGCAGCTCGGTCTGAAGACCGCCTGCGCCGAAGGCCGCGAGACGCTGGGCGGCACCTGCCTCAACGTCGGCTGCATCCCCTCGAAGGCCCTGCTTCACGCTTCGGAATACTTCGAAGCGGCGAAGGAAGGCGGCTCGATGGCCAAGATGGGCATCAAGGTCACGCCCGAGCTGGACCTCGACACCATGCAGGGCCAGCGCCTCGACGCGGTGAAGGGCCTGACCGGCGGCATCGAATTCCTGTTCAAGAAGAACAAGATCGACTGGCTGAAGGGCTACGCCCAGTTCAAGGACGCGCACAGCGTCGAAGTGGCCGGCAAGACCGTGACCGCCAAGAACATCGTGATCGCCACCGGTTCCTCGGTCACCCCGCTTCCGGGCGTCGAGATCGACAATGCCGGCGGCGTGGTGGTGGACTCCACCGGCGCGCTCGAACTGAAGGCCGTGCCCAAGAAGATGGTCGTCATCGGCGGCGGCGTGATCGGCCTCGAACTCGGTTCGGTCTGGCGCCGTCTCGGTGCGGAAGTCACCGTCGTCGAGTTCCTCGACCAGCTCCTGCCGGGCATGGACGGCGAAGTGCGCCGTGAAGCCGGCAAGATCTTCAAGAAGCAGGGCATGACCCTGAAGCTCGGCACCAAGGTCACCGGCGTGACCGTTGAGGGCAAGACCGCCAAGGTCACCGTCGAACCCGCCAAGGGTGGTGACGCGGAAGTCATCGAAGCCGACGTCGTGCTGGTTTCGATCGGCCGCCGTCCCAACACCGAAGGCCTCGGCCTCGGCAACATCGGTCTCGAACTGAACGCCCGCGCGCAGATCGAGACCGACCACGACTTCGCCACCAAGGTGGACGGCGTCTGGGCCATCGGCGACGTGATCCCCGGCCCGATGCTTGCCCACAAGGCCGAAGACGAAGGCATCGCCGTGGCCGAGAACATCGCGGGCCTGACCGGCATCGTGAACCATGACGTGATCCCGGGCGTGGTCTATACCCAGCCGGAATTCGCGGGCGTCGGCCTTACCGAGGAAGCCGCCAAGGAACGCGGCGCCATCAAGGTCGGCAAGTTCCCGATTCTCGCCAACTCGCGCGCCAAGACCAACCACGAGCCGGACGGCTTCGTGAAGGTGATCGCCGATGCCGAGACCGACCGCGTCCTCGGCGTGTGGTGCATCGCCTCGGTGGCGGGCACGATGATCGGCCAGGCCGCGCAGGCCATGGAATTCGGCGCGACCTCGGAAGACATCGCCTACACCTGCCACGCGCACCCGACCCATTCGGAAGCGATCAAGGAAGCGGCCATGGCCGTACTCGGCAAGCCGATCCACATCTGATCGGCGGCGTCCTTCGCAGGACAAGAGAAGGCCGGCGGCGCGAAAGCACCGCCGGCCTTTCTGCGTTGTGCCCATCGTCGTTATGCTGCGCGGACAGGGAACTTCAACGGCGGGAAACGCGACAGACATAAATGATCGCTACCTCTTTTGCTCAACAATTGAGCAAAAACTGCCTAACTTTTAGGCACTACGAGAGGATGTAAGACGTGAGCTTCCTTGCCCTGACCGCCGCAGCAACTGCCGCTCTCGCTTCGGGCGCCGCCCCCGCCCACAGCGTGCAGATCGACCATCGCGGCGCCAGCTATGCCGTGGACTACGTCACCCATGTGGAGACCAGCTCGAAGGCGATCGGCATTTCGCAAGGCACGCGCCCCAGTTCGCGCCGCTGCGTCGTCACTGCCGAAGTCAGCGTAGAACGCCGGATCCAGCCCGCCAGCGGCAGCCGCGCGATCGCGACGCGCCTGCCGGAAACGCGCAGCTTCACGCAGAACCATCCCGGCGACTGCCGCAAGGGTGGGGACGAAGGCGCGCAACTGGTCGCCGCCAAGTCCGACGCGATCGGCGCCCATGTCCGCGAACTCGCCTCGGCGGATCATCACGACACTCTGGCGGCGATCGACGCCGCGCGCGATTTCGCGGTGAACTGAAACAGGCTACACGCCGGCGCATGAACCGTTATCTGATTCCGGCGGCCTTCCCGGCCGCCGTCGCAGCCTGTCTGGCAACCGCCATCCTTGCCTCCCCCCCCGCTCTGGCACAGACCGCGTCGCCCAGCGTCTCGATCGAAGCCGCTACCGACTTGCGCGAGCGCGGTCTCAGCTGGAGCGACGGCAAGCCGGCCATGTCGCTCGACGCCACCCTGCCCCTGTCCCACAGCGTGACCGTCGATTTTGGCGCCGCGACTTTGCGCGACAGCCCCCGGCACGGCGGCGCCGATCTCGGGCTTGAGGTCGCGCCGGAAATCATGCTGCTGTCGAGCGGCGGCTGGACCCTTTCGGCCGGCGCCACCGGCCATGTCTTCGTGGGCGGCGCCGGGCTCAGCTATGCAGAGGCGAAATCGACGCTGTCCTACGCGATCGGCCCGGCGCAACTGGCACTGGGCGCAAGCTATGCCCCCTCGCAAAAGGCGATCGGCGGCAGCAATCTCTACCTCGAAGGCAATATCGCCATGTCGATCCCGACCACCGCGCTGACCCTCTACGGCGGCGGCGGCTACAGCACCGGCTCCACGCGCGGCGACGCACTCGCCGCCGAGCGCGTGCGCCGCTTGCGCCCCGACGGCAGTTACTGGGACTATTATCTGGGCGTCGAGCACCAGATGGATCGGCTCGCCCTAGGCCTGCGCTATACCGGCACTTCGGTCGGAGACGATCTTGCCCCCGGCCGCTATGTCGATCGCGACACCGGCTCCCGCCTCGCCGCCTATCTGCGCTTCACCCCCTGACGCCGCCGATTGGAACCAGGCGATGTCTCGGGTATTGTCCCTCTCCAAACGGGACATATCCGGGGCATTCACGTCATGAAGACAGAAAGCGCCTGCCGCGAAGGCGGCAAGACCATTCGGGCGACCCGATCCGCCGCGCGCTTTCTTCTTCCGCCGCTGCTGCTGGCCTTCGCGACGGCCGGATGTAAACGCGACACGCTGGACAAGCCGCCCCCAAGGGCCGACGACGCCATCGCGATCGAGCCCCAGTCCTCGCTCATCACCGTTCCCATCCATGCCGACGTGACCGGCCTTGCCGCCGCGCTGGAAAAGGAAATCCCGCGACGGCTCTGGGCGATCGATCGGCCGGAAACCCCTTGCGTCGCGTCCAAGAAGGTCAAACTGGCCTTCGTCAAGCTCAAGACACCCACCATCAAGTGCCGCATCATCGGCGAAGTGACCCGCGGTCCGCTGCGGTTCGTCGGCAAGGGCCGCGATATCGTCATGAGCATGCCGCTGCATGCCGTCGTCCGCGCCGAGGACATCGGCGGCATCCTGAAGCGGGAAACGGCCACCGCCGATGCTCTGGCCCATGCCACGGTGCGCCTTGCCCTCGGTCGGGACTGGTCTCCGCGCGGCACCGTCGACATTCGCTACGACTGGACGAACACGCCCCATCTCGATTTCCTGGGCCAGCGCATCGATTTCACCGACAAGGCGGACGAACACCTGAAGCCGGTGATCGCGCGCCTGGAACGGACCTTGCCCGGCCATCTCGCGCGGATGGAACTGCGCCCGCAGATCGAGCGGGCCTGGGCCTCGGCCTTCACCTCGCTGCTGCTGAACGAGAAAAACCCGCCGGTCTGGATGCGGGTGACGCCGGAGGAGTTGCAGTACGGCGGCTACGACCTGCGCGGTAATCACCTGCTGCTGCGGCTCGGCCTCAAGGCGCGGACCGAAACCTTCATCGGCGAGCGACCGGCCGATCCCGCGCCCCGCCCCCTCCCCCCGGTTCGCCCGCTTGAGGAAGAGGCAGGACGGCTTGCATTCTTCATCCCGGTGATCGCGGATTATCGGCAGTTGGAGCCGGTGCTGATGCGCGCCTTGCGCAAGCGCGCGCAGCGGCCCTTCGAGGTGCCGCATCTTGGCCCGATCATCGCGGACTTCAGCAAGGCCACGATCTACGGCACCACCGGGCACCGGATCGCCGTGGGGGTTACCTTCACTGCGCGCGACAAGGCGGGCCGGGTAAAGCCTGCGCGGGGAACGGTGTGGATGACGGCGATGCCGGTCAATGTCGAGAACTCGCGCAAGATCGATTTCGCGGACTTCCATGTCAGCGGCACCACCGACGCGGTGGGCGGCGATCTGCTCCTGCGTCTGGCCAACACGCCCGGATTGTCGGGCACGCTGGCATCGGCGCTGGGGCAGAATTTCGAAAAGGACTATCAGGAGCTGCTCGGGAAGATCGCCCGCGCCATCGACGACAAGCGCGAAGGCGCGTTCATGATCCGCGCACACGTGCGTCACGCCGAGACCGGCCGCATCCAGGCCAGCGGCCGGGGCCTCTATCTGCCCGTGACCGCCCAGGGAACCGCCTCGATCGAGGTGCGACCGGTGCCCTGAGGCGCAGGCGCGCTTCAAAACGGGATTCCGGCGATGCCGAACACCCTTGACGTGCAAACGATTTTATACACAGTTGCCTAACAAATTAGTTCCATCAGTCGCACGTGGGGATCGCTTGAACGCCGTATTTTGCTCCGGGATCGAAGATGGCCCGCTGCTGACATTCGGCACGGCGCCCGAGCCCGAACTCGCGGACGACATGGTGCTGGTTCGTGTCGAACTGGTTTCCATCGAAGCGATCGACCTGATCAACCTGGCGCTCTACCGACATGGTATGGCCAAGCCGCCACCGGGCGGGATCGTCGGCTGCCAGGCGAGCGGCACGGTCGAGGGCATCGGCGCACAGGTAACGCGCTTCCGCGCCGGAGACCGCGTGGTCGCCTATCACGCTTGCGGCAGCCATGCGGAGCTGTTCGTCGCGCCGGAAGCGTCCACCTGGCTTCTGCCCGAAGGGCTCGACCCCGGCTCCGCCGCCGCCGCGCCCTTCACGCTTGCCGCAACCCGGGATACGCTCTGCAACCGGGGCCGGCTACGCGCGGGCGAGACCATCCTGATCAACCACGTCACCAGCAGCCTCGGCCTTATGACCGTGCAACTGGCGCTGGAAACCGGAGCCACGGTGATCGGCATCGCCCGCGATCCGGCGTGCCGCGACCGTCTGCGCAAGATCGGCCTAACCGAAATCCTCAGCGCCACCCGGGACGACGTGATGGCCCGGTGCCTGGAACTGACGCAGGGCCGGGGGGTCGATTTCGTGTTCGACGTCAGCGCCGGGGAACGTACGGCAGATCTGGCGAGACTGGTGGTCCCCGGAGGCCGCTATGCCGCCTTCTCGGTGATCGACAGCCTGGCCGACCAGCCTTACGGCCGCGACGGCTATGGCAGGGACGGAACGGGACCAGAACTCGATCGCCTTCCGATCATGACCGCTTCGCCCATGCACGATCCCGCGGTCCACGCGCAGGTCGGCGTCATGATGGACCGCATCGCCAAGGGCGAACTGCAACTCCCGATCGAGCACGAGTTCGCCCTCTGCGAAGCCGCCGAGGCCTACGACTTCATCCTGCACGGCCAGCCTTTCGGCCATGTCGTGATGAGGCCGTAGGGCGCGTCAGATCGCTTCGGGCCTCAGATCGCCTCGGGATGGACCGGGCGGATGTCCACCGGCAGGTCCGCCATGCTGGCGATCACGTCTTCGGCTTCCGGATCGAGCTTCGCCCAGCGCGCCATGAAGGTCTTGGTGCCCTCATAGTCGCCGCGCGCCTGAAGCATCAGCATGTCACGCAACAGGTCGCGCAGGCCCGCTTCCATCTTCGCGTCGTCGTAAGTGTAGCGCTTCGTCGCGGAGTCGTAAGTGAAGGCGCCCTTGTCGCGCAGATAGCCGTATTGCAGCGCCGCGCCCTTGCCGTGGGCCTCCACCGCGCCGAACCGCACCGCACGGAAAATGCCGGCGACATAAGTGGCGAAAAGCTGCGGGCGTTCCGAAGCGGGGATTTCGCCCTTCTTCATCATCAGCAGGATATCCCAGACGCCCGCGACATCGGCCTTGGCCTCCTCGATCGCGGAATTCTGCTCCTTCAGCGCCTTGTCCACCGTGGTGGTCTGGCCGTTCACGACGATCGTGCCCGGCCCCAGGCTGTGCGACAGTTCGTGGAACAGCGTCTCAAGCTGCATGTACTTGCGATCGACCAGAGCCGCCTGCGACGGCACCAGCACCAGTGCGCCCATCGGCTTCAGGATACGGTCGAACTTGGCGCCCAGCACGTTGGAGAGGATCACCTTCTTCGCGCCCTTGGCCTCGCGCACGCGCTCGTCGTTGGGCAGGTTGAAGGCCACCGTCTGCGGGCCCGGCACATTGTCGCCGCCGCCGCGAATCTGCTCGGCCACGGCGATCGGGCTTTCGAAGCCGCGCTGGAAGTTCTTGTACTCCTCCGCGATCGGCAGGTTCGCCTCCATGTCGCGCAAGTAGTTCTTGTACTTGGCGAGCGCAGCCGATTCGACCGGATCCTTCAGCGTCACGAAGCTCTCGAACGAAGTCTTCGCGCCCATCAGCCGGTCGGTATAGACCTCGTAAGGCCCGATCGCGACTTCGATCGGCGTGTCCTTCAGGTCCATCCACGCCAGTTCGCTCTCGTAGTAGTCGTCCGTGCGGAAGGCCTTGGCGCGCAGCGAGAGGAAGGTCTTCAGGCTGGCATTGCTCGTCCGCGCCGCCGCCTGATCCAGCAGCTTGGCCGCCGGCTCCAGCCATTCCCTGTAAGCCACCGAATAGGGCACCGCGACCAGCTTGGCGCCGTCCCGGCGGACCACCGTATAGGGGCTGGTGAGCGCCGCCTTTTCACCCGGATGAGCCGCAAGATAGGCCTCGAAATCGGCCCGAGTCAGGTCTTCCGGATAGAACCCCGCGCCTTCCGGCATCGGCGTAGTGCCCCAGAACGGGTGGAGATCGGCCAGCTCGTCCCAGGGGCCGAAATTGCGGTCGAACATCTCGACCAGCAGATCGCGATCGGCGCGGCGGTTCATCGACACCGCACGGCGCACCTGCGGATTCTCGGCATAGCGCTGGCGCAGATAGACCTCGCTCATCAGGTCGGACGCCTTGATGAGCAGGTTCACCACGTCGCGCTCCTCGGCCGAGAGGAACTTCGTCTCCACCTCCATCGGGATCGTCGCCAGCTTCGCCTTCTGCGCGGCAAGGTCGTAGGCCGGTTCAGCCGCAAGGGCCGGAACGGAAACGAGGCTGGTCGCGGCGAGCAGCGCGGAGGCGAGGAGAAACTGGGGCATGGTCGGGTCCGTATGGTGGGATTTCTTGGGCCGGACCCTAGGCTTCTCGTTTAGGGAAAGAAAGATAGAAGCAGGGGAGCATAGCCCCCCTGCACCCCCAGGACTGTCGAGGTCATGCGGACCAACCGCGTCGTGCGCCCATGGCTGCGTCGGGAGACCTATAGGCTGCGCCGCAAGGAGCGCACTACGGATAGGTCGCGCGCGGCGCCGACATTCCGAGGGTCCGGGGGATCATCCCCCGGTCTTCCCCTTTTTAGACTTCCAACAACCGATCCGCCTGCGCCCGCGCCTCGGCCGTCACCTCGGCCCCGGAAAGCATCCGCGCGATCTCTTCCTTGCGCTCGCCCTCGTCGAGCAGCGCCACCGAGGTCCGCGTGACGGTGCCTTCGCTGGACTTGGCGATCATGTAATGCCGCCGCCCGCGCGCCGCGACCTGCGGGCTGTGGGTGACGGCAAGAAGCTGCCCTTCCGAGGCAAGCCGCGCCAGGCGCTCGCCGATGGCGCTGGCCACCGCGCCGCCCACGCCGCGGTCGATCTCGTCGAAGATCACCGTCGCCGCGCCGCCCTCTTCCGCCAGCGCCACCTTCAGCGCGAGGATGAAGCGCGAGAGTTCGCCGCCCGAGGCGATCTTGGCCAGAGGCGCGAAGTCGGCGCCGGGATTGGTGCTGATGAGGAATTCCACCGCATCCATGCCCTGCGCATTCCAGCGCTCCTCGGGCAGGCGGATCACCGAAGTCTGGAACCGCGCGGCATCGAGCTTGAGCGGCGCGAGTTCGGCGGCGACCGCCTTGTCGAGCCGCTTGGCGGCAGCGCGGCGCAAGTCGTGCAATGCCTCCGCCTGCTCGCGATAGACCAGCGCGGCCTTCTGCGCGGCGCGTTCCAGCCCGGCCACATGTTCCTCGCCGCCTTCGATGGCGTCGAGCGCGCTGCGCATCTCGCGCATCTTCTCGGGCAGGTCATCCACCTGGCAGCCCTGCTTGCGTGCGGCGGCGCGAAGGTCGAACAGGCGGGTTTCGATGCGGTCAAGCTCATCGGGGTCGAAGGCCAGCGCCTCGGCGGCGCGGTCGAGCCGGTCTTCCGCCTCGCTCGCCTCGATCACCGCGCGGTCGAGCGCTTCCAGTGCCTCGGCCAGCAGCGGGTGCTCCCCGGCTATCCGGTCGAGCCTGCGCGAGGCGCCGCGCAGGGTGGCGAGCGCCGAATCGGATCCGGTCCAGAGATGCTGGAGCGCCACGAGATCGTCCGAGAGCTTCTCGCCCTTCTGCATTCCGGCGCGGGCCTGGGCGAGTTCTTCTTCTTCGCCTTCCGCCGGCGCCAGCGCATCGAGTTCGGCAAGATGCGCCAGCAGCAGGTCCTGGTCCTCGGCCGCCTTGGCGACTTGTGCCCGGGCGGTATCGAGCGCGTTCTGCGCCGCCCGCCAGGTCTTCCAGGCCGCCTCGACCCCGGCGACGTCGCCCCCGGCAAAACGGTCGAGCAAGGCGCGGTGGCCGCGCGAATTGACGAGGCCGCGATCGTCGTGCTGGCCGTGGATCTCGACCAGCGCGGGCGCGATCTCGCGCAGCAGGGCGACGCCCACCGGCTGGTCGTTGAGGAAGGCACGGCTGCCGCCATCGGCCTTGAGCTGGCGCTTGAGGATCAGCGGCTCGCCCGGTTCGATGTCGATATCGGCATCATCGAGCACGGCCCGGAGGTTCCCCGGCAGTTCGGAAAATTCGAAACTGGCGGTTACCGTGGCGCGGGATTCCCCGGCGCGAACCAGCCCGCTATCGGCGCGATTGCCGATCACCAGGCCCAGCGCATCGAGCAGGATCGACTTGCCCGCGCCGGTTTCGCCGGTGAGAACGCCCAGCCCCCTGGCGAAATCCAGGTCGAGCGCTTCGATCAGCACGATGTTGCGGATGGAGAGGCGGTTCAGCATGTTCGCGATCCGTTCTAGCGAAAACCGGGCCGCCCGTCACGCCTCTTCATGCGCCCCTGCCGGACCGGCGCCTCGCGGCAGACCTTCCGGACCTGCCGCGAGGCGCTACGAAAGGCCTCAGGAGAGGTTCTGCGGCGCGTTCTTGTTCATCAGCTTGTAGGCACGATCGTACCACTTGCTGTCCGGATAGTTGTGTTCGAGCACGGCGGCGGCCTTCTGCGCTTCCTCGGGCACGCCGAGCGCAAGGTAGCCTTCCACCAGACGGAACAGCGCTTCGGGCGCATGGCTGGTGGTCTGGAAATTGTCGACCACGTTGCGGAAGCGCAGCGTTGCCGCCAGCCACTTGCCGCTGTTCTCATAACCACGACCGATGGTCATTTCCTTGCCCGCGAGGTGATCGTTGACGAGGTCGATCTTCAGCTTGGCGTCCGAGGCATAAGGCGTGTTCGGATAGCGGCGCATCACGTCGGTCAGGGCCTGCTTGGCCTGCTCGGTGGTCTTCTGGTCGCGCGTGACGTCGCTGATCTGCTCGTAATAGCAGATCGCGATCAGGTAGTAGGCGTAAGGCGCGTCCTTGTTGCCGGGATGGATCGACAGGAAGCGCTGCGCCGACTGGATCGACTTGGTATAGTCGCGCGCGGCATAGTAGCTGAACGCGCTCATCAGCTGGGCGCGACGGGCCCAGGGCGAATAGGGGTGCTGGCGCTCCACCTCGTCGAACAGCGCGGCGGCCTGCCGGGTGCGCCCTTCGTTCAGGCGTTGCTGCGCGGCGGCATAGAGCGTGTCGACATCGCGCGCGACGTAGGCCGTGTCCTTGGCTCCGCCCCCACGCCCGGCACATCCGGCGGTCAATACGAGCGCCCCGGTGGCGGCGGCGGTAAGGGCGATCTTGAAGCGCGAGCGTTCGAACATGGGGCCGGTCTATAGCCAGCGCTTTGCTGAACGCCAAGTGAAGTTGCGCGTCGATACACATTAGCGGTGAGCGCGGCGGGATTCACGCGTCGCCCCGCGCAGAAATACTCGGGAATAGGCCCGCTTCGCCATTGTGCGGCGCGCTCCGCCTGCCATAGTCGGCGGACAATGGCCGGCAGCAACGCACTCTCTTCCCCCGTCATGTCCGACGCGCTCGTGATCCTCGGCGCGGCGGGCATCGTGATTCCCGTGTTCAACCGATTCCGCATCACCCCGGTCATCGGCTTCATCCTCGTCGGCCTGCTGGTCGGCCCGTTCGGCCTGGGCCGGCTGGTGTTCGACACGCCGTGGCTGTCCTGGGTAACCATCACCGATCCAGACGGGCTGGAGATATTCGCCGAATTCGGCATCATCCTGCTACTGTTCTCGATCGGCCTGGAACTCTCCTTCGGGCGATTGTGGGCGATGCGAAGATTCGTCTTCGGGCTGGGATCGCTGGAACTGATCCTGACCGGCAGCGCGCTCACCTTCTTCTTCGCCGCCATCGGCCAGGGCTTCTCCGGGGCCATGGCGCTGGGTCTGGCGCTCGCGCTCTCGTCCACCGCGCTGGTGCTGAAGATGACGGACACCACCACCCCGGTCGGCCACGCCGCCCTGGCGATGCTGCTGTTCGAGGATATCGCGCTGGTGCCGATCATCTTCCTGCTCGGCGCGCTCGCCCCCCACGCCAAGGGCGCGGGGATGGACGGCCTGATCCATACGCTGGTCTGGGGCACCCTGGTGATCACGGCGCTGCTAGTGCTTGGCCGCTACCTGCTGCCGCCACTGTTCGCCCAGGCGGCCCGCACCAAGAGCCCGGAACTGTTCCTGGCGGCCAGCCTGCTGGTGGTTATCCTCGCCTCGCTGGCGACCGGCGCCACCGGCCTGTCCCCGATCGTCGGCGCCCTCGTCGCCGGCCTGCTGATCGCGGAGACCGAATATCACACCGAAGTCGAGCAGATCATCGAGCCGTTCAAGGGCCTCGCACTCGGGGTGTTCCTGATCACCATAGGCATGAGCATCGACTTGCGAATCGTGTGGGAAAACCTGGCGTCGATCCTGATCGCCACGGTCGGCGTGATCCTGCTCAAGTCCACGGTAACCGGACTGCTGCTGCGCATGATGGGCGCCCGCCGCGGCACCGCGACCGAAACCGGCATTCTCATGTCGAGCCCCTCGGAAACCACCCTGATCGTGCTGAGCGCCGCCGGCGCCGCACAGCTCATCCAGCCCGGCACCGCCATGTTCTGGCAGATCGTGACCGCGCTCGGCCTGACGGTCACACCCCTGCTCTCGATGATCGGCAAAGTCCTTGCCCGACAGGTGGACAGCGTGGAGGCGGCGCACCAGCCCGCCGAAGCGCCCGACAAGCCGCGGGTGCTGATCGTCGGTTTCGGCCGGGTCGGGAGGCTCGTGGCAGACATGCTGGCGCGCCACGGCCGCCCCTACATCGCGGTGGACAGCAATACCGACCTCGTCACCGATGGCCGCCGCCACGGCTACACGGTCGCCTTCGGAGACGCCGGTCGCGGCGATGCCATGCTGCGCTTCGGCGCGGCGGGCGCGGCGGCGGTGATCCTGACCATGGATGAGCCGGTGACGGCACAGCGCATCGTCCGCAAGCTGCGCGCCGATTTCCCCGACCTGCCGATCATCGCCCGCGCCCGCGATGCCGAGCACGCCGCCGTGCTCTACCGGGCCGGGGCCACGCACGCCGTGCCCGAAACGCTCGAAAGCTCGCTGCAACTTTCCGAAGCCGCGCTCACCGAGATCGGCGTCGCCATGGGCCCGGTGATCGCCTCGATCCACGAAAAGCGGGATGAATTCCGCGAGCAGATCATGCAGCAGGGCGGATTGTCCCAGAAGCCGGCGCTAAAATCGAGCCAGCTGCGCGAGCCGGAAAAAGCCTAGGCGCTCAGCCGAGGCAATCAGGCTGGGCGGGGCTCGAACACCGACCATCCGGTGCGCTGAACGAGCCGCTCCAGCGCCATCTGGCCAAGCTGGGAATTGCCGCTTTCGTTGAGCCCGGGCGACCATACGGCCACGCTGGCAATTCCCGGCGCCACCGCCAAGATACCGCCGCCCACCCCGGACTTCCCGGGCAGGCCGATGCGATAGGCGAAGTCGCCCGAGTTGTCGTAATGCCCGCAGGACATCATCAGCGCATTGATGCGCCGTGCCCGTTTCTCGCTGATCACCCGGTGGCTGTCTGCCCCGCCTCCACCCGAACGCCCGCCGTTCATCAGATAGCGCCCCGCGAGCGCCAGCTGGCGACAGCTCATCGCCAGGGCGCAGAAATGGAAATAGGTGCCCAGAACAAGTTCAACATCGCCGTGGATCGTGCCGAAGGCGCGCATGTAGTTGGCGAGCGCGCGGTTGCGAAAGCCCGTCTCGCGCTCGGCGGCGGCCACCCGCTCGTCGATGGCGATGCTGTCGTCACCCGCCAGTTCGCGGACGAAACGCAGCATCTGTCCGATCGCCTCGCGCGGTTGCAGGCGTCCCAGCAGGACATCGGTCACGACGATGGCGCCCGCGTTGATAAAGGGATTGCGCGGAATTCCGTGCTCGGTCTCCAACTGGACGATCGAGTTGAAGGCACTTCCCGAAGGTTCGCGCCCCACGCGCGCCCATAACTGGTCGCCCACGGCGCCCAAAACCAAGGTCAGCGCGAAGACCTTGGAGATCGACTGTATCGAAAACGCCTCGTCCGCGTCACCCGCCGTATGCACGGCCCCATCGGCCATGACCACCGCCAGACCGAACTTGTCGAGCGGCACTTGCGCCAGCGGGGCGATGTAGTCCGCAACTTTGCCCCGGCTGCCAACCGCGCGCATTTCCTCGGCTACTTCGCTGACGATGACGGCGATCGACGACATAGACGGTGCCCCATTACGTCGTCCCGGACTCGATCCGGGACCGCTGGCCGTGAACAGCCCACCTAGCGGCAAGGCGCCCTGCCTCAAGCTATCGTCTAAAGAATTGCCAGCGGTCCCGGATCAAGTCCGGGACGACGGACAATTCACCCCGCCAGAACCGCCTTCACGGCAGCAATCGCATCCGCAGCCTTGTCGCCGTCGGGACCGCCACCCTGGGCCATGTCGGCCCGGCCGCCACCGCCCTTGCCGCCCAGCGTTTCGACGCCCTTGCGGACGAGATCGACGGCGCTGATCGTGCCGGTGAGATCCTCCGTCACGGCCGCTGCGATAGAGGCCTTGCCCTCGTTCACCGCGACGATCGCGGCCACGCCCGAGCCCATCCGTTGCTTGGCCTGATCGAGCAGTCCACGCAGTTCTTTGGGATCGAGCCCCTCGAGAACCTGGCCCGAGAACTTCACGCCGTTCACGTCCTCGTCGGCGCTTTCGGCCTTGGCCCCGCCGCCGCCGAGGGCAAGCGCCTTCTTCGCTTCGGCCAGTTCGCGTTCCAGCTTGCGGCGCTCTTCGAGCAGCGCGGCAACGCGGGCCTCGACGTCCTCCGGCGTGGTGCGCAGCGCGCTGGCGGCACCCTTGAGTGCTTCCTCGCGGGCCACGAGCCACTGGCGGGCGCCTTCGCCGGTCAGCGCCTCGATGCGGCGCACGCCAGAAGAGACCGCGCTTTCCGAAACGATGCGGAAAACGCCGATGTCGCCGGTGGCGCGCACGTGGGTGCCGCCGCAAAGCTCGACCGAATAGTTGCGCTCGCCCGCTTCCGTCTTGGCGCTGCGGCCCATCGAGAGCACGCGCACTTCATCGCCGTACTTTTCGCCGAACAGCGCCATGGCGCCGGCGCCGATCGCGTCGTCGGGCGTCATGAGGCGGGTAAGCACCGGATCGTTGGCCCGAATCTCCGCGTTCACTTCGGCTTCGATGGCCGCGATGTCCTCGGCGTCGAGCGCCTTGGGATGCGAGAAGTCGAAGCGCAGGCGCTCGGCGGCGACCAGCGAGCCCTTCTGGGTGACGTGATCGCCCAGGCGGTTGCGCAGCGCGGCGTGAAGCAAGTGCGTGGCCGAGTGGTTGGCGCGCACCGCATCGCGGCGCTCGACATCGACCGTGAGGTTGACGGCATCGCCCACCTTGATCGTCCCGGCCTCGACCGTACCGCTCATGGCGTGAAGGCGGCCGAGCGGCTTCGAGGTGTCGGTGACGACGATCTTCAGGCCGTTGGCGCCGGCAATCGTGCCGCGATCGCCTTCCTGACCGCCCGATTCGCCATAGAACGGCGTCTGGTTGGTGAGCACCACGACGTCTTCGCCGGCGGTAGCGGACTGGACTTCCTTGCCGTCCTTCACAAGCGCCACGACCTGGCCTTCGCCGGTGGTCGAGGCATAGCCGGTGAACTCGCTGGCACCTTCACGCTCGGCGATGTCGAACCAGACTTCACTGTCGGCAGCCTGGCCGGAGCCCTTCCATGCGGCGCGGGCGGCCGCCTTCTGCTGGGCCATGGCGGCGTCGAAACCGGCACGGTCCACGGCGATGCCGCGCGAACGCAGCGCGTCCTCGGTGAGATCGTAAGGGAAGCCGAAGGTGTCGTAGAGCTTGAACGCGGTCTCGCCGGGCAGCTCTCCGCCCTCACCCATGCCACCGGTAGCTTCGTCGAGCAGCTTGAGGCCGTTGGCCAGGGTGCGGCGGAACTGCACTTCCTCGCGCTCGAGCGTTTCCTCGATCAGCGGCTGGGCGCGGCCGAGTTCCGGATAGGCCTGGCCCATTTCGGCCACGAGCGCGGGCACCAGGCGGTGCATCAGCGGATCCTTCGCACCCAGCAGGTGGGCATGGCGCATGGCGCGGCGCATGATGCGGCGCAGGACGTAACCGCGGCCTTCGTTCGACGGCAGCACGCCGTCGGCCAGCAGGAAGCTGGTCGAGCGCAAGTGATCCGCGATCACGCGGTGACTGGCGCGCTGCTCGCCTTCGGCGGCAACGCCGGTCAGGCTTTCGGATGCCGAGATCAGCGCCTTGAACGTGTCGATATCGTAGTTATCGTGCACGCCCTGCATGACCGCCGAGATGCGCTCGAGGCCCATGCCGGTGTCGATCGAGGGCTTGGGCAGGTTGCCGACGATTTCGCCCGCCGACTGCTCGAACTGCATGAACACGAGGTTCCAGATTTCGATGAAGCGGTCGCCGTCCTCTTCCGGCGATCCCGGAGGGCCGCCCCAGATGTGGTCGCCGTGGTCGAAGAAGATTTCCGAGCACGGACCGCAGGGGCCTTCGTCGCCCATCGCCCAGAAGTTGTCCTTCGTCGGGATGCGGATGATCTTCGATTCCGGCAGGCCGGCGATCTTCTTCCAGAGTTCGAAGGCTTCGTCGTCCGTATGGTAGACGGTGACCAAAAGCTTATCGACCGGGAGGCCCCATTCCTTCGTCAGCAGGGTCCAGGCGTGGGTGATCGCCTGTTCCTTGAAATAGTCGCCGAAGGAGAAATTCCCCAGCATTTCGAAGAAGGTGTGGTGCCGGGCGGTGTAGCCGACGTTGTCGAGATCGTTGTGCTTGCCGCCGGCGCGGACGCACTTCTGCGAGGAGGTGGCGCGCGGCGCGAAGGGCGTTTCAAGACCCGTGAACACGTTCTTGAACGGCACCATGCCGGCATTCACGAACATCAGCGTCGGGTCGTTGTAAGGAACGAGCGGCGCGGACTGAACGGCCTCGTGACCATTGCTGGCGAAATAGTCGAGGAAGGACCGGCGGATTTCGTTGGTCGTGTGCATAGTCCGCGCCGATAATCCAGCGACGCGGCGGCGGCAAGCGGCTTGCTGCAGTCAGACTGTTCGGTTTTCGCGATAAGCGCAGCCAATCTGGCGGTGTTGCATGTGTGCCACGGGTTTTGGCTGCGTGCGTCGGCCCGGACTTGATCCGGGACCGCTGGCCGTGAACAGCCCATCGCTCGGCGAGGCGCCCCGCGCTATAGTTCGTGCCTCAAGATTTGCCAGCGGTCCCGGATCAAGTCCGGGACGACGGTTTTGCCAAGTCGCAGCTTAAACAAAAACCCCGGCGCGATGGCCGGGGTTTTCTTCGTTCTGCGGGGACACGCAGACTTGTTCGGCCCGGACTTACTCGGTGTCGTCTTCCGCCGAGGGGCCGACCATCATTTCTTCGGCAAGGCCCGCGGTCTGTGCGCGGATTGCCTTTTCGAGGCGGTCGGCAACCTCGGTGTTTTCCTTCAGATAGTTCTTCGCATTCTCACGGCCCTGGCCGATGCGGATCGAATCGTAGCTGAACCAGGCACCCGACTTTTCCACGATCCCGGCCTTGACGCCGAGATCGAGGATTTCGCCGATCTTGGAAATGCCCTCGCCATACATGATGTCGAATTCGACCTGCTTGA
>NZ_DAMDBA010000078.1:0-23610 GCF_032093395.1 Novosphingobium sp.
CGGGAAGGGCCCCGAGAAAGGCCTTTCGGTCGCCCGCATGGCCGCGCATATCACATATCTGTCGGAAGTGGGCCTCACCGAGAAGTTCGGCCGCCGCCTTCAGGATCGCGAGGAGAAGACCTTCGGCTTCGATGCCGATTTCCAGATCGAGTCCTACTTGCGCTACCAGGGTCTGGCCTTCACCGATCGCTTCGATGCGAACTCCTACCTCTACATCACCCGCGCCATGGACTATTTCGACCTGGCCGAGGAACATGGCGGCCTGCTGGCGAGTGCCTTCGCCGGATCCAAGGCGCGTTATTGCCTCGTCAGCTTCGATACCGACTGGCTCTATCCTACCGCCGATTCCCGTAATGTGGTCCATGCTCTCAATGCGGCGGGGCTGCCGGTGAGTTTCGTCGAACTCTCGGCGCCCTATGGGCACGATTCCTTCCTGTTGGACGTGCCCGCGCTGGACCGCGTCGTCGAAGGCTTTCTGGGAGAAGGACGTTGAACGCGGCGGGAATCGAACTCAGCGACGAGGCTTCGCGGCTGGATATCGCGCGCATCCATGGCTGGCTGGCGTCAAGCTACTGGACACCCGGCATCGAGCGCGCGCAAGTCGAGCGCCAAATCGCCGGTTCGCATTGCCTGGGCGCCTATCTGGCCGACGGCACGCAAGTGGGCTTCGCGCGCGTCATTTCCGACCGCGCGAGCTTCGCCTGGCTGGCCGACGTATGGGTGGACGAGAGTGTGCGCGGACAGGGGCTGGGGCGCCGGATGGTGGGATGGTTCCTCGACAGCCCGGACTATGCCGATATTCGGCGCTTCATGCTTGCCACCAAGGATGCGCACGGTGTCTATGCCAGGCTGGGCTTCACGCCGCTGGTCCGCCCCGACCGGCTGATGGAGAAGCTGTCCGGCCCGTTCGCCGCAATCCTGGAGGCGGATTCGTGAGCCTGCTGCGGCCCGATCTGGCGGTGATAGCCGCCAATGTCGCGCCCGGTTCTCGCGTTCTGGACGTGGGCTGCGGCGACGGGACGCTGATGCAGGCCCTGCGCGACGATACACGGTGCGACGCACGCGGCATGGAACTCGACCCCGCCAACGTGGGACTTTGCGTTGGTAAGGGACTCTCGGTGATCCAGGGCGATGCCGACAAAGATCTGGCCTTCTATCCCGACCAGTCGGTGGACTACGCGATCCTGTCCCAGACGCTCCAGACGACGATGCGGCCGGACTTGGTGCTGGAGCAGCTCCTGCGGATCGGCCGCCGCGCTTTCGTGAGCTTTCCGAACTTCGCCCATTGGCGTGTGCGTCTCTCGCTGCTGTGGGGCGGGCGCATGCCGGTGACGCGCCTCCTGCCGGTCGCCTGGTACGAGACGCCGAATATCCATCACCTGACCGTGAACGACTTCCGCGAACTGGTGCGGATGCGCGGGATCAAGGTCGAAGGCGCCTGGTTCCTGTCCGGGGATCGGCAGTGCAGCTCGGCGGCGGCCAATTTCCGCGCCGAGCATGCGGTATTCCTGCTGTCGCGGGGATAGCGGAAACGGGCTCTTGGCCCCGCATCAGCCGCCCATCGTCAGGCCGCAGTAGATGCCCAGCTTGTTGCCATCCGGATCGCGCAAATAGGCGCCGAAGGCATCGCGGGCCTGGGGCTTGGGTTCGGGGCCGCCTTCGTCGGTTCCACCATGGGCAAGACCGGCCGCGTGCCAGGCGCGGACGGCGTCCTCGGTGGGGGCCTCGAAGATGATCGTGCCGCCGTTGGCATGCGTGGCCGGCTGGCCGTCGCGGGTGGCGCCGAGCAGGAACTTGAAACCGTCCAGATCCCACAGGACGATCGGATATCCGCCGGGCACGGCGCAAGGCGCGACTCCGAGCGTGGCGAAGGTCGCGTCGTAAAAGGCGCGGGCCTTGTCGAGGTCGTTGGTGCCCAGGCGCAGGCTTTTCAGGATCATGCATTCCTCCTCTCGATCTGTCGTGCTCCGGGGTGGAAGGCGATGTCGGTACGGTCAACCGCGGGCGCTCCGCCGCCACGATGATTGGCCGTGCTGCGGTGAAACCGGGACTTATCCACGCGTTTCGCGGGGGCGTGGAAAGGGGCGTTCCGGTTCGGGTGGACGCTTGCGAGCAGGTTTGGCATTCGAAATCGCCATGTGGCACATCTTCCAGTTCCCGCTCTGTCCCTTCAGCCGCAAGGTCCGGCTGCTCATGGCCGAAAAGGGCATCGCCTACGAACTCCAGACCGCGCGCCCCTGGGAGGGCGAGGACCGGCTGTTCGAGATGAACCCGGCAGGGCGCACGCCGGTGGTGCGGGAAACCGAGCGCGGCACGGTGATCGTCGACAGCCGGGCGATCTGCGAATATTTCGAGGAAACCGTCGATCGCAATCCGCAGATCAGCGGCACCGCCGTCCAGCGCGCGGAGATCCGCCGCCTGATCGCGATGTTCGACGAGAACTTCTACAACGATGTGTCCGGTCCGCTGTTGCACGAGCGGATGAAGAAGCGCCTTGTGCTGCGCCAGTCGCCCGATGCCAAGATCCTGCGCGAATCGATGAAGCTGGCGCACGACTATCTCGACTACATCGACTACCTGATCGACAACCGCCCCTGGCTGGCAGGCGCGACGATGACGCTGGCCGACCTGGCCGCCGCCGCGCAGATCTCCGTGGCGGACTATCTCGGCGGGTTGGACTGGTCGAGCCATGAGCAGGCGCGCGGCTGGTATCTGGTGATGAAGTCCCGGCCTTCTTTCCGGCCGCTGCTGAGTGAGCGCATGGAAGTGATCCAGCCGCCCAGCCACTATGCTGAAGTGGACGCCTGAGGTGCTGCCGTCGTCCCGGACTTGATCCGGGACCGCTGGCAAATCTTGAGGCGATAGCTGGCAGTAGAGCGCCCCGACGCAAGGTGGGCCGTTCACTGCCAGCGGTCCCGGATCAAGTCCGGGACGACGGGCTACCCCGCCTCAGGACGAGGCGCGGTAGCTTTCCAGGATATCGCGGCGCAGGGCCGCGCCGCTGTCGGGGCGCGAATAGAACATGTGGCCGCCCTCATACATGTGCAGGCGCACACGGTCCGGGCGGCCGAACTGCGGCATCTGTGACATGATCAGGCGCGAGCCGAAGTAGGGGCACGAGAGGTCGTCCCAGCCGTGGACGATGTCCACGGTCATCTTCGGATCGATCGAAATCGCCTGGCGCAGGTCCTTCACCGGATTGTCGCTGTTGTCGCGGGTCCAGGCCTCGTTCACTTCATAGGACAGCGCATTGTAGCGCGCATCGACCTTCCAGCCGACCTGTCGGGTCACGAAATCGACCATGGCCGAGGTGGTCGGCGCGATCAGGGTGGTCAGCAGCGGATCGCTGTACTGCGGGCGGGCGCTGGCCGGGAAGGGATCGTAGGCGGTGTAGTTCGAATCGTAGACCGATCCGACCAGGCCCTTGTCGCGGTGGATTTCGCGCAGATATGTCGGGATGTCGACGCGGCCGTCCATGCGGCGCACCAGGGCGGGGTCCAGCCCGGTCAGTTCCGCGACTTTCGCGGAAAGGCGGTCGGTGGCGGCCTTATCCTGCGGCCCGGCGAGGAAATCCTGCACGTATTCGGTGCGGATATACTGCTCGACCGGGGCCATCGACGCTTCGCTGAGGTTGCCCTGGCGCTCGAAGTGGCCGGCGACCATGGCGGGCAGGTTGATCATCCAGGGCAGCGGCGACAGCGCGTCGTCCTCGCCGATGGCGGGCGGGTCGAGGTACGGGGAAACGAGCGTCATGCCCGAGATACCCACGCCCATCTGGGTCTGAAGGTAATAGGCCAGGCGCGGCACGCGGTAGCCGCCGTAGCTTTCGCCCGAAAGGTACTTGCGGCTGGTGAGGCGGCCGTTCTGGTTCAGCCAGTCGTAGACCACGCGGCTGAGGTACTTGATGTCGTTCTCGGAGGTGTAGAACGCCTTCTTGGTCGCTTCCGCATCGACGCGGCTGCGCGAAAAGCCGGTGCCGATCGGGTCGATGAAGACGAGGTCGGTGAAGTCCAGCCACGAGTTCGGATTGTCATGCAGCACGGCCGGGTCCGATGGTGCATCGCCCTGCGCGCCGAACTGCACGCGCTTGGGGCCGATGGCGCCGAGGTTCAGGTAGACCGAGGCGGCGCCGGGGCCGCCGTTGAAGGCGAACGTGACCGGACGCGAAGTCGGAGCGCCGGGCACGGTATAGGCGGTATAGACCACCTCGCCGATGGTCTTGCCCTTTTCGTCCTTGATCGGCAGCGCGCCGACGGTGGCGACGTAGTTGACGGTCTTGCCGCCGATCACCGCGCTCTGCTTGATCGACTTGGGGGCGGGTAGCAGAGGAATTTCGTCGCCCTCCGCGTCCTTCTTCGCTTCGGCGCTTTCGGCAGGCTTGTCGGCCGCGAAAGCCGGGACGGAACAGGCGGCGAGCACCATGGCCAGGGAGGCCAGCGAAACTTTGCGCATGGAAGGAACGACCCCTTTTATCGATGCGTCCGAACGGACGTCAGGGGCGATCAGTAGAACCTTGAAATAGTATACGACAAGGGTTCTAGCCGGAAAAATGTGGTGCCTGACCCGTCCTGCCTTCCGGGGATTGGGCCATGGGAATGGTCCATCGGAAGGCAGGGCAGGTCAGGCGTCCGGACGGCTGGGGGGAGCCGCCCGAAATCCGCGGGGGGCGGATTCTTTTTAGGGCAGCATCGAACCCGTTTCGATGAAACGCTGGTGCCACGACAGCGCCTCGCCGGGCAGCGAGGGCGACTGGAGGCCGTAGGAGCCCTTGAGCGCGCGGGCGTAGTAGTCTTCCAGCAGCGGGCGATAGTCCGGGTGCGCGCAGTTGGCGATGATGACCTTGGCGCGCTCCTTGGGGCTGAGGCCGCGAAGATCGGCCAGGCCCTGCTCGGTGACGATCACCTGCACATCCTGGTTGATGTGGTCGACATGGCTGGCCTGCGGCACGATGGCAGAGATCTTGCCGCCCTTGGCGGTGGAGGGGGTCATGAAGATCGAGATATAGGCATTGCGCGCGAAGTCGCCCGAACCGCCGATGCCGTTCTGGATGCGCGAGCCCATGACGTGGGTGGAGTTCACCGCGCCGTAGATGTCGGCTTCGATGAGGCCGTTCATGGCGATGCAGCCGAGGCGGCGGATCAGTTCGGGATGGTTGGAGATTTCCTGCGGGCGCAGCAGCATCTTGTCGCGGTAGCGGTGCATGTCGGCATTGACGCGCGCGGCCGCTTCGGGGCTGAGCGAGAAGGCGGTGGCCGAGGCCATGCGCAGCTTGCCCGAGTCGAGCAGGTCCAGCATGCCGTCCTGGATCACTTCGGTGTAGGACGTCAGGCTGTCGAACGGCGCGTCGACCAGACCGGTCAGCACGGCATTGGCGATATTGCCCACGCCCGACTGGATCGGCAGCAGCGCCGAGGGGAGGCGGCCGAGCTTCACTTCGTGGCTCAGGAATTCCAGGATGTGGCCGGCGATCGCCTTGGCTTTCTCGTCCGGCGGGCTGAACGGGGCGTTGCGGTCGGGCCGGTCGGTTTCGACCACGGCGACGACTTTGGCGGGATCGACCTTGAGATAGGGCTCGCCGATGCGGTCGTCGGGCTTCACCAGCGGGATCGGCACGCGCGAAGGCGGCAGGGCCGTGCCGTAATAGATGTCGTGCATGCCCTCCAGTGCCTCGTTCTGCCACGCATTCACTTCGAGGATGACCTTGGAGGCGCGGTCGAGCCAGGTCTTGTTGTTGCCCACGGAGGAGGAGGGGATCAGGCTGCCGTCGGCGCGGATGCCGGAGATTTCGATCACCGCCGTGTCCAGCGGGCCGAGGAAGCCCTGCCATGCCATCGGCGCCACCTGGCTGAGGTGCATGTCGAAATAGTTCATCTCGCCCTTGTTGATGCGTTCGCGGGCGATGGGGTCGGAATTGTAGGGCAGACGGAATTCGATGCCGTCGGCCTTGGCCAGCGCGCCGTCGAGTTCGGGGCCGGTCGAGGCGCCGGTCCACATGCGCACCTTGAAGGCGCGTCCGGCGGCATGTTCGGCTTCGATCCGGGCGGCGAGGGCGAGAGGGACGGCCTTGGGGTAACCGGAACCGGTGAACCCGCTCATGCCCACGGCAGTGCCGCTTTCGATCAGGCGCGCGGCCTCTTCGGCAGGCATGACTTTTGAGCGAAGCTCATGATTCTCGATGCGCATGGCAACCTCTTCCTTTCTGACTGACCTTTGCAGCGCCAGTCGGCCTGCGGGAGCGACGAATCCAGTGCAAAGTCCAACCAGACGGTTGCGGCACACGCATGACGCCGTCGCCGGTCTATCGGGAGACCATCTCTATCACCGTCCTTGCGATAGCGACCAGTTCCGCCTCGCGATTGACGCCGCATTTCTGGAAGATCGTGCGCAGTTGCGCGACCACGGTCTGGACGCTGACGCTGCGAAGCCGCGCGACAACCTGGCGTGAATGCCCTTGCGCCAGCAGGGCCACCACTTCCGCTTCGGCAAGGGTGAGCCCCATCGCTTCGGCCAGCCTGGCGGCCGCGTGGCGATCGATCGCCAGCGGCGTGCGCAAGGTGACGATCACGCGCGGAGCAAACCCGAAGGACCAGTCCTGGCGCGGAAGCGTGCGGATGTCGAGGAGGAGCAGGCCGTCGCCGTTGCGGAGCCAGATATCGGCGGGCCCTCCGGCGCTTCCGGCCAGCGCATCGCCGATCCGGCGTTGCAGCGCCTGCTCTATATCCGGCCGCCGTGCATGGAGTACGCCCGCCCGGACCTGAAGGGTTCCGGGGCCGAGCAGGGCCTGCGCGGCGGATGTCATGCCGCAGACCTTGCCCACGGCGTCGAGCAGGATCGCGGCGGTGCTCATCGATTCGAGCGAGCCGCTCAGCAGCGCGGCGCCCTGGTGTTCGATCGTATCCTGAAGGCGTATCGCTTCGAGCACACTGGGAGCGATCCGGCGAAACACCTCGCGCTGCGCCTCGGTAGTGGGGCCTTCGTTCTCGCCATGCAGCGCGGCAAGGCCAAACAGGACGCCGGGGCGCTGGCTGAGGGTCATCTGAACGCCGAATTCGGCATCGTGCCGCCGGACATAGTCCAGGAAGCGCTCATTCGTGGAAACGGCGCGGGCTGCCGCGTAGTGCACTTCCCAGGACAGTTCGAGTGGCGCGCGTGTGGTGGCCACGCGATAGTTCACATCTGCCCGATAGCCACCGATCTCCTCGAATTCCGCAAGATAATGGGGGTCGGCATCGGTCACCCAGTTGAACGCGGCGTGACGGTCGCCCAAGGCCAGGAGCTGGGCGCGGGCCGAGCCGGTGTGGCTGGCAAGGGCCTTGAGCGCGCGGTCCCATCCGTCCTCGTCGAACGGCGCGCGCGCGAAAAGACCCGCCAATTCGCTGATGCGTGCTTCGTATCCGTTGCTGCCCACGGCAGCAATCATGAAGGTCCGGCGCGTGCTTAACAAGTTCTGTTATCAAACGAAACTTGCGATCCATTACCATGAACATGGTATGTTCGCGCTTCCAAACCAGTCCACAACAGGCCCGCGACCCGAGGGATCGGCGATAAGCCGTCCTGAACACTTGCCCGAGGCGGCTACGGCAGGCCTCGGGCATTTTCTTGTCGACGCGGCCATTCTTTTCGAACAAGCGGATTGTTTCTGGCAGTACGTCGCCGTCAGCGTCCGTCGAAAATGGTCAGGCAGTGCCGTAAATAGCGGGGCGATATCGTGGCTCGGGAATTGGCATTCCCTTCTCCGCCGCCACTTCCAGCCAGCCTTCTATGGCATCGTTGATATTCGCGAGCGCCTGGTCGGTGCTATCGCCATGCGCGGAGCAGGGCTTGAGGTCGGGAACGTCCGCGATCCAGCACGCGTCCTCATCCGACCAGAACAAGTTGATATGGTAATGCGGTGCTATCAGTTTGATGACTGGGGGCAACGTGCAGGTCGATAAGTTCAAGTAACTTGCGAGCTTGATAGGCTTTTGCGGCTGTATTACTCGGTTGAACCGGATAAGGTCGATCAAGGGTTGAGTGCACCCAGATTTGCTGGCTCCCCTTGGTGCGGACATGCGTAAATCCAAAAGCCTTTAGGATTGCGGTGCGATCTCGTGTTTCCAAAAGTTGTGTGTAGAGCTTGATAAATTTGATCATCGACGCCTCGAGCAGTTTCAAGCGTCTTACTCGACAAATCCCTCAGTTGGCGTCTGCATGCAATCAATGCTGAGCAAGTTGGAGTAGACTTCTACCTATTCCACACAAAACGTGGACTACTTACCCCATTTCCGCTGCACTTTCCCATATCGCGTCTTCCGTGTCCCCGGCTTGCCCTCGTTGCTGCGGCCGACGATCGGCGCTTTCTTGTGCTCGTCGGGGATGCCGAGTTCGCTGGCTTCCAATTTCCTGATCTCGTCGCGCAGGCGGCCGGCTTCCTCGAATTCCAGGTCGGCGGCGGCATTGCGCATCTTCTGTTCGAGTTCCTCGATGTAGGCCCGCAAGTTATGGCCGACGAGGTTGTTCTGGCCCTCGGCGTCGATATCCACCAGCACGCCGTCGCGGCTGGCGGTATCTGCGACGATGTCGGCGATACGGCGCTTGATGGTCTGCGGCGTGATGCCGTGTTCGGCATTGTATTCTTCTTGCCGGGCGCGGCGCCGGTCGGTTTCGGCAATGGCGCGTTCCATCGATCCGGTCATGCGATCGGCATAGAGGATCACGCGGCCGTCGACATTGCGCGCGGCGCGGCCGATGGTCTGGATCAGCGAGGTTTCGCTGCGCAGGAAGCCTTCCTTGTCGGCATCGAGGATGCAGACGAGCCCGCACTCGGGAATGTCCAGGCCCTCGCGAAGCAGGTTGATCCCCACCAGAACATCGTAGACGCCCATGCGAAGATCGCGGATCAGTTCGATACGCTCCAGCGTCTCGACGTCGCTGTGCATGTAGCGCACGCGCACGCCGGCCTCGTGCATGAACTCGGTGAGATCCTCGGCCATGCGCTTGGTGAGGGTGGTGACGAGGGTGCGATACCCCTTCTCGGCCACCGCTTTGCACTCGACGATGCAGTCCTGCACCTGATCCTCGACCGGGCGGATTTCCACCGGCGGATCGATCAGGCCGGTGGGGCGGATCACCTGTTCGGCAAAGACGCCGCCCGATTCGTCCATCTCCCAGTGACCCGGCGTGGCCGAGACGGCGATGGTCTGCGGGCGCATCGCATCCCACTCGTTGAAGCGCAGCGGGCGGTTGTCGATGCAGCTGGGCAGGCGGAAGCCATATTCGGCCAGGGTGATCTTGCGGCGGTGGTCGCCCTTCGACATCGCGCCGATCTGCGGCACCGTCTGGTGGCTTTCGTCCACGAACAGCAGCGCATTGTCCGGCAGGTATTCGAACAAAGTCGGTGGCGGCTCGCCCGGCAGGCGGCCGGTTAGGAAGCGCGAATAGTTCTCGATCCCCGCGCAGCTTCCGGTGGCCGCGATCATCTCCAGGTCGAAATTGGTGCGCTGCTCCAGCCGCTGCGCTTCCAGCAGGCGGCCTTCGGTTTCCAGTTCCTTCAGCCGCTCCGTCAGTTCGAAGCGGATCGCCTCGCTGGCCTGCTTCATCGTCGGCCCCGGCGTGACGTAGTGCGAGTTCGCATAGACCCGCACCTTTTCCAGCACCGCGCCCTTCTTGCCGGTGAGCGGATCGAACTCGGCGATCTCCTCGATCTCGTCCCCGAAGAACGAGATGCGCCAGGCCGTGTCCTCCAGGTGGGACGGGAACAGTTCAAGATTGTCGCCGCGCACGCGGAAGGTGCCGCGGGTGAAGGCGGCATCGTTGCGCTTGTATTGAAGTGCGACGAGCTTGCGGATGATCTCGCGCTGGTCCTGCGATTCGCCGGCCTTCAGGTCGAAGATCATGGCCGAATAGGTTTCCACCGAGCCGATGCCGTAGAGGCAAGACACCGAGGCGACGATGATCACGTCGTCGCGCTCCAGCAGCGCCCGCGTGGCCGAATGGCGCATGCGGTCGATCGCCTCGTTCACCGAGCTTTCCTTCTCGATGTAGGTGTCCGACCGGGCGACGTAGGCCTCGGGCTGGTAATAGTCGTAGTAGGAAACGAAGTATTCGACCGCGTTCTCCGGGAAGAAGTCCTTCATCTCGGCATAGAGCTGGGCGGCCAGGATCTTGTTCGGCGCCAGGATCAGCGCCGGGCGCTGCAGTTCCTCGATCACCTTGGCCATGGTGAAGGTCTTGCCGGAGCCGGTGACGCCCAGCAGCACCTGCGTCTTTTCGCCTTCCTCGGCCGTGGAGACGAGATCGGCGATGGCGGTGGGCTGGTCGCCGTTGGGTTCGTATTCCGAAACGACCTTAAATGGCCTGCCCGGCATCGACTTGTCGGGTCGCTGCGGCTTGTGAGGGACGAAGGTGCCCGAAGTGTCCGGTTCCTCAAGGCCCCGGCGAATGATCAGTTCTGCCATGGGAGAACATATGGGGTATGTGTCTCGCGCTCGCAATGAGGAAGGCATCATCCTTACGCCACGCGCGACTCGCTGGCGGGCGGATGGTGTCGATGGTACGTCCTTGCGGGACGAGTGCGAAGGAAGGCGGCGACTGAAGCGATACGTGATCCTGGCCGCGATGGCCCCCGCGATCCTGCTGGCCGGTTGCGGCGCGAAGGACGATGCGAAAGAGCGCGTGGCAGGCGAAGGCAAGTCCCAGGCGGAAATACGACAAGAAGCCGCCAAGCTCGACAAGCCCCGGCCAGGCCGGTACACGCAGGCCAGCGAAGTGAAGCAGATCGACGTTCCAGGACTGCCGCAGGAATTGGCAGACCAGATGAAGTCGACGCTTCAGAAGTCTCAGGTCAGCGATTTCTGCCTGACTTCCGCCGAAGCCGAAAAGGGCTATCGCGACATGTTCCATGACGTGGGGCAGGGCCGCGAATGTACCTATTCGCGCTTCGATGTTGATGGCGGGAAGCTGGATGCCCAAATGGAATGTTCTTCGAAGGAAGGCGGCAAGGCCGTCCTGACGCTGGACGGCATGGTGGCCGAAGATGGCTCGGACATCACCGTGAAGATGGACATGAGCGGAGGGTCGATCGGTGGATCGCCGGCTGCCGGACAGATGAAGATGACGATGCATGTGAAGACCCGACGCATCGGGGATTGTCAGGGGTAGGGTGCCGTTTTCGCGGAGCCTGGCCGTAACGGAGTTGAGACGGAAAAGTGAACGGTCAGTCCCCGCGGCAGCTGGACATGATGCGCAGCGCCATCGTGCGTCGCGCGGCGCTGGCGCGCGAGCCTCATCCTGAGGGTGTCCGCAAGCCGTCGCTGCGGCTGTTCTTCGCCGAACTGGCGTCGCTGCGGAGGGGCGGCAAGAAGCTGCTCGGCATCAAGGCAGCGCTTCATCCTCAACCCGTGATGCTGCTGCCGGGCTTCGGCGCGCACCCTAACCGGATGAGGCCCATGGCCGAGGCGCTCGCCCAGGCCGGGCACGAAGTCCACGAATGGGGGCTGGGCTTCAACTTCGGCCCCAATCCGCACAATTTCGAATTCCTGATGCGCCGCGTGGGTGCGCTGGCGCGGCGGCATCGCGCGCCGGTCACGCTGGTGGGCTGGAGCCTGGGCGGTCTGTTCGCGCGGGAAATCGCGCGGCGGCAACCCGCCAGCGTTCGCAAGGTGATAACGATGGGCACGCCGTTTTCCGGAGACCCGCGCGCCAACAACGCCTGGCGGGCCTACCAGGTGGTGACGGGGCACTCGGTGGATGCGCCCCCAATCGAGTGTGACTTCGCCGAGAAGCCGCCAGTGCCCACCGTTGCGCTGTGGAGCCCGCGCGATGGCGTGATCCATCCGCGCTCCGCCTGCGGATGGCCACACGAGCGGGACCGGGCAGTGGCGATCCGCTGCTCGCACCTGGGGTTCGCCAGCGACCCCCGCGTGGTCGCGGAAGTGCTGCGGCAGCTCGATATCGAAGATTGAGCGGTTTCTCAGGCCATGACGTCGTCGCGGGCCTTGGCTACCGGCGGTTTCGCCCCCAGCGAGCACCCGGCGCTGGCCACGATCATCATGGCAACCGCCAGCCATTGCAGTCCGGTCAACCGTTCATTCAGCACCAGGAACCCGACGATCGCACCCAATGCCGGCGCCATGCTGCTGAGCAGGCCGACGATTCGGCTGGAAAGCTGCCCCATCGCATGCATTTCCAGCATATAGGGCAGGGCGCTCGACAGGATCGCGACGACCAGCCCGAGGCCCAGGGCATGAAGCGGCAGGCTTGACGGAGCAGCGGCCAGTCCGAACGGCACGGTAACGATACAGGCCACGGTCATGCCGATCGCCACGGCAGTCGTGCTACCGACTTCGCCCGCGCGCTTGCCGCAGAGAATATAGAGTGCCCAGCAGGCCGCCGCGCCGAGGGCGAAACCGATACCGGCCAAGTCGAGCGGCTCTGCGCGTCCCGGCCACGGGATCAGCAGGGCAAGCCCGCCGAGCGCCAGCACGAGCCATAGGAAATCGCGCAGCGAGCGCGACGTCGCCAGCACCACGCCGAGCGGTCCGCATATCTCGATGGCCACGCCGATGCCGATCGGGATGCGGCGAAAGGCCCAGTAGATCATCAGGTTCATGCCGCCGAGCACAAGCCCGTAGAGCAGCAGCCAGCGCCATTGGCGTCCGGTTATCGCGCCTCCCGGCATTGCCCGCCCTCTCCAGGGTCTGGCAATGGCAAGCAGGATCAGGGCCGAGATCGTCGTGCGCAAGGCTGCGACCCCTTCGGGACCAAGGAGAGGAAACAGGCTCTTGGCGAAAGCGGCGCCCAGATTGATCGAAGCCTGGGCGACGACGATGGAGAGGCCGGCAAGAAGTGCGGTGCGGTCGGTCGGCGCGGTCATGCGATGGCGGTGCCCGTATGGGCACCTTGTGACAAGCCGATAATCCCCAGGTTGACCGGGCCGCCCCGCTGGCCTGGCAGGCTCGGAGCGCCCTGCCGGCCGGTAACAATCACTGAGCGGGCAAGGTGCCAGGCCGCAGATAGGCGAACATGTGTGCTACGTAGTCGGCTTTGCCAAGATCGACGCCCTGAGCGCGGAGGATGGTGTAAGCGGTCATCAGATGAAAGTAGAACTGGGGCAAGGCCCAGTCCCGAACGTATTGTTCTGCCGTAAGGTCGAACACCATCCCTTGCGGCAGCTCATGAGCGAGCGGCGCGGAGGGGGCGATCTGCCGAACATCCGCCGCCGCCGTTTCGACGAAGGCGATCGTCTCGGCGATCCGTGTCCGGGCATCGGCTATGGAACCTGGATGCTCACCCGCATTGCGCCCCTCGTCAAGCAGCACGCTTACCGATGCGGGAAGCGGCACGCCCCGCACCCGCGACATGCCCTCCTGCGCCTGCACGCATGCGAAGCGGATCTGGGTGGAAAGCGGAAACATGTCCGGGGCAAGGCGGGCACTGGTAAGCGCTGCTCCCTCTTCACCGAAATCCGAAGCTGCCGCCTTTTCGAGCCAGCCGGACAAGGCCTGCAACATCTGGAGGTATGTCGGGGCGAGAATGTCGGCCAGGTTCATGATTTTCTTTCCGCTGCTGCAATCGTCGTGCAGCGGACCTAAGGGCATGGAGCGCGATTGGCTATCGCCCTGATCGGCCTAGCCCGTCGGCGGGCGCCGCCTGTAACTCAGGGCTTCCGCTACATGGATGCGCGAGATTCGTTCGGCCCCGGCTAGGTCGGCGATGGTGCGACTGGTCCTGAGGATGCGCGTATAGCCTCGCGCGGAGAGGCGCATGGATTCGGCGGCCCGCATCAGCAACGCGCGGCCCGGCTCGTCAGGCGTAGCGTGGGTTTCGAGGAGATCGCCGTCCAACTCCGCGTTGGTGCGCCTGCCGGTGCCTTCCAGCCGGACGGTCTGGATCTCGCGGGCTCGGGCGACGCGCGCGGCGACCTCGACGCTCCCTTCCTTGGGCGGCGGCAGCGCGAGATCGACCGCGCGGACTGGATCGACCTCGACGTGCAGGTCGATGCGATCGAGCAGCGGACCGGAAACCTTGCTTTGATAGTCGGCGGCACATTTGGGAACGCGCGAACAGGCCAGCGTCGGGTCGCCAAGATAGCCGCAGCGGCAAGGATTCATTGCGGCGATCAGCTGGACACGTGCCGGGTAGGTGACATGGGCATTGGCCCGCGCGACGGTGACTTCGCCGGTCTCCAGCGGCTGCCGCAACGAATCGAGGACCGCCCGCTGGAATTCCGGCAGTTCGTCGAGAAACAGCACGCCGAGATGGGCCATCGAGACTTCGCCGGGCCGAACCTTGAGGCCCCCTCCGGTCAGGGCCGCCATCGATGCGGAATGATGGGGTGCGCGGAAGGGGCGGGCGCGGCTGATCCGGCCTTCTTCGAGGGATCCCGCGACCGATGCGATCATCGAGACTTCCAGCGCTTCGCCCGCGGTCAATTCGGGCAGGATACCGGGCAGGCAAGAGGCCAGCAGCGACTTTCCGGCGCCCGGCGGTCCGCTCATCAGCAGGTTGTGCGATCCGGCGGCGGCGATTTCCAGGGCACGACGGGCGACTTCCTGGCCTTTCACCTGCTTCAGGTCCGGTCCGCGCGGCGGCGATTCGGCGCGCCCGAGGGCGGGCGGCGGCAGAACCTGCGTACCCTTGAGGTGATTGAGCAAGCTGATGAGGTTCGGCGTTGCGATCACGGAAATGCCGCTGGCCCAACGGGCCTCGCTGCCCTGCGCCACGGGGCAGATCAGCCCCAGATCCCGCTCGCTGGCGTGGAGTGCCGCGAGCAGAACCCCGGGCGAGGGAATGACCCGGCCGTCCAGAGCCAGCTCGCCCACGGCAACGAAGTCCGCCAGTTGCTCGGCATCGATGATGCCCATCGCGGCCAACAAGGCTAACGCGATGGGCAGGTCGTAGTGCGACCCTTCCTTGGGCAAATCGGCCGGAGAAAGGTTTATGGTTATGCGTTTGGGCGGCAGCGCCAGACCCATCGCGGTCAGCGCCGCGCTTACGCGCTGGCGGCTTTCACCGACGGCTTTGTCTGGCAGGCCAACCAGTGTGAATCCCGGCATTCCGGGTGCCACCTGACATTGAACTTCAACTGCCCGCGCTTCCAGTCCCATATAGGCAACGGTGGAAACCAGGGCGACCACTTGTGAATGTTCCTTAAGATCTGCGCGCTATTTATTAAGTTAGTTGTATAACCAATCTTTACCTAAGTATTGGCGTTTGTCCATCTGGTTAAAATGTTTTAACCTTAGCTCTATCGACTTGAGTAAGCAGATGGATCGCATCTTGTGGACATGCGCTCGCTTGCCTTGATTTCCGCTGTGGCGATTTCGTCGGTCGCTTTGCCTGCTTTGGCAGACGAAGGCGGGATTTCGTATGAATTGGTCGTGGAGGCCGATGGCGGCCCCCCCGAGCGCGCGGTGGCCGATGCCGGTAATGTGGAACGAGCGGTTTCATGGCAGCGTGACGAGTGGGCTGAAACGCCTCAGGGCATGCAGACCCGCATCGATTTCTGGCAGTCCGCTCCGGCAGCCATCCCCCGCGGCATAGCGGCCTACGGTCCTTTTCGCGTATTGGACGGCAAGCGTGCCGCGCTTGTCGATGCTACCGATTCGCGCAGCCCGGAGCAATTCGCCGCGCTGTTGCGCGCCTATCCGAATATATCCGAACTCGAGATGATTGAGTGCCCCGGCACCGAAGACGATCTTGCCAACTTGCGACTGGGACGGATGATCCACGCGCGAGGGATCACGACCCATGTTCCCGCTGGTGGCTCGGTGCGGTCCGGTGCGGTCGAGCTTTTCCTGGCGGGGCGGCTGCGTTTTGCAGACCCGGGGTCAGAATTCGCGGTCCACGCCTGGCTTGACGATAGTGGCCGTACGCCGCGGGACTATGCGCCGAATGCCCCGGAAAACCTTCGCTATCTGGATTACTACCAGCAGATGGGCATGGATTCCGGCGAAGCGCGGGCCTTTTACGCGATGACCAACGCGATTCCCTTCGAATCGGCTCGCTGGTTCGGGGCCGAGGAGATGGCGCGTTGGGTCAGGCTGGACAAGGCGTGGACCCGCAGTTCCACCCGCCTCACAGCGTTGCAACGATAACGGACGCTCTTCAGTTTGATCGGTGGCGACCGGTCGCGACATGATCCGCAGGTCGCGCGGGCAGGGGCCGGCGCCGAAATGCGGATCGTCGGGATGGAGATGAGGGGCAGTGTGGCCGGAGCGCCCGAGGCGCGCGGCGCTTCGTCGGGGGCATTGCCGGGACTTCAGGTGGCCAGGGGCCTGGCGGCCCTGGCTGTTACGGTGCATCACGCGCTCGAAACGTCGAACGGGGTGCCCGGATCCTTCAGCCCCGATTGGCTGACCACGGCGGGCGCCGCCGGGGTGGACGTATTCTTCGTCATCAGCGGCTTTATCATGGTGCACACCAGCCTCCGTCCGGGGCGGCCCCTGAACAGGCCGGCGCCCTCGGCGGCCGGCTTCCTTTGGCGGCGCGCCGTCCGGATCTATCCGCTCTATTGGATGGCCTGCCTGGCGATGCTTTCGCTGATGGGCCTGGGGTTCTTCCACGGGCGGGTTCTGTCGGCGGTGGACATCGTTACCGGACTCGCTCTGGTTCCGGGAGGACACCCTATCATCGGCGTAGCCTGGACGCTCGTCTACGAGGTCTACTTCTACCTCGTCTTCGCAGCCTGCCTGACCTCGCGGTCCCGGAAAGTGACTACCCTTGCGACGGGCGGAGGCATCCTTCTGCTGCTGATGCTGGCGCAGGCGCTGCCGGAAAGCGCGGTGCAACGCTTCCTGAGCGACCCGATTCCCCTCGAGTTCGTGATGGGAATGACGTTGGCCTGGGTCTATCCCACCATCAAGGCACGCCTTGGGGCCCGATCAGCCGCCATCCTGGTTTCCTTCGGATTGGCGCTGATGCATGGCGCGCCGATGTTCGTTCCGCACGACAACACGCATGGCCTTGATGGATTTGCCCGAGTCGCGACCTGGGGAACGGCGGGGCTGGCGATCGTCGCTGGCCTTCTCCTTCTGCCGTCGACCCACAACCCCATCGCGCGGTGGCTCGTGAGCTTGGGCAATGCGTCCTACTCTCTCTACCTGACCCACTTCTTCGTCCTGATGGGCTACGCCTTGGCCTTGAGGGATGATGCGTTGGCGCGGCTTCCGCAATACTGGCTGGTGCCGCCCGTCGTTCTCGTGGCCTGCCTGATCGGTGGCGTTACCCATCTCATGGTCGAGCGCCCCCTGCTTCAAGGCGGGCAGCGGCTGACCCTCCGTACCCGCACTCCGCCGAAAATCCGAAGCGGCAACGATAAGGCCCTGGCGTGATCGCTTATGCTTCGTGGGTTACGGGAACAGCGAGCGCAGCCAGTTGCGGCGCTGCCTCGGTCGTTGGGCGCCGCTGACCTGCAGCAGGTGATTCGCCAGAACAGCCGCCTGGCTCCGCGTAAGAAAAAGGCGCAAGTCTTCGGGTTCGTCCCCTGCGTCCCAGCCATCCTTCCCGAAGGTCTGGAGTTCCAACACGATGTTGGGGCCAAGGTCGCGCGAGGACCATCCCACCAGTACGCCGATACCGTCTTCCTTGGTCATCGTTCCTTCGCATCCGCCGCCGAAATACGGCACTTTGCGGCAAGGCTAGCATGGATCGCAGGAATTTGGCGGTCGCGGTGGGGTGTACCGGGATGGGCATTGGAGGTATATGCCGCCATGGCTGGCGCAACCCGATCGAGCGCATGTCCGAATGGGCTTCCTTCCTGTCTTTGGCGAGCGTCAGAATGTGGCTTTGCCTTGACTCACTCGCGCCGGTCCAGTAACGGCGCGCTTCTGTTTTGCGGTCGACCTTGTTGGGCGGCCCTTTTTGTTCGGGCCTTTCGGGGCCGCATTTGAATTTCGAGGACCGTCATGAAGCGCACTTTCCAGCCCAGCCGCCTTGTTCGCGCCCGCCGTCACGGCTTCCGCGCCCGTACGGCGACTGTCGGTGGCCGCAAGGTGCTTCGTGCGCGCCGCGCCCGCGGCCGTTCGAAGCTTTCGGCCTAAGTCTTTTCGGCCCGAGCCTTCAAGCTCAGGGCCGGAACGCGGCAGGCGGCCCGTGCCGCCATCCGAGTTCCCGTGTCTCGGGGCTTCGGGTGGCGGCACGGGCCGCAGCCGTTTGAGGTACTGCCGTTTCCGGTACGCTGTTTGCAGTCCGGACGGTCGATCCTATCTCTGACACGATGACCGCCAGCCCCTACTCCACGATGACGAAACGGGCCGACTTCGTTGCGGCCAATGCCGGCTTGCGAGTCGCGCGGCCAGGTTTCGTGCTGCTTGCCAAGGCGAACGGCGGGCAGGGCATGCGCGTCGGCATCACGGTCACCAAGAAGATCGGCAATGCCGTGGTGCGCAACCGCATGAAGCGGCGCTTTCGGGCGCTGCTGCGCGAGATGCTGCCGGAGCATGGCCTTGCCGACACCGATCATGTCCTGATCGGCCGCGAAAACGGCGTCGAACGGGATTTCACCGCATTGCGAACCGAGTTGCTGGCCGCGCTCGGTCGCGCCCAGGCCGGCAAGGGCGATCCGCCGCGCAGCCATCGCGGGCGCAAGCGTGGACCCGGTGGAAAGGGTGGTAATGCCACCGGTTCTCCGAGAGCGACAAAGTCGTGAAAAGGGCGCTGGCCTTGCTGGTGTCTCTGCCGGGATTGCTGCTGATCGTGGTGGCGCGGGCCTGGCAACTCGGCCCTTCACGGATCATGCCGCCGACCTGCCGCTATGCGCCATCCTGCTCGCAGTACGCCATTGTGGCGGTCCGCAAGCATGGTGCGATTAAGGGTGGCTGGCTGGCGTTCAAGCGTATATTGCGCTGCCAGCCTTGGGGTGGGCACGGCTACGACCCAGTCCCCGATTGAATGAAATCCCGACTGAACGAAAATGAGGGCAGCCAAGTCGCTGCCACTGACGCGAATACGACAGGAAAAAGCCTTCGTGGATAAGCAGCGCAATATAATCCTGGCGGTCGTCCTGACCGCGCTCGTGCTCTTCGGCTGGGAAGCCGGGGTCGGGTATTTCTACCCCCAGGCCAACAAGCCGCAACCGGTCGAACAGGCCGCGCCGGCTTCGGCGGGCAAGCCCACCCGCGAGGGCGGCCTGCGTGACGCCGCCGACCTGGCGCTGGAGCAGAAGGATCTCAAGACCGCGCTTGCCGCTCCCGGTCGCTTGCCGATCGCGGCACCCGGCATCTCCGGCTCGATCAATCTGACCGGCGCGCTGCTGGACGATCTCGTGCTGAACCGTCACCGCGAAACGGTGGAGAAGGACTCCGGCCCGGTCCGCATGTTCTCGCCCTCGGGAACGCCGGCGCAGCACTATGCCCAGTTCGGCTGGGTCGGTGAAGGCATCGCCGCGCCGACGGCACAGACCGTGTGGACCGCGCCGCAAGGCGCCAAGCTTACGCCTTTCACCCCCGTCGTGCTGACATGGGACAACGGCCAGGGACAGCTCTTCTCGATCACCCTCAAGGTGGACGACAACTACCTGATCACCGCCGACCAGCAGATCCAGAACCGTGGCACTGGCGCCGTGGCGGTCCAGCCTTTCGCGCTGGTCAACCGCACCGACCGCACCGCGGCCGCCTATGCCTGGACGCTTCGTACCGGCGGTATCGGTGCTTTCGACGGTTCGGTCACGTTCGGTCCCAAGTATGACGCCTTGGCCAAGGACGGCACTTCGCCGCAGCCGGGTAATGCCGACTGGATCGGCTTCACCGACGTCTACTGGATGTCGGCGGTCGTGCCGGTCAATGCCAAGGCCCAGGGCACGTTCCGCTCGCAGGGCAACGGTATCTTCCGCGCCGACCTGGTCTACGACAAGGCAGTGATCCAGCCGGGCCAGGCGCTTACCCGCCAGACCAAGCTGTTCGCCGGCGCCAAGGAGCACAAGGTGCTCGACGCCTATGAGGCGCAGGGCATCGCCAATTTCGGCCTCGCCATCGACTGGGGCTGGTTCCGCTGGTTCGAGAAGCCGATCTTCTGGCTGCTCACCAAGCTGTTCAGCCTGGTCGGCAACTTCGGCGTCGCCATCATCCTGCTGACCGTGATCGTACGCGGCATCATGTTCCCCATCGCCCAGCGCCAGTTCGCGTCGATGGCGGCCATGCGCGCGATTCAGCCGAAGATGAAGGCGCTTCGGGAGCGCTACAAGGACGACAAGCAGAAGCAGCAGCTTGAGATCATGGCGCTGTACAAGCAGGAGAAGGTGAACCCGCTCGCCGGCTGCCTGCCCATGTTCCTGCAGATCCCGGTGTTCTTCGCGCTCTACAAGGTGCTGATGCTGGCGATCGAGATGCGCCACCAGCCGTTCGTGCTGTGGATCCGCGATCTTTCCGCGCCCGATCCGCTGCACATCCTTAACCTGTTCGGGCTGCTGCCCTTCGATCCGCCCAGCTTCCTGGCGATCGGCGTGCTGGCGCTCCTGCTGGGCGTGACGATGTACTTCCAGTTCAAGCTGAACCCGGCCCAGATGGACCCGGCCCAGCAGCAGGTCTTCGCCCTGATGCCGTGGTTCATGATGTTCATCATGGCGCCCTTCGCTTCGGGCCTGCTGGTTTACTGGATCACCTCGAACATCCTGACCATCGCGCAGCAGCAGTTCCTCTACAGCCGCCACCCGCAGCTGAAGGCCCAGGCCGAGAAGGATGCTCAGGACAAGGCGCGCACCGCCGAACGCAAGGCCTGAGACTGACATGGAAGAACAAGAACAGGCAGAATTGATCGAGCAGGCGCGTAAGCTCTTTTCGGGACCGGTGACGTTCCTGAAGAGCGCGCCTGCGCTCAAGTTCCTGCCCGATCCCGACGCGCCGGAAATCGCTTTTTGCGGACGATCGAACGTCGGCAAGTCGTCGCTGCTCAATGCGCTTACGGGCCGCAAGTCGATCGCGCGCACTTCAGTGACGCCGGGGCGCACGCAGGAGCTGAACTTCTTCGAGGTGGGCGAACCGATGCAGTTCCGCCTGGTCGACATGCCGGGCTACGGCTTCGCCAAGGCGCCGCCCAAGGTCGTGGAGACCTGGCGCCGCTTGGTGCGCGACTACCTGCGCGGCCGCGTCGTGCTCAAGCGCACGCTGCTGCTGGTCGATTCGCGCCATGGCGTGAAGGACGTGGACGCCGAGATGATGAAGATGCTCGATGAAGCCGCCGTCGGCTACCGCATCGTCCTCACCAAGGCAGACAAGATCAAGGCGAGCGAGCTGGAAAAGGTTCACGCCGAAACGATTGCCGAGGCGCGCAAGCATCCGGCCGCCTTCCCGGAAGTGCACATCACGTCGTCCGAGAAGGGACTGGGCATCGCCGAGCTGCGCGCAGCGGTATTCGCTGATTCGCAGATCTGATGGGCCTAGTGGGACTGGTTGATTTTTACCGGTCCCACCGGTTTTCGGGGTAGCCCGAGGCCGCTCCACCGCTGCCGCACTATCCACTTCCTCCACAAAATCCGTAGCTTGCGGCAACAACGGCGCGGTTATCGCCGGCACTTCCGACCAGACATCGGAAAACTCCCATTGTGACGATTGCGTGACGGCGCAGGTTCCCCTAGAGGCGCTCGGTCGCGTCAATGAGAAGAAGGAGTCTCGCCATGCGCCAGATTGCCGTTCTTCCCTATCGCGCCACCGGACCCGCGGTCGATGCGCCGATCCAGATCCTTCTGATCACCTCGCGCCAGTCGCGACGCTGGGTGATTCCCAAGGGCGGCCTGATGAAGGGCCTTCCCCCGCACGCGGCGGCCGCCGTCGAAGCGGAGGAGGAAGCAGGTGTCCGCGGGGCGGCTTGCCCGATCCCGCTCGGTTCCTACCGTTATCGCAAGACCCGTGCTTCGGGTGCATCGGTCTGGGCGGATGTGGATGTATTCCCCTTCGCCGTCACCGAGGAGCTTGACTCCTGGGACGAACAGCATCAGCGCGAACGCCGCTGGTTCTCGATGGCCGACGCCGCTAAGGCGGTCGACGAAGAGGACCTGCGCGCGCTGATCCGTTCGTTCGGCGCGCGCGAGTTTCGCGCGGCCGCCAGCCCCGCCCGCCTGATCGGCGCGGTGGCTGATCGGATGGCCGACAAGACAGGGATCAATACAATGTTTGCCTGGTTCCAGAAGTTGCTGCCGCAGCAGGGCGACTTCTTTGAGTTGTTCGAGCGGCAAGCCGCCACCCTGGTGGCCGGCGCCGACGCTCTGGCCCGTCTTGCGCAGGGCGGCCCCGGTCGCGCGCAGCACATCCGCGAAGTGGGTGAGCGCGAACATGACGCCGACGACATCACTCGCGAAGTGCTCCAGACGGTGCGCCGCACCTTCCTGACGCCGTTCGACCGCTCTTCGATCACCAGCCTCATCACCACGATGGACGATGCCATCGACGAGATGCAGCAGGTGGCCAACGCGGTGAACCTCTACGAGGTCGCCGAGTTCGAACCCGAAATGATCGACATGGCGGCGATCATCGTCGACGCCGCGCGCCTGACGGCGGAGATCATGCCGCTCCTGCGCAAGATCGCCGACAACGGCCATCGCCTGCACGAACTGACCGAGCGCCTCGTGCGCATGGAAGGGCATGCGGACGAGATCCACGCCGCCGGCCTCAAGCGCGTGTTCAAGGCGGACGCCGGGGGCGACGCGCTGCACTTCATCGTTCGCCAGGAAATGTTCCGGCGCCTCGAACGCGTGGTCGATCGCTTCGAGGACATCGCGAACGAGATCGACGGTCTCGTGATCGACCACGCCTGACCGGCGGACTTTCACCATGGAACATACGATCGCCCTGCCGCTGTTGTTCGGCCTCGTCGCGCTGGCGCTTGCCTTCGACTTCCTCAACGGCCTTCACGATGCCGCCAACGCCATCGCCACCGTGGTGGCGACGCGCCTGCTTTCGCCGGTGGTCGCCGTGCTGTTCGCCGCCTTCGGCAACTTCGCGGCCTATTGGATCATGGGCCTCCATGTCGCCGAGACGGTGGGCAAGGGCATCATCGACAAGGATGCGGTGACCCCCGCCGTGGTGTTCGGGGCGCTGGTGGGCGCCATGTTCTGGAACGTGCTCACCTGGATCAAGGGCATTCCCTCATCCTCCAGCCATGCCCTGATCGGCGGGTTGCTGGGCGCGGGAATCGCCGCGGCGGGACCGGGCGTGGTCGAATCGGAAGGCACCATGAAGACGGTGATCGCCATCGTGGCGTCCCCGGTGCTCGGCTTCATGATCGCCATGTTGATGATGTTGCTGACCTCGTGGGTGTTCAGGGGCACGACGCCGCGCGCCTCGAACGGCATCTTCAAGACGCTGCACTTGTTCTCTTCGGCTGCCTATTCGATCAGCCACGGCGGCAACGATGCGCAGAAGACCATGGGCATCATCGCGGTGCTGCTCTATTCTACCGGGCATCTCCAGGGTGGCTTCCATGTGCCCGAATGGGTGGTGATCTCCTGCTATGCGGCGATCTCGATCGGCACCCTCTCGGGCGGGTGGAAGATCATCAAGACCATGGGTTCCAAGCTCACCAAGCTAAACCACCACTCGGGCTTCTGCGCTTCCACCGCGGGTTCGATCGTGGTGTTCGGGGCAAGCGCCATGGGCATTCCGGTCTCGACCACCCACGCCATCACCGGCGCCGTGGTCG
>NZ_DAMDBA010000079.1:0-23365 GCF_032093395.1 Novosphingobium sp.
GCAGGACGTTTCGGCGAACCTCGTCCGCAAGATCGACGTCTACAAGACCCGCTCGGCAGATCAGCTTGAATTCGGCCTTGCCGGCCAGATCGACGTGGCGACCCGTCGTCCGTTCGATTTCGACGGTTTCACCGTGTCCGGCCTCGCCCGCGGCATCTACAGCGAGCTGGCTGACGAGTTCAATCCGAACGTCGCGCTGCTCGTCAGCGACCGTTGGGAAACCGGCATCGGTGAAATGGGCTTCCTCATCAACGGCAGCTACACCCGCACCAAGTACCGCAACATGAACGTGCAGGCCGGCGCACTTGTGCCGTTCGCGACGGAAACGCCGCCTTCGGGCACGTGGCTGACGCCGCTTCAGCGCATCTTCCCGAACACGGACCCGAACAACCCGTATTGGAAGCCGGGCCTCAACGCAGGTCTGCCCACCACGCCGGGTTCGACGCTGAACATCGACGGCGTCGAGGTGCCTTACTACCTGTCGCGCGATGCCGTCATCAGCTCAGACCTTTACGGCAAGCGTGAGCGTCCCTCGATTAACGCCGCGTTCCAGTGGGCGCCGAACGATCGTTCGACCTACACGGCCGAGTTCTACTATTCGGGCTTCCGTGGCAGCACCTCCAACGCGCTGATGTTCAGCTACGCCGACTGGTGGGGCAACCTGGGCGCCAATCCGGGTTCGACCTTCGAGCTCTACGATGGCACCAACATCATCAAGTCGCGTCGCATGGGTGCAGTCGCGGGCTTCAACAGCGCCGACTATGCCACCAACAAGACCGACAGCTACGTCTATGCCCTGAACGCGGACTGGGATGTGGGCGATCGCGGCAAGATCACCGCCGACCTGACCTACCAGGACAGCAAGAACGAAACCTCGTTCTTCGCCATGCGCACCAATCGCGGTCCGCTGGACCTGGACGTCGACTTCAATGCCGGCGGCGGTATTCCGTCCTACAGCTTCGGCACGCCTGAAGTCCTGACCGATCCCAATGCCTGGACCGTCGGCGATCTGTTCGACAACGGCAACAAGAGCACCGGCAGCTCGTGGACCTTCATGCTCGACGGTCACTACGACTGGGACGAAGGCTTCCTGCGTCGCGTCAAGGCGGGCTTCCGCTACGACAACCGCAAGGCCGCCACGTTCGTTCGCGAACAGAGCTCCGGCGCCCTGAACACCTCGCTGGCTTCGCTGGGTGACGATTACATCTTCACCAACAGCGGCTTCTTCGACGGCCGCGCGGACGTGCCGACCAGCTGGGTTCTGGCCAACGGCTCGGCTCTCTACAAGAACGCCGACGCCATTCGCTCGATGTACCAGGCGGTGAACCCGAACCTGCTGCTGTCCGACGACCTGTCGTTTGGCCGCGTGTTCGACATCAACGAAGTCACGCTCTCGGCCTATTTGCTGGCCGATGGCGAAGTGGAGATCTTCGGTCGTCCGCTGATGGTGGAAGGCGGCGTTCGTCTCGTCGCGATCGATACCGACTACAATTACTTCGATCGTTACAATGGTTTCGCACGGACCGGTGTTTCGACCGGCCAGGTCAAGTTCCTGCCGAGCTTCACCGCGCGCTACGAGATCACGCCAAACCTGCGTTTGCGCTTCAACTACGGCGAAACCCTGCGCCGTCCGGCGTTCGGCGATCTCAACCCGAACGTAACGCTGGTGGGTGACCTCTCGAACCTGGGCTTCGGCACGGGCAGCGCCGGCAACGCAGCGCTTCGCGCCACGACTTCGAAGAACTTCGACGTCGCGCTGGAGTGGTATTTCGAGCGCAACAGCGCGATCTACGTGACCGGTTTCCGTCGCGAAATCGAAGGTCTCGTCGTTCCGCTCACCACGCTTGAGTACATCCCTAACAACACGATCGAGGGCAGCACCGCCACCGATTACTTCCAGGTCACTCGTCCGACCAACGCTTCGGATGGCGTGCTGAAGGGCGTGGAAATCGGTCTCACCTACTTCCCGACCTATCTGCCGAGCGTTCTTGACGGCCTAGGCTTCCAGGGCAGCGCGACGATCCTCGACTCTGAGCAGACGATCCCCGAAACGGACGCGGCCGGTAACACGGTCCTGACCAAGTCGGCCTTCTTCGCGGTTTCGAAGTTCTCGTATAACGCCACGCTTGCCTACGAGCGCGGTCCGGTCGGTGCACGTCTCTCCTATGTGTGGCGCAAGGGCTTCCTCAACAACAACGAGGCGCGTGCCTTCGCCAATCCGATCGGCATGTGGCGCAAGCCCGAGAAGAGCCTCGACTTCCAGCTCACCTTGAACGTAACCAAGGACATCGGCCTGACTTTCGACGCGGTGAACATCACCAAGGCGAAGCAGCAGAACTACTACAAGTTCGAGGATGCCGGTGGCCCGACGACCATGAACTCCAGCACGCTGCTGATCGACCGCACCTTCGCGGCGGGCGTCCGCTTCAAGTTCTAATCTGACTAAGGCAACCCGCGACACACGCCATTCCGTGTCGCGGGTTGCCATGGGCGGCCGTTTCTTGCCGGGTTCCTCTCCCAACACAGGCCCGGCAAGGACGGCCGCCTCTTTATTTCTGCCTTTATTGACGCTCGCCAGACCATGAAGGGGTAACGATGCGCGGATATATCCGGACGATTCTCGCCTCCGCGGCACTTCTTGCGGGCGGCACCGGTCCGCTCACCGCCGCATCATCCCGTCCTTCCGCGGCCGCCACGCGTGCAGCGGCCTTGCCCCGGCTCGACGGCGCCGCCATCGCCAAGGCTCGCTTCGGCAACGATGCCGCCTGGTACGCCGAGCGCATTCCCTTCTTCGAAAGCGCCGATCCGCAGATCGATGCGGTCTATTACTATCGCTGGGGCCTGTTCCGCGCCCACCAGCGCGATCTCGGCGGGCAAGGCTACATCACCACCGAGTTCGCGGACGACGTGGACTGGCAGCGCCATCCCTTCGCCAGCCTCAACGACGCCAGCGGCTTTCACATCGCCGAGGGACGCTGGCTGAACGACCGCCGCTTCACCGACGACTACATCAATTTCATGTACGAGGGCGGCAACGACCGCCACTTCACCGACCACATGGCGGACTCGGTCTGGGGCCGCTACCTGGTGGACGGCGACCGCGATGCCGTGCTCGCGCACCTGAAGACGATGCGCCATATCTACCGTCTTTGGGACGAGAAGTTCGACTTCACCAAGGGCCTCTACTTCGTGGAGCCACTGCTGGACGCGACCGAATATACGGTCTCGTCCATCGATGCGTCCGGCGGCAAGGACGGGTTCCGGGGCGGCGATTCCTTCCGGCCCTCGGTCAACAGCTACATGTTCGCCAATGCCCGCGCGCTTTCCCGCATGGCGGAAATGGCTGGCGATACTGCCATGGCCAAGGAATACGCCGACCGCGCCGAAGCGCTGCGCACGCGCGTGCTGGAAGACCTGTGGAGCCCGAAACTCGGCCATTTCGTCGATCGCTATCAAGTAACCAACGAGTATGTGAAATACTGGGACCAGATCCGCAATCGCGAGCTGGTCGGCTATTTGCCGTGGATGTTCGACCTCGTTCCGGATGACGCGAAGTATTCCGACGCCTGGGCGCACCTGCTCGATCCGAATTCGCTCGCCGGGAAGGCGGGCATGCGGACGGTGGAGCAGAACTACGAATACTACATGCGCCAGTACCGCTACCTCGGCACCGCGCCGGAGTGCCAGTGGAACGGTCCGATCTGGCCCTACCAGACCACGCAAGTGCTGACGGGCATGGCCAATCTGCTCGATCACTATGATCGCAAGGGCCCGGTGACGCGTAGCGACTACATGCGCCTGCTGCGCCAGTACACGCAGATGCACTATCAGGGCGCTGGCAAGAATGGGCGTCTGGATCTGGAGGAGGATTACCATCCCGAGACCGGCAAGCCGATCGTCGGGCTGGACCGCAGCCATCACTACTTCCACTCGGGCTATCTCGACCTCGTGATGACCGGCCTCGTCGGCATCCGCCCGCGCGCGAACGACGTGCTGGAAGTGAACCCGCTGCTTCCCGCCGCCGCCGACGCGCAGGCGCTGCCCTGGTTCCATATCGAGCGCGTGCCCTATCACGGGCACGAGGTTTCGGTGACCTGGGACGTCGACGGCAAGCGCTATGGTCGCAAGGGGCTGTCGATCGCCGTGGACGGCGTGGAAGTGGCGCATCGCGAGCAGCTGTCGCGCATCGAAGTGCCGTTGCCGCGCAAGGCCAATGCACCTGTCCTGCGGGAAACGAACCTCGCCGTGCAGCTTGTGCGCGGGAACTTCCCCAAGGCCAGCGCCTCTTCCGGTGTCGAGGCCGAGAACCTTCACGATGGCATCGACGGTCGCGCCTGGTTCTATCCCGAGCTGCCGAACGGCTGGGACTCCGCGCCGGGCGGCGGTGAGCAGTGGTACGCCGTGGACTTCGGAAAGACGGTGGCGCTGGGAGCCGCCGAACTCGCCTTCTTCGCGGATGGCGGCAAGTTCGCCGCGCCGCGCAAGGTCCGGGTGGAGGCCTGGCGCGATGGCCGCTGGCAGACCGTGGCGACACCGGCCGCTGCGCCCCTTGCCAACGGGGTCACGCGGCTGACCTGGGCGCCGGTGCAGGCCGATCGCATTCGCGTAGTCATGACGCCGGCCGGCAAGAAAGCGATCCGGCTAGCGGAACTCAAGGCCTTCGCGCGATAAACGTGTTTTCCGGCAGCTTGACGTTATCGCGACAGGGCTGCCGGAATTTTCTTTCGTTAAGTCGAGGGAAACCCTTTCCGGCTAATCGGAATTAACCGCGGAAGCAGCCTTCTCAAGGCATGTCCCACGGCTATCCTTTCGCTTCGTTCGCTGCGGCCACTTCGTGCTTCGCAGGCCTTTCCACCTTGATGCCCGGCTGGATGGCCGGGATCGCCGCTGCGCACATTGCCTGCGCGGTGCTGTTCATGGGCCTGTTCAAGCACGAGACGCGTTAAAGGCCTGCTTTCTCTGCCAGCAGCTCGGGCGTCAGCACTTGCGGCAATTGCTCCGCCTTGGCCGGACCGCCCGCGTACCAGACGTAGAGCGGCACCCCGGCGGCGCCCTGCGCGGTGAGATAGCGGGTGATCTCGGGATCACGCCGCGTCCAGTCCCCGCGAAGCACGATTACGCCCGCTTTTTCGAAAGCGGCGCGGGTGTCCTCGCGCTCGATGGCGACCTGTTCGTTGACCTTGCAGGTCAGACACCAGTCGGCGGTCAACCACACGAATACCGGTTTGCCGGAAGCGCGCGCCTCGGCAAGGGCCTTTTCGCTGAAGGGCCTGGTGGCCAGCAATGAATCCGCGCTTGCGGCAGACGGGGCCGGCGTTGGCAGCAGGATGAGCGCAAGAACCGCGATGGCTCCGGCGGCCAGTGCGGCGGTTCTTGCGGACTTGCCTCGGCGCTGTGCCTGCCCTGCTGCGAAGAGGGCGGCAAGAACGAGCAGCAGGCCCGCCAGCGCAGCCAGTGCGAAGCCGAACCCTCCGACTTTCCAGGTCAACCAGCCGAGCGCCAGCGCCGTGAGCCCCATGGGAATCGCCATCCAGCGGCGGAAGGTGACCATCCAGCGGCCGGGCTTGGGCAGGCGCCTCCTGATTGCGGGAACGAAAGCGACGGCCAGGAACGGCAGCGCGATGCCCAGGCCGAGCGCGGCGAACAGGCTCATTGCGGGGAGCACCGGCAGCAACAGTGCCGCGCCCATGGCGCTCGCCATGAAAGGGCCGGTGCAGGGGGTCGCCACGAAGGCGGCGAGCAGCCCGGTCGCGAAGGCGCCTCTCGTGAAGCTGGAGGGCGAATTGCCCGATGCGAAGCCCGGTACGGCGAATTCGAACAGGCCCAGGAGGTTGGCGGTGATCGCTGTCGCCAGGAACAGCAGGCCGACGACCACCAGCGGCTCCTGCAGCTGAAAGGCCCAGCCAACCTGTTCGCCGCCCGCGCGCAAGGCCAGCAGCACGCCGCCGAGGCCGAGGCAGGCGAGTATGACGCCTGCCGCATAGGCCAGGCCTTCGATCCGCGCGTGGCTCTCGCTCTCGCCCGCACGGGCGAGGCTCAGTGCCTTCAGGCTGAGGATGGGGAAAACGCAGGGCATGATGTTCAGCAGCAGCCCGCCCGCCAGTGCCGCCAGCAGAAGCAGCGGCAGCGAGGGCAACGCGGCTGCGGCGGTATCGTCGGCGATTGGCGTGCCCCCTGTGGGGACCGTGCCGGGGCGGGCCGAGAACGCGATGCCGTCGCCGGCTCCGTTCAGGCGCAGCACGCCGGTCAGGCTGTCCGACCCGCGCGGATCCAGTTTGACGCGGGGCAGTGTGACGATCAGCATGTCCCCCTTCCAGGCGAACTGCTGGGCGCCTGCGTAGTCGATCAGCTTGTCCTCGCCCACGAAAACATGCGGTGCGTCCAGCGCCGTGCTGGCGGGCAGGGGAATGGCGAGGCGCACGGTGCGATCGTCGAGGCTGAACATGCCTGTCGCATCGAGCGGAGCGGGGAGGCGGCGCTGCCATTCGGCGAAGCGCGGATCGCGATCTGGCGCCGTGGCGGCGGCCACCGGCACTTCGACGGCCAGATCGGCCTGTTCGGGCACGCAGATTTGCTCGGTACAGGCCAGCCACTGCGCGCGCAGGTGGACCGGCAGGCGGCTGCCCGGCGCAGCCCCGGCCGGAACCGTGAAAGGAACCAGTACCGCGTAGTCGCTTTCGTAGACGTGGTTCATGAGCCCGGAGACGACCAACGTCTGCGGCACCGGGTAGCGCGGGGTTCCGGCCTTGGCGCCGTCCGGCAGGGTCCAGTCCAGCTGCATGCCGAGGCCTGCGTCGCCGGGGTTGGACCAGTAGCCATGCCAGCCCTTTTCAGGCGTCATGTGGATGGCGATCGTCGTCTCGCCGCCCGGCGTGGCGGCGGGACCGGCCACCAGTTCGGCGGCGATGTGGGCGGGCGCCGCTTCAGCGAGGGCGGGCGAAAGCACAAGCGCCAGCAATTGACACATGAGTGCCATAAACAGACGATAGCGGCGCTTTTCCATGAGACTCCCGTGCGTTGGGTGGCGCTTGCGTCGCGCGCGCATTCCAGACATCGCTGCATCTGCGCCGATTGCACCCAGATTTCAAGGAAGACCCCCGATGCGCCTGCTCTCCCTGTCGCTTGCTCCACTGGCTCTCGCAGCCGCACTCGCGGCCTCGGTCCCCGCCGTGGCGCAGGAAGCTCAGGCCCCGGCAGCGCCCACGTCCGCACCGCAAGGCGAACCCAAGCTGATCGTCGCCATTTCGGTGGACCAGTTCTCCGCAGACCTCTTCGCGCAATATCGCCAGCACTTCACCAAGGGCTTCACCCGCCTGCTGCAAGGCGCAGTCTTCCCCTCGGGTTTCCAGTCGCACGCGGCGACCGAGACCTGCCCCGGCCACTCCACTTTGCTGACCGGCGTCCATCCGGCACGCACCGGCATCACCGCAAACTCGTGGTATCAGCCCGGCATCGCCCGCGCCGAAAAGGAAGTCTACTGCGTCGAGGACGAGACCAACCCGAAATCCACCCCCGACAACCCGGTGGTCAGCCCCGCCCATCTCAAGGCGCCGACGTTGGGCGATCTGATGAAGAAGCGTAATCCGAAGACCATCAACGCGGCCGTTTCGGCAAAGGATCGCGCCGCCGTGATGATGAGCGGCCATGATACCGATGCCGTCTACTGGATCGGCGCCAAGGGCTTCACCACCTTCGAGAATCGCAGGATCAGCAAGGCCGTCGAGGCGCAGAACGCGGTGATGGCCAAGCGCGTCGCCGCCGGAGAGGGCGATCTGCCGGTGCCGGGCTGGTGCGGCAGGGTCGATCGGGCGACCCCGATCAAGGATTTCACCATCGGCACCTACCGCTTCCCGCAGGCCGCCGGTGATTTCAAGGCTTATGCCAATGGCCCGCGCATCGACACCGCCACCGCCGAGATGGCCGTGCGCATGGTGGACGAACTGGGCATGGGCAAGGATGCCGTGCCCGACGTGCTCTCGGTCAGCTTCTCGGCCACCGACAAAGTCGGCCATGCTTTCGGCACCGAGGGCGTCGAAATGTGCATCCAGATGAACGTCCTGGACGAGGCGCTCGCCACCCTGTTCGACGGGCTCGACGCGCGCGGGATCGATTACGAGGTCGTGCTCAGCGCCGACCACGGCGGTTTCGACGCGCCCGAGCGCCAGCAGCTGCGCGGCAATCCCGAAGCGACCCGCATCGATCCGGCGCTTTCGGCTGATAAGCTCGCCGCCGCCGTCTCGCAGGATACCGGCGTCAGCGTGAAGAACGGGCCGCTGTTCTACGGCGCGGGCGAGGCGGGAAGCGTCTGGTTCTCGTCCGAACTGACGGCGGAGCAGAAGCGGAAGGTCATGGCGGCGCTCGTCGCCCGCCTGAAGGCCAATCCGCAGATCGCGGCGGTCTACACCCAGGATCAGATCGTGCAGTGGCCCGAACCTAAGGGCAGTCCGCAGGACTGGACCATGGAGCAGAAGGTCCGCGCTTCCTTCGTGCCGGGCCGCTCGGGCGAAGTGCAGATGCTGACGGTGCGCGGCGTCGTCCCCGGTACGGCCAAGCCGTTCAAGGTCGCCTCGCACGGCAGCCCGTGGGACTACGACCGCCGCGTGCCGATGCTGTTCTGGCGGAGGGGCATGGTCGGCTTCGAGCAGCCGACCCCGGTGGAAACGGTGGATATCGCGCCGACCCTCGCCGCGACGGTCGGCCTGACCGCGCCCGCCGGCACCTGGGACGGAAGGTGTCTCGACATCCAGGCCGGAGAGGCCGATAGCTGCGGTCGATGAACGACTCTGTAGCGACGCAAGACCAAACGGCGGAATACCGCGATCTCATCATCCTGGGCGGCGGCCTCGTCGGCATGACGCTGGCGCTTGCCGCTGCCCGGGCGGGGATCACCAGCCATGTTATCGATCGCGCCGATCCGGCCGATCTCACGGCCGAAGGCGCGGACGGCCGCGCCTCGGCCATCTCGACGGCGAGCTGGAACCTCTTCACCAACATCGGCCTGGCGCCGGCGCTCAAGGATCTCGGCTGCCCGATCGATTCGATCGCCGTCACCGATTCGATGAAGCCGGGCCGGATCGACTTCACGCCCAAGCCCGAGGAAGGCAGCCTGGGTCGCATGTTCGCCAACCGCGACTTGCGCCTCGCCCTCTTCGCGGCGGCCCGTGAAGAGAAAAACATCGCCTGGCACGTCCGCACCGAGGCGGTGCGCCGGGATCGCGGGCCGCATGGCGTGGAGGTTGAGCTTTCCGATGGCCGCCTGCTGAAGTCCAGCCTGCTGGTCGCCGCCGAGGGCCGCCAGTCGCCGACGCGCGACGAAGCGGGTTTCTCTATGGCGAAGTGGGACTATCATCACCGCGCCATGGTGACAGGGCTGTTCCATGAGAAGTCGCATGGCAACACCGCCTGGGAAATCTTCTACCCGGCCGGTCCCTTCGCGTTGCTGCCGCTGCTCGACGACGACCAGGGGCGCCATCGTAGCGCGCTCGTCTGGACGGTCGGGGAAAAGGACGCGGCGGGCATCATCGCCATGCCGGACGCCATGTTCCTCAACGAGGTGGAAAGCCGGATGCACGGGGTGCTCGGCAAGATCACGCTTTCGGCCCCGCGCATGAGCTATCCGCTGCGCTTCCACCATGCCGGGCACGTGATCGACGAGCGCCTTGCGGTGATCGGCGATGCGGCCCACGGCATGCACCCCATCGCCGGCCAGGGCCTCAACCTTGGCCTGCGCGATGTCGGCACGCTGGTGGGCGTGTTGACCGAAGGCATGCGGCTCGGCCTCGAACCGGGCGATGCGCAGCTTCTGGCGCGCTACGAGAAGTGGCGCAGCCTCGATACGTTCATGGTCATGTCGGTTACGGACGGTCTCACCCGCCTGTTCGGCATCCCCGGCCGCCTGCCTAGCGCGGCACGGCGCCTCGGTATGGGAGCGGTCCAGCGCCTGCCCAGCCTCAAGCGCTTCTTCATGGATGAGGCGCGGGGGATGTCCGGGAAGCTGCCTGAACTTTTGCAGGGTTAAGGGGGCTGTCGTCACCCCGTCCGTTCTTGACGGGCGAAAGGCTGAGCCCGGAAATCCACGTCATCCTGAACTCGTTTCAGAATCCATCGTGCCGATAGCCCGTCAGTTGATGGTCATAAATGGATCCTGAAACAAGTTTAGGATGACGGTGGTGTGGGGGCGTAACGGAGCGAGCGGGACACGCCGTGGACCGGCATGGGCGCGCGAGGGTGCTGACCCTCGCGCTCACCCTTGAACCTCACTCCGAAGGCACAGCTTCCGAAGCATCCGCAGAGGGAAGGTCGGTAGGCAGCACGCCGGGCGTCGCCAGGGGGCTTGGCTGGTCCACCGCGTGACCTTCCGCATCCGTGAGGCGGCGCGGTTCGAGCATGGCGGTGGTTTCCAGCAGGTTCAGCGCCTCCTGCACGTCCTGGAAGCGGCGCGCGTCCGCAATCCAGGTCTGCGCGGCCTGGGCATTGGGCAGGCGTTCGACTTCGCTGATGGCGTTGCCGATGCGGCGCGCGGTCAGCATCAGGCGGGCCCGGTCGATGCGCGCAGTGGGCGTCAACAAGGTCGAGGATTCGCGGCGCACCACGAAGAGGCTGGAGAGTTCGCGCCGGGCCTTCTGCCACAGGCTCTCGTCGCTCTGGTTTTCGCTGAGTTCGGGCGAGAGCGCTTCGAGGCGGGCGGAAAGCTCGTCGATGGTGACGGGGTTCTTCGAGAATTCGATCACCGTCTGAACCGCGCGCGGCTGGGCATTGGTGAAGCGCAGGCGCAGCTGGTCGGCCACGTAGCTGAGCGGTTCGCCCCGATCGACCATGCGGCGGGCGGCGAAGGCGATCAGCAGCCCTTCGGCGCGGGCGGCATTGCCCGAGGCCGCGTCCGTCTGGAAGTCGATCCGCGAGAGGCGATCTTCCAGCAGCGCAAGGCGTCCTTCCACCGAACTTAGCGAGGACAGCTGTTCGGGAGAGGCCGGCGTGGTGGCGGCGGGCAGCATGCGGGAAGGCGCTGGCACCGGCTCGGCCTGCGGCGGTTCCTGATTTTCTGCCTGTTCCTCCGCGCGTTGCGGCAGCAGCTTGCCCAGCAGCCCGTCCTGCGCGGCCCAGACGACAAGCGCGCCGCCGAGCAGGAAGGCAATGAAGGCGACGAAGAACAGCCCCCCACGGGACCGAGTCCTGGCGGGCGCGCCCATGGTCGAAGGATTTTGCGGCGAGGTGAAGTCCTGCATCGAATATGGTTCTGTCAGTTTACGATCCCGAGGGGAAGTCTTGGCCCGAGTGGAAGTCTTGGCCCAAGGGGAAGTCTTGGCACATCTCTGCGGCCAAGGCCAGCAGCGCGGCATCCTCGGGCGTTCGGGCGCTGCGGACGACAAGCCAATGATTTCCGGTCCGTTGTTCCACGCGGGGACCGATGCAGGCCAGCGCGATGCGGCTCCGATCGATCGAGAGCCGCGCGCATTCGGCGGCGAAATGCGCGGCGGCCTCGCCCGAATGGAGCAGCACCACGGCCGGTTTTTCGAGGACGGCGGCCAGTTCCGGCGGGACGGGGCGGGGTCTGCTGGCATAGACCTCGCGGGTGGTCATCGTATGGCCAGGAGGCAGCGAAAGTTCGACCCGCTCCCGCCCGGCCAGGCGCAGGAGGCGACGGTGGCCCGGTTGCAGGCACGGCATCGCGGATTGCAGGCCCCCCTTCGCAATGCCGGCGACCTCCAGCCCGGCGCCGCGCGCAGCCTCGGCGGTCTTTACGCCGACGACATAGGCGGGAAGGCCGCGATAGCGGGCAAGTTCCTCGCCGCCATGGCGCAGCGCATTGGCGCTGCCGAGCAGCACCGCGTCCACGTCCTCCCGTTCCACCGGCGCCCATGCCAGCGGCACCACCTCGAACAGCGGGAAGCCGAAGGCGCCAAGCCCCAGCCTTGCCGCTGCCGCGACCGTGGCCGACGCGCCGGGTTCGGGGCGGATGACGAGGATCGGCGGCATCGTGGCGCTCAGGCGGGGCCGGTAAAGTGCACCGCGATGGCCGGAACCGCGCGGGCGAGCAGGTCGGCGGCAAGACGCGCCGGACCTTCGGGATCGTGGGCGTCGAAGCGGGCTTCGCCTTCCACCTTTTCCGCGCCGTCGGGGCTGTAGAGCGCGGCGCGCATGGTCACCGATTCGCCTTCATGACGGGTGAGCACGGCGATCGGACTGTGGCAATTGCCGCCGAGCCCCGCCAGCAGCGCCCGTTCGGCGAGGACCGAGGCGCGGCTCTCCGCGTGATCCACGGCCGCGAGGAAGGCCAGCGTGCGCGCATCATCCTCGCGGCATTCCACCATGATCGCGGCCTGGGCGGGGGCGGGAAGCCAGTCCTGTTCGTCCAGCGGATGACCGGTCCCGGTTTCGCCCAGACGCTTGAGCCCGGCGGCGGCGAGGAACGTCGCGTCGGCCTCCCCGGCAGCCAGTTTGGCCAGACGGGTGGCGACATTGCCGCGGAATGTTATCACCTTGCAGTCCGGCCGGGCATGAAGCAGCTGCGCGGCCCGGCGCGGCGCGCTGGTGCCGACCACGGCGCCTTGCGGCAAGGCCCGGATGCTTTCAGCCCCGACCAGGACGTCGCGCACGTCTTCTCTGGGAAGGATGGCGCCGATGGCGAAGCTTTCGGGGCGAATCGTCTCAACGTCCTTGGCGGAATGGACCGCGAAGTCGATCTCGCCGCTTGCCAGCCAGGCATCCAGCTCCTTCGTCCACAGCGCCTTTCCGCCGATTTCGGCCAATGCACGGTCCTGAATGCGATCGCCGCTGGCGGTAACCGCAACGATCTCTATATGCGCCGGATCGATTCCATGCGCGGCGGCCAGCCGGTCGCGCGTTTCCTCGGCCTGAGCCATCGCCAGCGGCGAACGGCGGGTACCGAGGCGGAAGCCTTGTTTTTGCGTGTCTGTTTGCGTCGTCATCGGCGGGTTGTGCTACCCGGCAATGTCGTCCAGTGGAAGGGTCGTTCAGGGAAAGAAAGAATGCGGACGGTACTGGGCATCGAAAGCTCGTGCGACGAGACGGCGGCGGCACTGGTCACCAGCGATCGGGTGATCCTTGCCCAGCGCATCGCGTCGCAGGACGAGGCGCATCGCCCATACGGCGGTGTCGTGCCCGAAATCGCCGCGCGCGCGCATGCCGAGCGGATCGCCCCGCTGATCGAAGGCACCCTGGCCGATGCCGGCATGACTCTGGACGACGTGGACGCCATCGCCGCCACTGCCGGGCCCGGCCTGATCGGCGGCGTGATGGTCGGCCTCGTCACCGCCAAGGCGCTGGCCATGGCGACCGGCAAGCCGCTGATCGCCGTCAACCACCTGGAAGGCCATGCGCTTTCCCCGCGTCTGGCCGATGGCGCGCTGGAATATCCCTATCTTCTGCTGCTCGTTTCCGGCGGCCATTGCCAGATCCTGCTGGTGGAAGACGTCGGCAAGTTTCGCCGGCTGGCCACCACCATCGACGACGCGCTGGGCGAGGCGTTCGACAAGTCCGCCAAGCTGCTGGGCCTCGGTTATCCGGGCGGTCCGGCGATGGAGCGGCTGGCGCTGGAGGGTGATCCCAAGGCCGTGCCGCTGCCGCGTCCGCTGAAGGGTTCGGACGAGCCGCATTTTTCCTTCGCGGGCCTCAAGAGCGCGGTCATGCGCGCCAAGCAATCCGGCCAATATGCCGACGCCGATATCGCCGCCTCGTTCCAGCAGGCGGCGATCGACTGCCTGATCGATCGGACGCGGCGGGCGCTGGATTCGGTGGGCAAAGTCAATGCGCTGGTGGTGGCGGGGGGCGTCGCCGCCAACAAGGCGATTCGCGGCGCGCTCGAAGCACTGGCGGGCGAGCATGGGCTCGATTTCGTGGCGCCGCCGCTGGGCCTCTGCACCGACAATGCGGCGATGATCGCCTGGGCGGGCGTGGAGCGCTTCGCCCTGGGTCAGTCCGACCCGCTCGACGTGGCCGCGCGCCCGCGCTGGCCGCTCGATCCCGAAGCCGAGACCGTGCGCGGCGCGGGGGTGAAGGCATGAGCGCGCAGGTTGGCGTTATCGGCGCAGGTGCATGGGGCACTGCGCTGGCGCAGTCGCTCGCGGGAGACGGCAGCGACGTCCTGCTCTGGGCGCGCGAGCCCGAACTCGTGGATCGGATCAACGCCGAGCGGCGCAACCTGGCCTATCTGCCCGGCGCCGAACTGGCGGAAACGGTGCGGGCCACCAGCACGCTTGGCGAACTGGCGAAATTGCCTGCGCTACTGGCCGTCGTCCCCGCGCAATTCCTGGGTGGCGTGCTGGCGCAGTTGCCTGCGCTCGGCTTCACCGGCGATCTGGTGCTCTGCGCCAAGGGTATCGAGGCGGGCAGCGGCCGGCTCATGGCGGAGGTGGCCGCCGAAGCGGTGCCCGGCGCGAAGATCGCCGTGCTTTCCGGGCCTACTTTCGCGCACGAAGTGGCGGCCGGATTGCCCACGGCGGTGACGCTGGCCTGTTCGGGCGGTGAAGCGCAGTGGCGGCGCCTGTCGCCGGTCATCGCGCGGCCTTCGCTGCGTCCTTATTATTCCGACGACGTCGTCGGCGCCGAGATCGGCGGCGCGGTGAAGAACGTGCTCGCCATTGCCTGCGGTGTCGTCGACGGCCTGAAACTCGGCCAGAACGCCCGCGCCGCGCTGATCGCGCGCGGCTATGCCGAAATGCTGCGCTTCGGCCTTGCCCGAGGCGCCCGCGCGGAAACGCTTTCCGGCCTTTGCGGCCTTGGAGACCTTGTGCTCACCTGTTCCTCCACTTCCAGTCGCAATTTCTCGCTCGGCCTTGCGCTGGGGCAGGGGCTGACCGCCGCCGAGGCCCTTTCCGGCAAGAATTCCGTGGCCGAAGGCGCGGCCACCGCGCCGGTCCTGGCGGAGATCGCCCGCCGCGACGGTATCGAAATGCCCATTGCCGAGGCCGTCTGCCGCCTTCTCGAAGGCAAGGCTCCGGCCGCCGAAGTGGTCGCCCAGATCCTCGCTCGCCCGCTGCGCGCCGAGCAGGAGCCGCTTTCTTGACCGAAGGCATCGCGAGCGGCTCCCCATCGCAGCAGGCCGCCAAAGAACATGACGATATCGCGGCGCTCGCCAAGGGCGGCCGCACGAACCTTTTCGGCTTCTTCCTGCGCCTGGCCGCACGCATCCCTTTCCTGTTCATCGCCGGCCGCGCGTCGGTCTATGGTCCGGCGGCGCTGGGGCGCTTCGCCTCGGCGTTGGTGGTGATCGAACTGACCTCGATGATCTGCACCATGGGCGAAAAGCGCGGGTTGGCGCAGCGTCTGTCGGACACCGAAGGGCAGGTCCATCCGGCAAACGTGATCGCGGACGGCATGATCATCGCCCTCATCGCATCCTGCACGGCGGCGCTGTTCTTCTGGTTCGTACCCGCGCCGATGTTCCCCGGTGGCCACTTCACCCAGCTCGACCGGTTGATGGTGATCGCCATCCCGCCGCTGACGATGACCGAGATCTGGCTGGCGGCGCTGGCCTATCGCCTGCGGGTGACGCCGACCGTGTGGTCGCGCGCGATCGTCGAGCCGTGGACGATCTCCATCCTGGCAGGCGCGATGATCTGGATCGCGCCCGAGAGCGGCCTTTCCATCGCCTATATCGGATCGGTTCTGGCAGCGGCGATCACGGCTTTCATCCCGTTCTTCCGCGAGTACGGCTTGCCGCAGGTCTGGCGGCCACGGCTGCGCGACATGCGCAGGCTGGCCATCCGGTCCACTCCCATCGCGCTGGCCGACACGATCGAATGGGCTACCCGCCGGGTCGATATCTTCCTGCTCGGTTTTCTCGCGCCGTCCTCCGCCGTGGGCGTTTACTATGCGGCGCAGCAGGTCGCCAGCCTGCCGCAAAAGCTCAAGACCAGTTTCGAGCCGGTGCTCGGCCCGGTGATCACCCGCAATCTGAAGCAGAAGGATTACGGCGCGATCGCCCGGCAGGTTTGCCAGGTGGGCTTCTGGATCACCGCGGCTCAGGCCGGTATCGCTCTGGCCTTGGGGATCCCCGGCGAAGGCGTGATGGGCCTGGTCGGCCGCGAGTTCGTGGGCGGAACCGGAGCGCTGGTCTTCCTGCTGGCCGCCGAAGTGGTGGCGGCTACGGCCGTCGTCAGCGAGGCTGCGCTGGTCTACGTGGCGCGGATGCGCAATCTGATCGTGTCGGTGGCGACCATCGCGCTCCAGGCGGTGCTGACGCTGGGCGGTATCCTGGTCATGCAGAAACTGGGCTACAACTCGCTGTTCCAGGCCGCCACGGCGGCGGCGGCGCTGATGCTGGCGCTGGGCTTCGCCTCGCTGGTCAAGTCGAAGATGCTGGCCAGTTTTCTCAAGCAGCCCATCAACAACTGGCGCTGGGCGCTGGTATGGGCGGCGGCGCCGGCGGTGGTGCTGGGCTATCTGGCCACGCAGTTCCTTCCGGAATGGGCCGAGCTGGCCTTCGGCATTCCGGCGATCCTCGGATCGTACTTCCTGGTGATCTGGAAAAAGGCTTTCGGCCCCGAAGACCGCAAGCTGTTCCAGAAAACCAAGGCGGCGTGACCGCGCTGCCGGGTTTTTCTTCGGTTTTTCGCGTGATTTCCATGCAGAGGGCATTTCCGCAGCCCTGCAAATTGCCCTAGGCTGGTGCCATGAACCCCCGTCGTGCTTCCATCGTCGCCGCCGGTGCCGCCTTGTGCCTGGCGCTTTCCTTCGTTGCCACCGACGTCCGCGGGCCGATCTTCATCGGCCAGCTGGAGCGTGAGGCCGAGCTGGTGCGGGACCGGGCGGGCGGGCGAAGTGTCGATCTGGCCTTTCGCGACCGTTACGGCTGGCTCACCCGGCATCCGGTGCTCGCGGGCGGCAAGGCGCTGGATTCCGATACCCGCAAGCGCGTGGCCGCCGCCGTTGCCGGGGTGCCGGGCATCGGCGGCATAAGCTGGTCGAGCGAGGGCGAAGCAGGCGCCACGAAGCTGCGCTGCCAAGACGACGTCGAGGCAATCCTTGCCAGCCGGACCATCCGTTTCACCGAGGCCAGCGCCCGGATCGATCCGGTAAGCGAACGCCTGCTGGACGAAGTGGCAAAGGCCTTGCGCCCCTGCGTGGGCAGCATCATCGCGGTTACCGGGCACACCGATGCCACCGGCAATCCCGCAGCGAACAAGGCGCTGTCGCTGGCGCGTGCCGAATCCGTGCGCTGGGCCCTGATCGGGCGCGGCATCCCCGCTGATGGCCTTCGGGCCTCCGGCTTGGGATCGAAGACGCCGATCGAAGGGCTCGATCCGCTCGATCCGGCCAATCGTCGAATCGAATTCTCGGTGATCGCCTCGGCGCCGATCAAGCCGACGCCGATCGATACGCCGGGGCCGGAATGACAGGGAGCGGAGTGATCGGGTGCAAATTACGATGAAAGGAGCTGCCGATGCCGCTATGGCTTGAGATGGCCGTCTCGGTGCTGCTGACCTACATGGCGGGTTTCGGCATCGGCTGGCTGGTGTGGAACCGGAAGGGATAAGTTGTGGTGGAAATGATTTCGGCCAATTGGCTGATATTCGTCGTCGCGTTGCTGGTGGGCATCGCGATAGCCTATTGGCTGTTTGCGCGCGCCTCCAAGCCCGCACCGCGTCAGCACCGCCCCGATGTGCTGGACGAGGGCGCCGCGCCCGCGCAGCGCAATCAGGCATTGCTGGACGATGCTCCGCCGGCGGCGCAGTTCACCGCGCCGGTCCATATCGATCCCCCGGCCATGGCGGGCACGATGGCCGGGATCGGCGAGGTGATCGCGGTGGCCGCGCAGGAGGAAGTCGATGCGGCCAAGCCGCCGCCGCAGACGATCGCGGCCGAGCCCGAAGCCGGGGAAACTGCGGCTGAAGGCGATGACTTGCGCAAGATCAAGGGGCTGGGCCCGAAGATGCTGACGCTGCTTCAGTCGCTGGGCATTACCCGGTTCGAACAGATCGCTGCCTGGACGGAAGCCGATCTGGATGAACTGGACGGCAAGCTGGGCGCTTTTGCAGGCCGCCCGCGCCGTGACAGCTGGGTGGAGCAGGCGCGCCTGCTCGCCAGCGGCGATACCGGCGCCTACGAGGGCAAGTTCGGGAAGCTCTGAGAGCCGATCCGATCGGTATGAGAAAAGGGGCGGGAAGTGCGAACTTCCCGCCCCTTTTTCGTTGACGCAAAAGTTGGAGTGGTCAGGCGGCGGCCTTGGTGCCGAAGCGACCGTGATTGCGGAACGGCGTCATCCAGCGATCCAGGAACAGTTCCAGCGGGCGCGGAGCAATGGCGAGGTCCACCAGGCCCGGATAGGCGCCGCTGGCGACGTTGCCGGCCTTGAGCAGCTTGATCTGGTCGGCGCTGATCGGGGTTCCAGGCAATGCGGCGATGAGGCCGGCAACGCCATCAGGGAGTTCCGCGAAGGTGCGCTTGCGGCAGGCCGCTTCGGCGATGCGCTTGTTGAGGTCGATCATCGAGATCACCTCGGGCCCGGCCAGTTCGAAGGTCTTGCCGCCATGGATTTGCGGCGCGCCGAGCGTTTCGGCGATGGCCAGGGCCACGTCGTCCACGAAGACCGGCTGAAGTTGGGCCTGCGGAGCGAAGACCGGCAGGACCGGCAGGCGCGAGACGAGGTTGCCGAACATCATCACGAAATTGTCGTCCGGCCCGAACATGACCGAAGGACGCAGGATCGTGGCGGCCGGGAAGGCGGCGAGCACGGCCTTTTCGCCTTCCGCCTTGGTGCGGGCATAGGCGACGCTCGACGAAGCGTCGGCGCCGATGGCGGAGATGTGGACGAATGCCGTGGCGCCTGCCGCCTTGGCGGCGGCGGCGATGCGGCCTGCGCCTTCACCTTGCACGGCGTCGAGGTTGCCGGTGAAGGCGCCGACGAGGTTCACGACCGCATCCGACCCGGCGAGCACGGCTGCCAGCGATTCGGGCTTTGTTACGTCCACGCCCGCGAACTGCACTTGCCCCAGATTGCCGAGCGGCTTGAGCGCATAGGACTTCTTGGGATTGCGGCTGGCAATGCGCAGGCGGGCGCCGCGCGCGAGCAATTCCTGCGCAACGTGCTTGCCGACGAAGCCGCTGCCGCCCAGCAGCGTGACGATCTTGCCGTAGAGAGGGTCGGTAGCTTGGCTCATGTTCAGAACGGTCCTTCAGCGTGGCGCAGGCGCGGCCGAAGGAGAAAAGAGCCGCCTGCGCCGGTTTCGCGCATGATAAGCGCCCTTGGCACAAGCCCGGTTCCCGAGCAACCGGGCGCAGCCTCTCAAGCCGGTTTTCGCCTTTTTTCGCGTGATTTGAAAAAAGTTCGAGAAGGAGCGTTGACAAGAATCGGGGAGCCCCTTAGAGGCGCCCTCCTACCCGGCGAGGACGGCACCAACGGCCCCCTCGCTTCCGTGCCCAGATGGCGGAATTGGTAGACGCACCAGCTTCAGGTGCTGGCGCTCGCAAGGGCGTGGAGGTTCGAGTCCTCTTCTGGGCACCATTCTCAACCCGGTTGAGAATACGTAAGGGGTCGCTGCAAGGCGGCCCCTTAGTCGTTTCTGCGCTCCAGACATGTCAGTCCTGCATGCGCGTCGTTACCCGCGACGCCTCACGCGGTGCGCTACACCTTTCGGTGTAGTTCCCAAGGGACCATTCATTCCTATGAAGTCCTGATAATCCCGCGACTTGGACCTTTCGGGTGATGGTGCTTGGCGGAGGGCAAAGCTACTCTGCGCGCGAAACCGGCAGCCCCTGCCGCAGCGGAATGCAGCTTCGAAAGGTCGCAGCCTTGATGGCAACGGCAAAGCAGTCGATTATCGCCGTCATGCCCGTTATCGGCATCTAAGGTCCGGCCATGACGAAAACCGACGAGATCGGCCGGAAGGCCACGCGGGGCATGGCCTCGACCGGACTGGCGCAGATCGTCAAGGTCTTGGCCACGATGGCGACGACCATCGTGGTGGCCCGCATCCTCTCGCCCTCGGACTATGGCGTGGCCGCCATGGTGGCGCCGTTGATGGGCTTTGTCATGACTTTCCAGAACCTCGGCTTCACGCAGGCCGTGGTACAGGCGCGGGAGCTGGGTTCGGAGCAATCGAACGCCCTGTTCTGGCTGAGCGTGGCCATCTCGATCGTCGCCGCGCTGGTGATGGTGGCGCTGGCGCCGCTGGCAGGCAGCTTTTATGGAGACGCGCGGGCCGGATACGTGACGGCGGCGACGGGGCTGACCATCCTCGTCACCGGCTTCAAGCTCCAGCACCAGGCCCTGCTCAACCGTGAGATGCGGTTCCATGCGCTCAGCGTGAACGACATCGTCGTGGCTATCGCCACTTTCGTGCTGACCGCACTCGCGGCGCTGATCCTGAAGAATTACTGGGCGATCTGGCTGGGCACGTTGCTCAACGCTGTGGTCAGCACGGCGATGATGTGGCGGGCCTACCCCTGGCGGCCCCGGCTCGGCGCTTCGTTTCAGGGGGTGCGCAAGCTGGTGGTCTTCGGGGCGAACCTGACCGGGTTCAACCTCGTCAACTTCTTCGCCCGCAACCTGGACAACGTGATCATCGCCAAGGCCGAAGGGGCCGATGCAGTGGGGCTTTACGATCGCAGCTACAAGCTGATGCTGTTCCCGCTGCAGAACATCAACCAGCCGCTCAGCCGGGTGATGTTGCCCGTGCTGAGCCGGGTGCGCGACGAACCCGCGCGCTATCGCCGGGTCTACGAGATGGCCTTGCGGGCCCTGGCGCTCGTCTCGATGCCGGGCATCCTGGCAGCGGCAATCTGCAGCGAGCAGCTCGTGCCCTTCCTGCTGGGCGAGCGCTGGGCGGGGGCAAGCCCGATCTTCTTCTGGCTGAGCCTTACCGCGATCGTGCAATGCGTGCCGAACACCACCGGCTGGCTCTACATCACCAGCGGCAACACGCGGAACATGATGTATTGGGGCATGTTCTCCAGCACGGTCAGCATCGTCAGTTTCGTCATCGGCGTGCGCTGGGGCGCGGTGGGCGTGGCCTGCGCCTACTTCATCGGTCAGCTCGTCACCCTGCCGCTGCTTTACCACTACGCGACCAGGGGCACGCCGGTTTCCCAGCGCTTCATGTATCTGGTCCAGCTGCCCTCGCTGGTGGGTGGGCTGTTCGCCTGGGGCGTGGTCGAATTGGTCCGCGAGACGGCGGCCGGCCGGGGGCTACCGACGATCTGGCTGTTGATGCTCGCGGTGACCGCCAGCTACATCGGGGCGGTGGCGGCGCAGGCCTGCACCTCGGGAGGGCGCCAGGCCATGCTGGAAATGCTGCGCCTTGCCGCAAACCTGCTGCCGGATCGCTTCCGGCGCGGAAAACTCCAGCCTCGCTGACGGCAGCAGCCTGTTACTTCGTGGACCGATGGTCTATGCGAAGAGTCTCAGAAGGACAGGTTTATGGCCGAAAATTACCCCGCCGACGGCACTCCCGAGGGCATCAGCGACTACACGGGCCCCGCCGGGGGTTGGGGTGCGCTGGGCGCGGTGGCGCGCACCGTGCGCGAGCAGATGAAGGCCAGCCCGGACACCCGCGCGCTGCTCCAGATGAACCAGCCGGACGGGTTCGACTGCCCCGGTTGCGCCTGGCCCGACCCCAAGCATACCTCGTCCTTCGAGTTCTGCGAGAACGGCGCCAAGGCGGTGACCTGGGAAGCGACCGTCAAGCGCGTCGATCCAGAATTCTTCGCGAAGCACAGCGTCAGCGAGTTGTGGACCTGGAGCGACCACCGGCTGGAAGACGCCGGCCGCCTCACCGAACCGCTGCGCTACGATCCCGATACCGACCACTTCGTGCCGATAAGCTGGGACGAGGCTTTCGCGCGGGCCGGTGCCGTGCTGCGCGACCTTGACGACCCCCACGCCTGCGAATTCTACTGCTCGGGCCGCGCTTCCAACGAGGCCGCGTTCCTCTACCAGCTGTTCGCGCGCGAGTTCGGCACCAACAACTTCCCCGACTGCTCCAACATGTGCCACGAGGCGACGAGCGTGGGGCTGCCCAAGTCGATCGGCATCGGTAAAGGCACGGTCACGCTGGAAGACTTCGACCTTGCCGATGCCATCTTCTGCATCGGCCACAATCCCGGCACCAACCACCCGCGCATGCTCTCCACGCTGGCCGCTGCTTCCAAGCGGGGCGTGCCGATCGTCGTCGCCAATCCCATGCGCGAGCGGGGGTTGGAGCGCTTCAAGTCGCCGCAGCACCCCACCGAGATGCTGTCCACCCACGCCACGCCGCTGGCGTCCGCCTATCATCAGGTGCGGATCGGCGGCGACATGGCGATGCTCAAAGGGCATGATGAAGCTGGTGATCGCGGCCGACGCGCTCGACCATGCCTTCATCGCCGAGCATACCGAGGGGATCGCGGCGCTCAAGGCCGATCTCGACGCGACCTCGTGGGACTGGATCGAGACGGAGTCCGGCCTGACGCGCGATGCCATCGAAACGATGGCCAGGGTCTACATGAATGCCGAGCGGGTGATCGTCTGCTACGGCATGGGCATCACCCAGCACCGCCACGGCACGCAGAACGTGCAGTCGATCGCCAACCTGCTGCTGCTGCGCGGCATGTTCGGCAAGCCGGGCGCCGGCATCTGCCCCTTGCGCGGCCACAGCAACGTTCAGGGCGACCGCACCGTGGGCATCACCGAGATTCCGACGGAGCAGATGCTCGAACGGCTCGATGCCACCTACGGGATCACCTCGCCGCGCGAGCATGGGCACAATGCCGTGGAGGCGCTGGAGGCCATGCGCGACGGGCGATCGAAGGCGCTGATCAGCCTCGGCGGCAACCTCGCCGTCGCCATGCCCGATCCGGAGGCGTGCTTCGCCGCCGTGCGCAAGCTGGACCTCTCTGTGAACATCCTGACCAAGTTCAACCGCACCTGCCTGCTCACCGCCGGGGAAACGCTGGTGCTGCCCTGCCTCGGCCGTACCGAGTTGGACGAGCAGGCCACGGGCGCGCAGTTCGTCACCGTGGAAGACAGCATGTCCATGGTCCACGCCTCGCGCGGGAAGCTGAAGGCACCGGGTCCGCTGGTGCGCTCGGAGCCGGCGATCGTCGCGGGGCTTGCCAAGGCGGCCATGCCGCGCTCCCTGGTCGATTGGGACGCACTCGTGGCCGATTACGACCGCATCCGCGAAGGGATCGAGCTGGTCTATCCCGACTTCCACGACTTCAACCGCCGCGTCCGCGAGCCGGGCGGCTTCCGCCTGACCATCGCGCCGGACAATCGCATCTGGAACACGCCCAGCGGCAAGGCGCAGTTCATCGCCCATCCGGTGGAAGCGGCGGATGGCGCGCGGTCCCTGCTGCTCACCACCATCCGCAGCCACGACCAGTACAACACCACGATCTACAGCCTGGACGATCGCTATCGCGGCGT
>NZ_DAMDBA010000080.1:0-19030 GCF_032093395.1 Novosphingobium sp.
CCGCCCTTACCTTACCCCTTTCGGCCAGCCCTATTGTCGCGGTCGCACCGCATCGGCAGAACGGCGACGAGGGATGCATTGTCGGCAAAAGCTTCAGGAGTGACGATGCGACATCTGCGAACGTTCCGCGCCCGGGCCCGGCGCGGCATGCCCGGCCTCCTTGCGCTCGCTCTGCCGTCCGTAGTTCTCGCCTCAGGAGCGGCACCCGCTTCCGTCCGGCTGACGCCCGTCACGCTGGCGGCAGGCATCAACACCATGCCCGATATCGCCGGAACCGGAGAGGCAGGGTCGATCGCGCAGCTCTGGCGGCAGAACAACAAGGTGCGCGGGCAGCATGTCTTTCTGGTGAAAGTGGGCGAGGCCACGGCCAGCTTCGAAGGCCGGGAGCAGATCGAGGACAAGCCGGACGTCGGTGACGACGTGATCCGCTCCGTCCGCTTCGCGCGCGGCGAATATCACGGCGTCTCGACACTCTATATACTGACGGCCAGCCGCGACATCGGCGCCTCGCCCTATGAGTCCGCACCCACCCGCATCCAGTCCTTCGCGCTAGTGAGGAGCGGCGGGGCTTTCACTTTCGCTCCCGTGCAGGACTTTCCGGCAAGGGGAAAATACTGCCATGCCGACGCGGCATTGCTGGCAGAACTGAACTTTCCGCTTTCGCCTGTTTATGCGGGACGGGTGACGCCGACGGGATGTTGAGCAGCCGTCGTCCCGGACTTGATCCGGGACCGCTGGCGACTCTTTAGGCGCTTCACCGCGAGCCAGGCCCGGCTCGGCCAGCGGTCCCGGATCAAGTCCGGGACGACGATTTGCGTGAGGGCCGTCACCCGCCGCGCAGCAATTGCACGCCCCAGTCGCGCTCGAACAGATAGAGCAGCAACCGGGCCGCTTCTCCGCGCGGACCGGCGAGGCCGCCGTCGCGTTCGATCAGCAAGCGGGCGTCGTCGTGGGCAAGCGGCAGCAGCTTGGTGATCTGCTCCAGGCTGGCGATGCGGAACGGGGTGTCGCCCGACTGGCGCGTGCCCAGCAGTTCGCCGCCGCCACGCAGTTGCAGATCCTCCTCGGCCAGGCGGAAGCCGTCCTGCGTTTCCCGCATCAGGGCAAGGCGCTGGCGGGCGGTTTCGCTGAGCTGCTGGCCGCGCAGCAGGAGGCAGGTCGATTTCTCGCTGCCGCGCCCCACGCGCCCGCGTAGCTGGTGAAGCTGGGCCAGGCCGAAACGCTCGGCCTGCTCGATCACCATGAGCGTGGCGTTCGGCACGTCGACGCCCACCTCTATCACCGTGGTCGCCACCAGCACCGCGGCCTCGCCGCAGGAAAAGCGCTCCATGCCCGCGTCTTTCGCCTCGGGCTTGAGCTGGCCGTGGACCAGCACCACCCGATCCCCGAAACGCTCCTTGAGCGTCGCATAGCGCGCCTCGGCGGCGGCAAGGTCGTCGTTCTCGCTTTCGCTGACCATCGGGCAGACCCAATAGGCCTGCTGGCCCGTCTCGATATGGCGAGCGATGCCCTCCACCACGTCGGCCATGCGCTCTACCGACACCACGCGCGTATCGATCGCCTGGCGCCCCGGCGGCAGTTCGTCGAGCTTGGAGACTTCCATCTCGCCATACTGGGCGAGCGTCAGCGTGCGCGGAATCGGCGTGGCGGTCATCGCCAGGGTATGCGGCGTGCGACGCCCCTTGCGCGCCAGCATCAGCCGCTGGCCGACGCCGAAGCGGTGCTGCTCGTCGATCACCACCAGCGCCAGATTGCGGTAGGAGACGGTGTCCTGGAAGATCGCGTGCGTTCCCACCACGATATCGATGGATCCGCCGACCAGCCCCATCAGGATCGCCTCGCGCGCCTTGCCCTTGTCGCGCCCGGTCAGCAGCGCGATCTCCACGCCGGTGCCCTGGAGCATCCGCGCCAGCGTCTCGTAATGCTGGCGGGCGAGGATTTCGGTCGGCGCCAGCAAGGCGGCCTGCGCCCCCGCCTCCACCGCGATGAGCATGGCATTGAGCGCCACCACCGTCTTGCCCGCGCCGACGTCTCCCTGAAGCAGACGCAGCATCGGCGCGTTCTGCGCCACGTCGCCCTCGATCTCATCAATCGAGCGCTTCTGAGCGCCGGTCAGCGCGAACGGCAGCTTGAGCCTGGCCCGCAGCGCCCCGTCGCCCTTCAGCGGCGTGCCGGACTGCTTGCGGTTGCTCTCCCGCACCAACATCAGTGCCAGCGCATTGGCCAGCAGCTCGTCATAGGCGAGCCGGTCTCGCGCCTGGGCATGGGTACCGCGATGGACTTCGCGCACGGCCTCGTGCCAGACCGGCCACTTCATCTTGTCGTAAAGACCCGGTTCGATCCACTCGGCCAGTTCGGGCACCGCCTTGAGCGCCTGCTGCACCAGCCCCGCCACGCGCCCCTGCGTCAGCCCCTCGGACAGCGGATAGACCGCTTCGCAAAGCTGGCCGACAGGGGCAGCGCTGTCTTCCGAGATATGTTCGGGATGCACCATCTGAAGCATCTGGCCATACTGGTCGAGGCGCCCGGCCACCCAGCGCGTCTCGCCCACGGGAAGCTGCTTCTTCGCCGTATAGGATGCACGGCCGAAGTAAGTGATCGTGCAAATATTGCCCGCAGTGTCCTCGGCAATCACCCGGAACGGCCCACGACCGGCCGGAGAGCGATGCTCGCGCACGACAAGCTGGACGATCACGTTCTCGCCCACGCTGGCATCGTCCAGATTGGTGACGGCGCGCCGCTCCACGAAACGGTCGGGCAGATGGTAGAGCAGATCGCGGATGCGGGTCAGCCCCAGTTTCTCCAGCGGACGCTTGAGCTTGGGGCCCACGCCATCCAGGGAATCGGTCTCGGTGAACAGGCAATTCAGTGCTTCGGGCCGCATGCCGAGCCTCTTAGCGCGACTACCTCTCGTTTCGCCAGACCATTGGGGAACGGATTTGCGGACAGCCACGTTGGCTCAGTGTTCCCCTCACCAGCATAGGAGAAATGAATGCTTCTTCCGCACGGAACCGTGTTTGCGATCGTCGACGGTGAAAACTTCGAACTCTATCGCAACGCGGGACGCGAAGCCGCGCCGAAACTCACCGCGCTGGACACCCCGGACCTGGAGGCCACCAACTTCAGCGCCGGCTTCCGCCGCCGCGACGATGCCGTCTCGCGCCACCAGGCCCGCACGGGCGACGGCAGCAACGATTCGCTGGATGAAAGCGCCCATGCCGCGGCCGTGGCGGGTTGGCTCAACCAGCAGGTTCTCGACCGCGAGATCGACCAGCTCGTGATCGTCGCCGATCCCCGCTCGCTGGGCGAGATGCGGCGCCATTATCACAAGGAGCTGAAGAGCGCCCTGCTCACCGAAGTCCCCAAGACCATGACCGGGCGGCGCGGCGAAGAGATCATCAAGGTGTTCCAGCCTTAAACCAACCCGAACTTGCCCATACCCGCGCCGTATCGTAACGGCGCGGGCATGACCGAACTTTCACCCCAGAGGCAGGAGCGGCTCGCCCGCCTCAAGTTCCGCGCCTGGCATCGCGGCACGCGCGAGGCCGACTACATGATCGGCTGCTTCTTCGACCGCTTCCACAGCGAATGGACCGACGCCGACCTCGATCTCTTCGAAAGGATGATCGACGAGGAGGACGTCGACATCATGGCCTGGGCGCTCGGCACCCTCAGCATCCCCGAAGAATATCGCGGGCCGATGATGGACCGTATGATGAAGCTCGATTACGTCGAAATTCCACGCTGATCTTCCGATCGACCACCTTCAATCCAGCAGGGGCTGACCTGACGCCGGCATGGCAGACATACAACGCATTCTCGCGGCGACTGCGCCCCTTACCCTCGCTTCGGTAACGCGCGGCGCCCAGCCGCTGGTCATGGCCGATCTGGCCCGCGCCGCCGCAAGTACGGCCGCGATAGGCCGCGCTGTCTTCATTGCCGACAACGAAAGCGCCATGCGCGCCGTGGCCGAAGCCGCGCAGTTCTTCGCTCCGGAACTGGATGTCGTTGAATTCCCCGCGTGGGACTGCCTTCCTTTTGACCGTGCCAGCCCGGCCCTTTCGGTCAGCGCCCGCCGACTGGCCGCCTTGCACCGGCTCCAGCAGAAGCGCAGCGGCCCGCAGCTTCTTGTCACCACCGCCAATGCCGTGCTCCAGCGCGTGCTCACGCCGTTCCGCATCCGCGAATCGGTGCGCCTGCTCAAGCCGAACATGGAAATCGGCCATGAGAGCCTGATCGCGCTGTTGCGCCGCCAGGGCTACCAGCGCAGCGACACCGCGATCGACGCGGGCGAATTCGCGGTGCGCGGCTCGATCTTCGATATCGTTCCCTCGGGTCTGGAAGGCGGCCTGCGCCTCGACTTTTTCGGGGACGAATTGGAAACGCTGCGCCTGTTCGACACCGGCACGCAGCGCACCACGGGATCGGTCCCCGAGCACCTGCTGCTCCCCGCTAGCGAGGCGCTGATCGACGACGACAGCGTCAAGCGCTTCCGCACCCGCTACCGAGAGATGTTCGGTGCCAATGCCACGGCCGACCCGCTCTACCAGGCGGTCAGCGACGGCCGCCGCCTGGCCGGCATGGAGCACTGGCTGCCGCTGTTCGAGGATCGGCTGGTCACCCTGTTCGACCACCTGTCCAACGACGACCTGCTGGTGATCGACAGCTCGGCGCTCGGTGCCACGGACGAGCGTTTCACCGACATCGCGGACTATCACAAGGCCCGCCTGGAAACCTCGGGCCAGAAGGCAGGATCCTATCGACCGCTCGCCACCGACGCGCTCTATCTGGGGCGCGACGAATTCGAGCAGGCCGTTGCCGCCTTCCCGGTCCACCGTGCCGATCCTTTCGCGCAGCCCGAATCGAAGACGGTGATCGATTTCGGCTTCGGCAATGCCCGCGACTTCACCCCCGAACGCGCGCGCGGCGACAATGCCTATGAGGCCGCGGCCAAGCATCTTCACGCCGTTGCGAAATCGGGCCGCAAGGCGATCCTCGCCGCCTACTCCACCGGCAGCCGCGCCCGTCTCGTCTCGATCCTCGGTGAAGCACAGGGTCCGGAGCCCAAGCTGGCCGACACCTGGCAGGAAGCGCTCGGCCTGGCCGTTCAGGGTCGCAGTGCCGCGTTGGTGCTGCCGCTGGAAACCGGCTTCACCAACGAGTCCGTAGAAGTCGTCACCGAGCAGGACATTCTGGGCGACCGCCTGGTCCGCCGGAAGAAAAAGAAGAAGGATTCCGACGCCTTCCTCGCCGAACTGGCGGCGCTGACCCCCGGCGACCTGATCGTCCACATGGACCACGGCATCGGCCGCTACGAAGGTCTCCAGTCGATCCCGGTCGGCCAGAGCCCCCACGACTGCGTGATGCTGACTTATGCGGGCGGCGACAAGCTCTACATCCCGGTCGAAAATCTCGACGTCCTCTCGCGCTACGGCAGCGAGGCGGAAGGCGTCGCGCTCGACAAGCTGGGCGGCGAGGCCTGGCAAAAGCGCCGCGCCAGGCTGAAGGAACGCATCCGCGAGATCGCGGGCGAACTTATGAAGACGGCCGCCGAGCGCGCCCTGCGCGTCGCTCCGGCACTGCTGCCGGAAAAGTCGTCCTACGACCAGTTCGTCGACCGCTTCCCCTGGCAGGAAACCGAGGACCAGGAACACGCCATCGACGACGTGCTGGGCGACCTTGCCGAGGGCAAGCCGATGGACCGCCTGGTCTGCGGCGATGTCGGTTTCGGCAAGACCGAAGTGGCCCTGCGCGCCGCTTTCGTCGCCGCCATGGCCGGCCAGCAGGTCGCCGTGGTCGCACCGACCACCCTGCTCGCGCGCCAACACTATTCCAGCTTCGCGGAACGCTTCAACGGCTTCCCGCTAGAAGTCGGCCGCCTGTCGCGACTCGTGCCCGAAAAGGAAGCCAGGACCACCCGTGAGGGCCTGTCCGCAGGCACCATGGACGTCGTATGCGGCACCCACGCGATTTTGGCGAAGTCCGTCAACTTCAAGCGGCTCGGCCTGGTCATCGTCGACGAGGAGCAGCGTTTCGGCGTCAACCACAAGGAGCGGCTGAAGCAGCTTCGCACCGACGTCCACGTCCTGACGCTCACCGCCACGCCGATCCCGCGTACGCTTCAGATGGCGATGTCGGGCCTGCGCGAACTCTCGACCATCCAGACCCCGCCGGTCGATCGCCTGGCGGTGCGCACTTACGTGATGGAATGGGACGAGATGGTGATGCGCGAGGCCCTGCTGCGCGAACACCATCGCGGCGGCCAGAGCTTCATCGTCGTGCCCCGCATTTCGGACATGGCCGAAGTCGAGGAATGGCTGGCCAAGCACGTGCCCGAAGTGAAAGTCATCTCCGCCCACGGCCAGATGTCGGCAAGCGAAGTGGAAGAACGCATGAGCGCCTTCTACGAGGGCAAGTACGAGGTACTGCTATCGACCACCATCGTCGAGAGCGGCATCGACATTCCGCGCGCCAACACGATCATCATCCACCGTGCCGACCGCTTCGGCCTGGCGCAGCTCTATCAGCTGCGTGGACGCGTAGGCCGCTCGAAACTGCGGGCCTATGCCTACCTGACGACGCCAGCCGGGCGGGCCCTTTCGGAAGTGGCCGAAAAGCGCCTCAAGGTCTTGAGCGACCTCGATTCGCTGGGCGCGGGCTTCCAGCTTGCCAGCCACGACCTCGACATTCGCGGCGCGGGCAACCTGCTGGGCGACGAACAGTCCGGCCATATCCGCGAAGTCGGCTTCGAACTCTACCAGTCGATGCTGGAGGACGCGATCCTCGAAGCCCGCGCGGGCGGCGTCGGGCTGGAAAAGGACACATCGGGCCTGAGCCCGCAGATCACCGTCGACGCGCCGATCATGATCCCGGAGGACTACGTCCCCGATCTGGCCGTGCGTATGGCGCTCTATCGCCGCCTCAACGATGCCGACGGCAAGGACGAGATCGAATCGCTTTCGGCCGAGATGATCGACCGCTTCGGCCCGCTACCCCCGGCCACAGCGAACCTCGTGCAGCTCATCCAGATCAAGCGCCAGGCGATCGCTGCCCATATCGCCAAGATCGACGTGGGGCCGCGCGGCACGCTGGTCAGCTTCCACAACGACAGCTTCCCGAACCCGGCCGGCCTCATCGCCTATGCCGAGCGTCTCCAGGGCACGGTCAAGCTGCGGCCCGACAACAAGCTGGTGCTCGCTCGCGCCTGGGGCGATCCGAAGAGCCGTCTCAATGGCCTTCTGCAATTGACGAAGGGCTTGGCAGCCGTAGCGCGCAAGGGGTGACATCTCACCAAAAACCACCGTCATCCTGAACTCGTTTAGCTGCGCTAAACAAGTTCAGGATGACGGTGGGGTTAGTGCCCCCTTTCGCCATTGCCCGACCCAACGGCCTAGATAACCGGCACCCTGATCCGTGCTACCAGCCCGCCGCAGGGCGAGGTCGCGAACGACAACTCACCCCCAAAGCGCATCATCAAACGGTGCGCGGTCGGAATGCCCAGACCGAAGCCCGGCGTGTTGCGCGTGCGCGCATCGTCCAGCCGGAAAAACGGCGTCAGCACGTCCTCGAAATGGCTCGGTGGAATTCCCGGCCCGGTGTCCTCGACTTCGATGAACCAGTCCGCGCCCTCGTGGCGAACGGCAACTTCGGCCCGGCCACCGAAGCGGATCGCGTTTTCGACCAGGGCGCTGGTGGCCAGAGCCAGCGGTTCGGGGAAACTCTCGACCACGGCCTTGCCAACTTGAGTCAGTCGCGCCCGATCTTCGTAAGGGGCGATGACGCCGGCCACGAGTTCGCCCAGCTCGACCTTTTCCGCCTCGGAGGAGAGATGCTGCGCGCGCAGATAGCCTTGCAGGGAAGCCAAAAGCCCCTCCATCTCGTCGACGCTGGACTGCACGACCTCGGCAATCTCGGGATCGTCGATGAGATCGGCAGCGATCTGCTGGCGCGAGAGTGGCGTTCGCAAGTCATGACTGATCGCCTCGAACGACCGCGCCTGATCTTCCAGCAACCGCGCGATGCGTTCCTGCATGACGTTCATCGAATGGGCGAGATTGCGCAGATCCTCGGGGCCGCTTTCCCGAATCTCCACCTGCTGGCCATGACCGATCGCATCGGCCGCCCGCGTCAGGCGGCGCAGCGGGTTCGTCAGCAGACGCAGCAGGATAAGCCCGATCGCGATGCAGGCCAGCGCCGTGCACAGCATGAGCACGCTGGCGCGCAAGGCGATCGGCCACATGGAGGTGATGTCGCGGGAACGGAAATTGAGCCACTTGCCGTCAGCAAGCCGAACGGACCCGACAAGATCGCTCTTGCCCCCGGTGGCATCCGCCATGGTCAGATTGAGCGGACGGTTGGCCAGAGACGGCTCCCATTCGATCACCTGCCCCGCGATGCGGCGCAGCGATTCGGAGTCCGCCATGCCCCGCACCGCCGGCTCGGGCGAAAACTCCGCCTTGAGGTGCCCCGTCGTCATGATCGGCGCGGCGAGATTGGGCTGGAGCGCGTGGATACGGTCGCTCACCACGATCAGCTCGGCAATCCGCCGCGCATGGTCGGCGCGAATCGTCTGCCGGTCCATGGACTGATAGAACAGCAGGCTGCCGATCAGTTGCGCCACGCAAAGTGCGAGGAAAACGACCGCAGCCAGGACTGCCAGACGCGGAATACTGATTCGGGCCACGTTTCCTCTCGCGGGATGCCCGATTGTTCTGCGCGATATGCCGGGGCGTCCTGAAAGAGCGCTCTCACCGGATGAGGCGTTCGTCAATGTTCTGTCTGGACGAGAAACATTTTGATACTTGCGGAGCCGTCCGCCGCACCTGCATCATTTGCAGAGCGCCTTTCCCGCTTCCGTTTTTCGGAAGGTGGAAAGTGGCTCCCCGAGTAGGATTCGAACCTACGGCCATTCGATTAACAGTCGAATGCTCTACCGCTGAGCTATCGGGGAGCAGCCTGTCAGTGTTACCACCGCCGGGCAGGAGTGCGCCTATAAAAGGGGTTATCGGGGTTGGCAAGCACTCAGTCACGAAAATGTCGAGAAAACTTTTCCACAGAACAAACCGCCACTTCAGAGCATTTCCTCAGACCTGGAACTGCTCCGCGAAGATACGCTCCTCCAGCGTGAAGCCCGGATCGAACAGCAGGGTCAGCTCCTTCTCGGCATTGGCGACGATGCGCACGGTTTTCACATCGCGCACTTCCTTCTGGTCGGCCACCGCGGCCACGGGTCGCTTGCCGGGCTCGCGAATGCGAAATTCGACCTCTGCGCTCTCCGGCAGGATCGCACCCTTCCAGCGACGCGGGCGGAACGGACTGAGCGGGGTCAGCGCCAGCATACGCGAACCGAGGGGAAGGATCGGGCCGTTGGCGGACAGGTTGTAGGCGGTGGACCCGACCGACGTAGCCACCAGCACGCCGTCTCCCACCAGCTCCTCCATCCGGACCTTGCCGTTGATCGTCACTTCCAGCTTGGCCGTCTGGCGCGTCTCGCGCAGCAGCGAGACTTCGTTGATCGCGTAATGGACGAAACTGCGGCCGTCATGGCTGGTGGCGTGCATCTGGAGCGGTCGCACCGGCACCGGATGGGCCTCGGCAATACGCTCGGCGATGGGAACGCCGTCATGCGGGCCGTTCATCAGGAAGCCTACGGTGCCGAGGTTCATGCCGTAGACCGGCTTGATCAGGTCACGATCCAGCATCTCGTGCAGGACATGCAGCAGGAAGCCGTCGCCACCGACGACCACGAGCACATCCGCTTCGGCCGGATCGACCCAGTGATGGGCGCGTCGCAGGTCCGCCGCGCCGTCCTGCGCCTTGGCGCTGTCCGACACGATGAGGCCCAGCTTGGGTTCGTCAGCCATTGCAATTCCCGACATGAAGAGGCGCGCACTCCGGAGTGGAGCGCGAAAGGGAAGATTTCATGAGGCCGCGTCTCATTTTGAAGCCCTTTTCATGTCCGCGACCTTTCGAATTTTGCATCGTTTGGCAAGGCCTTTGGCTATAGCAGCGGCGATGGGCGAACGACGCAAAGGTCTGCCGCGGGGCCATGCCCGCCGGCTGGAAGACAGACTGACCGGGATTCCCGGCCTCGAGGCCGTGCGCGAACGTATCGCCGGATGGCGCGCCGATGCCGAAAGCGCGCCCCAGCATGCGCACGTCCACGCCATGCTCGTATCCCTCCGCCGCCTCGACACGATCAACATGGCCTATGGCGCAGAGGCCGGGGACGGCGCGTTGGAGGAAGTGGCCGGCCGCATCGCCCATTTCGCGGGCGAGGAACTCGACGGCCCCTGGCTGGTCGCGCGCGCGGGCGGCGGCTCTTTCGTGTTGGCCGCCAACGAGGCATGCAGCCGGGAACGTTGGCATCTCGTGGCCGACCAGCTGGCCGACGCCATCGCCCGCCCGATCGCCCTGCCCACCGGCGTGCTGCGCCTATCACCGCGTATTGCGCTGATTCGGGCGCTCACCGGCGAAAGCGTCGATTCGATGCTGGACCGGCTCGGCCATGCCCTGGTCGATTTGCAGGACCAGTCCGCCACGCGGCTCGGCTGGGCCGATGGCGAAGTCACCGTGCCGGGCCGCTCGGCGGCGCAACTCGAAGCCGACCTGCTCGGCGCGATCGATCGGGACGAGATCGAGATCCTCTTCCAGCCGCAGTTCAGCCTTGCGGACGATTCGCTTACCGGCGCGGAAGCGCTTGCCCGCTGGAACCACCCCGTGCTCGGCCGCATCGGCGCGGGCGCGCTTTTCGCCATTGCCGAGCGCGCCGATCACATCGGGCCCCTGTCCCGCCACATCGCCGCCAAGGCGATGGCGGCGGCGGGGCAATGGCCGGGGGATCTTCGCCTCTCGATCAACGTCACCCCCGCCGACCTCGCTTTCGGCACTTACGTGCGCCAGATGCTGGACCTCGTACGCGAGAGCGGCTTCCCGCCGCGCCGCCTGACGCTGGAGATCACCGAGCAGTCGCTGATCAGCGATATCACCCAGACCGCGCAGATGATGGCGGAGTTTTCCTCGCAGGGCATCCGCATCGCCCTCGACGATTTCGGCGCGGGGTTCTGCAATTTCCGCTATCTCAAGGTCCTGCCGATCCATTACCTCAAGCTGGACCGGACGATGATCGAAGGCGTCGCCACCGACCGCCGCGACGTCGCCGTGCTTCGCGCCATCGTGGCGATGGCGCGGGCACTCGATCTTCAGGTTATCGCCGAGGGTATCGAGGAGGAAGAACAGCGGGACGTCGCCGCGCGCGAGGGTTGCGCCTATTTCCAGGGCTTCCTGCGCGCCCAGCCGATGTCGGTGGCGATGTTTGCCAAGCTCGCGCGGGTCGGCGGCGAATAAGTTTACCGTCGTCCCGGACTTGATCCGGGACCGCTGGCAATTCTTGAGGCGCAACCTTTAACGCAAGGCACCATCCTAAAAAGCAAAACGCGCGCTTCCGGCTCTCCCGAAAGCGCGCGCTCCTTTGCCAGCGGTCCCGGATCAAGTCCGGGACGACGATGGGGTCAGTGTGCCGTTACGCCAGGGCGCCGTGGCAGTGCTTGTACTTCTGGCCCGAACCGCAGGGGCAAGGCGCGTTGCGGCTGATCGGCAGGTCCGCATAAGGATTCTCGCCCGCGGCGCCCGTGCCGACACCGGCTTGCGGGCTGCCCGCCAGCGTGCCGAACAGTTCCGGCATGAAGGACGAACCGTCGCCGTCGTTCGAATTGTCGAGGCCGGTGAGCGGATCGATGTGGCCGGTCAGGAAGTCCGGCAGTTCGGGCAGTCCGGTCGGCTCGGGCATGCGCAGTTCGCTGACCGAAAGGATGCGCGTCACGTCTTCGCGGATCTGGTCGAGCAGGCGCTCGAACAGGCTGAAGGCCTCGGTCTTGTATTCGTTGATCGGAGTCTTCTGGGCGTAGGCGCGCAGGAACACCACCTGGCGCAGCGCATCGAGGGTGGAAAGGTGCTCCTTCCAGTAGTGATCGAGGCGGTCGAGCAGGATCGACTTTTCCACCTGGCGCCAGATCGCCGGATCGTCCTGCGCCATCTTCGCGTTCATGTGCTCGGTGGCCATGGCGGCGATGCGTTCTTCGACCAGCTCGGGATCGACCCCGTTCTCCTCGATCCAGTCCTCCAGCGGCACATCGATGCCGAGGATGTCGAGGGCCCTGGCCTTGAGCCCCTCGATATTCCAGTGCTCGGGATAGGAACCTGCCGGGCAGGCATCGGCGACGATCGCATTGACGGTGTCGTTGCGCATGTCGACCACGACTTCGTCGACCGTTTCCGAATCCATGATGTCGGCGCGCTGCTCGTAGATGACCTTGCGCTGGTCGTTCATCACGTCATCGTATTCGACGACCTGCTTGCGGACTTCGTAGTTGCGCGCCTCGACCTTCTTCTGCGCGGTTTCGATGGCCTTGGACAGCCACTTCGAACCGATCGCCTCGCCATCGGCCAAGTTGCTGTTCATCATCTTGGCGAAGAGCGTGTCCGGGCCGAAGATGCGCAGGAGGTCGTCCTCCAGGCAGAGATAGAACTTCGAAAGGCCGGGATCGCCCTGACGGCCCGAACGACCGCGCAGCTGGTTGTCGATGCGGCGGCTTTCGTGGCGCTCGGTGCCGATCACGCAGAGGCCGCCGGCTTCCAGTACCAGGCGCTTCTGCTCGGCGACTTCCAGCTTGATGCGCGCGATGGCCTCGTTGCGCTCCGGACCCTCGGGCATGTCGCGCAGTTCGTCCTCGACGCGGAACTCGACGTTACCGCCGAGCTGGATGTCGGTGCCGCGCCCTGCCATGTTGGTGGCGATCGTCACGGCGCCGAGGCTGCCCGCCTGCGCGACGATGTGCGCTTCCATCTCATGGAAACGCGCGTTCAGCACCGAGTGCTTGACGCCTTCCTTGTTGAGGAAGTCCGACAGCAGTTCCGACTTCTCGATCGACACGGTGCCGACCAGGACCGGCTGGCCGGTTTCGTAGCGCTCGCGGATGAGCTTGGCGATGGCGCCGAACTTGTCGTGGGTGTTCTTGTAGAACTCGTCTTCCTCGTCCACGCGCTGCACCGGCACGTTGGTGGGGATGGTGACGACGTTCATCTTGTAGATGTCGTAGAATTCCGCCGCCTCGGTGGCGGCTGTACCCGTCATGCCCGAAAGCTTGGGATACATGCGGAAGTAGTTCTGGAAGGTGATCGAGGCGAGCGTCTGGTTCTCGGGCTCGATGCGGACGCCTTCCTTGGCTTCCACCGCCTGGTGCAGGCCGTTCGACCAGCGGCGGCCGTCCATCATGCGCCCGGTGAACTCGTCGATGATGACGACCTTGCCGTCCTTGACGATGTAGTCGATGTCGCGCTTGAACATGACCACGCCCTTGAGCGCCTGGTCGAGGTGGTGGACCACCTGCGTATTTTCGACGTCGTAGAGATTGGAGCCGACCAGCAGGCCGGCGGCTTCGAGCATGCGCTCAGCCTTTTCGACGCCGTCCTCGGTCAGGCTGATGTTCTTGGTCTTCTCGTCCATCTCGTAGTCTTCGGGGACGAACTGCTTAACGACCGCGTCGACCTGCATGTAGAGTTCCGACTTGTCGTCGGTCGGACCCGAGATGATGAGCGGGGTGCGGGCCTCGTCGATGAGGATCGAGTCCACTTCGTCGACGATGGCGAAGTTGAAGGGGCGCTGCACCATCTGGCTGCGCTCATGCTTCATGTTGTCGCGCAGGTAGTCGAAGCCGAACTCGTTGTTGGTGCCGTAAGTGATGTCGGCGCGATAAGCCTCGCGGCGTTCGTATTCGTTGAGGTTCGGCACGATCACGCCGATGGTGAGGCCGAGGAAGTTGTGCAGCTTGCCCATCTGCTCGGCATCGCGGCGGGCCAGGTAGTCGTTGACGGTGACGATGTGGACGCCCTTGCCCTCAAGCGCGTTGAGGTAGGTGGCGGTGGTCGCCACCAGGGTCTTGCCCTCACCCGTGCGCATTTCCGCGATCTCGCCGCGATGGAGCACCATGCCGCCGATCATCTGCACGTCAAAATGGCGCATGCCGAACACGCGCTTCGAGGCTTCGCGCACGGTGGCGAACGCCTCCGGCATGATCTGGTCGAGCGTGCTGCCGTTCGCCAGCATTTCGCGGAACCTGGCGGTTTGCCCGGCCAGTTCCTCGTCGCTCATGGCCTCGAAAGCGGGTTCGAAAGCATTGATCTGGGCGACGATCTTGTCGAGCGACTTGACGTAACGCTCGTTGGACGAGCCGAAAATGGACTTGGCGATGGCGCCGAACATGGCGGAGATCCCTGTTTTCGTGAATGCGTATATCGGATGAGCGCGCCTGCGATACGCGCAGGCACGGGAAAGGTTTCGCGAACGTGCGAATGGCGCAGCGCGCTTATTCGCGCGCGCGGTCTATTCCGGTGAGAACCGCAGGAACCATGCGCGAAACCGGCGCGGCCACCAAAGGCGGCGCGTGACGGCGGGTATTGCGCAATCCGGGTTCGGGAAGCTGGGCAAGGGCCACCGGGGCACGCGGCGCCTTGGCGGCGACGGCGGCTTCGGTCAGCACCACCTGCAAACTGGCCACCTGCGCAGCGCGCGCTTCGGCAGGGCCGATCTGCGCGGCAAAGCCCGTCAACAGGGCCAGCAGGGTAAGGAGCAGGCGGTTTGCCATGGCGATCAGATAGTCGGCGTGAGATGAATAGTCCACAACCCATATAAACAACGGTCGTCGTGCCTCTCGGGCCTTACGCGGATGCTTGACCTGTCACACCCACGCGCTACGCACCGGCCATGGCCTATCCCACCTCCCCGCTCGCTTCGCCCTTCCCCGCCATGCCGCCGATCGCCGGCGTCAACCCGCACGTCGTGCGCGCCGGGTACAAGGACTGGGGCCGATGCGACCTGACGTATGTGGAGCTGGACGAAGGCACCGCCGTCGCGGGCGTGTTCACGAAGAACCTGTGCTGCTCCAGCGAAGTGGAACTCGGCCGTGACAACGTGAAGCAGGGCCACGCCCGCGCGCTCGTCGTCAACGCGGGCAATTCCAATGCCTTCACCGGTTATCGTGGGCGTGAGGCGGTGGAGCAGATCATGGACCAGGTCGCGGCGCACATCGGCTGCGCGCGGGAACAGGTCTTCGTATCCTCCACCGGCGTGATCGGCGTGCCCCTGCCCAAGGACAAAGCGCGCGAAGGCGTGGAGAAAGCGCTCACCGCAGAGCCTTGCTCGTGGGAAGAGGTCGCCAACACGATCGCCACCACCGATACTTTCGCCAAGGGCGCGACGGCCACGGCGATGATCGGCGACACCAAGGTTACGCTCGCCGCCGTCATCAAGGGATCGGGCATGATCGCGCCGGACATGGCGACGATGCTCGGCTACATCTTCACCGACGCCGCCGTGGAGCCCGCCTTCCTCCAGGAATGCCTCTCCGCCGCGAACTTCCGCACGTTCTCGTGCATTACCGTGGATTCGGACACCTCCACCAGCGACACCGTGCTCGCCTTCGCCACTGGCAAGGCCGGCAACGCGCCGCTGTCGACCATCGCCTCGCCCGGCGCCCATGCCTTTGCCGCCGCGATCCATGACGTCTGCCGCCAGCTTGCCCACCTCGTCGTGCGCGACGGCGAAGGCGCGCAGAAGTTCATCGAAGTGGCCGTCTCCGGCGCGGTTTCCGACGAGAGCGCGCGCAAGGTCGGCATGGCCATCGCCAACTCGCCGCTGGTGAAAACCGCCATCGCGGGCGAGGACGCCAATTGGGGTCGCGTCGTCATGGCCGTGGGCAAGGCGGGCGAGCCAGCCGACCGCGACAAGCTCTCCATCGGCTTCGGCGGTACCTGGGCCGCGCGCGAGGGCCTGCCGCTGGCCGATTACGACGAAGCCCCCGTCGCCGCCCATCTCAAGGGCCGGGACGTCACCATCGAGGTCGACCTAGGCCTTGGCGAAGGCGCCGCCACCGTGTGGACCTGCGATCTGACGCACGGCTACATCTCGATCAACGCCGACTACAGGAGCTGACCGTGGCCGCTCCGCAGTTCACGATCTGGGGTCGCCTCAACTCCCACAACGTCAAGAAGGTCGTCTGGTTCGCCGAGGAACTGGGGCTGAACTACGTGCGCCACGATATCGGCGGCCAGTTCGGCTATACCGAGGAATATCTCGCCAAGAACCCGAACAGGCTGGTGCCGATGATCGAGGACGGCAAGCTCTCGCTTTGGGAATCGAACGCGATCCTGCGTTACATGGCGGCTGAATACGGCGGCGAGCGCTGGTTCCAGCGCGACCCCATCGACCGGGCGCTGGCGGACCGCTGGATGGACTGGCAGATCACGTATGCCGACGCCCAGCGCCTGCCGTTCCTATCGATGGCCCGCATCCCGCAGAGCGAGTGGGACATGGCCGCCATCGAGCGCGACGTGAAGGCCTGCGCCGCGCACCTTACCGTGCTGGAGCGCTACCTCTCCGAAAAGCAGTGGCTCTCCGGCGGAGAGTTCGGGATCGGCGACATCCCCATGGGCGTCTACGCCTACACTTGGTTCTCGCTTCCGTTCGAGAAACCTGAGTTCCCGGCCCTGACCGAATGGTACGCCCGCATCCGCGAGCGCAAGGGCTATGCCCAGCAGGTCATAATCCTTTTAACCTGATTCCCCGGACCTGACCCCCAGACCGAAAGCCTTCCGCATGATCACGCCCACGCTCAATGCCGCCGTCGAAACGATCATGCGCGAAGTTTCGCGCGACGTGATCCTGCCGCTCTACCAGTCCCTCACCAGCGACCAGATCGTCAGCAAGGCTGTGAACGACGTCGTCACCGTGGCCGACCAGCGCAGCGAAGCGATCCTGACGGAACGGCTCACCGCTCTCCTCCCGGACGCAGCCGTGGTGGGCGAGGAAGCCACCTTCGCTGACGAAAACGAACTGCTGAAGCTCAAGGACCGGCTGTGCTGGATCGTCGACCCGCTCGACGGCACCAACAACTTTGCTTCCGGCAAGGCCCCCTTCGGCATGCTCATCGCACTGGCCGACAAGGGCGAGACATTGGGCGGCTGGATCCTCGACTGCCTGACGGGGCGCTTTTGTCGCGCCTCGTCGAACGGTGGGGCTTGGGTCAACGGGGAACGCCTCACCGCCCGCGCCACCAACGAGCAACCGCCCGTCGCTGCGATCTCGCTGATCTTCACCGAGGAATCGCGCCGCGAACGCCTGCGCAGCGAAGTCGCCCCGCACTACCGCATGGTCGACATCCCCCGTTGCGCCGCCGAGCAATACCCCCGCCTCGCGCTCGGCCAGAACGACGTCGCGGTGTTCGAACGCACCCTGCCCTGGGACCACGCGGCAGGTGCGCTGTTCCTCAACGAAGCCGGCGGCAAGTGCGCCCGCCCCGACGGCAGCGCCTACCGGGTGGACGAGATCGGACGCACCGGCCTGATCGGCGCCGCTTCTCCGGCACTGTTCGACGATCTTGCCACGCGCCTCGCCGCGCTGGAGGATTGAACGCAATCGTCGTCCCGGACTTGATCCGGGACCGCTGGCCGGGAACAGCCCACCTCTCGGCAAGGCGCCCTGACGCGCTCTAGCGCCTAAAGTCTTGCCAGCGGTCCCGGATCAAGTCCGGGACGACGGAATTTATTCGATCGTGACGCCCGCGACACGCCAGCTGCCGTCCTGCCGCGAAAGCGAAACCGTTTCGATCGCATCTCTCTTGTTGGCGAAGCTGGTACGAAATTTCACCACCTCATAGCCTTGGGGCGGTGCGGGAAGGTTTTCCTGACGAAGAAACGTCCGGGAAAGGACCGCCCCCAAGGGCATGCGTACTTTCTCGTTGGTCGCAGCCCATACTTGTCCGGAATTCAGTTTCTGGAAGGCCGAGCCGGTTCCCCTGTAGCTCTCCTCCCAGCACCCCTGATCGATGAGGGTCAGCCATTGGCGAGCCGTCTGCACCACTTCCGAACTTTCCGGCGAGGCCGAGGAAGCGGGCACGGAAGGTGGCGTCGTCGATACCTGAGACAGGGTGACCAGCGCCAGAAGGCCAAAAGCGATCGACATGAGCAATACTCCGGTGATGATCCAGAGGCGGCGATGTGCTCGCCCCGCGCCGCCGGGCTGCGCCCCTGCCTGATCTCCTTCCGAACGAGCCGCGTCTTCCCCGATTCCCGTGTCCCCCAGGAAATTAGGGGGACCGGCCGATACGCCCTCGCCTTCCGCATCAAACAGGATGCGGGCCGCCTCGCGGCTGCTCGAAACCGCCATCTTGCGCCGCGCCTCGCGCAGGCGCTCGTTGATCGTATGAACGGAAAGGCCCAGACTGCGTGCCGCCGACTTTGCATCATGACCGCGCACGATCAGGCGAAGGGTCTGCTTCTCCTTCTCGGTAAGCCCCCAGAGAATATCGTTCACCGGCATGTTCATATCCGCTGGGCTAGGTTCGGCCCGGCGCCTTTGCTACCCCGAAAAATCTGTATCTCGGGGGTGATCGCCGGGATAGCGGCTTGCGGACCTATGGAGCCTTGCCGGGCGCACAAGCGCCCGTCCGCTCGCCCTTGACGAACCACCGCATGATATCCGGCGGCGCCGACGCGCCCGGCAGTTTTACCAGCGGTTCCCTGCGGTTCTCGAAATCGAGCTTCAGTGCCGAGGCGCCGTAACTCCCGGTAACCTGCATCTCAAGCCGCGTCTGGAAGGTGCTCACCCTGCCCGTCGCCTGATCCCGGGAATTCGCATTGCCGCCCTGGCAGGTCTGCGTCGCCCGCAGTTGCCCGTCGCCAAGACGGATTTTCAGCGGACGGCACAGGGTCGTCCCCGCAGCCTGCGAACGGCCCTCGCCGACCAGCAGGCGAACGAAATCCTCGACTTGCGTATCGGCAAGGCAGAAGTGCCACGTGCGATCCTTGCCCAATGCGACGGCCGTGTCCCCCAGGTCGATACTTTTACCGGCACGGTAGGAGCGCGAAATCGTGACAAGCCAGTCCCCGCCCTGCATCGTCCTCTGCGCGCGCAGGCCTTCGACGACGATATCCTTCGGGGAGGCGCTATCCTTCGCTTCGGCGCCAACCTCCTGAG
>NZ_DAMDBA010000080.1:19040-23336 GCF_032093395.1 Novosphingobium sp.
CGACCAGACGGAAGCCGCCATGAGGAAAACCGGAACCGCACGGTACCACTGCATTCCCGGTCCTCCCTGCCGCCGCCTACGAACAGTTTGGAAATATGAGGGAATTGCCGATAATTGCAACGCTCTCATGCGCGGCGCGGCAGAAGCGTCGCGCAAGGAAAAACCCCTCCCGCCTCGCGGCGGAAGGGGTTTTTCATTTCCAGCCCGAAAGCGGAAAAGCGAAGCGTCAGAGTTCGCCTTCGATCCAGCCCTTGAGCGCGCTCTTGGGCGCGGCGCCGAGCTTCTGGGCAACGGGCTTGCCGTCCTTGAACAGGACCATCAGCGGGATCGACTTCACGCCGATCTCGGCCGGAATGCCGGTGTTGGCCATGATGTCCATCTTGGCGATGGTCACCTGCTCGGACAGCTCTTCGCTGATCTCTTCCAGAGCCGGGCCGATCATCTTGCAGGGGCCGCACCAGTCGGCCCAGAAATCGACGAGCACCGGCTTGTCGGACTTCAGAACGTCCGCTTCGAAGCTGGCGTCGGTAACAGCGATAGTCGCCATGAATTGAAACTCCTCGGGTATCTCGGTTGAACGCAATCTAGGGACGAATTGCCCTGAGGCAACGCCTGCCAAGCCATAGCTTTACTGGGCCGGGGAAAAGTCCGGCTTGTGGGCGGCCAGCACTTCGGCGGGAACGGCGATCAGGCGGGGAACGGCGGTGTAGAGCAAGGCCACTTCCACCGTGCGCCCCGGAAAGGCCACTTCCAGCGCGGCGGCATAGGCCGCCATTTGGCGCAGCACCCCGCGCGGCACCTGCTCAAGCCGCTCGGGCGGACGGCGCGCGGTCTTGTAGTCGACCAGACGCACGCGGTCCGGCTCCACCACCAGACGGTCTATCGTGCCCGCCACCACCTGCCCACCGACCACCGCCGCTACCGGCACTTCGGCCAGGCTGGCAGGGCCGAACAGCTCCGCCCATTCTGGCGTGCCGAGCACGGCCATGGCGCTTTCCAGCATGGCCTCGCGTGCGTCCCCCGGCAGATCGGCGGCATTGCGCGCCAGCCATTGCCGGCCCGCTTCCCCGCGATCCGCTGCCGAAAGTTGCGGCAGGCGTTCGAGCAGCTTGTGGACCAGCGTGCCGCGCCGCAAGGCATCGCGCCCGGCGCCGGGCGGAAACGGCGGATCGGGCGCATCGTCCTCGCCCAGCGCGGAAGGCGCGAGCGGACGCGGCGGGCGCGGCTCGGCAGGCGGCGCGCGCTCCAGCCAGCGCGGCAAAGGTTCGCGCAAGGGCAGTTCCACCGAGCGCACCTCCGCAGGCAGCGGTGCCGGCACCGGGCCGTTCTCGCAGCGCGTGCCCCAGATCGCGTCCTCGACCTCCACCTCGGCCGGGAACAGGGCGCGCAGACTGGCGTACCAGCTCTTTTCCGCCGGACCGTCCTTGTCCCGCCGCGCGAGCGCACCGCCCACGAACAGCGCTTCCTCGGCGCGGGTCATAGCGACATAGAGCAGGCGCCAGTGCTCCTGCTCGTCGCCTTCGCGGTTGGCGGCGATCTGGGCGGCGATGCGGCCCACCTTCTCGTCCTTCGACAGCGGCGGCAGAGGCACCTTGCGGCGCTCGTCGCGCGGGTCGGCCAGATCGAAGCCGCGGTCGCGCGCGGTCTCCGGGTTGCCGGTGGCATCGGCCAGGATGACGATCGGCGCCTGAAGCCCCTTCGAGCCGTGGACCGTCATCACCCGGACCAGGCCCGCTGCGGCATCCGCCTCGCGCTTCAGCTCGCCATCGCCCGCATCGAACCAGGCGAGGAAGCCCGCGAGGCTGGGCGTATCGGTGGCGACATAGGCCTGCGCGGCATTGACCAGTTCGTCGATCGGATCGTTCGCCTCGCTGCCGAGCCGCGCCACCAGCTTGCGCCGCCCCTGCCACGGGCCGACCAGCAGCCAGTGCAACATGTCCTGCGGCGGCGTGAAGTCCGCGCGCGTGAGCAGGTCGCCGAGCTGTTCGAGCGCCGCGCCGATCTCCGGGCCGGACTGGGTGCGCAGATGCTCCCAGAGGCGCCGGTTCCTGTCGCGGTAGCCGAAGCGCAGCAACTGCTCCTGGCTCCAGCCCACCAGCGGCGAGACCAGCAGCGCGGCCAGGTTGAGATCGTCGAGCGGCTGCACCGCAAAGCGCAGCGCCGCGATCAGATCCTTCACCGCCAGCGGCGCGCCCAGGCGCAGGCGGTCGACGCCCGCCACCGGCACGCCCGCCGCATGAAGCCGCGCGACGATCAGCCCGGCCAGTTCCTTGCGCTGGCGCACCAGCACCATGACGTCGCCCGCGCCCGCCCGGCGCTGCCCGCCCTTGTTGAGCGTGAAGCCCGGCCCCGAGGGATCGAGCCATTCGCGCACCTGCTGGGCGATGCGCTCGGCCATCTGGCGGTCGGGGCGGGAGAGCCAGTTGGGCTGCTGGCCGTCATTCTCGTCGTCTTCGAGCGGCTCGTCGTCGTCCTCGCCGATCTGTTCGGAAACCGGCTTCCACAAGGCGACATAGCCGGGGCGCTCCTGCCCGACGTGGCGTTCGGCGGGGCGGTCGAGGCCGAAGCGGGCGTGGCCGATCCCGGCAATGGCCTCGTCCACGAAATCGAGCACCGGCTGCGCGGTGCGAAAGCTGCGGTCGAGCCCGAGTTCCAGCAGCGGGCGCGCGGCGATCTCGCTGCGCAGCATGTCGGCATTGTCGGCGGCATCGCGCATCCGCCCCCGCACGCGATCGGCGGCGCGGCGGAAGTTTTCGGGGCTGGTCCCCTGAAAGCGGAAGATCGCCTGCTTGTAGTCGCCCACCACGAAAAGCGTGCGCAGCAGACTTTGGGGATGGCCTTCGCGCTGCCCCTCTCCCGCCCAGAATTCCTCCGCCATGGCGAAGACGATGTCCCACTGCGCAGCATTGGTGTCCTGCGCCTCGTCGACGAGGATGTGATCGAAGCGGCGGTCGAGCTTGTAGCGGATCCAGTCGGCCGAGGCCTGCCCGCGCAGCAGATCGGCGGCGCGGCGGATCTGGTCGTCGAAGTCGATCAGCCCCTCGCGCTGCTTCGCCTCGTCCCAGGCGAGCGCGAAGGCGCGGCCGAGGCGCAGCGCCGGGACCAGCCTTGCGGCAAGACCGAGCAGCGCCTTCGTCTCGCGGATCTTCACAAGGCACTCACCAACGCGCAGGGCATAGCCTTCGTAGTCGGGATCGCGCTTGGAGAGGTGGTTGAGGCTGCGGACGCTGTCGTCCTTGGTGAAGAGCGCGGCGTGGAGATCGTCGATCGCCTCCGCCCTCTTCGCCGCACTCCAGGTCAGCCAGGGAACGAGCACGTCGGTGGCCTTGTGCGCGGTGGCGGTGTTCCACTCGGCCAGCACTTCGCAGCATTTGCGCAGCGAACGCACGTCGAAGGCATCGTCGCCGCACATTTCCGCGAGCAGATCGTCGCCCGCCTCGTCCGGCAGCCCGAGCAGGCGCAGGACATGGCTGCGGATATCGCCCGCCTGCCACGATCCCGGACCGAACCAAGCCTCACGCGCACCGGCGCAGCGCAGCAGGAAATCGACCACCGAGTCCGGCCCGTGCCGCAGCGAAAGCTGGGCGATGGCGCCAAGCAGGCCGGGACCGTCGAATGCGTCCGTCTCCGCCGCAACGAGCAGGTCCGCCAGTACCTGCCGCGCCAGCAGCGCGCGTTCGCGATCCTCCATCGGCCGGGTGCCGGGCACGAGCTGCGCTTCCAGCGGAAACGTCGCTAGCAGCCACTGCGAAAAGGCGTGGATGGTGTCGATCCTGAGGCCGCCGCCCGGACTGTCGAGCACGGCGGCGAACAGCGTGCGGGCGCGGGCGCGCGTCTCGGGATCGGTAGGCGCACCGATCGCATCGAGGCGCTGGAACAGCAGGGTGTCCTCCAGCCGCACCCATTCGGCCAGCGTGCCGTTGATGCGCGCGGCCATTTCCGTCGCGCCCGCCTTGGTGAAGGTAAGGCACAGGACCTGCGAAGGATCGACGCCCTCCTGCAACAGCAGGCGCAGCACGCGCGAGGAGAGCACCTGCGTCTTGCCGGTCCCCGCCGAGGCCGAGAGCCACACGGTGTCGCGCGGGTTCACTGCCAGCATCTGGTTGCCGTGCAGCGGATGGACGGCGGCACCGCCGCTCATGCTTCATCCTCCCCGGCATTTTCGGGGCGCTCGCGGCTGCCGAGCGAGGTGATCCATTCGTCGAGACGCATCAGCTGGTCGTAGTCCGCATAAGAACCGAGTTCGGGATTGAGCCGCGCGGTGAAAGGCTCCGTGCCCAGTATCCAGCGGTCGAG
>NZ_DAMDBA010000081.1:0-22324 GCF_032093395.1 Novosphingobium sp.
CCCCGCCTGCATGTCGCGCACGCGCTGGTCGACGTTGGAAAAGTCTCCCTGGTAGAAGCTGCCGCCGACGCCAAGACCCACCGGCGCGATCACATAGGGCGCGACGCCGGCCTGTAAGTCGGCCATCTGGGTCACGCTCTTGTCGAACAGGTCCGCCGCCGCGCCGCCGGGCGTGGCGACATAGGCGTCCGGTTGCTCCACCTTGGTGAAACCGGCGCGGTAGTTCGCGGAAAGGTCGACGTCTCCTGCGCGGGTCTTGAACGAGGGGCCGCCGTAGACGGAATAGATGTTGGTTCGGGTGCTGTCGTCCACGAAGCCGCCCGAAAGCGCTCCGCCGCCATTCTCGACGCGGGCCTGTGTGGCAAGCCCCCCGGCTTCCAGCGTGAGGCCCGGCGCGATCCCGGCATAGCCCCGCGCCACGCCGCTGATCGCGTCGCCGTCGCGCGCCTTCCGGCCCCAGCCGATATACCGTTCGTAGCGAACCGAGGCGGATACCGCGTTGTTGCGGCCGGAAATGCCCGCGTCCACGCCCGCCGCAAGCTGGGTATAAGTAAGCACGTCGTTGCCGGGGGAAAGCTGCGCGTCGACGATCTGGTCGATCTCGATATAGGGCGTCACTTCCAGGCGACGCGGTTTCCGGCCGCGTTGGCCGCGAGACGATTTGCCTTGTCCGTCCGAAGGCGACGCCGCTCCACCCGAGCCGCCGCCCGCCTGATCTCCTGCACGATCGGAATCTATGGTCTGCGCATGCGCGGACGGCGCGGCCGCGAAGGCCAGTGCCGCCAAAGTCAATGTACCCAATTTCATCTGGCGGGACTTCATCCCTTGTATCCGTAATAAGAGCCGAACCGGCGGCCGCTCGGGCTGAACTGCGCGTCGTTCAGCAGAAGTTGCACGTTGGGGCAGGCATTCAGCAGCGAGATCGCGTCTTCCAGCGCGCCCTGCCCGGTCCGGTCGGCGCGTACGATCACCACCGTCTGTCCAACGTACTTGGCAAGCTCGGCAGCGGGAGAGGCAGCCAGCGCAGGCGGCGAATCGAAGATCACCATGCGACGCGGCGCATTCTCGGTCAGCCGCTCCAAAATGCGTGGCGTGCGCGACGACGACAGGTACTCGCTGTCGTTGATCGTGGCATCGCCCGCCGGCATGACCCAGAGGCCGGGAATATCGGTGCCAAGCACGCAGGACGCGGGATCGATCGTCTCGTCCATCAACGCATCCATCAGCCCCGGCCCGCCCGGCAGCCCCAGCGCGGAAAGGATCGAAGGCTTCGCGAAGTCGGCATCGACCAGCAGGACTTCGCTTTCCTTCTCGGCGGCGATCGAAAGCGCGAGGTTCAGCGCGCAATAGGTCTTGCCCTCGCCGGGATGGGGGGAGCTGATGAGGATGCGCTGCGCGGCGGCGCCGGCGCCCTGGCGGCGCAGGTCGCCCGCCTGGACCAGAAGCTGCCGCTTCACGATGCGGAATTCCTCCAGCAGCGTGGTCACGGTGCCTTCCGGCACGATCAGGCCCTGCTCGCGCAAGTGCTCACGGTCGATCGGGTGATGCTCGCCCCTGAAGTCGACTGGCCTGAAGTCGATCGGTTCGGCAAACGGGGCCGGAGCAGCGCGCTCCGATGCGGCTTCCGGCTCCGCGCCCGGCGGAGGCGCGAAGGGAGCAGGAGTGGCAGTTGGAGCAGGCGCAACCGGCGCGGCAGCCACCTTGCGCGCGGGCTCAGGCGGTAGCGGGCCGGGGCGCGCGATCATCGCGTTGAAATCGAAGCGTCCGGCGGCGCGCTCGATCAGCGATCGGCCGCGAACCGGCGCCTCGGCCTGAGCGGTGTCGTCCTGACCCGAGAGCGATGTCTTTCTGTGCCGTGCCATCACCGTTCCTCAGGCCACCATGCCGCGCTGGATAAATTCGACCGCCAGCAGCAGCACGCAAAGGCCGCAAAGCGCCGCGCCCGCACCGAAGAAATACTTGAGCCGACGGCGGCGAAGCTGGCGGACCCCGTCCGTGACATTCTGCGAGATCGCGCCGAGCACCGGCAGGCCGGTCGCCCGCTCAAGCCCGGCAGTCGTCGCGAATACCGAGCGGACCTTGCCCAGCGCGAAAGCACCCGCGCAGCCGCCGACGATCCCGGCGATCAACACGCCTACCAGCAACATCGGACGGTTCGGCGCCACCGGCTTGCGCGGCGTCGTCGGCGGATCGACCACCTGGAACTTCACGGCCTCGCGCTCGGTCTTCACTTCACCGCGCAGGCGCAGTTCCTCGCGGTCCTGGAGGAGCTTGTCATACTGCTGGCGCAGCACGTCGTAGTCGCGATTGATGCGCTGCGCCTCGGTGGCGAGTTCCGGATCCTGGATCGCCGACGCCGTCATCGAGGCGAGGTCCGACTGCAAGGCCGCCTTGCGCGAGGTCAGCGCCTGCACATTGGCGAGCCGTTCGGCGCGAATCGACTGGAGCGAGCTATAGGCCGGGTTGGGCGTGCCGCCCCCACGGGCCGCTTCCTGCGCGGCGACCCCGCGCAGGGCCGCCACCTGATTGCGCGCGGCGATCACGTCGGGATGATTGTCGGTAAGCCCGCGCGCCTTCATGCTGGCCAGTTCGGCCTGGGCCGTGGCGAAGGCTCCGGCGGCGCCGCCCGTTGCGCCGCCCGCGACGACACGCGGCGTGCTGGCAAGCTGCCCCTCGATCGCCGCCAGCGAGCTTTGCGCGGCGGAGATGTCGGCCTCCAGATCGCGAAGCTGGGTCCGCGCGCTTTCCAGCCGCTGCGCCACTGCCGCGCCGCCAAGGGCCATCTCGGGATGCTTGGCCTCGAAAGCGGTACGGCGCTGCTCGGCAGTCTCCAGTTCCTTTTCGCGGGCGCGAAGCTGCTGGTTCACGAAAGTCAGCGTCTCGACCATGTCGCCGCGATCGCCCGAAAGGTTCTCCTCGCGGAAGATGTCGATCAGCTTCTGCGCCACCTCGCGGGCAAGCTGCGCATTCTCCGCGTCGGACATAGAGGCGTAGTTGGCCGTCGCCGTGATCTCGAACAGGTTGTCCTGCTGCGCGACCACGGAAACGTTCTTGCCAAGCCCCGCCACGGCCGCTTCCATCTGCTTGGGCGACTGGATGGTGTCTCCCAGACGGGTGCCGCGCACGACCTTTTCCAGGTTCACCGCGCTTGTCAGGGTCTGGCGGATGCGCTCGATATCGCGCTTCTTGTCGGCCACGCCGATGCCGACCTGCTCGGCCAACGCGTCGTCGAGCTGGATGAAGATGCGCGCGCGCGATTCGTAGCTGTTGGGGATCAGCGCGATCGCCAGCCAGCCCAGCAGGCAGATCGCCCAGGCGGCAGCCAGCGCGATCCAGCGCCGGTGCCAGACGCTGTGCAGGGCGGCGAGCAATTCTTCGTAGAGGCCGTTCATTGCGCCGATCCGCTCCCCTCAGATCCTCAGAACATGCTTTCCGGGATGATGATGACATCGCCCGGATTGAGCATGACGTTGGCCTTGCTCTTGCCCTTCTTCAGCAGGTCGCTGAGCCGCAGGGCATATTCGGTCTGCTTGCCGGTTGCCTTGTCGAAACGGATCAGGCGTGCCCGGTTGCCGGCGGCGTACTCGGACAGTCCGCCCACCGCGATCATCGCGTCCAGCACGGTCATGTTGGCGCGATAGGGGATCGAGGCGGGTTTCTCGGTGGCGCCGACGATGCGGATCTGCTGGCTGTAAGTGCCGGAAAAGCCATCGACGATCACTGAGACCAGCGGATCCTGGATATATTGCGAAAGCTGGAGCCTGATGTCCTCCGCCAGCATCGCGGGCGTCTTGCCCACGGCGGGCATATCGGCGATCAGCGGCGTGGTGATGCGCCCGTCGGGCCGCACCTGCACTTTCGCGCCCAGCTCGGGATTGCGCCAGACGAACACGGTCAGCTGATCGAGCGGACCGATCACGTATTCCTCGCTCGGCCCCTCCTGCATCGCCACGAACTGCGCGGGCGGCAGCTCGGGCTTGGGCGCCGCATGGGCGCAGGAGGCGAGAACCATGCTCGAGAGCACGGAGCCTGCCAGCAGTCCGGTGAAGCGGCGATGCGACATAGTCCAATCCCTTCAGCGCCCGTCGCTTCCGCCGTATGAGATTGGCGGACCGGGCAAAATCCAGCCTCGCCTATCGCTCAAAAGGGTGAACATTGCGTTAGTCGTGAAGAGGCGATTCCCGCGCAGTCCCGCGATGGGACAATCCCGCACCGAGTTGTAACGCGAACTTAAGCCAGCATTTCCAGTGCCGGACCTTGCCCCAGGAAGCTGGCCGGACTGGCCGAAGCGCCGTAAGCGCCTGCGCAGAACACCGCCACCAGATCGCCCACATCGGCGCGCGGAAAACCGCCCTTGTCGGCCAGCTTGTCCAGCGGCGTGCAAAGGCAGCCGACGATCGAGGCTTCCTCTTCCACCGGCGCGTCGAAGCGCGTGGCGATGGCGGAGGGATAGTTGCGCCGAACCACCGTGCCGAAGTTCCCCGAGGCGGCCAGCTGGTGATGAAGACCCCCGTCGGTGACGAGGAAAACCTCGCCATGGCTCTCCTTGCGGTCGATCACCCGCGCGATGTAGACGCCCGCCTCACCGACCAGATAGCGGCCCAGTTCGATGCAGAAGGCAGTATCCTGCAAGACGTCCGGCAGGTTCTCGAAGCGTGCCGCCAGGCGCTCGCCCACCAGCGGAAGATCGACCGGCGTGTCGCCCGGGAAATAGGGGATGCCCAGCCCCCCTCCCAGGTTGCAATGCGGCAGCGCCGCACCGCTTTGCAGCGTCAGCCGCGCCGCCAAGTCGAGCGCCTGCCCCTGCGTTTCCGCGATAGCCTCGGCATCCAGCGCCTGACTGCCGGCGAAGATATGAAATCCACGCCATTCCGCACCGCTGGCCACGATATGGCGGACCAGTTCGGGCACGCGCTCCGCATCGATGCCGAAGGGCTTCGCGCCGCCCCCCATCTTCATGCCCGACCCCTTGAGGTCGAAATCCGGATTGACCCGGATGGCGAGGCGCGGCGTGATTCCGAGCCTTTCAGCGATGGCGATGGCACGATAGGCCTCGGCCTCCGATTCGAGGTTGAGCGTCACGCCCGCGCGGATCGCCGCCTCCAGTTCGCGGTCGCGCTTGCCCGGCCCGGCGAAGCTGACACGCGCGGGATCGATGCCCGCTTCGCGCACGATCGCCAGTTCGCCGCCCGACGCGATGTCGAACCCGTCGACGAGGCCGTTCATCAAGGTCAGCAATGGCGGAAACGGGTTGGCCTTGACCGCATAGTGCAGCGCCAGCCGCTTGGGCATGGCGGCGCGCAGTTCCGCCACTCTGTTGCGGATGCGGCTGGATTCGTAGAGGAACAGCGGCGTATCGCCGGCCTGCTCCACCCACGCCGTCACCGGCCTGCCGCCGATCGCGAGAACGCCATCGATGGCTGTAAAACCCGCCGGAACCGGACCGAGCGGCTTCATGCTCCCAGCTCCGCAGCAAGGCCGGTGCGATCGATCTTGCCGTTCGGCCCGATCGGCATGGACGCGCGCCAGTGAATCACTTTGGGTTGCATGAAATTCGGCAGTTCCTGCATGAGTTTACGCGGCAATTCTTCCTCCGCCTCTACGATCCCGGGCGCGGCACGAACCACGAGATGGACCGCCTGCCCCAGCCGCGCATCCGCCACGCCCAACGCCACCGCTTCGACCACGAGGCCGGTGGCCAGCGCCGCCTCCTCCACCTCCTGCGGACTGATGCGGTTGCCCGCGCTCTTGATCATCGCATCCCGGCGCCCGACGAAATGGAGCAACCCGTCGCGGTCGCGCCGCACCCGGTCGCCCGACCAGACCGCCATGCCGCCATAGCGCGATCCGGCGGGCGCAGGCCGATAGCGCTCGGCCGTTCGCTCGGCGTCCTGCCAATAGCCCTGCGCGACCAGCGGACCGCAGTGAACCAGTTCGCCTTCCTCGTCATCAGCGGCGATCTCCCCTGCATCGTTAACCACCAGCACTTCGGCATGGGGTATCGCCTTGCCCATCGAGGTCGAATGCCTATCGATCAGCGCGGGGTCGAGGTAAGTCGAACGGAAAGCCTCGGTCAGGCCATACATGGCGAAGAGCCGCGCCTTGGGAAACAGTGTGCGCATCCTGCGGACGAGATCCACCGTCAGGGCGCCGCCGCTATTGGTGAGGCGGCGCAAGTTCGCAGCCACCTCAGGCGGCCAGTCCAGCTCGCAGACCTGGACCCACAGCGGCGGAACGGCGGCGAGCGTGGTGATAGCGTGGCGGTCCACCGCCTTCATCACATCGCGCGGCATCAGATAGTCCAGCGGAATGACGCAGCCGCCTGCGTACCATGTGGAAAGCAACTGGTTCTGCCCATAGTCGAACGAAAGCGGCAGCACCGCCAGCACGCGGTCATCCGGCGCGAGGCCGAGATAGTCCGCAACGCTTTCCGCCCCCAGCCACATGTTCGCATGGCTGAGCATCACCCCCTTGGGGCGCCCGGTGGAGCCGCTGGTGTAGAGAATCGCGGCCAGTTCCTCGGGATCGGCCTGCGAGGGTGGCATCTCTCCACCAAGCGCTTCCGCGTCGGCCAGCGCGGCGCCTTCGTCGATCCGGCGACATGCCGGAGGCACGTCCCCTTCTTGCAGCGAGGCCAGCCGCGAGGGCGTGCCGATCAGCAGAACCGCGCCGCTATCGGCCAGGATATGCGCGACTTGCGCATGCTTGAGCAAGGGATTGACCGGCACATGCACCAGCCCCGCGCGCGCAGCGGCCAGCGGCAGCAGGCAGGTCAGTTCGCCCTTGGCCGCCCACGACGCCACCCGCGCGCCCTTTTCCGGCACCGCGTGTGCGAGCCAGGCCGCAAGACGGGAGACACGCGATCTTAAAACCTTGTAGTCCAGCACTTCTCCGCGCAGCACGAGCGCCTCGGCCGAATCCTCTCCGCGCAAGGCGAGATGGTCGAGCGGCAGGATCATGGCGAGGGAGGCTCCGCAAAGGGGGTTCGAAGGAACGTGACGAGGATCGATTATCACCGCGATCTTAAGCAAGTGCAATCGGATGGCCAGCTAGCGGCGTGGCTTTCCGAGAGCAACCAGCGCGCGCCTTTCGACCGGCTGGCGTGGTTCGAGGGGCTGGCCGGGCATTGCGGGCTGGCGCCACTGATCGCCGTGGCGCGCGAGGGGGGCGATATGGCGGTGCTGCCGCTGCAGGACGGTCGCGGCCATTTGCATGCCTTGTCGAATTGGTACACCTTCCGGTACCGCCCCCTTGCCTCCGGGTCCGACGCCCTGCTTCGCGCGCTTGCCGAAGACTTGGCCGGGAAAGCCCGCCGCGTGACGCTTTCCGGCGTTCCGGACGAGGATCTCAGCGCCAAGCGGCTGGAAACCGCCTTTCGCGCGGCCGGATGGCGGGTCCGGCGCACGACCTGCGATACGAACCACATCCTGCCCGTCAGCGGTCGCAGCTACGCAGAGTACCTCGCTTCGCGTCCCGGCAAGCTGCGCACCACGTTGAAACGCAAGGCGGGCAAACTGGAGACCCGCGTGCTCGACCGTTTCGACGAGGATGTCTGGCACGCCTACGAAACGATCTATTCCGAAAGCTGGAAACCGGAGGAAGGCAGCCCCGCGTTCCTGCGCGCCTTTGCCGAAGCGGAAGGCGCCGCCGGGCGGCTTCGGCTGGGAATTGCCCTGGCCGAGGGCAAGCCCGTGGCCGCGCAGATGTGGACCGTGGAGCACGGCACCGCCTGGATCCACAAGCTGGCGCACCGAGAGGCGGCAAGGCCGCTCTCCCCTGGCTCCGTGCTGAGCGCGGCGCTGTTTCGCCATGTCATCGATGTGGACAAGGTCGGACTGGTCGATTTCGGCACCGGCGACGATTCCTACAAGCGCGACTGGATGGAAATTGTGCGACCGCGATACAGGCTGGACATGATCCGGCCCTGGTCGCCCCGGAACTGGCCGCTGCTCGCGCGCGATGCCCTGCGCAAGGGCGCACAATATCTTGCCGCGACTGCGAAGCCCGGCTAGAGGCGCGGAGGTTGTGAAAATGCCCGAAGAGAGGGGCCATGCAAGACGATACCGACCTGCTGCTGCGCCGCATCCTGACGGACGTGCTGGGCCTCAAGCAGGGTCAGGCCGAGACGTTCGATGCCGATACCGGCCTGTTCGGGCACCTGCCCGAGCTGGATTCGATGGCCGTCGCCGGCCTGCTGACCGAGCTGGAAGACCGGCTGGACATTATCATCGAGGACGACGAGATCGACGGCGAGATGCTGGAGACCTTCGGCGGCCTGCTCGAATTCGCGAAAGCCAAACGCGCGCCCGCGTGAGTCTTCAAGGTGTGATCGGGTCGGCGGGGATCAGAACATGACCCCGGCGACTTGGCCGCTACCCGGTGAAGACGCGGGCGAGGAAATGGCGCTCCTCTCCAGAGACGTGCGCGATGCCGCGCGCCCATGCCGGCTGCTGATCGTCCCCGCCCTCTTCGACGAGGGCAATCGTCTGCGCCGTTTCACCGTCGAGGTGATGCGGCGGCTCGACCGGGCGGGTATCGACAGTGTCCTGCCCGATCTTCCCGGCACGAACGAAAGCCTGCACCCGCTGGAAACACAGGACGCGCGCCTGTGGGGCGAGGCCATGGCGGCGGCCGCGCACCGGTTCGCGGCAACGCATGTCTTGGGCCTGCGCGGCGGCTGTCTGTTCACGCCCGACCTTCCCACCTTCCATTATGCGCCGCTGAAGGGCGCGCAAATCCTGCGCGGAATGCTTCGCGCCCGGATGCTCGCCAGCCGCGAGGCCGGGCTTGAGGAAAGCCGGGAAGCGCTGACGGAGCGGGCGCGGTCAGAGGGAATAGTGCTGGCCGGATACCCGCTCGGCAGCGGCCTGTTTCGCGATCTCGAAAACCGCGAACCTAGCCCCGTCGCGCATATCATTCCGCAGGACCGAATCGGAGGCAGCGGCCTCTGGCTTCGCGCCGAGCCGGACGAGGACGCGGCGCAGGCCGATGCTCTTGCGGCAGTGCTGGTAGGGGCGATGCGCGCATGACGCGGCGGCATTTCGTCTTTTCCTGCGAAGGCGCACAACTCGTCGCCACGCTGGACGACGCGCCCGGCGACGTCGCCCTCCTGCTGGTCTCCGGCGGGAACGAGACACGCGCCGGCGCCTGGAACGGACAGGCCCGTCTGGCCGCCCTTGTGGCTAACGCAGGGTTCCCCGTCCTGCGCTTCGACCGGCGCGGGGTGGGCGACAGCGAGGGCGAAAACCACGGCTTCCGTTCGAGCGGACCGGATATCCGCGCCGCTCTCTCAGCCCTGCGCAAGGAATGCCCGCAGGTCCGCCGCGTCGTCGGCTTCGGAAATTGCGATGCCGCCAGCGCGCTGATGCTGGCCGAAGGGGTCGGATTGTATGCGCTGGTGCTGTCCAATCCCTGGACCATCGAAGGCGGTGCCCAAGACGCGCCGGCCGAAGTCGTGCGCGACCATTATCGTCGCCGACTGGCCGATCCGGCAGCCATCAAGCGCCTGCTTACCGGCAAAGTCGCGATCGGCGGGCTGGTCCGCAGCCTGCTTGCCGCGATGCGACCTGCTCCGGCCGAACCGGCAGGTCTGGCACGGGAGATCGCCCAGGGCTTGGCCGCGTTTTCAGGCGAGGTGCGTTTGCTCGTTGCCGAGCGGGACCGGACGGGGCAGGCCTTCCTGGCGAACTGGAACAAGGCGGATGCACGGCTGCAACGCTGCGCGAACGCCACCCACAGTTACGTGGAACCCGAAGCCCAGGATTGGCTGCTGGCGCAAATCCTGGGCCTATTGAACAAGGCGTAATTCCTTCGTCCGCGCAACGCGGACATTTCGCGGGTCCGGGGATTCAGCCCCCGGAATCCCTTTCCTCCGGCAGTCAGGCCTCGACCTTGGCCGCCTCGGCGAAGTCACGGTGGGCGAGGTAACGCTCGGCATCGAGCGCCGCCATGCAGCCGGTGCCCGCCGCGGTGATCGCCTGGCGATAGACGTGGTCCATCACGTCTCCGCAGGCGAAGACGCCGGGAATGGCGGTCTTGGGCGTGCCGGGCTCGACCAGCAGATAGCCGGTCTCATCCATGGCGAGCTTGCCCTTGAACAGTTCGGTGGCGGGCGCATGCCCGATGGCCACGAAGGCCCCGTCGGTAAGGATTTCGCTCTGCTCGCCGGTCTTGGTGTCGATCAGCGCGAGCGCGCGGAGGCCGCCGTCCTCGCCTTCCATGAAGCGCTCCACCCGCTTGTCCCAAACGACATTGATCTTTGGATTGGCGAAGAGGCGGTCCTGGAGGATCTTCTCGGCGCGCAGGCTGTCGCGACGGTGGATCAGGGTCACTTCGTCGGAATGGTTGGTGAGGTACAGCGCTTCCTCGACGGCCGTGTTGCCGCCGCCGATCACCACGACCTTCTTGCCGCGATAGAAGAACCCGTCGCAAGTGGCGCAGGCCGAGACGCCCTTGCCCGAGAGTTCCTGTTCGCCCGGAACTCCCAGCCACTGCGCCTGCGCGCCGGTGGCGATCACCAGGGTGTCACCCTCATAGATGTCGCCCGAATCGCTGGTGGCGGTGAACACCGGGCCGGTCAGATCGACCGAGGTGATGATGTCGTACATCATGCGGGTGCCCACGTGGACGGCCTGGGCCTCCATCTCCTGCATCAGCCAGGGGCCCTGGATGACCTCGCGGAAGCCCGGATAGTTCTCCACGTCGGTGGTGATGGTCAGCTGGCCGCCGGGCTGAAGACCCTGCACCACGATCGGCTCCATCCCGGCGCGCGCGCCGTAGATCGCGGCCGAAAGGCCCGCGGGGCCGGAGCCGATGATGAGCATGCGGGTCTTGTGCGTCGTCGCCATGTGTACCTCCGGCGTGAATCTGTCGAATATCGTTGGGGCGCGAGATAGGGCCAAGCACCCCGGTTTGCCAAGCGGTGCGCGGCATAAGGAATTACTTGATCCCCGCAAATCCCGACTAGGCAGCCATTGACCTGCGCTCTGCGGCGGATCACGGTTCCGTCATGAAAAGCCAGCTCGGACCGACCTCGAACCGTTTCATCTCCCAGCGCCTGCGGCTCAACTATGTCGACTGGGGCAATCCGGATGCCCCGCCGCTGATCCTCCAGCACGGAGGCCGCGATCATTGCCGCAGCTGGGATTGGGTGGCCGAGGAACTGCGTCATGACTGGCATGTGATCTGCCCGGACCTGCGCGGCCACGGCGATTCCGAATGGTCGCCCGAGGGGCACTACGGCATGGACGCCTTCCTCTACGATTTCGCACAGCTCATCCACACGCTGGGGCATGAGCAAGTGACGATCGTGGCGCACTCGCTGGGCGGCAACATCGCGACCCGCTTCACCGGGCTGTTCCCGGAGAAAGTGGCGAAGTTCGTCAATATCGAGGGGCTCGGCCCGCCCCCGCACATCCGCCGCCAGATGGAAGAACGCGGCGTGGGCGATCGGCTGAGGCAGTGGGTGGAAGACAAGCGCCGCGCCGCCGGCCGCGCGCCGCGCAAATACGCGACGCGCAAGGACGCTTACCAGCGCATGAAGGAGGAAAACTCGTTCCTGACCGAGGAACAGGCCCGCCACCTCACCATCCATGGCGCCAGCCGGAACGAAGACGGCACCTGGAGCTGGAAGTTCGACAACTACGTCAACGTCTGGTCCGCTTCCGACCTGCCGACAGCGGACATCGTCGCACTGTGGGAGGCGATCACCTGCCCGATGCTGATGCTCTGGGGCAAGAACAGCTTCGCGCAAAGCCCGGCGGAAGACGGCCGCATCGGTTATTTCTCAACCGCCCGCCTGATCGAGTACGAGAACGCCGGACACTGGCTCCATCACGATCAGTTCGATCGCTTCATGGACGACGTGAAGGCCTTTCTGGGCAGTTGACGGGCACCGCCGAAAGGTGGTGCCGACATGCTGCGTCAGGTCAGCAGGAAATATCCCAGTCCCATCCAGCAGCAGGCGCAGAGCGCGACGGCGATCATCAGACCGCGCGCGTCATGCTCCGGATTGCCGAGCCTGCCGCTTTGCGCAGCATAGACGAGATTTGAACTGATACCGTGACGCAGCCCGGCGAAGCCTTCTCCGCGACGTTCGAAAAGCATGATACCTTCGTCAACGACGTTCATTCACAACATCCCCTTTTGCGCGGCCCATATCCGTTCGCCTTTTGGCGTCACGTCGCCGGCGTTACCGCCGAGCCTTCCCGCAGAATCGGGATGCTAACACCTTCCTCCCGCCTTGCCCATAGCCTAGGGTGTGTGGGGATTCAGCTCATGCGGGCCTGCGAACGGCGGCCTTTCGCGCTTCCGGTGCTCACGTACTGGAAGTACGCTGCGCTCCGGGTCACGAAAGTCCCCCATTCTCGGCTCCACCTGAACTGAATCCCCACACACACTCGTGCCGGCGTCGGTTCGGCCGCACAACGCCTTGCAAAGCTTCGGCCAGGCCATATACGATCGGATACAATGATCCTCCGGAGACGTCCCCCATGCGCCGGCTGCTTGCCTTCGTAACATCGCTGATCCTGGCTTTCGCGGCCTTGGTCCAGCCTGCCGCCGCGCAGCAATCCGGCCCGCTGGTACTGGCCGCCGCAAGTCTTCAGGAATCGATGAACGCCGCTGCCGATGCCTGGGCAGCCAAGGGCCACCCGCGCCCCAGGATCTCCTTCGCCGGATCTTCCGCTCTCGCCCGACAGATCGAAGCAGGCGCCCCGGCGGACATCTTCGTCTCGGCCGACGAACCGTGGATGGACGAGGTGCAGTCGAAGGGCCTGCTTCGTGCGAAAACCCGCGTGTCGTTCCTGACCAACAGCCTCGTGCTGATTACCCCGGCGAACAAGCCCGTTCGCCTGAAGATCGCGCCCGGCTTTCGCCTTGCCGCCGCGCTGGGCCCGAACCGGCTTGCCGTTGCCGACCCCAACGCCGTGCCGGCCGGGGTCTACGCCAGGCAGGCGCTGACGCAGCTGAAAGTCTGGCCTTCGGTGCAGGGCAAGCTCGCCCCGGCCGAGAACGTGCGGGCCGCCCTCGCCCTCGTCAGCCGCGGTGCCGCGCCGCTGGGCGTGGTCTACCTGACAGACGCCCGCGCCGAGCCCGGCGTGCGGGTGGTCGATACCTTCCCCGCCGCGTCGCACGATCCGATCAGCTACCCGGTGGCCGTGCTCGCCGCCTCGCGCCACAAGGACGCCGAAGGATTCCGCCGCTTCCTGATTTCCGCGCAGGGCAAGGCCGTGTTCCGCCGCTTCGGCTTCGGCACGCGCTGATCGACCACCGGCCATGACGGGGCTCACCCTGGAGGAGTGGCAGGTGTTGGTCCTGTCGCTAAAGGTCAGCGGCGTGGCCATGGCCGCCGCGCTGCCGGTCGCCTTCGCTCTTGCCTGGATGCTGGCGCGCTGGCGCTTTCCCGGCAAAGTGCTGCTCGATGCGCTCGTCCACCTGCCGCTGGTATTGCCACCTGTCGTCACCGGCTGGCTCCTGCTGATCGCCTTCGGCACCAATGGACCGCTGGGCCGGTTCCTGGCGGACTGGCTGGGGCTCACCTTCATCTTCCGCTGGACCGGCGCCGCGCTGGCCGCCGCCGTCATGGCGCTGCCGCTGATGGTTCGCGCCATGCGTCTCTCCATCGAGGCCGTGGATCGCCGCCTTGAGAGCGCCGCCCGCTCCCTGGGCGCGGGACGCCGGCGGACTTTCATCACCGTTACCCTTCCGCTGGCGATGCCGGGCGTGCTGGCAGGGCTCGTCCTCGGCCTTGCCCGCTCGATCGGCGAGTTCGGCGCGACCATCACGTTCGCCTCCAATATCCCCGGCGAAACGCAGACCCTGCCGCTGGCGATCTACAGCGCGCTCCAGATACCGGGTTCAGAATGGCAGGTGACGCGCCTCGCCGTGCTGTCGATCCTGGTTTCGGTCGCGGCGCTGGTCGCTTCCGAATGGCTCGCTCGGCGCAGCCAGCACGGCCGCAGCGGGCCGGGAAGCGCGCACCATGCCCTTTGACGTCGCCATTTCATTGAGGCGTGGCAAGCTCCGGCTCGACTATGCCTTCCAGACCGAAAGGGGCGGGTTGACCGCGCTGTTCGGCCCGTCGGGCGCGGGCAAGACCTCGCTCCTGGATGCCATCGCCGGCCTGTCGCGGCCCAGCGAGGGCCATATTCACGTCGAAGGCACCGTGCTGTTCGACAAGGCGCGCCGCATCGACCTTCGCCCCGAACAGCGCCGCTGCGGCTACGTGTTCCAGGACTTGCGCCTGTTCCCGCACAAATCCGTGCGCGATAACCTGCTCTACGGCTGGAACCTAGCCCGTGCCGAACAGCGCTGGATGGACCTCGACACCGCGCTCGGCTTCCTCGGCATCGGCCATCTGCTGGACCGTAAACCCGCCACGCTCTCGGGAGGCGAGGCGCAGCGCGTGGCGATCGGTCGCGCCCTGCTTTCCGGCCCGCGCTTCCTGCTGATGGACGAGCCGCTAGCTTCCCTCGATGCGGACCGGCGCGAGGACATCCTCTCCGTGATCGAGCGCATCCGCGACGAACTGGCGCTGCCGATCCTCTATGTCAGCCACGACCGCGCTGAAGTGGACCGGCTGGCCGACCGCGTCATCGTCATCGCACCGCAAGGCTGACGCGTGCGCTTCGACGAAGGCCAAGGCGCTACCGGCGGGCCGCTGACGCTCGACGAGATGGAAACCGCCCACGACCGGCGCTGGCCTTTCCGCGCACCCGCCACGCTCCTGGTCGAGCGCGAAGGCGGCTTCCCCGAAGGCGAGCATGCGCTTGTGCTGCTCCAGCAGCTCCGCGTGTCGTACCTGCCCTGTCGAGGAAGGGCGGCGCGCGCGGGCACGCCGCCCTTTTTCCTCAGGCTGCCGCTTTGGCTTCGGCCCGGCGAAGCTGCATGAGGCGACGTCGCGCGCGGATGGCTCCGGCATCGGTTTCGAGGATTGCGGGCCGGGCCTCCCAGAAATCCTCTTGGCCGAGGGCCGCCTGCGCCGCCTCGATCATCGGCTCATCCTCCTCGACGAAGACCTGCCGCGCGAGCGCCTCGGCTTCGGGCGTCGCCTCGTGGTCGTAGAAGTAGTGGCTGCTCGTTCGCGTTTCCGGCGTGATGATATGCGGGTTGACCATCTGGGGCACCACCATTTCCGCCCGCCCGGTGCCTGCCCTCGAAAGGCCGACCGTCAGCGCCATGGAGGCAGGCGCGTGCCAGCGCATGTGCAGCCACTGGTCCACCCGATCCCCTTCGCGCAGCATCGGCGCAGCCCACATCGGCGGCATGACGGACTCCATGTCCCAGTTGTTCCAGATCGCGCCGCTCTCGTCGGTGGTGACCGAGTGCCTGCCGGAGAAGATCGAGCCGTTTACGCCGAAGCTGGTCACATGCAGGAATTCGGCATGGGTAAGGTCCATGAGGTTGTCCGTCACCAGTTCGTAATGCCCCTGGATGACGAGGCGGCTGCGCTGCATGCTTTCGCGCTCGACGAAGGCGAAGTCGGGGATCAGCGCCGGGTCGGCACGTTCGGGATCGCCCGGCCAGAACCACAGGCCGCAATGGCGATGGACCACCGGCACCGTCCGCGCGCGGACATGCGCGGGTGCCGGCGCGGGGAAGGGATTGTGCACGCAGGCGCCGGTCCGATCGAAACCAAGCCCGTGATAGGCGCAGTGGATCACGTCGCCTTCCAGTCGCCCCATGCTCAACGGCACGAAGCGATGGGGGCAGCGGTCCGCCATCATGGCATATGTCCCGTCGGACAGGCTGGCGATCAGCCACGTCTCGTCCAGCAGCCTGCGGGACAACATGCCGCCTTCGGGGACTTCATGGTCCCAGGCGGCCAGATACCAGAGATTGCGCACATAGTCGGACATCGTCTTCTCCCGGTCATGCTCGGGAGCGGCGCGCGATTCATGAATATGCTACGCCGCCGCCCCCGAAAGGGTCGTCCCGAAGGACAAAGCGGCCCGCAGCATGAAAGCACGGCAGGATCATGCCGCGCCCACTTCCCAAGCGGAGAAACTCCGCTACCAGGCTCGGATCAAGCTCTAAATAGAACCGTCATTACAGTCAAGCATCCTGCTCGGGGAAGAGTGGCGCGGGCAACCGGAAGGCAAGCACGAGACAGATCAGCATCAGTCCCTCGATCGCCGCGATGGCCGGGAACACGGCACCCGCATCGCCTGTCGCGGCACCGGCGAAGAAGGCCGTCCCCACCACCGCGATGCCCAGCGCCATGCCCAGTTCCTGCACCGTCTTGATCAGCCCGCTCGCCGCGCCCGCGTGGCTGCGATCCACGCGCGCCAGTATCACCGGGGTCAAGGGCCCGCTGGTCATGCCCATGCCCGTTCCTGCCAGCGCCAGGCAGGGCAGCGCCCACCAGAACGACACCCCGGTCTGGATCCAGGCCAGCGTCCCCCCGGCGAACAGCGCCATCAACACGATCCCGCCGACGAGCACCCATTTGCCGTGGCTCGTCACCAGCTTGCGCCCCAGGAAGGCGATGCCCAGCATCACCCCGGCACTGAAGGGAATATGCAGCAGCCCGGTTTCCAAGGGCGAGAAGCCGAGCAGCTTCTGCGCACCGAACGCGAAGACGAACAGGAATCCGCCCGTCGCCGCGCCGAAGGCCAGCGCGATGGCCAAGCCCAGCGGGAATTGCCGCTGCCGGAAGAGTTCGGGCGAAAACAGCGCCGGCGCTCCCGCCTCCGCGCGCTGGCAGGTCCGCCGCCAGGCCAGCGCCAGCAGGACCGGAGCGGCCAGCAGCAGGGCGATGTGCCAAGGCTGCCAACCCAGGTCATGCCCGCGCACCAGCGGATAGAGCAACGCGGCCATCGATGCGGCGAACAGCAGGGTTCCCCCGCCGTCTATCCCCCGCGCCGAAGGCGAGCGCGTCGCGGGCAGCAAGCGCCAGGCCACTATCACTGCCGCCACGCCCACCGGCACATTGATCAGGAACACGCTGCGCCAGCCGAGATCGAACGGGTTCGCATGGATCAGCACGCCGCCGATGATCGGTCCGCAGATGGCCGACAGCCCCCCGATCACGCCCACCCACGCCAGTTTCGCCACGCGCTCCAGCGGTTCGAACAACACCTGGATCAGCGCCATGACCTGCGGCGCCATCATCGCGCCCGCCCCGCCTTGCAGAACGCGCGCGGCAATCAACTGGTCCGGCGTGCCCGAGAGGCCGCAGAGCAGAGAGGCGAACGTGAAGCCCGCCACCCCGCCGATGAACAGGCGTTTGTAGCCGAAGGCGTCGCCCAGCCGCCCACCCAGCATCAGCAGCAGCGCGAAGGCCAGCGAATAGCCGGCCGCCACCCACTGCGCCTGCGCCGCCGCCGCGCCGAAATCGCGCTCGATCACCGGCAGCGCGGTATTGACGATGGTGACGTCCACGATCTCGAGGACCAGCGCCACCATCAGCGTCAGGTAGGCAAGCGACTTCTGGCGCTGGGTCAGCTCCGCGACCGTCCGCAAGGCGAGTGCGGTCAAATCACGCCTTCCTTCAGCATCGAGACCGCTGTCGCACAGGCCCTTGCGGTAAGCGCCATGTAAGTGAGTGATGTCGCCCAGACCGGTGCCCTGGTTCTGTGGAGCGGCATCTTCCGCGACTTGCGGCGAAGCCTGCGCGTCGGCGGCCATAGGAACGGCCATTGCGAACGTCGAAAGGAGCACGAATGCAAGTCACATCAATCTCTCCCATGTCGGCGCCACCTTGCGAAAGCTCGCCTTTATAAAACAAGACTGTTTATTCTAGTTATGTTGGGAATCGGTAACCGTCAAGCCGTTAGAGCGGCGGCTCGCGGCGGGGTACATCGATTGGGTTCCCGGAGGCGTCATTGCTGCGCAACGCATTGTCGTGCCGCCGAAAACCGTCGAAAAGGCGCTTGCGACATTGCCGCGGCGGCCGGGCGCTCTATATCTGCAGCCTACGCAATGCACGCGCATGAAAAGGATTGAACCATGACCATCGCCGTTGGTGACAAGCTTCCCGACATCAAGCTGATCAAGGTCGGCGCGGACGGCCCCGAGCCGGTTCAGAGCGCCGAATACTTCGCGGGCCGCAAGGTCGCGCTGTTCTCGGTTCCGGGCGCCTTCACGCCCACCTGCTCGGCCAAGCACCTCCCCGGCTTCGTCGACAAGGCCGCCGAACTCAAGGCCAAGGGCGTCGACGAAATCGCCTGCACCGCCGTCAACGATGCCTTCGTCATGGGCGCCTGGGGCAAGGCTTCCGGCTCAAGCGACGTCACCATGCTGTCGGACGGCAACGGCGACTTCGTGAAGGCGCTGGACCTGGTGATGGACGGCACCGGCTTCGGCATGGGTCATCGCGGCAAGCGGTTTTCCATGGTCGTGAACGATGGCGTGGTCGAACAGATCAACGTCGAAGCACCCGGCGCGTTCGAAGTCAGCTCCGCCGATCACATGCTCGGCCAGCTCTGAGAACATCCCTTCGCAAGGGTTTCGAGAGGCGGTTTCCCGTGAGGGAGGCCGCCTTTTTCATGCTCCCGACATCGACGGGGCGTTGGCTGCCGGTTGGCGGCACGCCATGCCTTGCGGCGCTCGGACCCGGCCGTTAGCGTCCCGCCAAAGCGAGGAGTTATCATGGCACGTTCGGTAATCGTCACCGGTGGTTTCGGCATTCTCGGCACGGCCGTGGCCGCCGCCTTCGCCAAGGCAGGGGACAAGGTCGCCCGCATCGACTACGCGGCTGCGGCAAAGGCCCCGCTCACGGGCGCGCTCGACATCGGCGGTGTCGATCTCACCGACGAGGCCGCAACCCGCGCCGCGCTCGACCGGGTTGCGGCGGAACATGACGGCATCGACGTGCTGGTCAATGTTGCGGGCGGCTTCACCTGGGAGACGCTGGAAAGTGGCTCGCTGGCCAGCTGGGCGCGCATGCAGGCGATGAACCTGACCACAGCGGCAACGATCACCCAGCTCGCCCTGCCCCGGCTCAAGCAGTCCGCCGCCGGCCGCATCGTCAACATCGGCGCGGGCGCGGCGATCAAGGCGGGCATGGGCATGGGCGCCTATGCGGCCTCGAAGTCCGGCGTCCATCGCCTGACCGAGGCTCTCGCGGAGGAACTCGCCGGCACCGGCGTTACCGTCAATGCCGTGCTGCCGAGCATCATCGATACGCCCACAAACCGCGCCGACATGCCGGACGCCGACTTCTCGACCTGGGTTCAGCCCCAGGCGATCGCGGACGTCATCGGCTTCCTCGCCTCGGACGCGGCGCGCGCGGTTACCGGGGCGTTGATCCCGGTCACGCGCGGCGGCTGAGCCGGCGGATACCGAACTGGCTGATACAGGGGCTCAGCCGCGCTCGCCGAACAGGCGGCAGGCCACCGCATCGAGCCGCGCGACCAGGGCCGGGTCGCGCGCTTCGGGCGCGGTGATGAGTGCATGGTCCAGCGCCCGATCGATCGGGCTGGGCGCGCGCTCCGCCGGAAGGTTCGCCGCCAGGTGCCGCAAGGCATCGCGCGCGACGCGGGCATTGGCATGCATGACTTCGAGGACATGGCTCACTTCCACGCCAGCCTCTTCCTCGCGCCAGCAATCGTAATCGGTGACCATGCCGAGCATGGCATAGGGAAGCTCGGCTTCGCGTGCCAAGCGCGCTTCGGGCATGCCGGTCATGCCGATCACATCCGCTCCCCAGGCCCGGTACATGCGACTCTCGGCGCGGGTGGAGAACTGCGGCCCTTCCATCGCCAGGTAGCAGCCGGCGCCATGCACCGTGGCTCCGGCCGCTTCCGCTGCCGCGCCGACCATCCCCGAAAGGCGCGGACACACCGGATCGGCCAGGCTGACATGGGCCACCAGTCCGGTGCCGAAGAAGCTGCCCGCGCGGCCCTGCGTGCGGTCGATGAACTGATCCACCATGACCATCTGGCCCGGCGCCATCTCTTCGCGCAGCGAGCCGATGGCCGAAAGCGCCACCAGGTCCGTCACCCCGCAGCGCTTCAGCACGTCGATATTGGCGCGGTAGTTCACAGCCGAAGGTGGAAGCGCGTGCCCAGCCCCATGCCGGGCGAGAAAGGTGAAGCGCACGCCGCCGAGCCAGCCGGTCCTTACCGGGCCGGAGGGCGCGCCGAACGGACTGGAGACGGCGATCTCCTGCGCCTCTTCCAGTTCTATGCCCGCGGCCAGACCCGAACCGCCGATAACGCCGATGTGCCAGAAGCTGCTTTTTTCAGCGCGCAAGAATACCTGCCATGATGATGTCGATCGTATGCTCGCGATAGCGGTCGCGCAGTTCCTCGGTCAATGTGTCCTGGTCGAAGCAGTGCTTCAGCACCAGCCGCGCCGAGAAGAACCGGTCCACCGCGCCGGTCACGGTGAAGTAGAACAGCTGCGGATCGATCTCGCGGAACACCCCTGCCCGCACGCCGTTGCCGATCAGCTGCTCATAGGCGCGGTAGATGGGCGAGAGATAGCTGTCGGCGATGCGCCGCGCCTCCGCATCGTCGCTCTCCCGTACCATGCGCATGGTCAGGCGGTTGAGGTAGGGCACTTCGTAAAAGGTATCGACGACTTTCCAGAGGTGGCGCCGCAGCTTCGCCTCGGGCGACCAGCCGTCCTTTTCGACCAGCGCATCCACGCTGGTGACGATGGCCTGCCAGTCGCGGTCGAGCAACGCCTTCAGCAGGCCCGCCTTGTTGCCGAAGTAGTATTTCACCAGCGCGGAATTGAGCCCGGAACGGAGCGACAGTTCCGACAGCGAGATATCGATCACATCGCCGTCGCGCATGATGGCGCTGGCCGTTTCCAGCAGTTGCGCCCGCGCGCCCGGCGGAGCGCCCGCCGGGCTCCCCGCTACCGGTATGCCGTTCCCGGCCGAAGGATTGCCTTGCGCCATGGTGTTTCCGGCCGCGAACCCTACTTCGGCCCCATGCGGATCGCACCGTCGAGCCGAACGGATTCGCCATTGAGGTAGTCATGCTCCAGCATGAACAGGGCCAGATCGGCATACTCTTCAGGCTTGCCGAGACGCTTGGGGAACGGCACCGCTGCCGCCAGCGCATCCTGCACCTGCTGCGGCATGCCCGCCATCATCGGCGTTTCGAAAATGCCCGGCAGGATCGTATTGACGCGGATGCCCTCGCCCATCAGGTCGCGCGCCAGCGGCAGGGTCATGGCCAGGACGCCGCCCTTGGAGGCAGCGTAGGCCGCCTGACCGATCTGCCCATCCTGCGCCGCCACCGATGCGGTATTGACGATGGCGCCGCGCTGGCCCGCCGCGTCCAGCGGATCGAGCGTTGCCATTCCCGCGGCCGCCCTGCTGACGCAGCGGAAAGTGCCGACGAGATTGATGGCGATCGCCTTTTCGAACAGCCCCATGTCGTGCGCACGCGGCGCGCCGGTCTCGCGGTTGCGGCCGACGGTCTTGGCGGCCGGAGCGATCCCTGCGCAGTTCACCAAAATGCGTTCCTGGCCGTGCGCCGCGCGGGCTTTCGCGAAGCCCGCATCGACACTGGCATCGTCGGTAACGTTGACTTCGCAGAACACGCCGCCGATCTCGGCCGCCACGGCTTCGCCCGCCTCCACGTTCAGGTCGAACACCGCGACCTTCACGCCCTGCGCCGCCAAAGCGCGCGCAGTGGCCGCGCCAAGCCCCGAAGCCGCGCCGGTGACGACTGCGGCAAGGCTGCTGTCCAGTTTCATGCGATTCCCCTTCCTGCTCGCGAGAAAGCCGACCGGGCGGCAGCCCAGCCAGTCTGCACGGTGATTTAATCAACCGGTTAAGCAGCTCAGGCGAGCAGGTCAATCGCGCAGAGTGAAATCACGCCCCGGCGTCGTCGACGAACCGAGCTTTCCCGGAAGGGCGGGAATCAGCCGACCGGATCCATGCCGCGCTGGATCTGCGAGCGCTCGATATTGGAGCGATCGCCACGACGTTGTTCGGCCCACTCGCTCTTGGTCATGCAGATCTTCTTGGCGCGCAGGCGCGAACCGATCTCCGTCACCCGCTCGCAGATGATCGGGTCGGTCTTGTCGATCTCGCTCTTGGCGATATCGGCCTTGCCGGGGGCAGCCGGCGCAACGGGCGCCGTTTGCGGCGCGGGATCGCCAGCCAGAACGGGAGCGGCCAGAACGGGGGTAACCGCCAGAACGCCGACACCCACGCCCAGGACGGCGGCGAGTTTCGTCATGATGTGCATCGTGCAAACTCCGTGGCACGGGATTATCGTTTTCGTGCCGAAAGACTAGATGGAACGAAGGTAAATCGGGACGGATCGCAGTTCAAGTACGCGCGATATCGAAGGCGATCGTCAGCCGCTCACCCGCCGCGAAGGGCCGCGTTCCATGCCACATCCACGAGGGAAACAGC
>NZ_DAMDBA010000082.1:0-22224 GCF_032093395.1 Novosphingobium sp.
CGCGGAAGTGTCGGCTCTGCTCGGCCGTATTCCTTCGGCCGTGGGCTACCAGCCCACCCTGTCGACCGACATGGGCCAGCTGCAGGAACGCATCACCTCGACCACCAAGGGTTCGATCACCTCGGTCCAGGCGATCTACGTCCCCGCGGACGACCTTACCGATCCGGCTCCGGCTGCTTCGTTCGCCCACTTGGACGCAACGACCACGCTGAACCGCGCCATCTCGGAACTGGGCATCTACCCGGCCGTCGACCCGCTCGACTCGACCTCGCGCGTGCTCGAGCCCCGCGTCGTCGGTGCCGAGCACTACGAGACCGCCCGCAAGGTTCAGGAAACCCTGCAGAAGTACAAGTCGCTTCAGGACATCATCGCGATCCTGGGCATGGACGAGCTTTCGGAAGAAGATAAGCTCACCGTCGCCCGCGCCCGCAAGATCCAGAAGTTCCTGTCGCAGCCGTTCCACGTTGCGGAAGTCTTCACGGGCATCTCGGGCAAGTTCGTCCAGCTCGAAGACACCGTGAAGTCGTTCAAGGCCGTCGTCGAAGGCGAGTACGATCACCTTCCCGAAGCAGCCTTCTACATGGTCGGCGGCATCGACGAAGCGGTCGAGAAGGCCAAGAAGCTGGCCGAAGAGGCGTAATCGATCATGGCTCTGCACTTCGAACTCGTCACGCCGGCCAAGCTCGTCCGCTCGGAAGACGTCCACATGGTGGTCGTCCCCGGCACCGAAGGCGAGTTCGGCGTGCTGGAGGGCCACGCGCCCTTCATGTCGACGATCGCCGACGGCGCGCTGAAGGTCTACAAGACCGACGGCGCCGCTCCGGAAGAGATCCGCATCACCGGCGGCTTCGCTGAAGTGGGCGACAAGGGCCTGACCGTGCTCGCCGAGCACGTGGCCTGACGCCAACCGGCTGAGCGCCGAAGAAAAAGGGCGTCGCCGGCAAATCCGGCGACGCCCTTTTTCGATTCGGCCTGTCAGCCGCGTCGCGCGGTGGGAGCGTGGAAATCGGCGGGCTTTCCCGCGATCCAGCTAAGGAACCTGCGGATTTTCTCATCTTGGCGCAGGGCCTCGGCGCGTGGCGGCAGACGAGCCAGTTCGGCGTTGGAGAACGTGGCGTGAATGGCGCGATGGCAGATCGGGTGCAAAGGCACCGTTTCCCGCCCGCCACGGCTCTTGGGCACGGGATGATGCCATTCCACCCGTCGGCCGAGAGGGCGGCCGCAAAGCCAGCAGAACTCCAGTTCGCCATCCGTGTTACCCATCCGTTTTCCTAGCTTCCACGCGCCCTCCGATCCGGGCCACCATTAGTAAGTTATCAAAGTTTCAACCTTAATCCTGCGCACAATCGCGGGACATCGTCACGACCGGTGCCAAGTGGGGCAGCCGTGCCGATGTTGAAAGGGTTGACGAAGAAATGACTGCATTCGGGCGACGCAACGGTATCGGCGGCTTGGGCCAGGGCGCCCGGCCCGCTTTCGGCGTGGCCAAGCCTCTGAAGCTCGGCGCCGAGGCCCCCTCGCCGGGGGCGACCGATCCCTTCCCCCTGCCCTCCGTCGATGCCCCGCCTCCCCAGAACCTGCGGGACGATGCCCTGGCCCGCCTCGCGGATCGCGCCAACGCCGTACATGACGGCCAGTCCGAGCAGAGCGGCTTCGAAGCCTCGATCCACAAGATCAAGGAACAGGTGCTCCCTCGCCTGCTGGAGCGCGTCGATCCGGAGGCTGCGGCGACGCTCACCAAGGACGAGCTGTCCGAGGAATTCCGCCCGATCATCATGGAAGTTCTCGCGGAGCTCAAGATCACCTTCAACCGGCGCGAGCAATTCGCGCTGGAGAAAGTGCTGATCGACGAACTGCTGGGCTTCGGTCCGCTGGAAGAGCTGCTGAACGATCCCGACGTGTCGGACATCATGGTCAACGGTCCGAACCAGACCTACATCGAGAAGAAGGGCAAGCTGCTCCTCGCCCCCACCAAGTTCCGCGACGAACAGCACTTGTTCCAGATCGCCCAGCGCATCGTCAACCAGGTGGGCCGCCGCGTCGATCAGACGACGCCGCTGGCCGACGCCCGCCTCAAGGACGGCAGCCGCGTCAACGTGATCGTACCGCCGTTGTCGCTGCGTGGCACCGCCATCTCCATCCGCAAGTTCTCCGAGAAGCCGATCACGATCGACATGCTCAAAGACTTCGGCTCGATGAGCGACAAGATGGCGACTGCACTCAAGATCGCCGGCGCCTGCCGCATGAATATCGTCATTTCGGGCGGTACCGGCTCGGGCAAGACGACCATGCTCAACGCACTGTCGAAGATGATCGACCCCGGCGAGCGCGTGCTGACGATCGAGGATGCGGCCGAACTGCGGCTCCAGCAGCCACACTGGCTGCCGCTCGAAACCCGCCCGCCGAACCTCGAGGGGCAAGGCGCGATCACCATCGGCGATCTCGTCAAGAACGCCCTCCGCATGAGACCCGACCGTATCATCTTGGGCGAAATCCGCGGCGCCGAGTGTTTCGACCTGCTCGCCGCCATGAACACCGGTCACGACGGTTCCATGTGCACGCTCCACGCCAACAGCCCGCGCGAATGCCTGGGCCGCATGGAGAACATGATCCTGATGGGCGACATCAAGATCCCCAAGGAAGCCATCAGCCGCCAGATCGCGGAATCCGTCGACCTCATCGTGCAAGTGAAGCGCCTGCGCGACGGTTCGCGCCGCACCACCAACATCACCGAAGTGATCGGCATGGAAGGCGACGTGATCGTCACCCAGGAACTCTTCAAGTTCGAGTATCTGGACGAGACCGACGACGGCAAGATCATCGGCGAGTATCGCAGTTCGGGCCTGCGCCCTTACACGCTGGAAAAGGCCCGCCAGTTCGGTTTCGACCAGGCCTTTCTGGAAGCATGCCTCTAAAGCAGTCTCCGAGCCGTCAGATTGGAAAATGCTCTAACCGCGGAACATATCCTTCCCGGCGACACCCAGCAGCAACACGGCTGCCATGAGCGCGAAGAAGAACACGGACGTCCACGGCATGAAGCCCACGCGGTCCAGATCGGTCCGCTTCATGCGTCGGCGGTCTCCGACCCAGGCCAGAACGGCTATGGCTGCCGCGATGGCGCCTGCGAAAGCCATGATCTTGTCGGAATCGGTCATCGGGCGCCTTTGCCGTGTTCGGCATCGAAAGCAAAGGCCTGCCTGCCAGGACTGTCGGGGAAATGCCCCGTAGCGAGCCGATCTCGCTTCCGCTGTCATGACCGGGAACCGCGCGCCCGACCACGAGTTCCACCCTTCGCTCCCCGCGCAATGCCGGGGTCCAGCAGGATAAGGAATTCAAGCAATGGTCAAGAAACTCGTTCTCGCCCTGGTGGTTGGCAGCATCGTCGTTTCGGCATCGGCCTGCAACACCGTGAAGGGTGCCGGCAAGGACGTACAGTCGGTCGGTCAGGCCGGGGAAGACGCCATCAAGTGATGTGAAGGCGAATGCCGTTCCCATGCCGACGCGGCATCACGCCGCGCCGGTATGGTGAGGTGTGGCCGCAGGCCCCTTCCCCTCGATTTCCAGATGCACTAGCGACGGATCGAAGCACCCGTTCGGAGTGCCATGTTTGGAAGGGTTAAGGCGGTCATGATCAGGAAAGCGGCTCTGGCTCTGGCGGTTTCGAGCTTCGTGCTTGGGGCAGCGGCGTGCAACACCGTGCGCGGGGTTGGTCAGGATATCGAATCCGTGGCGAATTCGGTCGATCGGGCGACCTGACACGCACGACCGATCCCTGAGATCGGTAGGTGCTGAACACATTGCGGCGCGAAGCGGGAATCCCGCTTCGCGCCGCACGCGTTTTCGAATTACGTCCGAAGTTCAGTCACTCATGAGATGACCGGCAACGATGGCGCGTGCCCGTTGCCAAAGCACCAGCCTGCTGACGACCACCATGCCTAGAACCAGGCCGAGCATTGCGTCGGTCATGATCAGGGCATTCGCTGCGGGATGGGCCGCGCCCATCGTCATGCCGCCGGGCAGGATCAGACGGCGCGCGCCGAACACGCCCAGAAGCAGGATCAGGGCCAGCGGCGACTGGCGCATCATCACGCGTGCGCCATCGCCTTGTCCCTCTACATGCAACCGCATGAGGCGAGAGCGTTGCATGCCAATGCCCCCACCGATCGCGAACCCCGCCCCCAGCGCCATCCACCCAAGCAGGCTGGGCGGGATACCGTAAAGCGCCAGGCCAACCGCCGCGGCGACGATCACCGGCGCTATCCAAAGCAGGGGGAGACGGAGCGGCCGGGCTCTTTCAAGGCTGCGGAAACGCCAGGCCATGATCCCGGCGAACATCAGCAGCGGCAGCCAGGCAGCGTATCCGTTTCCCCCCATATGGCTCAGCTACCGCCGAATTCGCTCAGCGAAGGAGTAGCCGGTTCGCCCGGCGTTCCCTGCCACACGAGCACCGGCTTGCGGGCCGCGAGCGTTTCGTCAAGACGGCGACGCGGCGCGAAATGCGGCGCGCTGTGGAGGCTCTGGTCGCCATCCTTGGCGCGCTGGGCAAGGCTGCGCAGCGAACCGATGAAGCGGTCGAGGCCAGCCTTGCTTTCCGTCTCGGTCGGCTCGACCAGCATCGCGCCCTTCACCACCAGCGGGAAGTAGACCGTCATCGGGTGGAAGCCCTCGTCGATCAGACCCTTGGCGATATCCAGCGTGGAGAAGCCCTCGGCGAGCCCTGCATCGCTGAACAGCGCCTCGTGCATGCACGGGCCGCTCTTGGCGAAGGGTGCCGGCAGCAGGTCCTCGCAGGAACGCAGGACGTAGTTGGCGTTGAGCACCGCATCCTCGGCAACCTGACGCAGGCCGTCCGCGCCGTGGCTGAGAATGTAGGTCAACGCGCGGGTGAACATGCCCATCTGCCCGTGGAAGGCAACCATGCGGCCGAATGCCTGGGCATGGTCCTCGCCTGCGTTTTCCTCTTCGACGAGATGGACCCGGCCGTCTTCACCGCGGCTGACGAAGGGCAGCGGCGCGAAAGGCGCCAGCGCTTCGGACAGCACGACCGGGCCGGCGCCTGGGCCGCCACCGCCGTGCGGGGTGGAGAAGGTCTTGTGCAGGTTGATGTGCATGGCATCGACGCCAAGGTCACCGGGGCGCACCTTACCGACGATGGCGTTGAAGTTCGCGCCGTCGCAATAGACGTAGCCGCCTGCCGCATGAACCGCGTCGCCGATCGCCTTCATGTCGGGCTCGAACAGGCCGCAGGTGTTCGGGTTGGTGATCATCACGCCCGCAACGTTCGGGCCGAGCTTGGCCTTCAGCGCCTCGACATCGACGCGGCCTTCCGGCGTTGCCGGAATCGACTGCACCTTGAAGCCCGCGAAAGCGGCGGTTGCCGGGTTGGTGCCGTGGGCGCTCTCCGGCACCAGCACCACGTCGCGCTTCTCACCACGCGCGTCGAGCGCGGCGCGGATGCAGAGCAAGCCGCAAAGCTCGCCATGCGCACCGGCCTTGGGGCTCATCGCCACCGAAGCCATGCCGGTCAGGGTGATCAGCCAGTCGGCCAACTGCTCGATCACTTCCAGCGCGCCCTCGACCGTCTTCTGCGGCTGGAGCGGGTGAACGTCGGCAAAGCCCGGCAGGCGGGCCATCTTCTCGTTCAGGCGCGGGTTGTGCTTCATCGTGCACGAACCGAGCGGGAACGGCCCGAGGTCGATCGCGTAGTTCTGGCGCGACAGGCGGGTGTAATGGCGCACGGTTTCAGGCTCGGTCAGGCCGGGCAGCGCCGGAGCCGACTTGCGCAGGAACTTCGACAGGCCCGCAGCCGCCGGACGGCTGGTCTTGTCGAGATCGACGCCGCACTTCTCGGAAGAGCCAAGCTCGAAGCTGAGCGCTTCTTCCAGCATCAGGCCATAGTCGCCCGAGGCGGTCTTGAAGCCAGCGCCCTCACCGGCTTCACCCATCTGAGGGCGCCAACCGCTTGCGTTTACCGCGTTCATGCCAGCACTCCTTCAAGTTCACGCGCAAACACTTCGATATCCTCGTCGGTCACGGTCTCGGTCGCCGTCACCAGCAGGCCGTTGTGCAGATCGCTGTCCTCGGGGAACAGGCGGCCGAGCGAGACGCCGCCCAGCACCTTGCGGTCGGCCAGTTCGCGCACGACTTCGCGGGCGTCACGCGGCAGCACCACGGTCGCCTCGTTGAAGTAGGCGTCGTTCAGCACATTCACGCCCGGCACCTTGGCCAGACGCTCGATCAGGGTCTGCGCCTTGTCGTGGTTCACGGCGGCGAGCCGGGCCAGGCCTTCACCGCCCAGCAGGGTCAGGTGAATACTGAAAGCCAGCGCACAAAGCCCTGAATTCGTGCAGATATTGCTGGTCGCCTTCTCGCGGCGGATATGTTGCTCGCGCGTGGAGAGCGTCAGCACGAAGCCGCGCTTGCCTTCGGCGTCCACGGTCTGGCCGCAGAGACGGCCCGGCATCTGGCGCACGAACTTCTCGCGGCAGCCGAACAGGCCCAGGTACGGGCCGCCGAACTGCAGGCCGACGCCGATCGACTGGCCTTCGCCCACGACGATGTCGGCACCCAGCGCGCCCGGCGCCTCGATCATGCCCAGCGCAACCGGCTCGGTGACGACCGCGATCAGCAGCGCGCCCTTGGCATGCGCGGCATCGGCAATCGCGGCGAGATCGGGGATGCGGCCCATCACGTCCGGATACTGGACGACAACGCAGGAGGTCGTGTCGTCGATCGCGGCGATCACGGCGGCGTCATCGGCCTCGGCTACCAGCTGGGCCTTCAGCGAGACGATATCGTCTTCGGTGAACTTGGCCATCGTGCGCACCACTTCGGCGTAGTGCGGGTGCAGGCCGCTGGACAGCACGGCGCGAGTCTTGCGGGTAATGCGGCTGGCCATCAGGATCGCTTCCCAGCAGGCCGTCGAACCGTCGTACATCGAGGCGTTGGCGATATCGGTACCGAACAGGCGCGCGACCTGCGTCTGGAACTCGAACAACACCTGAAGCGTGCCCTGCGCGATTTCCGGCTGGTACGGGGTGTAGGCGGTCAGGAATTCGCCGCGCTGGATCAGGTGATCGACCGAAGCGGGGACGTGGTGGCGATAAGCGCCAGCGCCGATGAAGAAAGGCGCGGTGCCGGCCGAAAGGTTCTTCGCCGCAAGCGCGGACATGTGCCGCTCCACTGCCATTTCACTGGCATGGGCGGGCAGCCCCTCGATAGGGCCGGAAAGCCGGGCCTCGGCGGGCACGTCGACGAACAGATCGTCAACCGTGTCGGCACCGATGACGCCGAGCATTTCGGCGCGATCGGCGGGAGTCAGGGGCAGGTAGCGCAAGCGGCGATACTCCGTGAATAATATCGGTAAATCAGAGGCTTTCGACGTACTGCTTATAAGCAGACTCATCCATCAGCGCTTCCAGTTCCGCAGCGTCCGACAGGGTCACGCGGAACAGCCAGCCACCGGTCTCGGCCTGGGTGTTGACCAGTTCCGGCTCGTCGGCCAGCGCGGCGTTGGCTTCGGCGATCGTGCCCGAAACCGGCGTGTAGACGTCCGAAGCGGCCTTCACCGAGTCCACCACGGCAACGGAATCGCCTTTGCCGAAGGCAGCGCCGGCTTCCGGCAGATCGACGAAGGTGATGTCGCCAAGCTGGCCCTGTGCGTAGTCGGTGATGCCCACGGTGCCGAGGTCACCCTCGATTTCGATCCACTCGTGTTCCTGCGAGAAATAACGGGTCATGGGTAGGTATCCTCAGCGGTGATAGCGGTTGGGAACGAAGGGCATGGCTGCGACCGTGGCGTCGAGCTTCTTGCCCCGCAATTCGATGGAAAGAGCCGTGCCGTCCGCAGCGAAAGCTGCATCGACATAGGCCATGGCAATGGGATGCTGGAGCGATGGCGAGAAACCGCCTGAAGTAACAACGCCAACTTCCTGTTCGCCTTGAAAAACCTTGGCACCCTCGCGCGCGGCCTGACGGCCATCGAGCTTGAGTCCGATGCGCTTCTGCGCGGTACCCTCGGCAAAGTCGCGCTGAACGCGCTCGCTACCGGGGAAACCACCTTCGAGACGGCGGCGCTTGTTGATGCCGAAAGCAAGACCGGCATCGACCGGGCCGCGCTCGGGATCCATGTCATGGCCGTAGAGCGGCAGACCCGCTTCGAGCCGCAGCGAGTCGCGCGCGCCGAGGCCGATCGGCTTCACTTCCGGTTCGCCGCAGAGCAGGTCCGCGATCATGGCCGCGGATTCGCCGGGAATGGCGATCTCGAAGCCGTCCTCGCCGGTATAGCCCGAACGGCTGATCCAGGCATCGACGCCGCCCAGCTTGAATGCGCCGCCCTTCATGAACGTCAGCGCGGAAACGCCGGGTGCATGGCGCTCCAGCGCTTCGGCCGCCTTCGGTCCCTGAAGTGCAAGGAGCGCATTTTCATCGAGATGGTTGAGCGTGATGTCGTCCGGGAGATATTCGCGCAAGGTGCCGATATCGTCCCACTTGGTCGCGCCGTTGACGACGAGGTAGAAACCGCTTTCCCAGCGCGTGACCATCAGGTCGTCCAGGATGCCGCCATTTTCGTCGAGCAGGAGCGAGTAGCGCACCGAGCCCGTCTTCAGCGTGGAAAGGTCGATCGGCAGAGCGGCTTCCAGAGCCGGCTCCACGCCCTCGCCCGAAATGTAGAGCTGGCCCATGTGGCTGACGTCGAACAGCCCGGCGCTCTCGCGGGTCCAGAGGTGCTCGGCCATGATACCCTCATACTGAACAGGCATCATGTAGCCGGCGAACTCGACCATGCGACCGCCTCGCTCGCGATGCCAACCGTTCAGCGGCAGCAGCTGCGGGGCCAGTTCTTCGGGCTCCTGATCGGAATCGGAAATCGGATATTCGCTCAAGACATGACTCCGCACAGTTCGGTACACCATTCCAGGTGCCCCCTCTGTCACGGAAACCTGAGAGCTTCCCTCGACAAACCCATGACAGGCAGGCCAAAGTTACACCGTCGGCGGCCTCATCCCGAAGGATGCGACACTTTCCAGAGTCTCGCTATCGACGCTGCGCGGTCCTTTTGCCTGAGAGATTCCGGGGCGGTTGCTCCTTCGGCGCCTACCTTTTCGCGAATGCGAATCAGCAGGTCTCTCCCGCGCTGTCAGCGATGCTTTTCACTTGGTTGAGGTGCGGCGGCAAGTCAACGCAATCGCGCTGCAGCGCACTACAATTTCCACGAATAACCGGGGTGTATACCTAAGCCGGACAGGGTTGGAACGGGCGGTGCCGCAGAATTTCGGCCATCGAATCGTGCTCGTGAACGAAGTGGCCCGGCACCCTATCCGCGCTGAGGGCGAGAACGACCTGTGCCAGCCGGACGGCTGCAATCGACCGGAACCGGCGCAGTCTGGCGTGAAATACCAGCATATCCGCAAGCGGCGCAACCACCTGCCCCGCCTTCTCCAGCGGGCGATCTTCAAGGCGCTTGCCACGCAGCAGACCCGGCCGAAGCACGTCCAGGCGCGCAAATCCCATTTGGCCGAGCGCCTGCTCCACCTCACCCTTGGTTCGCAGATACACGTTGGTGCTTTCAGGGTCGGCACCGACCGAGGAAACCAGGATCATGCGGTCGATCCCGGCAAGCCGCGCCGCACGAGCGGTTTCCAGCACAAGATCGTGATCGACGGCGCGAAACGCCTCGTCGCTGCCGGCGGCCTTGCGGGTCGTGCCGAGCGCGCAGACCAGTACGTCGGCATGGGCAGCCTCGATCAGGTCCGGCCAGTCGGCGGTCGGCCCCACGAGTATTTCCAGTCGCGCCCCTTTCGGCAGCAGAACCTCGCGCCGGGCGACGCCGATGACACGCAGGTCGCTGCGACCGATGCTCTGCTCGATCACTGCCGAACCGACAAGTCCGCTGGCGCCGACGAGGCAGATCCGTCGCCCCGCCGCAATCGTTTCAGACATTGCGCAAGCCTTCGGGCGTGCGGCCGTAGATCTGACCATGGCAAGAAATGGCATAGCGGTCCGTCATGCCGGCGATGTAGTCGGCGATGTGGCGGCTGCGCGCGGGTTCATGACGCGGCAGGCCGTCGATCCAGCTTTCCTCCATCAACACCGGCTCCTGCGAGTAGGCGGAATAGAGTTCCGCCAACAGCGCACGGGCGCGACGGGCGGTTTCAAGCTGCTCGGGATGGTAATAGAGCTTCTCGTACATGAACCGCTTGAACTGGCGCTCGCCCTCCTCGACTTCCGGCGAGAAGGCCACGAGTTGACGACCGGCGCCGCGCACCTGATCGATGCTCTCGATACCGATGAGGCGCTTCTGCGTTTCCGCCAGCAAGTCGTTGACCATGAAGCCGATCTGGCTGCGGATCAGTTCCGACAATTGCCGATCGCGCGGCGCGCGGGGATAGCGACGCTCGACTTCCGCCCAGCGTTGGGCGATGAAAGGATGCGCCAGCAGTTCGTCGAGATCGAGGAAGCCAGCGCGCAGGCCGTCGTCGATGTCGTGATTGTCATAGGCGATGTCGTCGGACAGGGCCGCCACTTGCGCTTCGAGCGAGGCGTAAGTTCCCAGTTCGAGACCATAGGCCGCGTCGAGTTCGGCCAGCGCCCAGTTCGGCTCGGAAACCGGGCCGTTGTGCTTGGCTAGGCCCTCCAGTGTTTCCCATGTCAGATTCAGCCCGTCATGCTCGCAATAGGGGCTCTCGATCCGCATCAGGGTGCGCAGGCAATTGGCGTTGTGGTCGAATCCACCTGCCTTGTGCAGCGCCGCGTCGAGCGCTTCCTCTCCGGCATGGCCGAAAGGCGGATGGCCGATATCGTGGGCCAGGGCGAGCGCCTCGGTGAGGTCCTCGTCGAGGCCGATGATCCGGGCGATCACGCGGGCGACTTGAGCCACTTCCAGGCTGTGCGTCAGTCGCACCCGGTAGTGATCGCCATCGGGCGCGATGAAGACCTGGGTCTTGTAGCGCAGACGACGGAAAGCGATCGAATGCACGATGCGATCCCGGTCGCGCTGGTACGGGCTGCGCTGGCCGCGCGGCAGACCGGTGTCCATGGGGAACTCCCGGCCGCGCGAACGGGCCGGATCGGAAGCGTAGGGTGCAAGTGTCAAGCTGAACTCTTTTCCGGAAAGCAGGCTTGCTCTCGGCGCCGTACTAGAGCATTTTCTAATCAGATGGAATCACCTGATGACCCGGAAAATGCGGCAAACCAGAAACCTAGAGCGGTTGATCCGGCACAACCGGATCGGAAACGCTCTAGGACGCAATTCCCGTCTTGCACAAGGCCGCCGAAGTGGTTGTCACGACAATGACCTCGCTGTCATCCACCGCCTTCACGGCCCTGACCCAGGCGCCGAGGGTCTTCTTGTCGCCTTCCAGCTTCTGGAGCCTGATCAATTGCGGGAAACTGAGCCGCTTGACCATGCGGCGTGACATGCAGGTTGCCACCCGATCCGACATTCCAGCCTCGATAAGCGCCGAGCGGACGCGCCAGCCGACATAGAGGTGAGCGCCGAAAACGAGCGTGACGAGAAGGACGGCGAGCAACAGGAATCGCTTGAGATTGCGCAACATGGCGGCCCTATAGAGCCGCTGAATCAGTCCGCCAGTGCTTTCACGATATCCTCGACCATCTTCTTCGCGTCGGCGAGGAGCATCATGGTCTGATCCATGTAAAACACCTCGTTGTCGACCCCGGCATATCCCTGTCCGCCCATCGATCGCTTGATGAAGAAGATGGTCTTGGCCTTCTCCACGTCGAATACCGGCATGCCGTAGATGGGAGAGCTTTTGTCGGTCTTGGCGGCGGGGTTCACCACGTCGTTGGCGCCGATGATGAAGGCGACGTCGCACTGGGCGAATTCGCCGTTGATGTCTTCCAGTTCGAAGACCTCGTCGTAAGGCACGTTTGCCTCAGCCAGCAGTACGTTCATGTGTCCAGGCATGCGACCCGCGACCGGGTGGATCGCATATTTGACGCCGACGCCGTGGGCCTTCAACTGGTCCGCCATCTCGCGCAGGACGTGCTGGGCCTGGGCTACCGCCATGCCGTAGCCGGGAATGATGATGACGTTCTCGGCTTCTCTCATGAGGAAGGCCGCGTCTTCGGCCGAGCCGCGCTTCCAGGGGCGATCCACGGCGGTGGCATTGCCGGTCCCTGCCTCCGCCCCGAAGCCGCCGGCGATTACCGAGATGAAGCTGCGGTTCATCGCCCTGCACATGATGTAGCTGAGGATCGCGCCGGACGAGCCGACCAACGCCCCCGTGATGATCATCGCGGTATTGTGCAGCGTAAAGCCCATCGCCGCCGCCGCCCAGCCCGAATAGGAATTGAGCATTGAGACGACCACCGGCATGTCGGCGCCGCCGATCGGGATGATCAGCAGGAAGCCGATGGCGAAGCTGAGCAGCACGATCGCCCAGAACAGCGTCGGCGTATTCCAGTGGAACAGGCCGACGAGCACGACGATCGCCAGCAGCGCGGCGAAATTGATGACATGACGCGCGGGAAGCAGGATCGGGGCACCGCTCATGTTGCCGTTGAGCTTCGCGAAGGCGATCACCGAACCCGAGAAGGTGACCGCCCCGATGGCCACGCCCAACCCCATCTCGATCCGGCTGCCCCTGAGGATATCCAACCCGTCGGGGGCCAGGATGCCGAATGCCGCCGGATTGTAATAGGCGGCGATCCCCACCAGTACCGCTGCCAGGCCCACCAGCGAGTGGAATGCGGCGACGAGTTGCGGCATCGCCGTCATCTGGATGCGCCGGGCTATCACAAAGCCGATGCCTCCGCCCAGCGCGATGGCGACGAGGATTTCCGGCAGGCTGGCGATCTCATGCGTGACCAGCGTGGTCGCCACGGCAATGCCCATGCCGATCATGCCATAGCGGTTGCCTACACGGCTGGTCGCAGGTGAGGAAAGCCCGCGCAAGGCGAGGATGAAGCAGATGCCGGCAACGAGATAGGCGGCAGCGATCCACGGGTTTGACGCATGGGCCTCCATCAGGACCGGCCCCCGCTGCGCTTGTCCCCGGAGGGCCCTTTATCCTTCTTGCGGTACATCGCCAGCATCCGCTGGGTAACCGCGAAGCCACCGAAAATATTGACGCTGGCCAGCACGACGGCACCCAAGCCCAGCCATTTGGCGAGCGGCGAGCCTTGCGCTGCGCTGGCCACCAGCGCCCCGACGACGATCACCGAAGAGATGGCGTTGGTAACCGCCATCAGCGGGGTGTGCAGCGCGGGCGTGACCGACCAGACGACATAGTAGCCTACGAAACAGGCCAGCACGAAGATCGACAGGATCGAAATGAAGTCCATAAGCCCCCTCCCCTGTTAAGCGTCCCCTATCGAGCGCCCCTGTTCAGCCGAGCAGCCTGGGGTGAACCACCCTGCCGTCGCGGGTCAGCCGGATCGCGGCGCCTATCTCGTCGTCAAGGACCGGCTTGCCCTGCTCCTTGTCCCAGAAGGCCGAGACGAAGTTGAATAGATTGCGCGCGAACAGGGCCGAAGCTTCGGCGGGCAGATGTGCCGGCGTGTTGGAGAAGCCGGCGATTTTCACGCCGTGCCGCTCCACCACTTCGTCGGCCACGCAGCCTTCGACATTGCCGCCCTGCGGTGCGGCGAGGTCGAAGATAACGCTGCCCGGCTTCATCGTGGCGATCTGTGCATCCGATATCAGGCGTGGCGCCACGCGCGCCGGTATCAAGGCCGTGGTTATGACGATGTCCTGACGCGCGAGATGGGCGGATACCAGTTCGGCTTGCGCCCGCCGATAGTCTTCGCTCATTTCCCCGGCGTAACCGCCTGCCCCTTCGCCTTCGATGCCGCGCACGTTCTCCACGAAGATCGGCTTGGCCCCGAGCGACTGAATCTGCTCCCTGGTCGCGGAGCGAACGTCGGTGGCGGAAACTTGCGCACCCAGCCTGCGGGCCGTGGCGATGGCCTGAAGGCCCGCAACGCCAACGCCCATCACGAAGGCCTTGGCCGCGCTCACCGTTCCGGCCGCCGTCATCATCATCGGAAAGGCCCGGCCATAGAGGTTCGCCGCCACCAACACGGCCTTGTACCCCGAGAGGTTCGACTGCGAGGAAAGGATATCCATGGACTGCGCACGCGTGATCCGCGGCATCAGCTCCATGGCCAGCGCCTCCAGCCCGGCGGCGGCATAGGCCTCTACCCTTGAAGGCTGGGCGAAAGGGTCCATCGCGGCGACCACCCAGGCTCCCGAAGCTGCGCCATCGAGCAGCGCCGGATCTGGCGCTTGTATACCCAGGACGATGTTCGCCCCGTCCAGTACCCGAGCAAGCGGAGAAACTGCGGCCCCGGCAGCGAGATAATCCGCGTCGGCGATGCTTGCATGAAGGCCCGCCCCCGCCTCGACCGCTACGGACGCGCCCAGGCCGATCAGCTTCCTGACCGTTTCGGGTGTTGCCGAAACCCGCGTTTCACCGGATGCGCGTTCCCGGAGAACCGCGATCCGGGTGGCTGAGCCCATGCCCTCGGGTCCGGGGCCGACTACTGAGCGATCAGGCCAACCACGAACGCCACGATCAGGATGACGATGCCGGTGCTCCAGGCAGTAGCCTTGACGAAGCCATTGTAGGTTTCGGTAGCGGCCTTGATGTCGTCGCCGGAAGCCATGAACCGGAATCCTCTTCGATTATTGCCTTTTGATAAAGGACATTTAGCGGTGACTCGCGCCGCGCTCAAGTGATAAGCGGTGATTTGGCGGATCGATCGATATCGACGGACAGGCGATCTCACCGGCCCGCCATTTGGTTGCTGTCACCTGGGCATATTTGCCCGGGCCAGCAACCAGCCAAGCCTTAATCCCGTCTTTACCCATTTCTTCTAGGGCGGGATGGCGACAACCAGGAGGCGACACGGGCGGGCGACATTATGGCGGAACAGGAACCACGCCTCCTCATGCTCATCGACGATGAGCCCGCGCAGAGCCGCCTCGTTTCGGCGCTGGCCGCTCGCGAAGGCTGGCGCACGGTGATCGCGCGCGATTCAGAAACCGCCATAGCCACTCTGGGCACGCGGCAGGGCATGCAGCTTTCCGCGATCATCCTAGACCAGTGGGTTCCCGGAGACGATGCTTGCGCGCTCATCGCCGAGCTGAAATCGCGCCGTCCCGCCCTGCCGATCCTGATGCTTACGGCCAGCACCTCGCCCCTGCTGGCGGTGGAAGCGATGCGGGCGGGCGCAACCGACTATCTCGTCAAGCCGGTTGCCCCCGACCGGCTGATGCACGCCTTGCGCTCGGCCACCACCCGCGAGGCGCCGCGCGACGAACTCGCACCGCTGACCGAAAAGATGCCGTCCAATCCCGATTTCGAATCGATGATCGGAGCGGCTCCCAATTTCCGCAAGGCCCTGGCCGTCGCCGCCAAGGCTGCACGCGGTCATGGCCCGGTCCTGATCGAGGGCGAGACGGGTACCGGCAAGGAAATGCTGATCCGGGCAATGCACGCTGCAAGCCCCCGCGCGAAATCGCCCCTGCGGATCGTCAACATCGGCGGATTACCGGCCAATTCGATCGAGTCGGCCTTGTTCGGTCACGAGAAAGGCGCTTTCCCCGGCGCCTTCGATCGGCAGGTCGGCGCGCTTCAGCATTGCGACGGCGCCACCCTGGCGCTGGACGAGATCGACCGGCTGCCGCTTTCCGTGCAGGAACGCCTGCTCGAATCCATCCGCAAAAGCGATGTCCGCCCGATCGGCGCACGCCATTCGTTCCGCATCGATGCCCGGCTGATCGCCGCCAGCAACCTGCCCTTGCAGGATCTCGTGGACGAGGGCCATTTCCTGCCCGAACTGCTCGATGCCCTTTCGCCGACCAAGGTCAGCCTGCCGCCGCTGCGGGAACGCACCGGAGACATTCCTGCCCTCGCCCGCTTCTTCCTCGCCCGTATCGGCGAACAACCGGGGCTGCGCGAACTGGGCATCACCGACGGCGCGCTCTCGTTGCTCGCCGCCTACGACTGGCCAGGCAGCGTCCGCCAGCTTCAGGCCGTGCTGTTCCGCGCCGCCGTGTTCTGCGACGGCGACGCACTCACTTCGGAAGATTTTCCGCAGCTCCTCAACATCCTGGGCAGCGGCCCTGCATCGGTCGCAGGCAATCCGATGCAGGAAAGTTCAGGCGTCATGCTCTATACGCCGGATGGCAATCTGCGCCCGCTCGACGAGATCGAGGCCGACGTCATCCGCCTGGCCATCGGCCTCTATCGCGGACGCATGACAGAAGTCGCAAGGCGCTTAGGGATCGGGCGGTCGACCCTCTATCGCAAGCTGGGCGAACTCGGGATCGACAACGCGGCCTGAACATCCGCTGCGCGCACGGCGAAGTGCCGGCGCGCCATTTCACGCACCGGCACTTCGCTGCCTGATGGAGCCTCCGTTCAGAGGTTTTCGAAATAGACCTGCGGCACGCGATAGCCGCGCTTGCTCATGTACTTCACGTACTTGCCGCGCTCCTGGTGCAGTTCGCTGGCATATTCTTCATAGGCGTCGCGCTGATCCTCGATATCGGATGCCTTGCGCAGATCGGTCGCCAGTTCCTTGCGGGTTTCGTTCACATTGATGCGGTAATCGTACCACTTGCTATTGGCGACGCCGCCGATCGGGGCCTTGATAACCAGCGATTCCTCCTGCTGTGCGACCCTCTTTTCGTACATCATCGGCTGCACGGCCAGGGCGACGGCCGGAACGGCCAATGCCGGGATTGCAGCAAGGGCCAGAAGGGCGGTGCGGGGCTTGTTGGTCTGCTTCATGGGATGGTTCCCTTTCGCTTGACGACGCAGGCCCGATTGCCTGCGTTTGGGAGTGCAACGAGCGTAGATCGACTTTCCCTCCCGCTCTCAAGACGAACGGAGCCGCCGCCGGGACGTCAGGAGGCTTGCGTTCACCGGTGCACACGGATCCGATCCGCCGTTCACCCGCCCGCAAGGCGCGGTTCATCCAAGGTCCAGTTTTGTCGCGGAATTCCTGCTCGGCGACGCTGCCTCTTCGCGCTTCGTTTCTTGCAAACAAGTCATCCGGCAGTCCGCGAACTGTCTGTCCGTTCCCGCGTTGAGGCCGCAGCGAGGAGACGAAAATGATGGATTTCAAGGACAAGGCGGGAATTGTGACGGGCGCGGCCTCGGGCATTGGCGCCGCGGTGGCGCGGGAAATCGTCGGCCAGGGTGGCCGCGTCGTGATCGCGGACTTCGACGAGGAAGCGGCGCGCGCGCTTTCGCAGGAGCTAGGGGCCGAAAAGACTGCCGTGTTCCGGCTCGACGTGGCCGACCCGGTGGCCAACGAAGCATTGGTGGCCTTCACCCTCGGCACGTTCGACCGGCTGGACTTCGCGGTAAACAATGCCGGGATCGGCGCGCCATCCATGAAACTGGCGGACATTCCGCTCGATTCATGGTCGCGCGTGATCGACGTGGATCTCAACAGCGTATTCTACGCCATGAAGTACCAGATCCCCGCCATGGCCGAGCGCGGCGGCGGTGCCATCGTCAACATGGCCTCGATCCTCGGCGCCGTCGGCTGGGCGGGCTCGGCGGCCTACGTCACTTCCAAACATGCGCTTCTGGGCATGACCAAAGTTGCAGCTCTCGATTATGCGGATGCCGGGGTACGCATCAATGCGGTCGGCCCCGGCTTCGTCTCCACGCCGGCTCTCGAAAAGACCATGACCTCGCAGGAAATGGCGGGCCTTGCGGGCAGGCATGCCCTGAACCGCCTGGCCCGGCCCGAGGAGATCGCGATGGTCACCAGCTTCCTCCTGTCCGAGCGAGCCTCCTTCGTGACCGGCACGTATTATCCGGTCGACGGCGGCTATCTGGCGATCTGACGCTTAGGGCATTTGCGCGAAGTCGGTGAGAGCGGCATCGCGCAGCCCCCTCCAGACCCGCGCAGCCTGTACCGTTTCCGCGACATCGTGCACGCGGATGATGTGGGAGCCGGCATCCATCGCCTTGAGTGCCAGCGTCACCGATCCGCCCAGTCGCTGATGCGCGGGCGCCTCGTTGGACAGGGCACCGATCATCCGCTTGCGGCTGGCGCCTACGAACAGCGGATGCCCAAGCCCATGAAAAATCGCGAGGCCGTTCATGAGCTGGAGGTTTTCGGCGAGCGTCTTGCCGAAACCGATGCCGGGATCGAGCAGGATGTTCTCCGGCGCCACGCCCGCCGTCACGGCCTTGTCCCTGCAGGCACGCAGCCAGTCGAACACATCCAGCACGACATCGTCGTAGCTGCCGTTCGAATGCAGGTCTTCCGCATCGCCGGGCGCGTGCATCAGCACCACCGGCGCACCAGAGGCCGCCGCGAATTCCAGGCTGCGCGGATCGTGGCGCAGGGCGGAAACATCGTTGATGATGTGCGCCCCGGCCCGCAGCGTCGCTTCCATGACCGCCGGGCGGCGGGTATCGACGCTGATCGCCGCGCCCATCGCGGCCAAGCGTTCGACCATCGGCACGACCCGCTTGATTTCGTCCCCCTCCCATACCGCCGCCGCGCCGGGGCGCGTGGACTCGCCGCCGATGTCGATCATCGCAGCGCCCGCTTCCAGCATGGCGGCGGCGTGATCGGACGCGACATGCGCGTCGTCGAGGAACCTGCCTCCGTCGGAGAAGCTGTCTGGCGTGATGTTGAGGATGCCGGCGATCTGCGGCTGTTCCAGCCGGATCGTGCGGGCCCCGCACCGAAGCGGCGCATGGACCTTGCGCAAGTTGGACCACTGAAGTTCCGCCTCTGCTCCGAGATCGGCGGAGAGAGTCGCCAATGCCTCGGCGACATCGTTCGCCCCGAAGCGTCGGCGCGAGAGAACCGTGCCGTTCTCCCGAACGATCAGCGCGAAGCGGCTGGCCCAGACCATGGAGCCGCCCAGTCGGATTGCCTCCCCCTCTTCGCTCTGGGGGCTGTCGGCAAGGGCGATCGGGCGGATGTAGACAGTGCGGGTCATGACCGCCCCATAGCCGCCGCGCGCGCCGGGCAGAACTGATTTCGCAGGGCGGCGCGATTGCCTTTGGCTAAACGCACGGCCCGCCACACCCGCGCATCGTCAGAGCACATCGTCACCCTGAAACGAGTTCAGGGTGACGATGGTGCAGACGAGCCCGGTTTGCTGCGCCTGTCACGGGATCAGGCGCGATGCAGCCTCAAGGCTCCGTGGCGAGAATATAGAGCTGGCGGATGGCATCGATCGGTTTGACCTTGCCTTCGTGCTCCAGGTGCCAGAACGTCCAGCCATTGCACGACGGCGCGCCTTGCAGTTCCTTGCCCAGGCCGTGGATCGAGCCGATCTCGCTGCCGCATTCCAGCGAGCCGTCCGCGCGGACAACCGCTTCGAAGCGGCCCTTCTTGTCGGTGAGCCGGGTGCCCGGCTTGATCCAGCCGGTTTCGATCAGCGTGCCGAAGGCGACCTTGGGCGCGGTGCGCTTCGACTGCATGGTCTTGAGCGCGCGTTCGTCGAGCGGCAGCGCCATCTCGATGCGTTCCAGCGCAGCTTCGCGATAGTCGCCCTCGCGCTCGCAGCCGATCCACTCGCGGCCAAGACGCTTGGCGACGGCGCCGGTGGTGCCGGTGCCGAAGAACGGATCGAGCACCACGTCGCCCGCGTTGGTGGTGGCCAGCATCACGCGGTAGAGCAGCGATTCCGGCTTCTGCGTCGGGTGAACCTTGCGACCGCCCTTCTTCAGGCGCTCGGCGCCGTTGCAGATCGGCAGCACCCAGTCCGAACGCATCTGAAGCTCGTCGTTCAGCGTCTTCATCGCGCGGTAGTTGAAGGTGTACTTCGACTTCTCGCCCATCGAGGCCCAGATCAGCGTCTCATGCGCGTTGGTGAAGCGGGTTCCCTTGAAGTTCGGCATCGGGTTGGCCTTGCGCCAGATGATGTCGTTGAGGATCCAGAACCCCATGTCCTGCATGATCGCGCCAAGGCGGAAGATGTTGTGGTACGAACCGATCACCCACAGCGAGCCCTCGGGCTTGAGCACGCGGCGCGCCTCGGTCAGCCAATCGCGGGTGAACTGGTCGTAGGACGCGAAGCTGGAGAACTTGTCCCAGTCGTTGGTGACGGCATCGACATGGCTGCCGTCGGGACGGGAAAGATCGCCGCCGAGCTGAAGATTGTAGGGCGGATCGGCGAAGACCATGTCGACGCTGGCGTCGGGAATGGAGCGCATCGCTTCGATGCAGTCGCCCGGAATGATCTGGCCAAGCGGCAGAAGTTCCTTCGGCGTGGCCGCCGGCGCGACTGCGCGGATCTTCTGCTTGACGAGTATCTGGCCCATGTTTGCTCCGGGAAATTGAACTGTGGATTGACGCCCTAGTGAGTCTTTCCGGACTCAGCGTCAACCCGCGACTCGTTGGATTCCCTAGTGATTCAGGTGTTCAGCAAACAGAACAAAACGAATCCGACACAAGATGTCGAGTCATGATCGACCTGACGGACTCAAGATATGGGGGTTGTGGCCGCCGGGACTCACGGCAAAAAATATGCGCGGCCCGCACTTTCGCGCTTATCCGCCGTCCTCCGCGAGGGTCGGGAATAGCGCCCGCTTCAAACGGATGAATCTTCTTCGGGCAACAACGCCCGCCCAAGGTTCAGAGCCCGGCGAGGCCGCAGTCGATCCCGGTCATCTGTACGCTCACTTCCCACAGCCGACGCGCCGCCTCGACATCGCGGGCCGAAGCCTTGCGCCGGGCGATCCCCGAAGGACCGGACATGCCGAAGAAGCGCTGCGGACCGTAATATTGGCCCGGCTCCGCCACCGGATCGGTTGCCGCCTGAAGCGTGGGCCACGCCCCTTGTTCCGCTGTGTTCAGCACCACGCCCGCAATCGGAAACAGCAGCCGGAAGCCAAGCGAATGGCGCCCGAGTTCGGTTGACGCGATCCCCGGATGGCAAGCGATTGCGCTTACCGGCGATCCGGCGGCACGCAGGCGCCGGTCGAGTTCCAGCAGGTGGAGCAGGTTCGCCAGCTTGCTGTCTCCATAGCGCTGCCGGGCGGAATAGCTGCGGCGCGCATCGAGATCGTCCCAGTCAATCCGGCCCCGCATATGGGCAAGGCTGGCGGTGATCACGACGCGCGCGCCGGGCGTTTCCGAAAGCTTGGGCAGCAGCAGTCCCGTCAGCGCGAAAGGCGCAAGATGGTTCACGCCGAACTGCAACTCATGACCCTGCACCGTGCGCTCCAGCGGCGGCACCATGAGGCCGGCATTGTTCACCAACACGTCGAGCCGGGGCTCATCCCGAGCGACCTGCTCGGCGCATTCGCGCACGCTGAACAGATCCGCCTGGTCGAGCGGCACGAAGGCGAGATTGGCGCCGGGCACTTCCATGCGGATGTGCTCCATGGCGAGGCGCGCCTTCTCCTCGTTGCGGCAGGCCATCAGCACGCGGGCGCCGTGGGCGGCCAGCACGCGCGTCGTTTCGTAGCCGATGCCGGTATTGGCGCCGGTGACGAGGAAGCATTTGCCCCCCTGCCCGGTTACGGATGCCGCAGTGAAGCCCTTCACAATGCCATCTCCAGTTGTGCCACGGGTGAGAAGCTGCGGCGATGATGCGGTGTGGGTCCATGCAGGCGCAGCGCTTCCAGATGTTGCGCGGTGCCGTAACCGGCGTTGCGTTCCCACCCATAGTGCGGATGCACTTCGGCAAGGCCCCGCATCAGCCGGTCGCGATGTTCCTTGGCGATGATCGAGGCCGCGGAGATGCAAGGTTCCAGCGCGTCCCCGCCGACGATCGCGCGGGCCTGCCAGCGCCAGTCCGCCGTGCGCCCCATCGGCGTCAGGTTCCCGTCGACCAGCACCTCGTGCGGCTCTTCTCCCAGGGTGACGCAAAGCGCCGCGACCGCGCGGGTCATCGCCAGCATCGTCGCCCCGAAGATGTTGAGGCGGTCGATCTCCTCCACGTCCACGACGCCCACCGCCCACCGGCAACGGCGCTTGATCGTGGCTTCCAGTTCCCCCCGGCGCTTGCCCGATAGCTTCTTGGAATCGTCGAGCCCGGACGGCCGGGGCTTGCACAGCACCACCGCGCCCGCCACAACCGGCCCGGCCAATGGCCCTCGCCCCGCCTCATCGACACCAATGACGAGGCGGTTCGTTAGAGGGAGGCCAGTTTCCTGTAAGGGTGCGACCGACATGACCAAGCCGACTATCTCCAGATCGTTCCTCGCGGCGGTATCGCCCGTCGCCTTCGTCTTTGCAAGCTGCGGTGCGGCGGCCACCGGGGAC
>NZ_DAMDBA010000083.1:0-10501 GCF_032093395.1 Novosphingobium sp.
ATCCACGATCTTCTTGCCCTGGTTCATCGCGCTCGACCGCAGCAGCGCATAGGCTTCCTGCTCGGACAGATTGCGCTGCGCCATCAGGATCGACTTCGCGCGGTCGATCACCTTGCGATCGGACAAGGCGGTGCGTGCCTCCTCCAGTTCCGCCTGGATACGGGCGAAAGCGTTGAACCGCCGCACGGCCAGTTCCAGAACGGGCTTAACGCGTTCCTTGCGCAAGCCGTCCACGACATAGGCGGAAACGCCCGCATCGATGGCGGCGCCGATCATCGTCTCGTCGGATTGATCGACGAACATCGCGATCGGCCGGGCAAGCGCGCGGCTGACGGTCAGCATCTCTTCCAGAGTGTCGCGACTGGGGCTGCCGAGGTCCATCAGCACGACGTCCGGCGCCATGCGTTCGAGCCGCGCGACGAAGGCACCGCGCGGAGGAACGATATGGATATCGTCATAACCGGCCTCACGCAGGCCCTCTTCAAGGACCGTCGCTCGTAATCCGCTATCGTCGATGATGACGATTCTCATCGATGGTCCTTGCCCGCCATTTGCGCCGCACATTGCCGAGACGCGGTTCCGCGTCAACGTCCTTGCGAAAACGGCTGAGGAACCGCCTTGCAACAATCGCTTGCAAAAGCGGGGTTGAAGCAGCAGCCCCGAGGTTCACGTTGCGTCAAGCCGCAAGGCTGGAACGTCTCACCTCGAACAACTGTCACAGGATATCGATCTTGCGCCTGAAAACGCTGCCTTTCGTCACTGCTCTTGCCCTTGCAATACCCCTTCCCGCTTTTGCCCAGGCAGCGGCCGACTGGGCTGATATGGCGCGCTATCGAGACGCGAATATTGCCGATGCAGCTGCAACCGTCCGTCCCCGGATCGTGTTGATGGGCGATTCCATCACGCAAGGCTGGTACGATCTCGATCCGGCCTTCTTCACCCCCGGCCGGATCGGGCGAGGCATCGGCGGGCAGACGACCTCGCAGATGCTGGTGCGCTTCCAGCAGGACGTGATCGACCTGAAGCCGCAGGTCGTGCAGATCCTGGCGGGCACCAACGATATCGCCGGAAATACCGGTCCGATGACCGACCAGCAGATCCAGGACAATTTCCGTTCGATGGTGGAAATGGCGCAGGCGCACGGCATCCGCGTGATACTGGCCTCGATCCCGCCCGCGGATCTGTTCCCCTGGCGCCCCGGTCTCGAAACCGGCCCGCGCATCCAGCGCATCAACGCCTGGCTCAAGAGCTATGCGGCCAAGACCGGTTCGGTCTATGCCGACTACTGGTCCGCCATGAAGGGCAGCGGCCTGGGCGCGCGTGACGGGCTGACCTCCGACCATGTCCACCCCACGCCTGCCGGATACGAAGTGATGAACAAAGTCGCCGAGGTCGCTTTCCAGCAGGCGCTTGCACTTCCCGCGCCGGGCAGGCTCGCCACGGCGCAAGTGAAGTGAGCGTGGCGACCACCGATCAATAGGTTATGGTGACGGTAATCGCGTCCGCGTAGGCGCCTGCGCGGACGTATTGGTGCGTGGCAATGCGGCCGTAGGCGGTAACCGAGGCGGAATAGGCAAGTAGCCCGTTGAAGGGCAGCATCACGCCGGTCGTTCCGCCGGTCCCGTCCCCCCAGATCGTCGTATGGTTGGGGTCGGAATAGATGTTGTAGGCCAGGACGTTCGCGCCCTGGGCCATGCGGCGATTGGCGATGCTCCCCGAGCCGCCGGGGCTCAATGAAACGTCGATCGTTCCCAGCAAGGCCGCAACGCCGCTGCAATTGATCTGCACCACGGCATTGGCATCGCGCGGAGCATTCGACGTGGGATCGTAGGCCCCGAAAGCGAGACCGGCGGTGGATGCCGAACAGGAGCACAGGACGCAGAGAGCCTCAGCGGAATTGGCCGGAAACAGCATCGAGGACAGGGCAAGGACCAGAACCGACAGCTTCCCGTGCTTCATTTCAAAGGCTCCCTGGCGATCGGCTTGCAGGTCAGGATCATCGGCTCGGCCAGAGTATCGACGACAGGCGTGGCCGGCAGCGTCGTTTCGCATTCGGCCGGGCTGCCGCGTCCGATCCGTAGATGGGCCTCGGCGGGATAATCGCTCAGGAAGACTTCGCCGTCATGGCCGGTGACGGTTGCGCCATGGTCCGCACCGATATCGACCGACAGTCCCGGCGGCATGACGGCGCCCGTCTCATCGACGAGCTGCAATCTTGCCGGGTGAACCGCGCGGGAGCCGAAGGTAACGCGGGCAGCCTGCTTCCAGCCCGGTGCCACCACCTGCTCCACGCCGCCAAGCTCGCCGGTGATCGGCAAGGCCGCCGGATCGATCGAGATGCGGTTGGCGACATAGGGCTGAAGGCCGGTAAGAATGGCCTTCCGCCCAGCGCCCGCCTGCGTGGCGGCAGGCTGGTTTTCCAGCAGTACCGGCACGCGCCGGTCACTCGACACTTCGACGATGGCCAATCCCTGGCTGATGCCGGGCGTCGCAACTATCCCGCCGCCCGTGGCGACCAACGCGCCGCGTGCCTCCAGCCGCGTCATGATGCCGTTGCCGCGGCGCGTGGCCGCCACATCCAGTTGCCCGGCGGACGTGCGTAGGGTGGCGGCCCCTTCCAGCCATTGCCCCTGCTCGGCCTCATGCCCTGCGGCCAGGCGATAGCCCATCCCGACACCCGATGGCGCAACCTTCTCGAAGGTTGCAAAGACCCGTCGATCATCGCCGAACAGGCCCATATGACGCCTGCCGCCCAAGGGAAGCGTGATCGTGCCGAAGGCGGTGCTTTCAGCGCCTTCGGTACGATCAATCCGCTGCATGCCGATCGACAGGAATGCGCGTCCGAAGCTGGCGGAATAACCCAGCGAGGCTATCGCGCTTCTGCCGGCGCCGTCCTCGCTCCGCAGATAGCCCGCATTAAGCCCGCCCCATCGCCCCAGAACGATGCTGCCCGCAATCGCCATTTCACGCGAAGCGCCCCGACTGCGCCGGAGTTCCCCGACTTGACGGAAGCGCGATCCCCTTCTTCGATAGCTTGCCGTGATCGAGTATTCGGGTGCAAGCCTCTGGAACTGAAACTGGTAGAGCCCCCCTGCCCCTGCGTCCCCTTGCGATGCAGCGGCATCGAAGCGGATTTCACCGAAGGGCTGAACGACCCATGTTGCGCCTGCACCGGCCATTCGCACATGGGTATCCGCTTCGGAACGGGCCTCCAACGTCAGCACATCGCTTAGCCCCCGTCGATAGGAGCCCGCGAGGAAGGGCGCACCGTACGAGAAGCTGCGCAACCCGTAGTTCTTTCGCAAGACACCCAGTTCCAGCGAGAACTCCGCGAGACCGGGTCGCAGGACGGCCGTGCTGGCGTAGAAACTGCGCGTGACGGTGCGCTCGTTGCCGGTCAGGTCGCGCATCGTCATGGTGACGTTTCCTGCTCCGGTGAAACGAGGGCGATAATCCAGGGCGAAACGGCCCGGCTCGACCGAAATGGACTGCCTGTTCGCCTCGGAGGCTAATTCAATGGTGGAAGGGAGTAGTGAGCTACCCGATAGCGACGGCACCGGAAAGGTGATCAGGGCAGGATCGAGCGAGAAATCGGTGCCGAAGCGAACCCCGGCGAAGCGCGCGGGCTGGCTCCAGGGGGCGGCGCGGGTGAACGTGTCTCCCACGGAAAGACGCAGGCTTCGCTCTGGAAAGTCGCGCACGTATGTGGTGTCCAGGCGAACGGGCCGCTTCTGGCCGGTATCGGCGATGACGCCGGTGGAAATGACGCCCCACTCCCCCGATACGCCGGCCTCCAGCACGGCCGAGGCGCGGGAATATCCGCGCTGGTCGGAAAAGTTCAGGTCATAGTCGATGAAGGCGACAGGAACCGCAGGTGCCACCGCGATCGGGCTTTCGTGCAGGGGAAGGTAGGTTTGTGGCAGGTGCCGGGCGTCCGTCTGGAGCATCAGCGTGGTGCTTTCGCGGGCCAGACGAGCGGATAGCCCCGGCTGCTGCGCGATGTCCGAAAAGGCATCCCCGTCTACGGCAAGGTCTTCCTCGAACTCTGTCACCAATCCCAGATCCCGAAGGTCGGCGATCCTCACGAAAATCCGCTCGCCTCTCACGACGACGAGGCCGGCGCGCTGCGTCTCACGACCGTTGAGCACGATATCCACCGGCACCGGCATTTCCGTATCCTGAGCGACGGCATTTGAAGCCGCGATAAACGATGCGCCCCACAGGACGCCGGAAATTGTCCCGCCCAGCCCCGGCCCCAGCGTCAACGTCAGCCCCGACCATAGCCTTTGGGGCAGGCGCATGTCGTCCGTTCCTCACCGGCCGTCGCCGGCATCGGCCAGCCGCGACGCGGTGAACACGGCTTCTTCCGTGTGAACTCTAACTTCGGCTATCGACGCCATATTCCCGCCGGGCACCGCGAATTCCAGGCGGCCGCCCGCAAGGACGTAGCCGCCCTGCTTGACGTGCGTCGCCTGTCCCGAAGGCGATACCATTTCGATCGAAAGCACGCGCGCATGCCGGCTCCCGCGATTGACGATCGCGACGATGGATCCGCCATCGGCGCGGGATGATGGCTCCCAGGCAAGATCGACCCTTGCCTCCTGCCCTGCCCGGAAGATCGGCACGCTGATGCGCAGGAGCGTGCGGATTTCACCAGGTCTTGCGGGACCATCGGCCGTCGCCAGTTCGTCGAACAACAGCCGCCAGGTTTCCTCGCGGACACCTTCTGGCCCTGCATTTTCAGCTCTCGGCAGACTGCATCGTATCAGCCGCGACATGCCGCCACCCAGCGTCACGATCGTGGGATTGATCACAAGCCCTCCCGCCGGTTCCAGCACGTCGCCTCCCTTTCCGCTTCTCGACCAGCGGAACCCGCGTATCTGGACGCTCACCGGCAAGTCGCCGTCATTGGCGAGCGTGATGGCGCAGAAGCGATCGCCGGGTGGCACTTCGATCCTGATCGGAGTCACGCGCAAGGCGCTCGCCATGGCGTCGGGAGCCGGTGCCGCCATGGCCGCCGACATGGCCAGCATGGCAGCAAGGGCCGAGCGCCATATCTGCCGGAAATGTCCAGCTCCGGCCATCCTCAGTAGTTGACCGTTACCGTGACGCTGTCGCTATAGGCCCCGGCGGGGACATTCTGCGATGCCCCGATCCGCCCATACACGTTCAGCACACTGGGCACCGCCGTGGCGGTCGTGGCCGTTGGCGTGTCGGTCCCCGGCGTATTGCCCCAGTTCGTGGTGTGGTTGATATCGCTGTAGAGTGCATAGTTGAGCCGATTGCTGCCGTTGATCATCTGGCGGGTGGTAACGGTGGCTCCGCTGGTCGATCCGGCATTGAGGCCGACGGTGAAGGAGGTTCCGCTGGTGCAGGTGACCGTCACGGTGCTGGCCCCGTCCTTGACCGAGCCGGATGTCGGATCATAGGCCCCGAAGGCCAGCGGGGTAACCGCGACGATACAGGCGGACTGCACCGTGGCAGTCACCGCCATGGGCGCAGTGGCCGTGGCGGCGATGCTGCGGCTCGGCGCCAGGAATGCGAGCGCCGTGGCCAGAACCGTCACGGCTCCAACGGATATCCGGCGAAATGAAGGAAGGTCTTTGTCCATGTGGCCGCATCTAGCGGAAAGACCTTGAGAATGTGGTCGCCCGGCGCTTTCGGATTTTCCGGATACCAGCGTAGCACTTGCTTCAGAGAGCTTCCATCGAAGCCTTCTCCTCCAGCAGGCGAATGGCTACCTGATCGCGCCCCTGCCGTTTCGCCTCGTAGAGCGCCTCGTCGGCCAGGCGATAGAGCGAGCGGAAATCGGCCCCGTTCGAGGCTTCCGCTATGCCTATGCTGACGGTCACCTTGCGATGCCCCACGATGTCGCCATGGTCGCAGGCCGCGATCTGCTGGCGAAGCGCATCGCCGAACCGAACCAGAGCGAAGCCTTCCAGCCCTGCGACCATCACCGCGAACTCCTCGCCGCCCAGACGGGCCACGGCGCAGTTCCGGTCCTCATGTGGCGCGATGCGGCGAGCGATGGCGGCCAGCACCACGTCACCTGCATCATGGCCGTAGATGTCGTTTATCGACTTGAACCAGTCCACGTCGATAAGCAGGAGAGCGACCACATCGCCCCGTTCCCGCGCCTTTTCCAGTACGGAACCGACCTTCTCGATGAAGCCGCGCCGGTTGGGAAGGCCGGTGAGCGCATCGCGGCGCGCCAGTTCCTGCGCCTGTGCTTCGGCACGCCGCGCCATGTCCCGTTCGATCCGCAACCTGGCGTGGGAACGGGAGGCGGCCACCGAAAGCCAGAGCGTTTGCCAGGCGGCCGCGAAGAGGACGAGGATTTGCGACCCCCCGCCCCAGAACATGCGATCGGCATCGAAGAACTCGGTGGATGCCAGCACGACCATCGGCACGGCCCAGGCGCCTGCAAAACTGCGAGCCTCGGGGCTTCCACGTCGCCAGGCCTGACCGATGCAGCAGGCCACCGCCACGAGGTTCGCCAGCACGACAAGCCCGAGCACGGCGCCGAGCGCCGCGATCGGTCCGGATCGCATCATCGATAGCGGCACGCCGAGCGCCACGACGATCGCCGTCAAGCCCAAGGCGGTGCGTCGCAGCCAGGGGCTGACACTGCCCGCATCGAGCGCGGTGACGGCGCTCAGGGTGGCCAGCGCGATGGCAAGGCAGGACAGCCCCGTGCAGATCTGCGCGGACAGCGCGCCGGCCATGCCGGGGAAGAAAAACAGGTGAAGCTGCGACCAGCAGGCACCCCAGGCGATCATGCAAGCCGCCCAGGCCGCCTGCCATGCCGAGAACTGGCGCCGCACCGCCACGGCGAGCGAGGCATTGTAGATCGCCCCCGCCAGCAGAAGCACCAGCGCGGCACCGATGGAGGTCGCCAGTCCCGTCGTCTGCGTGCTTTCCTCGCCGCGACCTACCAGCCGCATTCGCAACAGGTCGGCACTCGCCACCTTGTCGAAACGCATCGTTACGCCGGTCAGGGGAACGTCGCGGTGCGGCGCGCGAAAGGCCAGCTGGCCCCCGGCGCGCCAGTGGGTGCCGAAGTCGCCGCTGCGCACGTCCTGCTGCTCGCGCGCGCCATCCGCATAGGAGAAAGTCACGAGCAGCCGATCGAACCGTGAACTGTGCACGATCAACGACAGGTCATCCTGCCCCTCCCTTCCGGACGGCAGCGGCGCACGAAGCCAGAGCGTGCCTTTCTGGTACCCCTCGGGATTGCCCTCGCATTTGAAACGAGCGGGAACGGCATCCTTCCCGGCGACGACCGCGCTTACAGAATGGCAAAGGGGCCGGCCGATCCTCAACACTTCGGCAAGGCCAGCGCCAGGCCATCCCATGCACATCATTGCGCAGAGAAGAACCAGAGCCTTGGCAAAAAGGCGTAAAGGAGGCGATTCGCAAACCATTGCGCTGCGACCTATGGCACAACACCTAGTACAACAAGGTTACCGGCGTGAGGGAAATCAGAAGCGATGCGAAGACTTCGCGTATTCTTGGCGGCACCTGAATGCCGCTCGTGCATTTAGCTTTGGTACCGGACAACCGGCCAGACAGAGCGAGACGAGATGACCCTAAGCCAGTGGCTTTCCGTCGCCACCCTTTTCGGAATGATGCTTCTCTTCATCTGGGGTCGTTTTCGTTACGACGTTACCGCGATCATCGCCCTCCTGACCGCCCTGTGCCTGGGGCTGGTGCCGCCGGAAAAGGCGTTCTCCGGATTTTCGGACGACATCGTCATCATCATCGCCTCGGCGCTGGTGCTTTCCGCTGCCGTGCAGAGGACCGGGCTGGTCGAGCGTGCCGTGAACTGGATCAGTCAATGGGTTCGCAGGCCGGGATCGCAACTGCTTGTCCTTACCGGATCGGTCGGCGTCGTGTCCGGGCTGATCAAGAACATCGGTGCCTTGGCGATGATGATGCCGGCGGCATCGCAACTGGCGCGCCGCAGCGGCGCCAATCCCTCGCGCTTCCTGATGCCGATGGCCTTCGCCTCGCTGCTTGGCGGGCTGACGACGATGATCGGCACATCGCCGAACATCATCGTCAGCCGCGTTCGCGAGGAAATGACGGGCGAGCCCTTCGCCATGTTCGATTACCTGCCGACGGGCCTCGGGATGTTGGCGGTAGGCCTCGTATTCCTGCGCATAGGCTACCGGCTGGTCCCGGCAGACCGACGCGCCGCCGCGACCATGGGCGAGGCGCTGAACATATCCGACTACACCACCGAGGCCACGGTCGGCGAGCATTCCAACGCCATCGGTGAAACCATCGAGGCGTTCCTTTCCAGCCACGACAACGAGATCGAAGTTACCGCCGTCCTGCGCTCTGGCCTCAGCGGCCACGTACATCCCGAAATGCACATCGTCCAAGGCGACGTCCTTATCCTCTCCGGCGAGCCCGATGCCCTGGAACGGGCCGTCGCCCGCTCGCAGTTGACGCTCGACGATGACGAGGAAGAGGAGGCTGCCGCCGACAACAACCGCGCGCGGGACGAGATCGGTGTGATCGAAGGGGTGGTGACCGCCGAATCGGCATTCGTCGGCAGCACGGCGGGCCGCCTGATGCTCAAGGAGCGGCTCGGCCTTCGCCTCGTGGCGATTTCCCGCCGAGGAGAAATCCTGCGCAACAAACCGGGCAACATCGTCATCGGCGCGGGAGACGTGATCGTCCTCCAGGGCGTGCTGGGAGAGATGCCGGGACGCCTGCGGCAACTCGGCGTGCTCCCCTTGGCGCAACGGCCGATCCGTCTCGGCATGAACCGTAGCAGTTGGCTGGCTCTGGCGATCCTGGCGGCGGCGATGATCACGACGGCGACCGGGCTGGTTCCGGTGGCCGTGGCCTTTTTCGCTGCGGCGGGTGCGGTCATCATTACCGGCGCCTTGCCGGTGAACGATGCTTACGAGGCCGTCGAATGGCCCATCCTGATCATGCTGGGCGCACTCATTCCGGTCAGCGAGACGCTCCAGACGACGGGCGCGTCGGACATCCTTGCCACCGAACTCGCAAGGCTGGCGCGCGACATGCCGCCATGGGGTGCGGTTGCGATGGTTCTGGCCGCATCGATGGCGGTAACGCCCTTCCTCAACAATGCGGCGACGGTGCTGGTCGTGGCGCCCATCGCCGCGGTGTTCGCCACCGATCTCGGCTATCGGCCGGACGCTTTCCTGATGGCCACCGCGATCGGCGCGGGCTGTGATTTCCTCACGCCGATCGGGCACCAGTGCAATACCCTGGTGATGGGACCGGGGGGCTATCGCTTCGGCGACTACGCCCGCCTCGGGGCGCCCCTTTCGGTGCTGGTGCTGCTGATCGGGACGCCGCTCATCATGTACTGCTGGCCGCTCTAGAACGGATCGACATTCAGCCCATGCGGGCCTGCGAAGCGCGATTTCCTGCGCTTCGATGCTCACGGACCGAAAGTCCGCTGCGCTTCGATGCTCGGAAAATCACGCTTCTCGGCTCCACCTGACCTGAATGTCGATCCGTCCTAGGCTTCCGGGAAAGGCCGATCGATCGAGACTTGCGGCTTGGTGAACCACTGCGCGCCGGTTTCGGTGACGAACATATGGTCTTCCAGACGCACGCCGAACTGCTTCGGAACGACGATCATCGGCTCGTTCGAGAAGCACATGCCCGGCTCCAGCAAGGTCTTGTCGCCGCGCACCAGATAGGCGGGCTCATGGATCGAGAGGCCGATGCCGTGGCCGGTGCGATGCGGCAGGCCCGGCAGAGCGTAGTCCGGCCCCAGCCCCGCCTTATCGAGAACCGCGCGCGCGGCGTAGTCCACCGCCTCGCACGGTTCCCCCGGTCGGCAGGCGTCGAAGGCGGCCTGCTGGGCTTCCTTCTCGATGTCCCAGATGCGGCGGATATCCTGCGAAACCTCGCCAAAGGCATAAGTGCGTGTGATATCCGAGTGATAGCCCTGAATCGTGCAGCCAGTATCGACCAGCACGAGTTGGCCCTCCTGAAGCTCTCGGTCGCCCGGAAGTCCGTGGGGATAGGCGGTCGCCTCTCCGAACTGGACGATGCAGAAACTCGACCCGCTGGCGCCGAGCTTGCGGTGCGCCGCATCGATGAAGTGCACCACCTCGCTCTGGCGGATGCCGGGGCGCAGGATGCGCGCCGCCGCCTGATGAACCAGCAGCGTCATGTTCTTGGCCTGCTGCATCAGCGCCAGTTCGGCAGCCGACTTGACCATGCGGCATTGCTTGATCACCGGCATCGCATCCAGCAGCGCGGCCGAGCCGCCCTGCCGCACGCGTTCCGCGAAGTGGAAGGGCAGTTCCGGATCGATCGCCAGGGTCTTCACGCCCAGTTCCGCCAGGACCTGCGTCACCAGGGCGACCGGGTCTTCGTCTTCTTGCCACGAACGAATGTCCACCGCGATGGCCAGGTCCGCTTCCAGCGTGCCGATCTCGAAATGGGGGCAGATCATCACCGGCTTGCGGCCGGGCACCAGCAGCATGGCGACCAGGCGCTCGGT
>NZ_DAMDBA010000083.1:10511-22170 GCF_032093395.1 Novosphingobium sp.
TGGCCCCAGGGCAGGCCCGAGAAATAACGCAGCGAAGCGCCCGCATTCACCAGCAGGGCATCGGCGCCGAGCCTTTCGGTCAGTTCCTGGGCCCGCGTCATCCGCGCCTCGCGCTCGGCCACGGCAATGGCCGGGGCGCGATCAGCCCAGGCGGTGAGGCCGGCCAGTTCGATCTCTGCGGTCGATCCGCCAATCATCCTTGTATTCCTTTATGCAAAACGCTGAATGTCGAAGGGAGCGAGCGGCAGTTCAGGCTGCCCACCCCCGACCATCGAGGCCACCAATCGCGCCGTGATCGGCGCCAGAGTAAGCCCGAGGTGCTGATGCCCGAAGGCATAGAAGAGATTCGATGCCTTCGTCGAGCGTCCGATAGCGGGAAGGTAGTCCGGCAAGGTGGGACGACAGCCCATCCAGCGGCGGAACGGCCCTGCGATCGGCAGGCCCAATTCGGCAACGTGACGCTCCAGCCGCTCCCACTTGCGCGGGTCGGCGGGGGCATCGACCTTGCCGAGTTCGACGAAGCTGGCGGCCTGCACCTCGTTTCGATAGCGGGTGACGATCATCGATCGCTCCTCGAACACCACCGGCGGAAGATCGGCGGGCCAATGCTTTCCCTCAAGGTGGTTGGCATCGGCGCGAATATGATAACCGCGCTCGGCGATCATCGGCACCTTGTGGCCGACGTGTTCCATCAGTTCGCGCGAACGCACTCCGGCGCAGACCAGCACCTGCTCTGCATCGACACCGGCGATTTCGACACGTCCGCCAGCAGCGCGCAGTTCGCCGCGCTGCGCCACGATGGTGCCGCCGCGTTCGGTGAACGCGTTCCTGAGCGCCTGCCGCAACTCGCCCAGATCCGCAATCTGGCCGCTGCCCGAAAAGCGGATGGCATCGGCCACCGGCTCTCGGCCCAGCCTCGCGAGCATGGCACGCTCCGCATCGCTCGCGGCATGAACCCGGGCGCTGCCGGTCTCGGCAGTCAGCCATGAGGTTTTCCCCTCGCGCGCGGCGCGTTCGCCGTGCCAGAGCACGAAATGGCCATTCTGCCTGAGAAGCTCCGCCGCACCGATCCGCTCGACCAGCGAAATCCATGCCGGCATCGACTCCGCGAGCAAGGGGGACAGAGCCTCGCAGCCCTTGCGAAACCGGGCCGGGCGGGCAGCACCCAGGAGGCGCAGGCCGAACGGCACCCATTCGGCCACGGCAGACGGCGGAAAGCCCAGCGGCCCGCCGCGCAGGAACAGGCGCCGGGGCAGGCTGCGCACCATCTCCATCGAGGCAAGCGGCTCGACCTGCTCCACCGCTATATGGCCCGCGTTACCCCAGGATGCCGCCCGGCCTTCCATGTCGTCGTCGACGATCGCGACCTGATGTCCCGCGTCGAGCAAGGCGATGCCCGCGCAGAGCCCGACTACTCCGCCACCGACGATTCCAATGGACCTCACAAAAACTCCGTTGCATAAGTCAGACTATATCGTATACCATATATCAATCACCGCCCGTCTTCACAAGGCTTCGCACCGCGCATGAACGTCTCGATCCACAGCATTGGCAGCGCTTCGGTTCGCCAGCGTGGTGACGGGTTGCGATTAAAAAAACGCAATAGCGCATTAGAAAAGGTCGGATTGCAGCACCTTTTACGATCATCTACCGTATACGTTAGATCGGAGGCGCCCTGCGCCATCGAGACGTATATGGAGATACACTGGTGACAATCGTCGTCCGCACCCTTGCCGAACGCATTTTCGACGTAATCCGGGAAAGGATCGTCGAAGGAAAGCTGCCCGTGATGGAGCCGGTGAGGCAGGATGCACTGGCAGCCGAGCTTGGCGTCAGCAAGATCCCGCTGCGAGAAGCACTCGCCCGACTGGAACATGAAGGCCTGCTGACCAGCCAGGCCAACCGGGGATGGTTCGTCCGTCCGATGTCGAGCGACCAGGCAGAGGAAATCTACCTCCTGCGTCTGGCCATCGAACCCGCAGCCGCGGCCTATGCCTGCACGGTTGCCGACGAGAACGATCGCAAGGCCGCCGTTAACGCTTTCGAGGTTCTGGACGCCGCCGCCAAGGACAACCTCAGCGATGTCGCCGTGCGCAACCGCGAATATCACGTCGCACTGGTGCGCCCCGGCAAGCGCCTGCTCACCACGCAACTCGTGGAGCGCCTCGAAGTGCTCGCGGAGCGCTACGTGATCGCGCACCTCGAACCTGCGGGCCGTGGCGACCGCGCCCATACCGAACACCGTGAACTGCTCGACACCTGGCTTACCGGAGACGCGGCCAAAGTGCAGAGCATGCTCACCCAGCACATCGCCAGCACGCTCGACGACTTGCGCGCTCATTTTACCGCCAGCCAGTCAGGCTGAGACAAAAATAATCAGGGGAATCCATGTTCGGACCGCGTAAATCCATAGAAAAACTGTCACAGCGCGACTCCGGGCATTCCCTGGCTAAGACCCTGAGCTGGCCTCACCTGATTGCACTGGGCGTCGGCGCCATCGTCGGCACCGGCATCTACACGCTTACGGGCGTCGGCGCCGAGCGCGCCGGCCCGGCTGTGATCCTGGCCTTCGCCATTGCCGGAGCCGTCTGCGCCTGCGCCGCGCTCGCCTATGCCGAAATGGCGACGATGATCCCGGCAGCAGGCAGCGCCTATACGTTTTCCTATGCCGCCATGGGCGAGACGATCGCCTGGATCGTAGGCTGGAGCCTCATCCTCGAATACTCGCTCGCCTGCTCGACGGTGGCGGTAGGCTGGTCTGGCTATCTGGTCGGCTGGATAGAGTCCGCAGGCATACACCTGCCGCACATGCTGCTGGTCGGCCCGCACGGCGGCGGTCTCGTCAATCTGCCCGCTGTCCTGGTAGCGCTCGCCGTCATGGGCATGCTGATCGCCGGCACGCGTGAGAGCGCGACGCTGAACATCGTGCTCGTCATCATCAAGCTGGTCGCGCTTTCCATCTTCGTCGTCATGGCACTGCCCGCTTTCCAGGGCGGCAATCTCGATCCCTTCATGCCCTATGGTTTCGCCAGCACCGAGATCGAAGGCCAGAAGCGCGGGGTCATGGCCGCTGCCGCCATCGTCTTCTTCGCGTTCTACGGCTTCGACGCGGTCGCCACTTCGGCCGAGGAAGCCAAGAATCCCGGCCGCGACCTCACCATCGGCATCGTCGGCTCGATGGTCGTCTGCACCGTGATCTACATGGCCGTGGCGATCGCCGCGATCGGCGCCCTGCCTTTCCAGCAGCTTGCCAACTCGCCCGAGCCGCTTGCACTCGTGCTGCGCCAGCTCGGCCAGCCGGTCGCCGCGCACCTGATCGCCTTCGCCGCCGTGCTTGCCCTGCCCTCGGTCATCCTCGTCATGATGTACGGCCAGAGCCGCGTGTTCTTCGTCATGGCCCGTGACGGCCTGCTGCCGCGCAGCCTCGCCAAGATCAGCCCGCGCACCGGCGCCCCCACCCGCATCACCCTGATGACGGGCATCTCGATCGCCGTCGTCGCCGGTATCTTCCGCCTCGACGAGATCGCCGAACTGGCCAATGCCGGCACCCTTATCGCCTTCATCTCGGTCGGCGCCTGCCTGATGATCCTGCGCCGCCGCGCGCCGGAACTGCCGCGCCTGTTCAAGTGCCCCAAGCCGTTCCTGGTCGGTACGCTGACGATCCTGGGCTGCGTGTACCTGCTGCTCAGCCTGCCCGAGAGCACGCTGGTTCGCTTCGGCGCCTGGAACGTCATCGGTCTGCTGGTCTACTTCCTCTACGGCCGCTCGCGCAGCGAGGCTGGCCGCGAGGCGGCGGCAGCCTGACCGGCAAGTACCAGACCCTTTCCAAACCGTTCTTTTTCAAGATCCAAGGAGATCGCGATGAAACGCGCCTTCGTTCTGGCCGCCGCTCTGCTCGGCACGGCCCTTTCGCCTGCCACGCCCGCCCTTGCCAAGACCGCCTATGACGGCGTCTGGCTGTTCGACGACGCCCCTCCCAACCCGGGCGTGACGATGGTCGAAGTCGGTTCGAAGGGCGGTAAGATCGCCGGCACCGTCACCACCAAGTGGTACGGGCCGGTCGAAATGATGAACCCCCGCGTCGAGAATGGCGAACTCCGGTTCGAAGCCCGCAATATCAACGACAAGGAGCACCTCACCCGTTCCTGGAGCGTTGCGCTGGAAAATGGCCAGGCGCATCTCAAAGGCCGGATCTGGGAATCCGAAATCGACAGCAAAGGTCGGAAAGGCACCGCGAAGGACGCCAAGGCCCGCGCTTTCCGGTTCTCGACCCTGGCCCCGCTAGGGGCGCCGATTCCGAAGACGCTGGCCGCCTCCCCGCCGATGGGCTGGAGCAGCTGGAACAAATTCGCCGAGCACATCGACGACAAGACCATCCGCGCACAGGCAGACGCGATGGTCTCGAGCGGCCTGCGCGATGCCGGTTACCTCTACATCAACATCGATGACGGATGGCAAGGCAAGCGTGATGCCAAGGGCGTGCTCCAGCCCAACGAGAAGTTCCCCGACATGAAGGCGCTGACCGACTACGTCCATTCCAAAGGTCTGAAGATCGGTATCTATTCCTCGCAAGGCCCGCGCACTTGCGCCGGTTATGAGGGCAGCTACGGCCATGTGAAGCAGGACGCGCAGACTTACGCGGACTGGGGCTTCGACTATCTGAAGTACGACCTCTGCTCCGGCGAATGGTTCTATGCCGATGCCGATACCGTGAAGCGCAGCTACTACGAGATGGGCGCCGCGCTTCAGGCGACCGGGCGCGATTTTATCTTCTCGCTCTGCGAATACGGGCGCTTCGATGTGGGCAGCTGGGGCCGCGACGTCGGCGGCCAGCTCTGGCGCACGACGGGCGACATCACCGACGACTATCCGACCATGGCCAAGATCGGCTTCGACAAGAACGGCAATCCCGATTGGGCCGGTCCGCACGGGTGGAACGATCCGGACATGCTGGAAGTCGGCAATGGCGGCATGAGCACGGACGAGTACCGCACCCACATGACGCTCTGGGCCATGTCTGCCGCGCCGCTGATGATGGGCCATGACTTGCGCGAAACCAGCGCCGAGACGCTGGCCATGCTGACCAACAAGCGCGTCATCGCCGTAGACCAGGACGCGAAGGGCGTGCAGGGCAAGGCGGTGCGCAAGGCGGGCTCCATGGAGGTCTGGGCCAAGCCTCTTGCCGACGGGCGTGTCGCACTCGCCCTGTTCAATCGAGGCGATGCAGCAGCTTCACTGGCGCTGACACCGGCTGACGCGGGACTTGCAGGCGTTTCCCAGGTCGAGGATCTGTGGACTGGTGCCAAGGCTGGAAGCCTGCCCGCCAGCTACACCGTGCCTGCACGGGGCGCCATCATGCTGACGGTTGGCGGCTGACCGCGCGCCACCGCGCCAATTTTTTGCCATTGGCGGCCGGCAACCGGGCATCCGGTTGCCGGCCGCATTCGCATAGACGATCCTTATAGCGAATATCCGTCTTTGTTATTGCGAGGCATTCGCACTTCCGGTAATGGCCTCCAATCAAGGGGGCCGGACCGATTTGTCCGTGAAACGGCGCGCGCCCCCGCCATCAGGGATACGTGCGAGTGGGCGGTAACAGCGGAAGCATCGATGTGCTGGAAAGTGCGGAGCGCGCACCGGCCGCATCGCGCCTCCAGCCCAGCGAGCGGACCACGGTTCCGCCCCCTGCCCGCAAAGCCCCCGCCAAAAAGAAGAACAAGAAGGCTCGTGCCTTCTGGCTGAAACAGCTTCACACTTGGCATTGGGTAAGCGCGGCGGTTTCGCTGGCAGGCATGTTCCTTTTCGCCATCACCGGCATCACGCTCAATCATGCCGCCTCCATCGGCGCCGAGCCCAAGGTCGTGCAGAGCGAAGGGCGGATAGCGCCGGGTCTTTTGCGCAAGTTGCCGCCTGCCGGAGACAGCACGGCGCCCCTCCCGGCGGAGTTGGCGAAAGCGGTCGCGGCTGTCGTGCCGCTTGACCCTGCCGGCTTTGCTGCCGACTGGTCGGCGGAAGACGAAGTCTACGTCGCCATGCCGGGGCCGGGCCGCGACGCCTGGGTCAGCATCGATCGCTCCAACGGTGCGGTCTCTGCCGAGGCGACCAACCGCGGCACGGTTTCCTATCTCAACGACCTGCACAAGGGCCGCAACACCAGCTCGGTCTGGTTCTGGTTCATCGATCTCTTCGCGGCGGCCTGCATCGTGTTCACCGTGACCGGCCTGTTCCTGCTGCAACTCCACGCCAAGCACCGGCCGTCGACCTGGCCGCTGGTGGGGCTGAGCCTGCTAATCCCGCTCGCGATCGCTCTTATATTCATCCACTGAGACAAGAAGGCACCGATGACGACATCGAAGGTACTGCCCGCGCTTCCGCTTCTGGCCCCGGCGCTCGTTGCCGGAACCCTCGCCACACCGGCGGCCGCCGCTACGGTCAGCGTGACGATCCCGCGCGTCAATGTCGCGGAATACCATCGCCCCTACGTCGTCGGCTGGCTGGAACCCGTAACGGGCGGCGCCGCTCGCACCATCTTCGTCTGGTACGATGTCAAGAAGGCCGGTCGTGAGCCGGGAACCAAGTGGCTGGCGGATCTCCGCACCTGGTGGCGCAAGGGCGGCCGGTCCATGCAACTCCCCGCGGACGGCCTGAGCGGCGCCACGCGCGCACCCGGCACCTACCAGATCCCGCTCCCCGCCAATCTCGCGCCAGGACAATATGTCCTCAAGGTGGAAGCCGCCCGCGAAACCGGTGGCCGCGAACTCGTCTCGGTTCCCGTAACCGTTCCGGTGAAAAAGGGCGGCTCCGCTTCGGGCACCAGCGAACTGGGCGCCATTACCATCCGTTGATGGGACGATCTACTATTCCTGTTTTTTGAGAAGCTTGAACTTCGAACCTCAAGGATTTTCCATGCGCTACAGCCCTATCCTGATCGCATCCGCAGCGCTTGCGGCAGTCCTGGCTTCCCCCGCTTCGGCCCATCGTCAATGGCTGCTGCCCTCCACCACGACCCTCGCCGGAACCAGCGAATATGTGACGGTCGACGCAGCCGTTTCCAATGACCTGTTCTACCCCGATCACTTCCCTATGAGCCCCGATCAGGTCACGGTGTGGACGCCGGACGGCAGCCAGGGCAAGCTGGAGAACCCCGCCACCGGTCGCTATCGCTCGACGTTCGACGTCAAGATCGACAAGCCCGGCACCTGGAAGATCGGAACCCAGCGGTCGGCCGTCATGGGCAGCTTCAAGGTGAACGGCGAGGACTGGCGTCTTGGCGGACGCGGTCGCCCGATGGCCGCGACTGCTCCCGGCGGCGCTCAGGCTCGTAATGTTGCCACGGTCGCCGACATCCCGGCCAATGCCACCGACGTGAAGCTGACCGAAGTTCAATCCGGCAATTATGTCTACGTCACTTCGGACGCGCCCACCAAGACGGTGTTCACGCCCACCGGCAAAGGCCTGGAAATCGATCCGATCAGCCATCCCGACGAACTCGTCTCGAACGAGGAAGGCCAGTTCCGCTTCCTGATCGACGGCAAACCCGCCGCCGGCGTGAAGGTTACGGTGGTGCCGGGCAGCAAGAAGTTCCGCGAGGCCGAACAGGCGCAGGAACTTACGACCGGCGCCGACGGCGTGCTCCATGTCAAGTGGCCAGTTGCCGGGATGTACTGGATCAATGCCAGCGCTTCCGACCACAAGCCCAGCGAAAAGCGCGCGACCGAACGCCGGATGAGCTACACGGCCACCGTGGAAGTCGTGGCGCCCTGATCTGCCCGGCGCTTCGCACGAACCGGGTAATTCCATGCGTCTCGCCGTCCCGCTCGAAATCGATCGCGAAGCCCTGGCCGACTGGCGTCAGGACGCCCCGATCGTGGAACTGGGCGGTGAGACCATGGGCACCAGCTGGCGCCTGCGGCTTGCGGCTCCCGGCGGATTCGATCGGGGTTTGACCCTCCGGGCGATAGAAGCGCGCCTCGAGGACATAGTCGCACAAATGAGCCACTGGCGCGCGGACTCGGTTCTGGGCCGGTTCAATCGTGCCGCGCCCGGCGTTTGGATCGATTTGCCCGCCGATTTCGCGGCGGTGATGACGGCCGCGCTTGCCATCGCCGACATCACCGGATCCGCATTCGATCCTACCATCGGCGCGCTGGTCGACGCATGGGGCTTTGGTCCTGTTCCGACCGAAGGACCGCCCGGCGCAGACGACCTCGCCAAAGCCCGATCCCTGTCGGGTCGGCATCGCCTGACGGTCGATCCGGAAGGACGGCGGCTGCTGCAACCCGGCGGACTGAGGCTGGATCTCTCCGGAATTGCCAAGGGTTACGCCGTCGATGCCCTTGCCGCCCTTCTGCGCGGGCACGGCTGCAATCATTTCCTGGTTGAGATCGGCGGCGAACTTGTGGGTGCCGGCATCAGGCCCGATGGCGATCCCTGGTGGGTGGACCTCGAAACCCCTGCCGCCGCGATCCCCGCCTTCCGTATTGCATTGCACCAACTCGGGGTCGCCACCTCCGGCGACTATGTGCGCGGTCGCCACACCATAGATCCGCGAACCGGCAGTCCGGTCGAACACGCCCTGTCGGTCAGTGTGCTCCATCCTTCCGCCATGCTGGCCGACGCTTGGGCCACAGCCCTCACCGTGGAGGCTCCCCCTGCCCTTCGCGCGCTCGCCACGGCGCGGAATCTTGCCGTTCGTGCGATTTTCCGCACCGGGAACAGCTTCGAGGAATGGATCAGTCCCGCCCTCGGCCGACTGGTGATGGAACCATGAAGCAAACCGATGCCCGCTCGTAATCAACGTGCACACGATGCTGCAATAAAGCTGCGACAATTGTAACAAAGCATATTGCGAATGCGAATGACTCTCATTATCGGAAACCCCAAGGGACATCCAAACATGAGGGAAAAAATATGTCTTTCAGGCCTTCTGCCGTGTCTGCGCGGCGCACATTCCTGGCGCTTTCCTGTATCGCTCCGGCGCTTGCTCCCACCGTTGCCCATGCACAGGACGCGCAACCGTCCCGCGTGCTGGGCGGCGTAACCGTTAGCGATACGGCGATCGACGAGCAGCCCGGCCGCAAGCTGGAATCGCCGAAGCGCACGCGCTCCGTGCTCGATACGCCGCAGACCATCACCGTTCTCAGCAACGAAGTGATCGAGCAGCAGAACCTGCTTACCCTGCGCGACGTGTTGTCCACCGTGCCCGGCATCACTTTCGGCGCGGGTGAGGGCGGCGTCGGCCCCGGCGACAACATCACCTTCCGCGGCTATAGCGCCAGCAACGACATCACCGTGGACGGCGTGCGCGACAGCGCCCAGATCACCCGCACCGACTCCTACAATCTCGAACAGCTCGAAGTCACCAACGGCGCCAACTCGGTGATCTCGGGTGCCGGCTCGACCGGCGGCAACATCAACATCGTCACCAAGCGCCCCAAGGCCGACGACGCCTATCTCGCCACGGCGGGCATCGGCACCGACAACTATTATCGTGCCACGGTGGACCTCAACAAGCGCGTCAACGATCTCGTTGCCTTCCGCCTGAACGCGATGTGGCACCGCAACGACGTGCCCGGCCGCGATGTCGAGGACTATCGTCGCTGGGGTGTCGCGCCGTCGCTCACCATCGGCATCGACAGCCCAACCCGGCTGACGCTCCAATACAATCACCAGGAAGACAACAACATCCCCCAGTATGGCGTGCCGTACTATCGGGGCGACATCCTGCCGGGCGTCCACCGCAGCGACTATTTCGGCTATCGCAACGTCGACAAGCAGCGCATCAACGTCGACCAGGTGACCGCGATCTTCGAACATGACTTCAGCGATACGGTGTCCATCCGCAACCTCACCCGGTGGCAGGATTCCCGCCAGCTCACGCTCGTCAGCCCGCCGCAGGGCACTTATTGCCTCGCCAATGGCCTGACCCCGCAAGGCGGTGCCTGCACGGTGAATGTCGGCACGGGAGGCGTCACCAACAACGTGCTGCTGCCCGCAGACTACTACCTGATCGGCGGCCCCCGCGGGAATACCCGTGATACCCGCAACCAGCTGATGTTCGACCAGCTCGACCTGAGGGCGGTGTTCAACACCGGCGCAATCGAGCACACGATCAACCTGGGCGGTGCGCTGACCTGGGAAAAGTACGACCTCTTCACCGGCAATTCCCTGCGCGGCGCGGACGGATCGGTAACCTATACCCGCTACCCGCTGGTCAATATCGACAATCCCAACGAGGTGGTGCCCGGCCCGGCCAGCCCCTACTTCACCTATGGCAACAACGTCTACGTAGGCCCGGTGAACTTCATTCGCGGCGGGCACACCATGGGTGAGCAGACTAATGTCGCCGGCTACCTGTTCGACACGATGAAGCTCGGCAAGTTCGAACTCAGCGCCGGTGCCCGTCTCGAGCGCAACGTCGGCACCAGCCGGGCGGATACGATCTGCACCACGGTGGGCGGCTGTGTCGTGGGCGGCGTGCCTGTCGCTCTCGGCCAGGTCACGGCGGCAGGCGCCAAGGCGCGCAATGCGGACACGCTGTTCTCCTATCGCGTGGGCCTGAACTACAAGCCGGTCGAAGAGGTCAGCATCTATGCGGCCTACGGCAATTCGCGCACCCCGTCGAAGAACTCGGTCAACGGATCGTGCACGGCCGATACGCCGGGCGTGGTCAACACGACCTGCAACATCAATCCGGAATCGGCCAAGAACTACGAGATCGGCGTGAAGGGCGAACTCTTCGACGGCGGCCTGTTGCTTACAGCCTCGGCCTTCCGCAACGAGCGTGACAAGTACGCCGTCGTCTCCGGCGACCCGACCGTCCCCAACCAGCAACTGGACGGCAAGTCGCGAGTGGACGGTATCGCCCTCGGCGCCTCGGGCAAGATCACCTCGGCGTGGACGATCACGGCGAACTACACCTACCTCGATTCCGAACTGCTCCAGTCGGTTTCGGACAATTGCCTTGCCAACCCGGGCAGCGGCACCTGCACGAACTCGGCAGCCAACCCCAATCCGGGAGCAGGTCAGTACCTTCCGGCCACGCCCAAGAATTCGGGAAGCCTGTTCACCACCTATCGCCTGCCGTTCGGCCTCACGATCGGCTACGGCCTGACCTACCAGGGCAGTTTCCTGCTTTCCACCGCCACCCCGGCGACTGCGACGGCACCTGCGGTAGCGGCGGTCAAGTCCGACGACTTCCTGATCCACCAGGCCTATCTCGCCTATGACTTCTCGCCCAACTTCTCAGCACAGATCAACGTCAAGAACATCGGCGACAAGCGTTACTACACCCGCATCCGCGGCAACGGCGTGGGCTGGGCCACGCCGGGCGACGGCCGCGCGGCGGTTCTGACCCTGTCCGCGAAGATGTAATCCAGGTCCCAACGGCCCGGCGGGCGCTTCACGCGTCCGCCGGGTTTCTTGCGCAAGATCGAAGCGTCTTCGCTTTGCGCGAAGACGCTTCAGGCATTCCCTGCGCAGGATGATTGTCAGCACCCGATAATTGGGCAAAGAAACCGGATGGTCATCGAAATACCCGAGCTTTTCTCCGCCGAAGAGGTCCGCGAATTCCGCCAGGCACTGGAAAGCGCCGACTGGGCGGACGGACGCGCCACCGCCGGCCATCGCGCCGCGCGTGTCAAGGAAAACGAGCAACTTC
>NZ_DAMDBA010000084.1:0-21868 GCF_032093395.1 Novosphingobium sp.
GCCATGGCCTGTTCGATATCCGCGATGAGATCGTCCACGTCTTCAAGCCCGACCGCGAGGCGTACCCCGTGGCGGTCCTCTTCATCGCGCTTCTGTGGCGGCCAGGGCATGACGTCGCGATGCCGCGTCGGTTCGATCGGCACGACCAGGCTTTCGAAACCGCCCCAGGAATAGCCGATGGCAAAGAGCTTCAGCGCGTCGATGAAGCGGTTGCGGTCGGCCATGGTGCCGCCCTTGAACACGAAGCTGAACAGGCCGCAGCCCCCGGTGAAATCACGCGCCCACAAGTCGTGGCCCGGCGAACCCGGCAGCATCGGGCAGAGCACTTGCGCCACCTCTGGCCGGGCATCCAGCCAATGGGCGATCTTGAGCGCGGACTCGGCCTCCTGACGCAGGCGAACGCCAAGCGTCCGCAGGCCCCGAAGCGCAAGCGCCGCGTCGTCCGGCGAGACGACGATGCCGAGATCCTGCGAACGTCTGCGCAGTTTCTCGTAGAGTTCCCCGCGCGCGCTGGCGCTGCCCATCATCAGGTCGGAATGGCCGCCGACATGCTTGGTAAGTGCCATGACGGTAACGTCGACGCCCTTTTCCAGCCCCGCGAACCCGAGGGGGCTGGCCCAGGTGTTGTCGAGCACCGAGACGGCGCCCTTGTCGCGCGCGATGCGCGCCAGCTGGGGGACGTCGCAGACTTCCATCGACAGGCTGCCCGGGGCCTCGATCAGCACGGCGCGCGTACGGTCGCAGAACAGGGCTTCGTAGCCGGCGATGTCGAGCGGATCGTAGAAGCGCGTCTCGATGCCGAAATCGGCAAGCATTCCCGTGCCCATCGAGCGTGTGGGGTCATAGGCATTGTCGGTGATGAGCACGACGTCGCCCGGACGCAGCAGGGTCAGCATGACCCCGGCGATGGCGGCGACACCCGAAGGATAGATCACGGTTCCCTCGGCGCCGGGCTCGATCTTGGTCAGGGCATCGCACAGTGCCCATTGCGTGGGGGCACCGCGACGGCCGTAGAAGAAACGGCCGTCCTCGTTGCGGCTTGGCGCTTGGGCAAGCGCGGCAGTGCTTTCGTGGAGATGGGTGCTGGCACGCCAGACCGGCGGATTGACGACCGCGCCGGTCCATTCCTTGCGACGGCCTCCGCCTACCAGCTTGGTGAAGGGGGCGAGATCGTCGAAATTGTCCAAATCGCTCAAAGTGCTCTCCGCTCTTGAGCGTGCAGCCCTAACGCGCCGCGGTGCAGCGGTCGAGAGGCAAGACGCGCGCGAAGTTCGATCCGGCCCTTTCGTTCAGGCGAGACGGCGGATCGGCGGCTCGGGAACCTGTCCCATATCGCGCGCCGCTTCCACTGCGCGCGCAGCGATCGTCGCATGGTCGCGTGGGCCGGTGTCGAGGCGGAGCGGGCCAAGGGCAGGCCTATCGCCGGGAATTCCGAGCGTGAAGACGCGACGCTCGACATGCCCTTCTTCGTCCACCAGACAAAGGCGGACGAGCGGTACGAAAAGGCTTGCTTGGCCCTGGCGCATCACGCGGATGGCGTTCAGCGGCAACTGCAATTCGCCCTTGAATTCCCGCGTTTCGCCCGGAGCGAGCGCCTCCAGCGAGTGTCGCAGCGGCAGCGTCGCGGGATCGGGAGCAAGCTGCTCGCCTTGCGACAGGGATGCGTGGGCGGAAATCATGTCACCCCGCACTTGCCACGATTGTGCGCTTCCGCCGTCCGGGGCGGTGAGCGCGAGGCGATATTGGAGGGTTGCATAGACGAGCGAGAGCCGCATGCTCACCGGCTCGAAATGGACTGCGACGATGCCGGGTCGCGATGGCGCGGGGACGGGTTCCCGCGCCGGTGGCGGTACGGGCTGCGGCAGCGGCCGGGATTGCGGATCCGGCTGCCTTGGCGGTTGTACGCGGGGAACGGGCGTGACGGCCGGGGTCGGATCGAGCGCGGCGATCGCAGCCGAGGCGGCGGCCGAGGTGGAGGGGGTGGCCGGTTCCTCGGCGATTTCGTCTTCGGGCTCGGCCTCCGGCTCCAGGCCTGCCTCCTCCCAGGCCGTGGCGGGTGCGCGACGGCGACGCAGCAGCGCGAAGGTACCGATGCCGGTCGCAACGAGCGCCGCGGGAATCACCAGCCACCACTCCGGCCAATGAGGCTCGTTGGCAGGCTGGATTGCGGTATCCGGCGTGGCTGACGGAATGGGGGAGGGGACGGCGCTTTCGCGCGCGGCGGGCGGCGTCGGGTCGAGCGACGGCAGGGGCGATGCCGTTGGCGAAGGCGCGGAAGTTGCCGTCTCGACGGTCGGGGTCTGCGACGGGCGGGTGGGGGCGGCGGACTGAGCCGCAGCAGGCGCGGTCGTCTGCGGGTTGGGACGTTCGCTCGCGCGCGGGACAGGCGGGGGCGGCGCGACGATGGTGGGAACCGGCGTAGCGCGAGACGTGGGCGCGCTGGAGGGTGTTGCGGCAGGCGTGGCAGCAGGCACGTCAGGCGCCGTTTCCCGCGGGGTTACCGTCGGGTTCTGCGGATCGACCGGGCCTTGCGGGCGAGACGCGCTCTGGCCCTCCTGTTGGCCGGGCGGAAGGCTCCAGGTCGCTTGCGCAAAGGCCGTGCCTGGCCCTGCCAGCAAGCCGGCGACAAGTGCTGCACGCGAAAGAAATGTTGTCGCAGATTTATTCACAATGCCCCGCATCCAGCACCCAGTTTTCGACCATGTCCAAATGGACCGCCCGCTGAACCCGGCGTTAATGCAAATGGCCAGCGCGGTAGGGCGTGAGCGATCATAGCCGAATGTGCCCCCTTGGGGCAATCTCGCCCGACCCGCTTTCCGGCGCGTTCAAGAATGGGCCGCACCGGGTTGAAGCCGAGGCTCGCGCCACCTATCAAGGCGGCATGACTGATACTTCCATGACTCCGCTGCATCTCGGCCAGAACAGCGCGCTGCCGACGTCTCCCGAAGACGCCGTGCTGGATTATGTGCCCAATCCGCGCCAGGGCAGCCTTTATCTCGTGCGCTTTGCCGCTCCGGAATTCACGTCGCTTTGCCCGGTAACCGGGCAGCCGGATTTCGCGCACCTCGTGATCGACTACGCGCCGGGCGAAACCATCGTCGAATCCAAGAGCCTCAAGCTCTTCCTGGGATCGTTCCGCAATCACAACGGCTTTCACGAGGATGTGACGGTAGGCATCGGCCAGCGCCTGTTCGACGAAATGAAGCCGCGCTGGCTGCGCATCGGTGGTTACTGGTACCCGCGCGGCGGCATTCCCATCGACGTGTTCTGGCAATCCGGCGCTGCCCCCGAAGGGCTCTGGGTGCCCGATCAGGGCGTCCAGGGATACCGAGGCCGCGGCTGAGCATCCTGAGCATAAAGCGGAGGCGCCGGTTCATGCCGGCGCCTCCATGCCCCCGGACTTTCCTTCGAGTATCGCGACGCACGAGGCGCGCTTTCTCGAAGTCCGTGCCGGGATACGTGACCGATTATCTTGCCGCGAATTGCACGCCGTTCACCCGTCTCAGATCGACGGTGCCCTTGCCGAGCGAGGCAAGCTGGCTGTTTGAAAGGCACTGCGCGAAGACGGTCGGTGCCTCGGCTTTCATGGCGGCATCGGTAGCCAGCGCGTCGTCGAGCCTCGCCGTGCACGCGGCTCGGGATTCGAAGGTTTGCACAGGGGTGGACAGCCTTTCGCAGGCCGATCCGTCGTCGCTGCAACCGAACAGGGCGAGGGCGATGAGAGTGGCGCTCATTCTTCTCTCCTTTCAGAAGCGATAACGGCCACCTCGTCGAAAATATCCCGCAAGATACGGCAAAGAGTCGATTTCCCGACTGGAACCCTCAGGCTTCCCAGGCGTAGAACTGCCCCATGGACCAGACCAAAGCCAAGCTCATCATCCGCCCTGCCACTGTCGCCGATGCTCCGGCCATCGCCCGGCTGTCGGTAAAGGTCTACGGCAAGGTAGATGCGTTCACGCGCGCCGAAATTCGCGGCCAGGTGATCAACTTCCCCGAAGGACAGTTCGTCGCCGAATACGATGGCAAGGTCGTCGGCCACTGCGCCACGATGATCGTGACGGCCGCCGAGGCCTTTCGTCCGCACACCTGGGAGGAGATCAGCAACGGCGGCTACGGCCGTCCGCCTTCGAACGACGGCGACGTGCTCTACGGTTTCGAAGTCTGCGTGGATCCGGACTACCGGCGCCTGCGCATCGGGCAGCGGCTCTATCGCAAGCGCAAGGACGTCTGCCAGTATTTCGAGCTGAAGGGGATCGCTTTCGCCGGTCGCATGCCGGGCTACTCCCGGCGCAAGCGGCAATATCCGAACCCGGCGGATTATCTCCAGGCCGTGCGCGACAAGAAAGTGCGCGACCAGGTGATCCAGTTCCAGATGAACGAGGGCTACGAGCCGCGCGAAATCCTGCCCGACTACATTCCGAACGACAAGGAAAGCGGCGGCAACGCCGTGCTCATGTATTGGACCAATCCGCTCGCGCCCCGCGACACGGGCAAGGCGGTGCCGGGCTTCAAGGAGCGCGTCCCTTCCACCGTGCGCGTCGCCACCGTACAGTTCATGATGCGCAAGATCGAGACGATCGACCAGTTCGAGGAGCAGGTGGAATACTGGATCGACGTGGCGGCCGATTACGAGAGCGACTTCGTGATCTTCCCCGAATTGTTCACGCTGGAACTGCTCTCGATCGAGGAGACCAAGCTGGAACCTGCCGCCGCGATCGAAAAGGTGGCGGACTATACCGAGCGGTTCGTCGAGTTCATGCAGCGCATGGCGGTGAGCTACAATATCAACATCATCGGCGGATCGCACCCGACCCGCATGAAATTGGGCCAAGGCAAGAGCGAGATCCGCAACATCGCCTATACTTTCCTGCGCGACGGGGCGGTGCACGAAACACAGAAGCTTCATCCCACCCCGTCCGAGCGCAAGTGGTGGAACATCAAGGGCGGCTACGGCGCCAACGTGATCCCTACCGACTGTGGGCCGATCGGCGTGATGATCTGCTATGACAGCGAGTTCCCCGAACTCTCGCGCCATCTGGTCAACCAGGGTGCGCTGATGCTGTTCGTACCGTTCTGCACCGATGAGCGGCGCGGTTTCCTGCGGGTGCGCTACTGTTGCCAGGCCCGCGCGGTGGAGAACCAGTGCTATGTCGTCACCTCGGGCGTGGTCGGGAACCTGCCCAACGTCGAGAACATGGACGTCCACTATGCCGAGAGTGCGATCCTCACGCCTTCGGACTTCCCCTTCGCGCGCGACGGCGTGGCGGCCGACACCGCGCCGAACACGGAGACGATCGCCATTGCCGATCTCAGCCTCGACGCGCTGCTGACCGCGCGTCAGTCGGGCGCGGTGCAGAACCTCAAGGACCGGCGCTTCGATCTCTACCGGGTGGAATGGACGCAGCAGTAAAGGGCGTTGGGGGCGGAGGGGGCGGTACGCTCCCCCAATCGCGACGTCATCCTGAACTTGCTTCAGGATCCATCGCGCGGCTCGAACGTCCGTATGATCGGCTGAAACAAGTTCAGGATGACGAGTGGATTGTTGAAACGCCGTGTGAGGGTCAGCCGCCTTGCGGGCGGCCGGGTTATTTTCTGTCCCCGACCCGCCGCCTCGCCTCAGCCACCCGTCGGCGTGTCTCGGCGATCAGCTCATTGAGGCTGTGCACCTGCTTCACGCCGTAGCGCTCGCCGGTGATGTCCACATTGCCCTTGCGCCAGAAGCCGGGCGGGCAGAGCAGCACGACTTTTCCGGAGCGGGCATGGAGGCCGAGTTCGAGGAGGCTGACGGGACTTTGCGATCCCGGTGCGAGATAGAGGATCACCACATCGGCACTGTCGAGCGCGGCCAGTTCCCATTCGACCTGACGGCGGAATTCCGGTTCGTCGGCTTCCGGCTTCCAGGCCGGGTTCCAGTCCGGACGGCGGGGATTGAGCAACACCACGTCTTCATCTTGCAGCGCGTCGATCACCTGCCGTTGCCAGTCCGGCGCGGAACCCATGTCGATGCTGCCGCCAAGGAAGACGCGGGGAAGCTCGTGGCGGGCGGGCAGCGCTTCGGGCGAAGTGACGACTTGTGCTTCAGCCATGGCGGAGGCAGGCAGGACGGCGCCCAAGAGGGCGAGAACGGGAAGGGCGTGCTTCATCGCCTGCCTCTAGCGATCCGCCGCGGCCCCTCGCCAGCGAAATTTTGAGCTTCAGGTCGAAAGCCAGAGCGCGCCATAGCCGGGAAGGGCGGACCCGGTGGCACCGTTGACGGCCAGCAAGACTTCGCCCTCGCACCTGTCGAGAGCGATCGGTTCGGGCGAGAGGTTGAACAGGCAGAGCACGCGCTCCGACCCTTCCTCCCGCTCGAAGGACAGCAGCGATCCCTCGGCATTGCACCGGATCAGGGCGCCGTGGCGAAGGGCGGCGCTGGCCTTGCGCAGGGACAGTACCTCCCGCGTGAAGTGGAGCAGCGAGGTGGGATCGCTTTCCTGCACGGCCACGGCGCCGGCCAGATTTTCCGCCGAGAGCGGCAGCCACGGTTCGCTCGTGGTGAAGCCCCCTAGGGGAACGTTTTCCCAGGGCAGCGGCGTGCGGGCGCCGTCGCGAGAAAGCGTGAGCGGCCAGTTGGCGATGGCCTCTGGATCCTGCAGATGCTCGAACGCGATCTCGTCCTGCAAGAGGCCAAGCTCCTCGCCCTGATAAAGTATCACATTGCCGCGCAGGGCCATGAGCAGGGCCATCTTCACGCGGGCGAACGCGTCCCGATGCTCCGGGGCGGACCAGCGGGAGACGGCGCGGGGGGCATCGTGGTTTTCGAACGCCCAGCTTGGCCACCCGCCGGTCTCGTCCGCAGCGAGTTCCCAGCGGTGGAGCGTATCGGCCACGAATTGCGCGGTGAGGGCGGGGGCGTAGAGGAAGTCGAAGCCGTAGGCGCTGTTCAGGCGATCGTTCCCGGATGTGTAGGCGCGGCGGTCGATCTGAGGATGGTCTCCGCCGATCTCGGCAACGGTGTGGATCGCGTCGAACTGGTCGCAGAGCGTGCGCAGCCGTTCGATGAAGGGGATCATCCCCGGATGCGACTGGCTGTACGTCTTGAGCTGGAAGTCGAAGGGCCGGGTGCGGATGCGGCCGTCAGCCGGCGCGGGCGGGTTGTCGCGCAGCAGGGGGTCATGCATCGCATGGTTGAGCGCGTCGAGACGGAAGCCGTCCACCCCCCGCTCCAGCCAGAACCGCGCCGCGTCCAGCACCGCGTCCTGAACGGCGGGATTGTGCATGTTGAGCTGCGGCTGCTCCTTGAGGAAGGTGTGCATGTAGTATTGGCGGCGGCGGGCGTCCCAGGTCCAGGCCGGGCCGCCGAACACGGACTGCCAGTTGCACGGCGGGGTGCCGTCTTCCCTGGGATCATGCCAGACGTACCAGTCGGCCTTGCGGTTGCCGCGATCCGAGCGGCTTTCCCCGAACCAGGGGTGAAGGTCGGAAGTATGGGCATAGACCTGGTCGATGATGACCTTGAGGCCCAGTGCATGGGCATGGGCGACCAGCGCATCGAAATCGGCCATCGTCCCGAAGACGGGGTCCACGCCGCAGTAGTCGGCCACGTCATAGCCGAAATCGCGCATGGGAGAGGTGAAAAAGGGCGAAATCCAGATCGCATCCACCCCCAGGCGAGCGACATGGTGCAGGCGGCGGGTGATACCGGCAAGGTCGCCCACGCCGTCACCATTGCTGTCCTGAAAGCTGCGCGGATAGATCTGGTAGATCGCGGCGCCCTTCCACCATGGCACCGGGCCATGCGAGGCCGATGTCTGCGCCGTGGTAGAATCACGTTGGGCGGGGTCGGTTTCGATCAGGCTCATGCGCACCTTTCGCGGCGGTTCGGCGGGAACATTAGCACCACGGCAAAGGCTAGGCTCGAAATTTTTGCGGCACTGCACAATGTCCCTTGCCGCGGACCAGCGCTGTGCTAGCCATGATTGCATGGCCGGTGAACGGGAGCAGCCTCTCTGCCGGGCAGCAGGATCACGCTTTTGGAAAACCGGCGTTTTATGCGTCTGTTGTCCAAGGATCAGGAGTTAAGTCCATGGCGAGCGAACCCGTTTCCAGCAGCCCGGCGCCAATCCCTTCGGAACAGGCCCCCTCGGAGATGGACAAGCACATCGTGAGGGTGCTTCGCCAGCGCGTGGGCAAGGACGAGCGGGCCGCGAAGCAGCATGACTGGTACACGGCCTCGATCCTGGCCCTGCGGGACGAGATCATCGAGAAATGGATCGATTCCACCCGCCGCACTTACGATTCCAGCGGCAAGCGGGTCTACTATCTGTCGATGGAGTTCCTGATCGGCCGCCTGCTGCGCGACGCGCTTTCGAACATGGGCATGACCCGCGAGTTCGAGGCGGCCCTGAAGGCACATGGCCTTGACCTTGCGGCGCTGGAAGAGCTTGAGCCCGACGCGGCGCTCGGCAACGGGGGGCTCGGCCGACTGGCGGCCTGCTTCATGGAAAGTCTGGCGACGCTGGACATCCCGGCATACGGCTATGGCATTCGCTACGTGAACGGCATGTTCCGCCAGCGCATAGACGACGGCTGGCAGGTCGAGCTTCCGGAAACCTGGCTGGCGCACGGCAATCCGTGGGAGTTCGAGCGGCTCGAAAGCACTTATCGCATCGGCTTCGGCGGTGAAGTCGTGGCCGAGGGCGACGGCGTGTTCTGGCATCCGGCCGAGCAGGTCGAGGCGACCGCGATGGATACGCCCGTGGTCGGCTGGCGCGGCAAGCGGGTGAATACCTTGCGCCTCTGGACCTCCAGTCCGCTCGATCCGATCAAGCTCGATGCCTTCAATGCCGGTGACCACTTCGGCGCGCTGGCAGAGCAGGTACGGGCGGACAGCCTTGTGCGCGTGCTCTATCCCGCCGACTCCAGCCCCGCCGGGCAGGAGCTGCGGTTGCGGCAGGAATACTTCTTCACGGCCGCTTCGATCCAGGACATCGTGCGGCGCCACGTCCAGTACCTGGGTGATATCCGCAGCCTGCCGGATCAGGCGGCCATCCAGCTGAACGACACCCACCCTTCCGTGGCGGTGGCGGAACTGATGCGGCTCCTGGTCGACGAGAACGGGCTTGAGTTCAACGAGGCCTGGGACATCTGCCGCCGCACGGTATCCTACACCAACCACACGCTCCTGCCCGAGGCGCTGGAATCCTGGCCGCTGCCGCTGTTCGAGCGCTTGCTGCCGCGCCACATGCAGATCATCTACGCGATCAACAGCCGCGTGCTGCGAGAGGCACGCAAGGCCGGGTGCAGCGATGCCGAAATCGCCGCGATATCCCTCATCGACGAGAATGGCGAACGCCGCGTCCGCATGGCCAACCTGGCGTTCGTCGGTGCCCATTCGGTCAACGGCGTCGCGGCCCTTCATACCGACCTGATGAAGAAGACGGTCTTTGCCGACCTGCACAAGCTCTACCCGGACCGCATCAACAACAAGACCAACGGCGTCACCCCGCGCCGCTGGCTGCAACAGTGCAATCCCGACCTCACCCGTGTGATCCGCGAGGCCATCGGCGATGCCTTCCTGGACGATGCGGAAAAGCTAGCCGACCTCAATCCACTTGCCGGAGATAGCCAGTTCGGAGAGCAGGTGGCCGGGGTCAAGCGCGCCAACAAGGTCGCGCTTTCGGACTATATCAAAAAGACGATGGGGCTCCGCCTCGATCCCGACGCGCTGTTCGATGTCCAGATCAAGCGTATCCACGAATACAAGCGCCAGCTGCTCAACCTGATCGAGACGGTGGCGCTCTACGACCAGATCCGCAGCCATCCCGAGCGCGACTGGGTGCCGCGCGTCAAGATATTCGCAGGCAAGGCCGCGCCGAGCTATCACAACGCCAAGCTGGTCATCAAGCTGGCGAACGACATCGCCCGGCGCATCAATGCCGATCCTTCGGTGGGCGGGCTGCTCAAGGTTGTCTTCGTGCCGAACTACAATGTCAGCCTGGGCGAGCGGATATTCCCGGCGGCGGACCTGTCAGAGCAGATCTCCACGGCGGGTATGGAGGCATCCGGCACCGGCAACATGAAGTTCGCGCTCAACGGAGCGCTGACCATCGGTACGCTGGACGGCGCCAATGTCGAGATCAAGGATCATGTGGGCGACGACAATATCGTCATTTTTGGCCTCACGGCTGAGGAAGTCGCGGCGAAGCGGGCCAGCGGCTATAATCCGCGTGAGGTCATCGATGGCTCGCGCGAACTGAGCCAGGCGCTGACCGCCATTGCCTCGGGCGTTTTCTCTCCCGACGAGCCGGACCGCTACAAGGCGCTGATCGGCGGCATCTACGACCACGACTGGTTCATGTGCGCCGCCGATTTCGACAGTTACGCCGCCGCCCAGCGCTCGATCGACGCGCGCTGGGAAGACGTCGCGGGCTGGCGCGCGGCCACCATCAGGAACATCGCCAATGTCGGTTGGTTCTCCTCGGATCGGACGATCTCCGAGTATGCCAAAGACATCTGGAAAGTCCTGTGAAGCCACCCGAAAGCGCCATCGAAACTCTTCTCCAAGGCCTCAACGCCGACCCGTTTTCCCTTCTCGGGCTCCACGCCGGACCTGATGGAGCCTATGCCCGCGCGATCCTGCCGGGCGCCGAGACGGTGGAGGCATTCAGCCTCGACGGCCGCCGTCTGGGCACGCTGGGCAAAGTCGACGACCGCTTCCTGTTCGAAGGCAAGCTCATCGGAAAACCGCAGCCGATCCGCTATCGCTGCACGGCCGGCGACAATGACTGGCTGGTCACCGACCCCTACACTTTCGGGCCGGTGCTGGGGCCGGTGGACGATCTGCTGATCGCCCAAGGCACGCATTTCCGCCTGTTCGACAAGCTTGGCGCCCATATCATCCGGCATGAAGGCGCCAACGGCGTCCATTTCGCGGTCTGGGCGCCGAATGCTCGGCTGGTCAGCGTGGTCGGAGATTTCAACGACTGGGATCCGCGCCGCCACGTCATGCGCGATCGCAGCGATATCGGCGTCTGGGAAATCTTCATCCCCGATATCGCCGACTACCGCGCCTACAAGTATCACATCATCGGCGCCGACGGCATGGTACAGCCGCTGAAGGCGGACCCATTCGCCTTCATGTCGGAAATCCGTCCCGCCACCGCCTCGATGACGGCCCATCCGGCCAAGCTCGACTGGGGCGACGAGGCGCATCGTGCGCATTGGGCCAAAGTCGATCCCCGGAAGGTTCCCGTCTCGATCTACGAGGTGCATGCCGGCTCGTGGCAGCGCGACCGCTTCAACTGGTTCCTCAACTGGGACGACCTGGCGGACCGCCTGATTCCCTACGTGGTCGAAATGGGCTTCACCCATATCGAATTCCTGCCGATCAGCGAGCATCCCTACGATCCATCGTGGGGCTACCAGACGACCGGGCTCTACGCGCCCAGTTCGCGGTTCGGGGAACCTGCCGGCTTCGCCCGCTTCGTGGACGGTGCACACCGGGCCGGCATCGGCGTGATTCTGGATTGGGTGCCCGCCCATTTCCCCACCGACGATCACGGCCTCGTCCGTTTCGACGGCACCGCGCTCTACGAGCATCAGGATCCGCGCCTCGGCTTCCAGCCGGACTGGAACACGCTGATCTACAATTTCGGCCGGCGCGAGGTGCAGAGCTTTCTCGTCAACAATGCGCTGTTCTGGGCGGATCGCTATCACGTGGATGCCTTGCGCGTCGATGCCGTCGCCTCGATGCTCTACCGTGACTATTCGCGCAAGGAAGGGGAGTGGATCCCCAATGCACAGGGTGGACGCGAAAACTGGGAAGCGGTGGACTTCCTGCGCGCCACCAACCGCGCGCTCTATGGGCAGCATCCCGGCGTGTTCACCATCGCCGAGGAATCCACCGCCTGGCCGGGCGTAACCCAGCCCGCCTATGACGTGGAGGACGGCGGCCAGCCTACCTCGCTGGGCTTCGGCTTCAAGTGGAACATGGGCTTCATGCACGACACGCTGCGCTACATGGCGCGCGATCCGGTGCACCGGCGCTATCATCACAACGACATCACCTTCGGCCTGATGTACGCCTTTTCCGAGAATTACGTCCTGCCGCTCAGCCATGACGAAGTGGTCCACGGCAAGGGGTCGCTGCTCAACAAGATGAGCGGCGACGATTGGCAGAAATTCGCGAACTTGCGCGCCTATTACGGCATAATGTGGGGCTATCCCGGCAAGAAGCTGCTGTTCATGGGGCAGGAATTCGCCCAGCGCCGGGAATGGAGCGAGGAGCGCGCGCTCGACTGGGACTTGCGCGATGCGCCTGCTCATGAAGGCGTCCGCAACCTGGTGAAGGATCTCAACCGCATCTATCGCGAAAAGCCCGCGCTCCACGGCGGCGACTGCGACGGGAACGGCTTCGAATGGCTGGTGGTGGACGACGCCGCCAATTCCGTCTTCGCATGGTTGCGCAGGGCGGAGGGTGCAAGGCCCGTGGCGGTGATCTCCAACATGACCCCCGCCATCCACACGGGTTATAGACTGCCGCTGCCGTGTAACGGCAAGTGGAACGAAATCCTGAACAGCGATTCTCCGCATTACGGAGGAACCGGCAAGGGCAATCTGGGTCAAGTGACGGTTTCGGACGGTCAAGCCACCGTGACGCTGCCGCCCCTGGCGACGATCATGCTGGAATATGCAGGCTGAGACGGCGATACGAAGGAGAGAGAGTGCAATGAGGACGCCGACCGGATCGCCACTTGCGCGCGATGCCATGGCCTATGTGCTTGCCGGCGGACGCGGCAGCCGTCTGGCTGAACTGACCGACAATCGCGCCAAGCCCGCGGTCTATTTCGGCGGCATGAGCCGCATCATCGACTTCGCGCTTTCGAACGCGATCAACTCGGGCATCCGTCGCATCGGCGTCGCCACGCAATACAAGGCGCATAGCCTGATCCGGCACATGAACCGCGCCTGGAACTTCATGCGACCCGAACGCAACGAAAGCTTCGACATCCTGCCGGCCAGCCAGCGCATTTCCGAACTCCTCTGGTACGAGGGCACGGCCGACGCGGTATTTCAGAACATCGACATCATCGCCTCTTACACGCCGAAATACATGGTCATCCTGGCGGGCGATCACATCTACAAGATGGACTACGAGTTGATGCTGCAACAGCACGTCAATTCGGGCGCGGATGTGACCGTGGGGTGCCTGGTGGTACCGCGCAAGGATGCGACGGCATTCGGCGTGATGCACGTGGACGAGAACGACGTGATCACCTCGTTCCTGGAAAAGCCGAAAAACCCGCCTTCGATCCCCGGAGATCCGGACCATGCGCTGGCATCGATGGGTATCTATGTCTTCGACACCGAGTTCCTGTTCGAGCAGCTTCGTCGCGATGCCGCCGATCCGGATTCCAAGCGCGATTTCGGTGGGGACATCATCCCCTACATCGTCAAGCACGGGAAGGCGCAGGCCCACCGCTTCACCAATTCCTGCATCCGCGCTGCCGAGGAAATCGAGGAATACTGGCGCGACGTCGGCACGGTGGACGCCTATTTCGAAGCCAATCTGGACCTTACCGACACCGTACCAAAGCTCGACATGTACGATCGCGATTGGCCGATCTGGACCGATACGGTCGTCGCTGCCCCTGCCAAGTTCGTCCATGACGAAGAAGGGCGGCGCGGGCAGGCGATCTCCTCGCTGATCAGCCAGGACTGCATCGTCTCCGGCTCGCTGGCGCGGCGATCGTTGCTGTTCACGGGCGTGAAGATGGGCAGCTTTTCGGAAGTCAACGAGGCGGTGATCCTGCCTTATTGCAACATCGGGCGCCATGCCCGGCTGTCGCGGGTGGTGATCGATTCCGGCGTGCGCATCCCGGAAGGGCTGGTGGTTGGCGAGGATCCCGAACTCGACGGTCGCCGCTTCCGCCGCACGGACAACGGCGTGTGCCTGATCACCAAGCCGATGATCGACCGCCTGGGCCTGTGATCGCCTGACGTGATCCGCCTGAAAAGGGAATATCGTTGAAAGTCCTTTCCGTAGCTTCCGAAGCCGTGCCGCTGGTCAAGACCGGCGGGCTTGCCGATGTCGTGGGCGCGCTGCCCGCCGCGCTTGCGGGGCATGGCGTGGAGATGACCACGCTCTTGCCGGGTTATCCCTCGGTGCTGAAGGCGCTGGGCCGCGCGAGGGCGGTGCATGCGTGGGATTCGCTTATGGGCGTTCCGGCCAGGCTGTTGACAGGCAAGCTCGACGGCTATCCGCTGCTCGTACTCGATGCCCCGGCACTCTATGCGCGCGATGGAGCACCCTATGCCGATGCGGCCGGGCAGGACTGGGCGGATAACTGGCAGCGCTTCTCCGCACTAGGCCGTGCCGCCGCCGATCTGGCAGGAGGTGCGATGGCCAGCCGGGGCAAAGCGCTACGGTTCGACCTCGTCCATGCGCATGACTGGCAGGCGGCGATGGCCTCCGCCTACCTCCGCTTCGCGCCCCTCGGCGGCGAAGCCGGGCGGGTGCCGTCGATCGTCACCATTCACAACATGGCGTTTCAGGGCTGGTTCGGTGCCGAGGTTTTCCCACGCCTGGGCCTCCCGGCAGAGGCGTGGTCGATCGACGGCGTCGAGTATCACGGCGGCATCGGCATGTTGAAAGCCGGTCTGGCCTGCGCCGATGCGGTGACCACGGTCAGCCCCACTTACGCGCGCGAAATCCGCAGCACCGCCTTCGGCATGGGGTTGGAAGGCCTGATCGTGGCACGAGGCCGTGCGGTTTCCGGCATTCTCAACGGCATAGATGCCGCGACCTGGAACGCCGCGAAGGATCCCGCGCTCCCTGTTCGCTACGATGCACGCAAGCTGGATCGTCGTGCGGCGAACAAGCGCGCTCTGGAAGCCGAATTCGGGCTGGACGTCGATGACGGTCCGCTGTTCATCGTCGTCACCCGATTGACCTGGCAAAAGGGAATGGACGTCCTGCTGGACGTGCTCGACCATCTGGTCGGCCTCGGCGGAAGGCTGGCTCTGCTGGGATCGGGCGACGCGGCGATGGAACAGTCGTTTCGAGAGGCAGCCGCGCGCCATCCGGGCCGGATCGCCGTGCACATCGGCTATGACGAGGCACTGTCCCATCGCATGCAAGGCGGCGGCGACGCCATTCTCGTGCCTTCACGCTTCGAGCCCTGCGGCCTGACCCAGCTCTACGGCCTTGCCTATGGCTGCGTTCCCGTGGTGGCACGGACGGGCGGACTGGCGGATACGGTGATCGACGCGAATCCTGCGGCGCTGGCAGCGGGCGTCGCCACCGGCGTTCAGTTCGACGGTGTGCACTACGATGCCCTGTCGGCAGCGCTGACCCGCACCGTCGATCTTTACGATCGTCCGCAGCAATGGCTGGCCGTTCAGAAGAACGCGATGAAATGCGACTTTTCGTGGAAGGCCAGCGGTCAGGCCTATGCCGATCTCTATTGCGCCCTGAGAGCATGACACGCCTGGGCATTTCGATCGGGGTGGGACAAACCCGTTTCGTCGTGCGCAGCCCCCTGGCGGAAAAAGTCTGGCTTTGCCTGTTTTCGGAAACCGGTGAAGAGCGCCATGCCATGACGCGGGATGGGCCGAACTGGTTTCTGGAACTGTCCGGCGACCGAACCGGCACGCGCTATGGTTATCGCGCGAAGGGTGCCTGGGCACCGGAGCGGGGGCTCTGGTTCGATGAGACCAAGTTGCTCGTCGATCCTTACGCGACCGAACTGGACAGTCGTTTCGTTCAGAATCCCCGACTTGGCCATTTCGGCGTGGACACGGCCGATATCGTACCAAAGGCCGTGGTTTCCGCAACGGCGAACCCGGTGGCGCTGCAGCCGCCCCACTTTACGCCGGGCGGGCTGATCTATGAGGTCAACGTGCGTGCGTACACGTGGCTTCACCCGGAAGTGCCCACGCCCTTGCGGGGTACCGTGGCCGCTCTTGCCCATCCGGCCGTGGTGGCGCATCTGAGGAAGCTGCGCGTAACAGCGGTGGAACTGATGCCGGTCGTCGCCTGGATCGACGAACGGCACCTGCCGCCGCTCGGGCTTGTCAACGCCTGGGGGTACAACCCGATTGCCATGATGGCGCTCGATCCCGGCCTTTGCCCCGGCGGCATCGCAGAACTGCGCGAAACGGTGGCAACGCTTCATGCCAGTGGCATCGGCGTACTGCTCGACCTGGTGTTCAATCACACCGGCGAAAGCGACGTGGAGGGTGGCGTGGTTTCACTTCGGGGGTTGGACAACGCAGCCTATTCCCATGCACCCGACGGCAGGCTCATTAACGATACCGGTTGCGGCAACACGATTGATTTCGCGAACCCTGCGGCCCGTGCCTTGGCGCTTGATGCCATGCGTCATTTCGTGGTCAGTTGCGGCATCGACGGCTTTCGGTTCGATCTCGCCCCGGTTCTGGCGCGTGGACCGGGTTTCGATCCGCAGGCCCCGATCTTCGGAGAGATCGCGGCAGATGCGATCCTTTCTACGCGCGTGATGATAGCCGAGCCTTGGGACATCGGTCCTGGGGGCTACCAGCTCGGCAATTTTCCAAACCGCTGGTTCGAATGGAACGATCGTTTCCGTGACGATCTGCGCCAGTTCTGGCGAGGCCACCAGAGTATCGGCATTTTGGCCACGCGACTGGCGGGATCCAGCGACGTATTCGGCACTACGGATGACGAAGCGTGGTGCCGATCCATCAACTTTATTGCCTCGCACGACGGCTTCACGCTGGCCGATACCGTTTCGTATGAACAGCGGCATAATTGGGCGAACGGTGAACAGAATCGTGACGGCCATGGAGAGAACTTCAGCTGGAACAATGGCACCGAAGGCCAGACGGATAATCCTACGATAACTGCTGCCCGCCGCGCCGACCTCAAGGCGCTGCTGGGTTCGCTTTTCGCATCCACAGGAACGATCATGCTGACCGCCGGGGATGAGTTCGGACGTACACAGCAGGGCAACAACAACGCGTATTGTCAGGACAATGCTATCGGCTGGGTGGATTGGACGAACCGGGATCGTGAGCTTGAAGATCATGTTGCCGAACTGGCGGCGATGCGGGCGTCCGATCCGGCAAAATTTGCGCGCCTCCATTCCGACCTGCGATGGCTGAATGCTCAGGGCGCTGAAATGACTGTCCCGGACTGGGAGGCGCCCGATGCGAGTCGATTGTCTTGGCAGACAGGTGGCAGGTATTTCACGATCGATCGCGGGCGCCGAAGCGTTGAGATCGTGGCGGCTCTTGAAGAAGGCTGGAAATGACCGCCTGAAGGCGTTCACCGGCCTTGTTCCACGTCAGTTGCGAAGCCCTAATGCGGCCTCGCCTTGTCAGTTCCCGCTGCAGTTCCGAATCCTCGAGAACGGCTTCGATCGCCTTTCGGAATGCGCCAGGATCGTAGGGGTCGACGAGCAGGGCAGCGTCTCCACATACTTCCGGCATGGCTCCCGCATGCGTGGTGACGACCGGAGTTCCACAATGCATCGCCTCGACCGGGGGCAGCCCGAAGCCCTCGGTGAGCGAGGGAAAGACGAAAACGGCAGCCCCTTCGTAAAGGGCGCGTAGTTCAGCGTCGGAAACGAAGCCGGCAAATATGGTCCCTTCGGGTGGTTGCCATCCTTTCTCTCGATAGGCGCTTGCATTGGGCCCGCCTGCCACCACCAACCGACATGCTCCGGCAAGCGGCTCTCGGAGTGCTTCGAACACCCGATGCAGGTTCTTGTAGCGCTTGGCCGTTCCGATAGCGAGAACGTAGCTTCCCCGATCCAGCTCAAGACGCTTCAGAATTTCGCCGCAGGCCTTGGCTTGAAGCAGATGATCCGTACCATTGTGCACGACGTCTATCTTGTCAGGATCGGCAATGGCATGTGCTGCCAGGGTGCGCCGAGCGAACTCGGAGACCGTAAGTATGCGCCGCGCACGCCGTCCGATCCATGGCAGCATGCGCCGATAAGCGATCGCTTGTCGACCCGAATAGTCGTCGGGATAAAGGAAGGTCTGGGCATCATGGATCATGACCAGGCTGTTCTGGTGAAGCAGCGGTGCGAGATTGCAGAAGTTGACGAGCAGGTTCCCCGAGGCATGTCTGGGTAGGGTTACCATCTCCCATCCCTGACCGGTTCCCAGCAGCCCCTTCACGCGCTTGGGAGCGAGATTTGGAAACCCATCGATGGATTTCGAATGAAGCGGCGCCAACAGACGTACAGGGTGTTCATTTGCCATCCTGCTGATCAATTGATCGCTATAGTGTGCGGCTGTGCGATGAACGCCGTTGAGCGGGGCGCTCAAGAATTTGCCGTTGATATCGATGCCGGCCACCGGTTCAGAGACCCTGCTGCCGTTCGCCTTGCCCCTGCTTCAGGCACTTGGCTTGGCATTCCATGATAAGCGTTCCGATGTCCGCATTCATCGCTTGATATCTCCTAAACATTTTTCAGCCGGAAAATGCGTCCAGGCTGAAGACGCGCCAGCGGGCGCCGAGAAAAAGCACCACCAGCGCCAGTACGGCTGAAGCGGAGAAGTAAATCGCCAATGTCGTACCGACGGAGCTGGTAATGGTAGCAACATCACTGTGCTTTACGGCGAAAAGGGCCAGTCCGAAAATCAGGCTGAGCAGACATGCCAATATGAAATTCCTCATTGCTTCGCCCACGCGAACGCCGCCTTTCCATCGGATCAGGTGGAAGGCCCAGAGTGTGCTCAGAAAAACGACCCCCGCCTGAGACCAGGCCAGCACTTCGATGCCAAATGGGGCGGCAGCAGCAATGGCCGCGATCGATGCGATGGCCGTGATGAAATTATAAGCCATCACCCACGATGTGCGGTCGAGCGCGGCGAAGACAGGTTCGACCAGTATCTGACCGACGCCTGCCAAGCCGCGCAACCCCATGGCATAAGTGACGACCAGGGCTGCGAGATAAGAGGGTTGGAACAAGGCCGAGACTACTGCTTCACCGAAGACTATGATGACTGCACCAACCATTCCCGTGAGCAGGGCGATCGTGCCGGAGAGACGCGCAAGCACAGGCGCAAGATCTTGTTCTTGACGCGCAGCGCTTCCGAACTGGGTTGAGGCGAAATTGCTCATGGGCTGGCTGAGGATGTCCGTTGCGCCCGTCGCGACTCTGTTCCCGAACCGATAGAGACCTACGTCGGCGGTCGAGTGGAACAGCCCGAGAAGGACGTCGCCGGAATAGCGTGACAGGAAAGCGAGAAAGCGCGAGCCATAGAGATTGCTGGAGAAAACCGCAGCCTTTCGCGCCATGGCAACGTCGAACCCACGATTGGGCCAAGTCCGCCCTCCCAGCATGAATAGCGCTGCTCCAAACGCTATCCGAGCATAGCGCGCCGCTACGAGCGCATAGAGAGAATGCCAGTACCACACCAGCAATGCGCCGCTAACGAGCGCCACGAAATTTTCGAGGAAGACGAAGCGGAAGTTGCGAGCCGCTTCACGGCGTCTCAGCAGTGTCGCGGATGACCAGGCGACGAGCGCTGCCGCCGGTTGGGCAAGTGCCAACAGCACAAGCACAAGACCGAGATCAGGCGTCGAAAACAGCCATTGCAATGGATAGGCCGCCGCAGCCAGGACTAGGGATGCGATGCCAACCAGGAGCACGATCAACCAGAATCCCGTCGATACGATTTTATCCTCGTCACCCTTTGCGGCAAGGATGAACTGGAAAACGCCGGTATAAGTAAGCGTCTGTACTAGTATCACGAAGACATTTGCGAGAGTGAATACGCCGAATTCAGCGGGTATCAGAAAGCGAGCCGCCAGTAGCGTCATGATCAGGGTTGCGGCCTGTTCCAAGGCGCGGGCAGTGAATGCGAACAGCGCCAACCCTCCGCGCTGTCGGAATTGCCGCAAGCCTCCGTTACTCATGGCTGCGGTATTCATCGAGCGGCCGAAGAAATGCTATTGTAAAAAGCAAAGTGTTCGAGCGCGATCCGGGCCGGAGTTCCACGATCGTTTTCTGCTTCACGAGGTTTTAATCTCAGTGCAGCCGGCATCTGGCAATGCGTGACTCTCCGAGCGCGCATCAGGACATCGGCAATGAACATGAAAAACAAGGTTCGTGAACTCCGCCGATATATGACGAACACGACATTATCTGTGCTCGTCTACCCAGATCGGCTGACTTTAACACCGTCCGTGACCTTACCTGGCGAAGATGCCGCCGAGTTGGCAGAGTCTTCCGGCAATCTTTCCTCTGCGAGTACGCCTGAACGGTTCCAGCCTGGCTGGAACCTTCGAATTGCGCTCCACAAATTGGGCAGAGCTGCAAATATGTACCGAAATTTTGTCAACAAACGAAATGTCCGGAATCGATATGTTTCATAATTTCAAAGGTAGTTTTGTTGCGATAAGGGTTTTTACTTAAGTGACAATATCGCCAATTTGAACAGGACAACTATTAAACAATCCAAATTGGAATATTCTCATGTTGCAGGCGCGAAGAGGCTGCTGGTAGGTCCTCGTTAACGAAGGACTAAGGGGGCTGACTGGCCCGACAGGGGAAGGCATGGGGAACATTCAAGCATCGAGGCTTTCGAGGCGTGTCGGCTTTTCGCCAGCGACCAGTTTATCGGAGTTCAATCCCGAATTGAATGTGGTCCGCCCAGGCGTGCCAAGGATCATCACTACGGGTGAAGCCATTGCCTGGCGCATGTTCGATCTTGTGGCTGCTGTATTGATACTTTGTTTCATGATGCCATTTCTCACGCTGCTTGCCTTGGCGACGTTCATAAGCGATCCAGGGCCGATTTTCTATTCACACCGCCGGATTGGCCATCGTGGGCGATACTTTCACTGTCTGAAGTTCCGAACCATGCGGGTGGATGGGGATACTATTCTTGAAGCCCATCTTCGGGCTTCTCCCGCCGCGAGGCGCGAATGGGAGGCAACGCACAAATTGCGAGACGATCCGCGCGTAACCCCGTTGGGCAGCCTCATGCGTAAACTCAGTCTGGACGAATTTCCGCAACTGTTGAACGTGCTGTCAGGTGAAATGAGCCTGGTCGGACCAAGGCCAATCGTCGAACAAGAGGTCCATAAGTATGGCTACTACTTCGAGCACTACTGCCGCGTCCGTCCCGGCCTGACAGGCATCTGGCAGACCAGCGGCCGAAGCGATACGTCCTACCATCAGCGGGTTACGATGGACGTCGCTTACGTGAGGCGGAAAAGTCTGGGCCTGGACCTGTGGTTACTGGCGAAGACGCTTCCTGCCGTCCTACTGGCAAAGGGATCCTATTAGGGCATTTTTCTAATCAGATGGAATCATCCGATGATTTGGAAAATACGAAAAACATAAGCTTAAAGCAGTTGTTTCGATGCAATCGGATCAACTGCTTTAAAGATGCAACCAGACTTGATAGGCCTTGCCCAGGATGCACCAGCAGATAAAACTTCCGGCACTTCCCAATGCCCAGCCGGCAAGCGAAATTTTCCCGCGGAGGCTTTCGTTTGCGCCAGCTTCACATGCTCGCTCCTCGATCATGCGACCTCTCCCAATTGCTTTGTCAATTTGAGATGTTCTGTCGGCAGAATATGTCTGGACCGGATTTCGACAAGCGATAACTGCTCGAAAATGTATCATTGCTGAAAAGGGAGCGGACGAAGCCGTCGCGACTTATACCACGCCGAGGACGGGCTCACCTGTTCGATAGTCGACGATAGCGGCGGCATTGTTCTGGAGGGTGATCAGATTCTGCGCCGCAATCCGCGCCGGCGCAGGCTTGCCGAACTGGTAGCCTTGGGCAAAGTCGCAACTCCACTTGCGCAAGGTGGCGGCTTCGGTGATTTCCTCGATGCCTTCGGCCACCACGTCGATATCCAGCTTGTGGCAGAGGTCGA
>NZ_DAMDBA010000085.1:0-1692 GCF_032093395.1 Novosphingobium sp.
TAATAGCATCTTGTGCGTTTCATTATTCACGATCCTCTTGGCAGCGCAAGCAGGATCCGCTCGAAGCAGGACATGACCGAACGAAGCCCTGAACCGACCGACGCCATGGAATCGGCCTCTACGGCGGTCCGCGCCGGACGCCCGACGCGCGAGCAGGCGCAGGCCCGTCACGCGCAATTGCTCGACTGCGCATTCGAGAGGTTTCTGGACAAGGGGTTCGAGCCGACCACGATCGAGGCCGTCGCCGCCGAAGTCAGCATGACCAAGCGCACGGTCTATGCCCGCTATCCCGACAAGGCATCGCTGTTCCGGGCGGCCATCCGCCGGGGAACAGAGCGCCGCGCCGCCAAGCCGCAGGCAATAGAGGCAACGCGCGCCGATACGCTTGAAGAGACCCTGGTGAACATCGCCATGCTGCGCATTCAGCTTGCCGGCACTCCGGAAGGCGTGCGGCTGCAACGGCTGATCAACACCGAAGCCTATCGCTTTCCGGACATCTTCCAGACCTATTACGAGATCGCCGCCCTGCCCACCGTCCGTTTCCTGGCGGAAATTCTGGAAAACGAAACTCTTGCAGGTCGGCTCGCCATCGAGGACGCGATGCTCTCGGCCACCGTCTTCATGAGCATGGTCGTCAGCGCCCCCGTACGTTTCCTGATTTCAGGGAACGAGCTTCCGGCGCAGGATGTCGACCAGCGGGTCCGCTTCGCGGTGGGGCTGTTCTTGAAGGGTGCGCTACCTCGCTGAAATTGCCTGATCGAGATTCAAGGGAGAGAACAGAACAATGCCGCAAGCAGATGATCCGTCGGAATCGCGCCAGCGATGCGTCGTCGTAACCGGGGCCAGTTCCGGCATCGGCAAGGCGACCGCCATGGCATTCGCCCGCATGGGCTGGCACGTCATCGGTACCGGAAGAGACAGGAAGCGCTGCGAGGAAGCCGAGGCGGATATCCGCGCGGCCGGCACCGCGACGGCGCGGCTGGACATGCTGCGCGGCGATTTTTCCGAAATGCACGAAGTCCGGCGCGTGGCGCGAGACATCGGTGCACTGACCGACAAGGTGGACGTGTTGGTCAATAACGCGGGCGGTGTGCGGGATGGCTTTTACGGCACATCGGAGGGCCTGGAGGCGACATTCGCCACCAATCACCTCGCTCCCTTTCTGCTGACCCGCGAGCTTCTGCCGTTGCTGGAACGTGCTGCCGGAGACACGCCGCCCGGACTGGTCCGCGTGGTCGCCGTATCGTCGAGCGGCCATCGCGCGTGCGCGGGAATGCGCTGGTACGATCTGGTGATGAAAACGGCCTTCGAACCCGGCGCGGCCTATTGCCAGGCCAAGCTGGCGAACCTGCTGTACACCCGTGAACTCCATCGTCGCCTGATCGACAAGGGTATCGTCGCCCTGGCCATGCATCCGGGCCGCGTGGGATCGAACTTCGCCAGCCACGGCGATCAGGGAATGCAGGCCTATATGGCCGCAAACGAATGTGCCGCCCCTGAGCAGCCCGCGCGCACGATCGTATGGTTGGCAACCGATCCCGAACTCGGCGGCAAGGGGGGCTGCTACTTCCATGACCTTGCGGAGGAACAGCCGGCACCGCAGGCACTGGACGAGCTGCAGGCCGAGAAGCTCTGGATCGAGAGCGAACGCATACTCGACAGAGTGCTGGAGCCCGCAACCTGATAATGGAA
>NZ_DAMDBA010000085.1:1702-21363 GCF_032093395.1 Novosphingobium sp.
GCCGTCTCGCGCCGCATCCTTGAGGAATCGGTCACGAGACGGCGTGCGACCCGTATAGGGCTATCGCAGCACGGCCCGGAAAGTTCCGGCTCGCACTACTCGATCGTCAAGGATGATGAACGATCGAGAACGACGGCGCGGCTGCTACACGATTTTTCAATCGATTGCACCATACAACAGGTCTATCGCGAACTTCAGGTCGTTTTTTTTGCGAGCGCTCATCGCCGTGATGGTCTCCCGCAGAGACGAGCCCGGCGGCCTTGACCTGCCCTTCCCGCTCCGCGATGCCTCCCGCAAGCTGGAGGAAATCCTGATGATGACTGCCGTCGAGCAAGACAACCGCCCCCGTCGCAGCGCGCTCTATCTGCCTGCGTCGAACGCCAAGGCCATCGCCAAGGCCCGCACGCTGCCTTGCGACATGGTCGTTCTCGACCTTGAGGACGCGGTCGCGCCGGAGAACAAGGAAGAGGCCCGCGCCGCCGCGGTGGCCGCGGTTGCCGAGGGCGGCTTCGGAGATCGCGAGGTCGCTATCCGCGCCAATGGCATCGACACCGAATGGGGCGCCGCCGACCTTGCCGCCATCGCCGCTTCACAGGCTGACGCAGTGCTGGTGCCCAAGGTCAACGGGCCAGCCGACGTTGCCCGTTACCACGATGCACTCGCCGGCGCCGCGCCGGGGATGCGGCTCTGGACGATGATCGAGACGTGCGAGAGCGTCTGCAACCTCCCCGCCATTGCGGCCATGGCCAAGACGACGCGACTTTCACTCTGGATCATTGGCACCAACGATCTTGCCAAGGAGATGCGTGCGCAACTCACGCCGTGCCGCACGCCGTTCCTGCCCTTCCTGTCCATGGCGGCGGCAGCAGCCCGCGCCCATGGCCTGTCGATCCTTGATGGTGTGTGCAACGAGTTTCGCGACCTCGCCATGTTCGAGGCCGAGGCGCGTCAGGGGCTCATGTTCGGGTTCGACGGCAAGAGCCTGATCCATCCGGCGCAGATCGAGCCCTGTAACACCGTCTTCTCGCCGAGCGCGGCCGACCTGGCCTGGGCGAAAGCCGTCATCGATGCTTTCGCCCTCCAGGAAAACCAGGGAAAGGGCGCCATCCGTGTGGAAGGCAAGATGACCGAACTGCTTCATCTGGAGCAGGCGCGAAGACTGCTGGAAGTTGCTCGGCTGATTGGGAAGAACGGGTAAGCAAGCGAAGCCTTGGGGAATGGTCCCCAAGGCTGTCGCATTCAGCCTTCCCCCTTGGAGCCAGGCACCCTGGCGATCTCTCCGGGCTCGTTGGCGATCACATTCAGCACGGCCGTCCAGGCATCCACGTTCTGCTGGAGCGCCACCGGATCGACTTTGTCCAGCGTGTCGTCCGGCGTGTGGTGCAGATCGAAATAGTGCATGCCGTCCTGCCCGAGGTCGATCACCGCCAGTTCCTGCTTGGCTATGATACCCGAGACATCGGCGCCGCCCGTGGCCGGCTTGTCATTGTAGACGATGCCCATCGGCCAGAGCGCCGCTTTCAGCTTCTCCGCCAGCGCCTCGTTGCCGTCGGCCAGGGTCAAGCGCAGCTGCCATACCTTGTCGGCGCCGAAATCGCTTTCCATCGCCACCGCGTGCGGCTCGGTTCCGTGCATTTCGGCATAGGCCTTGCTCCCACCACCGGTGACGCCCATTTCCTCGTTCCCGGCCCATAGCACGCGGATCGTGCGCAAGGTCTTGCCATCTTTCTGCGCGGCCAGGGCGGCGGCAGTGACGATGCCGCAGCCCGAAGCGTCGTCGATGGCGCCGGTCGCGAGATCCCAGGAATCGAGATGACAGGCGAGCACGATCTTCGGCAACGAGGGATCGCGGCCCGGCAGGTCTGCGACCACGTTGCCGGAAGGCGCATTCGGGAACGGCTTGCCGAGCAAGGTCAGGTCGATCTTCATCGGCTTGCCGCGCTTGGCGATGCGCGCGATCAGATCGGCATCCGGGTTCGAAACGGCCCCCGCCGGAATGGCCTCCACGCCCTTGGCGAAAACGGTAACGCCCGTATGCGGGTTGCGATGGCTGTCGGTGCCGGCCGAGCGGATCACGATCGCCGCAGCGCCCTTTTGCGAGGCGATGGAAGGCCCGCGACGACGCACGTCGCCGTAAGGGCCGTAGCCCGAACCGTCCTGGGCAGCGCGCATGGCATGGTCGACGAAGGCAATCTTGCCCTTGAGCGAACCGTCCGGCGCGGCGCGCAGGGCATCGAGCGTGGGGAAATAGACAAGGTCGGCCTGGAGGCCCCTGGCAGGAGTCGGCGCAGAAAGGCCGAGCGCGGCAATCGCGAGCGTGTGCGGATAGGGCACGGTGAGCTTTGCGTGCTCCTCTCCACGCGTCCAGGCGAGTGTCCTGAACGGTTCGATCTTCACGTTCTCGAAGCCCAGCGCGTTGAGTTTTGCCTCGGCCCAGACGCGCGCCCGGCCTTCCTCGGGCGATCCTGCGAGGCGCGCCCCGATCTCTGTCGTCAGGCCCTCGACGATATCCCAGGCGACGCCCGATCCTTCTGTCGGCGTGGCCTGTGCCGACAGCGGAGCGGCGGCAAGGAGCGGAAAGGCGGCGAGAAGCGCCGCGCGGGAGAATCTGCGTTGCATGACAGATGCCTAACCCGCTCTGTCGCTCCTGCCAACCGGTCCATCTCGGCAACGATCTCAGGGGCCAAGATCTTGGGGGCCGATCAGGGCCGGCCCCCGGCAGTTCCTATCAGTTCCAGCTGCGGCCGTCCGCCGATGCGCAGCCATATGGCGGCAGCTGACCGGCGAAGCGTTCCTTCAGCTTGTTGCAGCCCCAGTCACGCAGCGGTCCCGGCGCATAGCCGTTCAGCGCGATGCCGACTTCATCGTAGGGCGTGTCGCTCTGCGCGACATACATGTACCAACGCCCGCCGAACATCACCAGTCCGGCCACGACGACAACGGTCACAACTTGCAGAATTTTCTGCATTTTCTTCTCCATCGACTTCAAGGGCGAGTGGCCCTGCCCGCGCGCGCCGAGGCAATCAAGTGTTTTTCCCCGTTAGATTTTCGTGCCACCCGGTACGTGTTCGCCAAGCGCCCATCCGCCGATGCAGATCCGCCGTGCCACGCGCAGACGCCGCCCTGCCGCGTCACCCGGGGCGCTGCCCTTGGCAACCGGGCCTCGCGCCTGTAGAGCGAGCGGCAACTTTTCCGATCCAGATCCTATTTCCAGAGGAAACCGATGGCTGCCCAATACGCCTTCGTCATGAAGGGCATGACCAAGACCTTCACCGGCGCCCCGAAGCCGGTGCTGAACGACATCAACCTGCAGTTCTACCAGGGTGCCAAGATCGGCATCGTCGGCCCGAACGGCGTCGGCAAGTCCACGCTGATCAAGATCATGGCCGGCATCGACACCGATTTCACCGGTGAGGCCTGGGCAGGTGAGAATATCACCGTCGGCTATCTGGAGCAGGAACCGGAACTCGATCCGACCAAGACCGTGCTCGAAAACGTCAAGGACGGCGCGCGCGAGACGGCCGACATGGTCGAGCGCTTCAACGCGATCGGCATGGAGATGGGCGAGGAAGACGCCGACTTCGAAGCGCTCGGCGCCGAGATGAGCGAGTTGCAGGACAAGATCGACGCCGTGGACGGCTGGACGCTCGACAACCAGCTCGAAATCGCGATGGAAGCGCTGCGCTGCCCGCCGGGCGACTGGCCCGTGGAAAGCCTCTCGGGCGGTGAAAAGCGCCGCGTGGCCCTGACCCGCCTGCTGATCCAGAAGCCGTCGATCCTGCTGCTCGACGAACCGACCAACCACCTCGACGCCGAATCCGTCGAATGGCTGGAAAACCACCTCAAGGAATACGCGGGCGCGGTGCTGATGATCACCCACGACCGCTACTTCCTGGACCACGTGGTGGACTGGATCCTCGAACTCGATCGCGGGAAGTACTTCCCCTACGAAGGCAACTACTCGACCTACCTCGAGAAGAAGGCCAAGCGCATGGAGCAGGAGGACCGCGAGGAATCCGGCCGCCAGAAGGCGCTCAAGGACGAGCTGGAATGGATGCGGCAGACCCCCGCCGCCCGCCAGACCAAGTCGAAGGCGCGTATCCGCAAGTTCGAACAGCTTCAGGAAGCCCAGGCCGGCCGCAAGCCCGGCAAGGCGCAGATTGTCATCCAGGTGCCCGAGCGTCTGGGCGGCAAGGTCATCGAGGTGAAGGGCATCTCGAAGGCCTTCGGCGACAAGCTGCTGTTCGAAGACCTGTCCTTCATCCTGCCGCCGGGCGGCATCGTCGGCGTGATCGGCCCGAACGGCGCCGGCAAGTCCACGCTGTTCAAGATGCTCACCGGCAAGGAACAGCCGGACGAGGGCTCGATCGACATCGGTTCGACCGTGCACCTCGGCTTCGTGGACCAGAGCCGCGACCATCTGGACCCCAAGAAGAACGTCTGGGAAGAAATCTCCGACGGGCTCGACTACATGAAGGTCAACGGCCACGACATGTCGACCCGCGCCTACGTCGGTGCGTTCAACTTCAAGGGCGCCGACCAGCAGAAGAACGTCGGCAAGCTCTCGGGCGGCGAGCGCAACCGCGTCCACATGGCCAAGATGCTGAAGGAGGGTGGCAACGTCCTCCTGCTCGACGAACCGACCAACGACCTTGACGTCGAAACGCTGGGCGCGCTGGAAGAAGCCATCGAAAACTTCGCAGGCTGCGCCGTGGTCATCAGCCACGACCGCTTCTTCCTCGACCGTCTGGCGACTCACATCCTGGCGTTCGAAGGCAACAGCCACGTCGAATGGTTCGAGGGCAACTTCGAGGCTTATGAAGAAGACAAGCGCCGCCGCCTTGGCGATGCGGCCGACCGTCCGACCCGCCTGGCCTACAAGAAGCTGACGCGCTGATCCGCAAGCGCCACGAAAGGCATGAGGCCGCCGCTCCACCGAGTGGCGGCCTCGTTCATTTTAAGGCTCGCCAAGATGAACGCCAGGCATCGTGGCGGTTCACCATTCCGACAGTGCCTCTCCCCTAAGGGTATTCCTTAGGATGAACCGCCATCGCCGGGCGGCAAATCCGGTTTGGTGACCGGACATGAAAAAGGAACATACACTGAAGGCGAAGACGCTCCTTTCGGCAGCGGCATTTGGCGCGATGGCCATTTCCGCTGTGGGACTCGCCATTCCCACCGCAGCGTTCGCTCAGGAACGTCCGCGCGGCGAAGACCGCAGCGGAGGAGAGCGACGTGGCGGAAACGGCGGAGCCTATCGCCCTGCGCCCCAGCCACGCCCTCAGGCCGCGCGCCCCCAACGTCCCGAGGTCGCCCGCCCCCAGCCGCAGCAGCGTCCCGATCGCGGGCCTGAGCGCGGAGTCGTGCGTGGCAATCCGAGTTGGACCTCCCAGGTCCGCTGGAACAACGGCGCCACACCGGACAACCTGCGGGGTTCGCCCCAGAACAACGATCGGCGCAATGACGATCGACGCGACAATGATCGTCGCTGGAACAACAACGACAATCGCCCCGATCGCAATGCCTGGGGCAAGGATCGCCGCGACAACGACGGCCGGGATAACGAAGGGCGCTGGAACAACGACGCCAATCGCCCGGACCGCAACGCCTGGGGCAAGGACCGACGCGACAACGATCGGCGCTGGAACAATAACGACAACCGCCCGGACCGTAACGCCTGGGGCCGCGATCGCCGCGACGACGATCGGCGCTGGAGCGGAAACGACAACCGCCGCTGGGACCGCAACGACTGGCGGCGTGACAGTCGCTACGACTGGCAGCGCTATCGCGATCGCAACCGCTCGGCCTATCGCATGGGCGGCTACTATGCGCCCTACCGCGATTACTCCTACCGCCGCCTGAGCATCGGGTTCTCGCTGGGTTCGATGTTCTACGGCAGCAACTACTGGATCAATGACCCATGGCAGTATCGCCTGCCGCCCGTCTACGGCGCCTACCGCTGGGTGCGCTACTACGACGACGTATTGCTGGTGGACACCTACTCCGGCGAAGTGGTGGACGTGATCTACGACTTCTTCTGGTAATGGCTCTGAACCCCCGGATCGTCCGGTCCGGGGGTTCCGGTCTTTTTTCAGCCACAGTTTCTTAAGCGGCCACGATTGATCCGCCACTATGCGGGGCTAGTCTCGCCCGACGATGCCGAAACCCGCCCACCCCGACTGCGACGCCCTGGCCCGGATCGGCACTAGCGTGCGCGAACGCCTGGGTACGGATCGCACGTTCGATCGCCTCCACGTCGAAGGCGCGGAACTCTACCAGGCCGACGCCTTCCTCAGCGATGTCGATTGCCGCCACCTCATCGCTCTGATCGATCATGTCGCCTGCCCGTCCCGCCTTGTCGAGGAAGGTGGCTGGGAGGACTATCGGACGAGCTTCTCAGGCGACATCGATCCCGAAGACAGCGTCGTGAAATCGATCGATTCACGGCTTTGCGACCTTACCGGGATCGATCCCCGCCATTGCGAATCGATGCAGGGCCAGCGCTACAACCAGGGTGAATATTATCACGAGCACTGGGACTGGTTCGACACCAAGGCGCCGTACTGGCGGCGCGAAAGCCGTAACGGCGGACAGCGAAGCTGGACGGCGATGATCTATCTGAACGCTGTCGACGAAGGTGGAACGACCGATTTCGTCCATCTCGATCTCCAGGTCGCGCCCGCCAGGGGATCGTTGCTGATCTGGAACAACGCACGGCCTGACGGCAGCCCCAATCCCCTGACGATGCACGCCGCTCGTCCCGTGACCAGCGGCGTCAAGTACGTGGTGACGAAGTGGTTTCGCGCCCGCCCCTGGCGCTGACGCTCCACCGGCCGGCTATCCGGCCTTGTCGTGTTCCGACTTGCGCGCTTCGAGATGGACGAGGAGTTGATCGAAGCGGCGGTGCAGGCGGATGATTTCCAGCTGGGTGCGCAAGTTCACTTCGTAGTCATGCCGCGCCGTGATGCGATCCTTGTCGGCCTGCCGGTTCTGGCTCATCATGATGACCGGCGCCTGGATCGCAGCCAGCATCGACAGCATCAGATTGAGGAAGATGTACGGATAGCCGTCGAAAGGCTTCAGCCCCAGCGCCGTCAAAATGGAACTGTTCAGCAGCATCCATGAGAACAGCACAACGGCAAAGGCGATGATGAAGCCCCAGCTTCCTCCTACCGCCGCCACGCCATCGGCCAGCCGATCGGCGCGGGTGGCATGAAGCGCGGCGAGTTCGTCGGCATTGGGCCCACCCACGGCTCCGCTGGCGATGCGCCTGAGGACATCCTGGTCCTCCGCATCGAGATCGCCGAACCGACGCCCGAGCAGCTCTTCGGCGAGTTCCTCGGGCGTTCGGGGAGTCCGTTGCATGGCGTGGTCCGTCAGCTGTTTTCCGTCAGATGGGGGCCGAGAGAGCCTCGGCGATCAGCTTGCGCGTTTCCGGAACGCCGTAGAGCGCGATGAAGCTGCCCATGCGCGGCCCCTGCGAAGAGCCGAGAAGCGTCTCATAAAGCGCCTTGAACCAGTCGCGCAGCGTTTCGAAGCCGAAAGTCTCGTTCTTGCCGATCTCGTAGACGATGTTCTGAAGGGTCTCGGCCGTAGCCTCGGGTCCGGCCTTCTCCAGTTCCACGTCCAGCACCTTCAGCGCTTCCGCCTCATTGGCATGGGGAGCACGGCGCTGGAGAGTCGGGGCGATGAAATCGCGGTTGGTAGCCAGCGCCGCGCGCACCATTTCGCCCAGTTCCGGATGCGCTTCGGGCGTGGCATCGGCGACATAGTTGCCAAGATAGGACCAGACCTGCTCCGCCGTGGCATCGGCGCCAAGCACGCCCACCAGATTGAGCAGCAGCGAGAACGTCACCGGCACGGTATCTCCCGCGCCCTTGCCCGCACTGCCGCTTTCGCCATTCGCGCGCAGCAGATGCCACACCGGGTTGCCAAGCTGCTTGTCGAGCGCCTGGTCGGCCAGGTTTCCGCGGAACTGCCAGTATTCGTCCACGGCCTTGGGAATGACCCCGGCGTGAAGCTGCTTGGCGCTCTTGGGCTCGCGGAACAGGTAGAACCCCAGGGATTCCTCCGTGCCATAAGTCAGCCACTGCTCGATGGTAAGGCCGTTGCCCTTGGACTTGGAGATCTTCTCGCCGTTCTCATCCAGGAACAGTTCGTAGATCAGACCTTCCGGCTTGCGGCCACCCAGCACCTGCACGATCTTGCCCGACTGGATCACCGAGTCGGTAAGATCCTTGCCGCACATCTCGTAGTCGACGCCCAGCGCATACCAGCGCATCGCCCAGTCTACCTTCCACTGAAGCTTGGCCTTGCCGCCGAACACCGACTGCTCGACGACCGAGCCGTCCTCGTCGGTGAAGCGGATCATGCCGGTGGCGGCATCGATCACTTTGACGGGAACCTGCAACACCACACCGCTGGTGGGCGAAACCGGCAGAACCGGCGAATAGGTCTTGCGGCGTTCCTCGCGAAGGGTTGGCAGCATGATGTCGAGAATGCCCTGGTTGCATTCCAGAACACGGGTCAGCGCGGCATCGAAGGCGCCCGAGTTGTAGCGGTCGCTCGCCGAGACGAACTCGTAATCGAAGCCGAAACGGTCCAGGAAGTCGCGCAGCATCGCATTGTTGTGATGCGCGAAGCTTTCATGCGTCCCGAACGGATCGGGAATGCGGCTGAGCGGCTTGCCGAGATTGGCGCCGAGCACTTCTGCGTTCGGGATATTCTCGGGCACCTTGCGCAGCCCGTCCATGTCGTCGGAAAAGGCCACGAGCCGCGTGGGGGCGCCGCCTGTCAGTGCTTCGTAGGCGCGGCGCACCAGCGTAGTGCGCAGCACTTCCTGGAACGTTCCGATATGCGGCAGGCCCGACGGGCCATAGCCGGTCTCGAACAAGACCGGCGCGCCGTTCGGTTTGCCCTGCGGATAGCGCTTGAGGAGCTTCTGGGCCTCCTGGAAGGGCCAGGCCTTGGACACACGTGCGGCTTCGATCAGGGCTTGTTCAGTCATGCAGCGCTCTTTGGCCAAAAGCGCGCAGAAGGCAAGACGTCACGCCCGGCAAGCGTCCGATGAGTCCGTCCTCCCGGACCTGATCCGGGACCGCTGGCAATCCTTGAGGCGATAGCTTGCGACGGTGCGCCCTTCCGAGAGGTGGGCCGTTCACGGCCAGCGGTCCCGGATCAAGTCCGGGACGACGAGTTTCTTACCCTTTTACCCGGTCACCCCTCCCGCCACTGCCAATCGTAGGCCAGCGGCGCCTCGCGGAATGCGAAGCGATCTATGTGGCGCGCAACCACATCGGTCAGTCGCTCCACATCGTCGCGATCCTGGCCCGAAATGGCAATGTCGATACCTTGCCCGTCGGCCGCCATGGTGGCGACGGCGTTGGGGAACGTCACCGTTCCCAGATCGCCGTCCACCTCGGTCTGCAGCTTGTGACTCCAGTGCTTGCAGAGCTGGCGCACGTACTTGCCGCCGTTTTCGGTAACCACACGCGTGGCAATCACGTTCATCCTTCGATCCTTTCGATCTTACGGGTCGCTTCGTCGAGGGCGTCGGCGATCTGCAGGATGATATCGCGATCGGTGCCCTCTTTCGAAAGGCGATCGAACATCGCGGTCTTCAATGCATGCATCGCCCGCCGAACGGGAGCGGGGTCCACTTTCTCGCGCGCTTCGGCCAAAGCGGAAAGACGTTCCTTCAGCGCGGCGGCTTTTTCAGTGTCGGCCTCGGCCTGGACGCGGCCCTGCTCGGTCGCCTGATAGGATTTGCGCGCACCTTCCTCCACGGCGGGAGCGATCAGACCGGCTTCCTCCATATAGGTCAGCGCAGGGTACACGACGCCTGGACTCGGCGCGTATTCCCCGCCGGACAGGGTTTCGATCTCGCGAATCAGATCGTAGCCGTGGCGCGGCGCCTGGACGATCAGGGCGAGCAGGAGAACCTGAAGTTCCGACTGCTCGAACAACCGCTTGCGCCGACCGCCACCAGGCCTGCCGCCCCCGAACCGACCACCGCCGAAGCCTTCGCCGCGACCGCCACGACCTCGGCCCCTGCCACCGGGGAAACCGCCCCCGAAATCTTCGAAGGCACCCCCGTCCGATCGGCCCCGTGCCATACCGAAGCCGCCGCGCCCGCGCATGGACCGCTCCTCGGGATGATGTCCGCATTCGCTGCGACGACGGCGATGCGCGCCGTGCTCATGGAAATTGAATGGGTCTCTCATATCTACTTTCTTCGTGTTCATGATGAGCTCAAGATATATCTTAAATCGATCTTCGCAAGAGACTAAAATGTATCTTGATGTATTTTCCTACGGCCGCGAATGCGTTTTCGACCGCCGAGCGCTTCCAAGGTTTCCTTTTTCCAACCGCCTTGCCTAAGACGAACGCCATGGCCGCCCTGCCCCTCCCCGCCCTTCACGCCAGCCACGGCGGTGCCTGGCTTCGCGACCGGATGGGGACGACTCGTCCGGTGTCGAAAGGCGAAGCGGTGATGTCGGCGGCGGATACGCCGCTGCTGCTGCTCAATGCGCCGCTCGTCGCGACCCGGCTGGGTTACCCCGATCTCTCCGGGCTCGACTTGCTGGAACTCTTCGCCTTCATGCACCCCGCGCGCTTCGTCGTGCCGACGCCCAAGGGGCTCGCGGGCGCGCTTGGTCTGGAAGAACCCAAGGACGATGCGGACGTGGCGCGGCTGTTGCAGGAAGCCGCAGGAGCGCTCCTCGACATTTGCGAAAGTCCCGACTGGGCAGAGCGCGAAGGCGCCTGGACCTCGCTGCAATCGCTGACCCGCATGCGCTGGCCCTGGGCCACGCTGCTGAACCCGCGCATCGCCCGGCCGGATCGCGCCGAAAGATGGCTGTTCACCCGCCTGCCGGAATGGGAGGAAAGCGCCGAATCGCCGCAGCCCAGGCAGGTCGCGCTGGACCGCGACGACGTTTTGCAAAGGCTCGCCCAGCTTACCGGCAGCGATGCGGAACAGCGCCCTACCCAGCAGGCTTACGCCGCTGAGGCCGCCGCAGCCTTTGCCCCGCGTCAATCGTCGGGACGGCCGCATGTGCTGTTGGCGCAGGCCGGAACCGGAATCGGCAAGACCCTGGGCTATCTGGCGCCCGCTTCGCTCTGGAGCAGTCAGTCCGGCGGCACCACTTGGGTTTCCACATATACGAAGGCGCTGCAACGTCAGTTGCGCAAGGAAAGCCGCCGCGCCTGGCCCGACCGCCGGGCGGACGGCACGCAGCCCGTGGTGGTGCGCAAGGGACGTGAGAACTACCTTTGCCTGCTCAATCTGGAAGATGCGCTGCAAGGCGGTTTCGCCGGGCGAGCAGCGATCCTGGCACAGCTCGTCGCGCGTTGGGCGGCCTATACCCAGGACGGCGACATGATCGGCGGAGATCTACCCGGCTGGCTCGGCACCCTCTTCCGCCAGCGCGGCATCACCGCCCTGACCGATCGACGCGGGGAATGCGTCTACGCCGGCTGCCCGCATTACCGGAAGTGCTTCATAGAGCGCGCCGCGCGCGCCAGCGCGGGCGCGGACCTCGTGATCGGCAACCACGCGCTGGTCATGATCAACGCCGCGCGCGGCCGCGATCACGCCGCCCGCCCCACGCGCATCGTGTTCGACGAAGGCCACCATGTCTTCGATGCGGCCGACTCCACTTTCGCCGCCGCCCTCACCGGTACCGAAGCCATCGAACTGCGCCGATGGGTGATCGGCCCGGAAAAGGCCTCGCGGGGCCGACGCCGCGGCCTTTCCGCGCGCCTGGCGGACGTCGCCAGTTACGACGAAGCCGGCGCCAAGGCGATCGAGGCTGCGCGGGCAGCCGCCGAGGCGCTGCCAGGCGACGGCTGGATGCAGCGGCTAGCCGATGGCGAAGCGTCAGGCCCGATCGAGGAACTGCTGGCGGCCGTCCGCGCCACCGTCTACGCCCGTGACGAAAGCGGCGGCCAGGAAGCCGGCTATGGCCTTGAAACGGAAGCGGCCGGCCTTGAAGGCTCTTTCGCGGAAATAGCCGAAGCCGCGCGCGAAGCGCTTGGCGAGCTTCGCCAGCCCCTCGTTCGCCTGGGCCTGCGCCTAGAAGCCCTGCTGGAAGATGCGCCCGACTGGCTCGATGGCCAGGGGCGTGCCCGGATCGAAGGCGCGCGCCAATCGCTGGGCTGGCGCGTGGATCTGCTGCTGGCCTGGGAGGCGATGCTGGGCCGCCTGAGCGGCCCTGCCGATCCGGAATTCGTCGACTGGCTGGCGCTCGATCGGTCCGAGGCGCGGGAATACGACGTCGGCATCCACCGCCACTGGCTCGATCCCATGAAGCCCTTCGCCAGCGTCGTGCTGGAACCGGCCCATGGCGTGGTCATGACTTCCGCCACGCTGCGGGACGGTGAAAACTGGAACAAGGCGATCGCCCGTTCAGGCGCGGCCCATATCGATGTGACGCCACGGCTTTCCGAACACCTCAGCCCCTTCGACTACGCCGCCCAAGCCGAAGTCCTCATCGTGAACGATATCCCGCGCGGCGATATTCCCGCGCTTGCCGGGGCTTACGCACGGCTGATCGAGGCGGCGGGTGGCGGCGTTCTGGGCCTGTTCACCGCGATCCGGCGCCTTCGCGCGGTCTACGGCCGCATCGCGGATCGCCTCGCCCGCGCCGGCCTGCCGCTTTACGCCCAGCATGTCGACCCGATCGACACCGGCACTCTCGTGGACATTTTCCGCGACGATCCGGCCGCATCGCTGCTCGGCACCGACGCCCTGCGGGATGGAGTGGACGTTCCAGGCGAGTCGCTGCGGCTCGTGATCATGGAGCAGGTTCCCTGGCCGCGCCCCACGATCCTGCATCGCGCGCGGCGCCTCGCCGGGGGCGGCTCCTCTTACGACGACGGCCTGATCCGCGCCAAGCTCGCCCAGGCTTTCGGCCGCCTTATCCGCAGCCGCGGCGATCGTGGGCACTTCGTGGTGCTTTCCTCCGCCTTCCCTTCGCGCCTGCTCAGCGCCTTCCCACCGGGCACCCCGGTTCTGCGCGTTTCGCTGGAGGAAGCCTTGCATCGCGTCGCCTGGGATGGTTCAGAGGGAACCGCAAGGCCCGACGAGGTCCGGAGTCCGGCCGGAAACGCTACGGAGCACCCGACAGAGCACCCGCCCCTTCGACCCGACTCCCAGTAGATCGAAAGCCTCGATGAAAACCCTTGGAATCTTCAGACACGCAAAGTCAGACTGGCACGATGCCCGGTTGCGGGACTTCGATCGCCCGCTCAACAAGCGCGGGCGCAAAGGCGCCGCGCTGATGGGCCTGCACATCCGCGACCATGCGGTGGGTTGGAAGCGCGTCCTTGCCTCCCCGGCGGTTCGGGTCACGCAGACCATCGAGCTGGCGGGAGAAGCGGCCGGTGAAATTCCGCCGGTCACTTGGGATCGACGGATCTATCTTGCCAGTTCGGCAACGCTGCTCGATCTCCTGCGAGAACAATCAGGAGATCCGCAGTCGATCATGCTGATAGGCCACAATCCCGGCCTGGAAGACCTGATCTTCGATCTCGTGCCAGATGACGGCAACAGCCCCATGCGCGATATGGTAGAAGAGAAATTTCCAACCGCTGCTTATGCGGTCCTGGAACTGGACATCGAATCCTGGGACGAAATCAGCGAAGCGTCAGGCCGCCTCGTTCACCTGACCCGCCCTCGCGACCTCGATCCCGAACTCGGCCCCAACGCTCTCGATTAGAGCAGTTTCCAGCCAAAGGCTTGGAGAATGCGGTATTTGAGGCAATCTGCCACCGGACGGAGTCAGGCTGCGGCGAGCGCCTGCGCCAGTCTATCGCGAATGCGGACGAGTTCCTGCGTAAAGATGTCCGCGTCGCCCGTCGCAGGCGCAGCGTCCCCTTGCTGGTTCGCTCCGGCCACGTCCCGCGGATCTGCGCCTTCAAGAGCCATGCGCGCACCCCGCAAGGTATAGCCCTCACGATTGACCAGGCGATCGATCTGCCCGATCAGGAATACGTCCTCGGGACGGTAGTAACGTCGATTGCCGCTCCGCTTGATCGGCTGGAGCGCGGGAAACTGCTCTTCCCAGTAACGCAGTACATGCTGGCGGATACCCAGCGCCTTCGTCACTTCGCCGATCGTACGCAGCGCGTCAGGCGCTTTCCCATCGTTGAAGATGCCCGGCCCGGCAAGTTCCCGTCCCGAAGACAGCCCTCGTACGGAAGCCTCTTCCTCAAGGAGAGGCTCTCCCGAACGGTTTGCTTCGCTGGCAGTCATTTCAGAACTCTCCGTATTACCGAGCCGATGCCGAATCCGGATCAGTCGGTAATGCGGTCCTTAAGCATCTGACTGGCCCGGAACGTCATGACGCGGCGCGGTGTGATCGGCACTTCGACGCCGGTTTTCGGATTTCGCCCGATCCGCTCGCCCTTGTCGCGAAGCAGGAAAGTGCCGAATCCGGAAATCTTGACATTCTCGCCCTCTGAGAGGGCTTCAGACATATGCTGCAATATCGCTTCCACCATCGCAAGCGACTCGGACCTTGATAGCCCGAGCTTCCTGTGGATGGCTTCAGCGATTTCTGCCCTGGTCAATGTGTCCGTGGAGCGCATAAGTCCCGCATCCCCTCCCTGCGACAACCCCCCGGACAATATTATGAAAAAATGCGGGAAAAGCAATGCTTCCCCGCATCAATTCAACTCATGTCCCGAACGGGATCAACAATCACATCCGAACGACGCTTGCGCCCCAGGTAAAACCGCCGCCCATGGCTTCCAGAACGACGAGATCGCCCTGCCGAATCCGACCGTCGCGAACGGCCTGGTCGAGAGCCAGAGGCACCGACGCCGCCGAAGTGTTGGCGTGCTGGCCCACGGTCATGACAACCTTTTCAACCGGCAGGTTAAGCTTTCGCGCAGTGGCATCGAGAATGCGGGCATTGGCCTGATGCGGCACGAGCCAATCGATATCCTCAGGCGAATTCCCAGTTTCCTCAAGGACTTCCCTGAGAACTTCCGCCAGGTTCACAACGGCATGCCGGAAGACTTCGCGGCCCTTCATGCGCAGCTTGCCCACGGTGCCGGTGGTGGAAGGTCCGCCATCGACATAGAGCAGTTCGTTATGGGCGCCGTCGGCATGAAGCCGCGTTGCAAGGATGCCTCGCGCGGCGTCGCCGTCCTGTTCCTGCGCCTCGAGCACGACCGCTCCCGCGCCATCGCCGAAAAGAACGCAAGTGGTGCGATCTTCCCAGTCCAGAATGCGGCTGAAGGTTTCCGAACCGATCACGAGCGCGCGCTTGGCCATGCCCGACCGCAGCATCGAATCGGCCACCCCGACGGCATAGAGGAAGCCCGAGCAGACAGCAGCGACGTCGAATGCGATGCCACCGCGGCAGCCGAGATTCTTCTGGACGATCGTGGCCGTAGCCGGGAAAGTCTGATCCGGCGTGGCCGTGGCCAGAACGATCAACTCGATCGACGAAGGCTCGAATCCCGCTGCTTCCAACGCCCTGCGCGCAGCATCGGTGGCGAGACTGGACGTCGTCTCGTCAGGTGCCGCGATGTGACGGTTGGAGATGCCGGTACGTTCGACGATCCACTCGTCGCTGGTATCGACGCGCTCGGCAAGCTCGGCGTTGCTGACCGCGCGGCGCGGCAGGGCAGAGCCGGTGCCCACGATGACCGAACGAAGCATCAGGCGCTCTCTTCCTGGACTCGGGGCTTGCCCAATGACGCCCCGCCCAGTCGGGCAAGGTCGGCGGAAATCCGCTCGGTCACGTTTTCCTCCAGGAGGCGTGCGGTCACCGCCACGGCATTGGCGACACCGGCGGCGTTAGCACCGCCATGGCTCTTCACCACGATACCGTTGAGGCCCAGGAAAACCGCGCCGTTATGGTTGTTGGGATCGAGATGATGCTTGAGCAGCTCGGTCGCGGGCTTCGAAATCAGGAAACCGATCTTGGACCGCAGTGAGCTGGTAAAACCGCGTCGCAGCAGATCGGCCACGAAGCGCGCCGTGCCTTCGACCGCCTTGAGCGCGACATTACCGGAAAAACCGTCGGTAACGACGACATCCATGTCTCCGCGCCCGAGCTTGTCGGCTTCCGTGAATCCGTCAAAGGATATCGAAAGATCGGCAGCCGAAGCCTTGAGCATGGCCGCCGCTTCGCGCAGATCGCCGGTGCCCTTGGTTTCTTCGGTGCCGATGTTGAGCAGACGCACGCGCGGTTGCTCGCGCCCCGTGGCGACACGGGCATAGGCAGCGCCCATGACCGCGAACTGCACGAGATTGCGCGCATCGCACTCGGCATTGGCGCCAAGGTCGAGCATGACCAGGTCATGATCTTCAAGGGTCGGCAGCAGAGCGGCCAGCGCCGGGCGATCGATGCCGGGCATCGTACGCAGCGCAAGCTTGGAAATCGCCATCAAGGCACCGGTATTGCCGGCACTGACAGCGGCTCCGGCGTCACCCGCCTTCACCGCCTCGATAGCGCGCCCCATCGAGGTACCCTTGGCCCGGCGCAAGGCCTGGCTGGGCTTATCCTCGCCACTGATGACGCCTTCGGTATGAAGGATCTCGGAACTTGCCCTGAGATTCGGATGGTTTTCGAGCGCGGCCTTGATCCGCGGCTCATCACCGACCAACAGGAACTTGAAGCGGTCATGTCGACGGCGCGCGAGAGCAGCGCCTTCAATCATGACGCGCACGCCCTCGTCGCCGCCCATCGCATCGACAGCGATACGCGGCAGACTCATGGGCAACCTCCGAAAATCGTCTTGGTCTTAAACTTCGACCGCGACGATCTCACGACCATTGTAGTGGCCGCAAGCGTTGCAGAGGTTGTGCGGACGCTTCAGCTCGCCGCAGTTCGGGCATTCGTGGAAAGCCTCGACCTTCAGCGCGTCGTGGCTACGACGCATGCCACGGCGGGAGGGGGTGGTCTTTCTTTTAGGGACAGCCATTTCGGCACCTGTTCCTGAAACTGGATTATTGTCAAAAAGGCCGCCGGAAACCGTATTCGCGGACCGGCGGCTTTGCGAAGGCGCGCCTATAACCGATTTCTCGTGAGTTGCAACCCGTCAGTCCCCGCAGCATCACCGTGAAAATCCACTTAGGGGGAAATCTGCCCATGATTCTTCAGACGACACTGTGCCTTGCCGCGGCGGCCGGCATTATCACATTCTGGCATATAGCACGGATCGGTCAGCTGCGCGTGCGCGAGAAGGTGCTGTTCGGCGATGGCGGCCACGACCCGCTCGCCCGCCGCATGCGCGCGCAGCTGAACTTCGTGGAGAGCACACCTTTCATGTTGATCCTTGCCGCAGCCATAGAAATGACCGGCAAGGGCGGCACATGGCTGGCGGTGGTCGGATCGCTGTTCATGCTGGGTCGCGTGTCGCACGCACTTGGCATGGACATAGACCGGCCCAACCCGCTGCGCATGGTGGGCGTTCTCATCACCATCCTGACTCTCCTGGGCCTGTCCACGATCGCAGTCCTGATCGCGCTGGGACGCTTCTGAGAATCGAAAAGGGCGGCGCACCGCACCGCCCTTCCATTTTATCCGATCGAAGCAGGTGCTCAGGCCGGCAGCCCACGCTCCAGCGCAGCGTCACCTACATAAGGATTCGTCTGCCGCTCGTTTCCGAACGTGCTGATCGGCCCATGCCCCGGAACGAACGTCACTTCGTCCCCCAGAGGCCAGAGCTTGCGGGTGATCGAATCGACGAGATCCTCCAGGTTGCCACGCGGGAAGTCCCAGCGGCCGATCCCGCCCTGAAACAGAACGTCGCCCACCATCGCAAACTTGCTGGGCGCGTGATGGAACACGACATGACCCGGGGTGTGCCCCGGACAGTGAACGACATCGAGTTCCAGTTCCCCCACTGTTACCTTGTCGCCATCCTCAAGCCAGCGATCGGGCTCGAAGGTATGCGCTTCCATGTTCCAGCGCGGGCCATCGTCGTTGAGCTGCGCTATCCAGAAGCGATCTTCTTCCTGAGGCCCTTCGATGGGAACCCCCATCTCCTTCGCGAAGACGCCGGCCATGCCGCAGTGATCCAGATGCCCATGCGTAACGAGGATTTTCTCCAGCGTTACGCCGGTCTTCTCCAGAGCCTGGCGCAGCTTGGGAAGATCGCCCCCCGGATCGACGAACGCGCCGCGCATGGTCTTGGTGCACCATATCAGCGAGCAATTCTGCTGAAGGGGCGTGACGGGAATTATGCCGACGCGCATCGGCTGCGGCTCAGGGTCATGGGTCATGACTGCGGAAATGGCCGCAAGCCCAGCCGAATGCAACCTCTGCCCCGGCTTCAGACTCCGGCCTCAGACAGACTCTGGCCTCAGACAGACTCCGGCTTCAGATCCGGCCACCTTTCCAGACCACGCGGCCGATCACCTCGATCTCCTCCAGCCCGCATTCGATGGGGCGATAGGCCGGATTGTCGCTCAGCAGAGCGATACGCCCCGCCCTTCCCGCCTCCAGCCGTTTTACCAGCACGGTATCGTCGAGCCGGACGACGTGGATTCCATCGCGCAGGGGCCGCCAATCCCGATCCACCAGAATCTCGTCACCGTCACGCAGGACGGGCTCCATCGAATCGCCGCTGACGACGATCGCGGAAAGCATCTCCGGCCGCAGCCCCATCGACCGCAGCCAGCGCGGCGAGAAGCGGATCGCCCCGAAGACTTCCTCGCCATCGGGCAACGCACCCGGCCCTGCTGAAGCGCCGATGGCCAGACGGGGAACATCGACCCAATCTGCAGCGTAGGAATTTTTCTCGGAAGCGTAGGATTTTTCCTTCGATTTGCCGAATTCCGATTCGTCGACGCCGAAGAAGCGGGCAAGCGTACCGCGATCGCCCTCTTCCAGCTTTCGAGGGCTACCCTTCCTTATAAACTGCTGAAGATAAGATGTATTTTTACCGATAAGTCGCGACAGGGAGGAAAGACTGACACCTTGCTCCTCGGCCAGTTCCAACAAGCGACGGCGGGTTTCGGCGTTTTCCATAATGTAATCCTACGCGTAGGAAATTTCCTAGACAAGCCCTCATGGATTGGAACATATTGGGAACAGAAAACGCGATTCCCGTATCGGAGCCCGGCCCATGCTTTTACGCCAGATAGAGCGCTTCCTGCGCCTTACCCGCATGTCCTGGACGAAATTCGGCCGTCTTGCCGCGCACGATCCCCGATTCGTCGGCGACCTGCGCAATGGGCGCCAGCCCCGCGCCGGAACGTCAGCTCGCGTTCGCCTTTTCATGACGTCTTATCTGGAGAGCCCACATGCACGTTAATTTTGCCCATGACCGCTCCATGCTGCAGTCGGCTCGCAAGGCCATGGGCGAGGCCACGGAGCGCGCCTTCTCACGCGGGCCCTGGCTGCTTCTGCTCGCCGAAATCCTGAAGCTCGCCGGTCCGCGGGTCGAATTCCTGCGCCACGCCGAACGCGCCTGGAGCAGCGCCACGTTCGCGGGATCACGGCACACCATTGCCCTCGCCTTCACCGACGACGCGGCCATTTCGGACGGAGAACGCTTGATCGAAGCCTTGCCGGAACACGAGTTCACGATTCCCGGCCAACTGGTTGCGGATGCCACCGTAGCCGAGGCACATCACCGGGCCGGACCTCCGGCCTGCCTGACGCTGGAAGTGGAGCTGCTTCTGCTCGACGACTGCT
>NZ_DAMDBA010000086.1:0-20947 GCF_032093395.1 Novosphingobium sp.
CAAACACCCGCAGAGCGCTTTCAAGCTTGTGTTGCCTCCACCCGTTGAACCCACCGACGAAACCGGACACTATGCAAACCGCGCCCCATTCCCCCGATCGGCATAGTCAGCTCCCCCCCGCATAGCCGAAGAACGCCAGCAGGTCCGGCGCCTCGGCCACCGTTTCCGTCACGATCCGGCGTTCGCCGGTGGAGAGCATCAAGACTTGTGCCGGGGCTTCCTCTTCAGCGGTTGCCATGTGGGCGCTGCCTGCATCGCGGTCCGTCTCCAGCCCGAAAGCGCCGAGGATCGCATCGGGATCGCGGCGGAAACGTTCGTAGGTGACGAGGGGATAGCCGTGGCGCTCGATCGCCGTGCGGAGCAGCGTGCTGCGCCAGATCCACAGCCGCGCGAGGTCGCGCACCACGCGGTCGCGGGGGACGCCGCGGTAGCCGGGCAGGTGGTAGCGCTTGAGCTGCGCATCCACCGCCGTGAGCGGCGCGCGATTGGACACCGCGACGCGGTATTCCGCGAAATGGGCGAACAGCGTCTCGTGACGGACCAGGTGAGGCGGGCTCTTCTCCAGGAAAAAGGCCCGGCTGCGGCTATGCTCCGCCTCGGCGATACGCGCGCTCCAGACGCCGAGCACGGCTTCGTAGTCCACGAACTTGCGCTCGCACCATTGGTCCACGTCCATCAGCCCGCGCACCAGCCGCTGGCCCTCGAAGCTGGGGGTCAGCCCGGCCACGTCCGCCCGCTCGGCAAGGTGCCGGGCGATCGCGGTGCTTCCCGCGCCGGGCGGGGTGAGCAGAAACAGAAAGGGGTGGTGGATCCGATCGGTGCGGCGGCGGGGCCAGTAGGGGCCGGGATCCTGCGTCCGGGCCTGAAGCCCCAGCGGCTTCAGCAGGCGATCGACCGCGCCTTTCACAGAACAGCCCCGTTCATGCACCGCTCCCTCATCAAGGCACCGGCATCAGGATAGCCCGTCGTTCCCGTACGCGAGCGGCTATTGCGAGTGGTGGGCTACCCCCTTCAGGCGACCTCGTAGCCGGTGACGCGAAACAGACGCTCCCCGATCGGCTCGCCGTGCAGGAGCAGCACCCGCCCCTGCCCATCGAGATCGGCCGCGAGCGCCTGTGCTTCAGGGCCCTCCAGCATCAGGTCCAGCTCGACCCGGTCGTCGTAGAGCCTGCCCTGCCCGAGCACGCCCCGGCGAAAGGCCGTTCCCGGCGCGTTCACCGCGATCGCCACGTCCGCGCCTTCGCAGCCCCAGGCGCCGAACGGCCCTTCGCCCCGCACCGTTCCGGCAATGTCCAGACCGCAGGCATCGTCACGCGCCGCCACGACGCCGATCGTCACCGCGCGGATCGTCACCATGAGCGCCGCTTCGGTTGCCGGCTTGCCTTTCCAGGCGTCGCCACGTTCCATCATCCGGGACAAGTCCATATCGATGCGCGCCGCCTCATTCGCGTTCGCGGGAGAGCTTAGATCCCAATAGCTAACGAATTGAGAAGGCGCCGTCTTCAGCCCCGTCTTCAGGGCGCCGTCTTCAGGGAGCCGTCTTCAGGGCTGGGGCAGCACCACCGGCGTCTGCGGCGCGTCCCGCAGGCGCAAGTAGAGCTTGCCCGCCGCCGGGCGCGGCACGCCGAGGCTGGAGCCGGTGAAGCCGGGTGGCACCGCGACGGGGCTGGCGAAAGCCGCGTCGGCAGCCACCGCCTCGATCAGGAACAGATCCCGCCCGGTCAGGGTGCAAGGCTTGGCTTCCTCATTCCCGCAGGCAAGGTTTTCGATGCGCGGCAGGCGGGCCAGCGTCGTGAGCGGGGTCCAGTCGCCGGTCATGTCGCCGCCCACCAGCCGGAAGCGTAGCGGGCCGAACACGCCGGGCGGCAGGTCGGCGGCCTTGAGGCGGGCGACGAGCACTTGCCGGCTTTCCAGCGTCAGGCCCTTGCCGGCCGAGAGACGCACGGTTCCCCGCCCCTCGCCGCCCGCCACTTCGATCATGTCGCGCGCGTCGAACCCCGCATCGGGAGCGGCCTTTATCGAGAAGACCAGTTCGCCGTTGTCGGGCAGCAGTTCGCCCGCGCCCAGTTCCAGCACGCGGGTGCCGGGTGTTGCGGGGCCGGGATAGACGGTGCGGTTCAGCAGCACCGCCTGCGGCCTCGGCGCGCCGACGCGTACCGGCAGCGTCACGCTGCGACCGTCCGCCAGGCGCACCACCGCCTTGCCCGAAGCACCCTGCTCCGGTGCCTGAGTCTGCGCCTTCTCGTTGGGTTTGGCGGTGAGCCGCAGCCGGTCCATCGCATCCTCGCGGGTCAGGCCGTCCGGACGGTATTCCACCTCGCCCAGGGTCAGCGACTGCACCTGGTCCAGACGCTGCCCGGTGAGCACGCCCTGGCTGTCCCCGGCATGAAGTTCGAACCCGTCGATCCGGCTTGCCTCGGCACGGGCGCGCAGCATGACCGTCTCCGCGCCCTTGGCGCCCTGATAGCGCACTTCCACGCGCACCTCGCCGGGGCCGACGCCTTTGAGCGGCACGGTCACGGCCAGCCGGTTGCCGTCCTGCACCTTCCAGTCGAGCGGCCGGGGCGCGCCGTTGCCCTGCCGCAGCAGCACATCTTCGACGCAGGAGGGAGCAGCACCTTCCAGGACGACCGCATTGTCGCGGCCGATCACCAGCGCATCGGCCTCTCCCGCGACTTTCCAGGCGGTGCCATCGGGCCGTTGCAGGAGGAAGTCGGGGCCGGAAAACGGCGCGAAGCCCCAAGTGCCGTGGAGCTGGGCGCGCATCGATCCGGCAAAGGCGCTCGGCAGTTCCTCGGGCGCGATCCTGTAGCCGCCCTGGTCGGCGCGGGGGATCACCGGAACGTCGATGGTCTGGCCCGAGGCATTGGTGAGCTTGACCTTCATGTCATGCGCAAAGGCCGTGGAATAGATCAGCGGCGCCCCTTCCACGCCCAGCACCGCGCCGGGGCGGGCCACGCAGACCGGCCCCTTGGCGGTGCTGCGCAATTGCGGAGGAATGTCCGCTTCCACGGCGGGCAGCGCGGCGACCATGACCGACTTGGGCTTCTGGAACGAAGGCGCGGCGTTGAGCAGCAGCGACATCGTCTCTTCCCGGCGCTGCGCAAGCGTGGGCAGATAATTGAACTGCGGGTTGTTGAAGGCGCCGAAGATCTTCGCAATGTCCCGCGCCACGGCGATGTAGGCGCTGTAATAGCCTCCGCCCGCCTCGCGCGTGGCGCTCAGTTGCAGGGCCAGGTCGGTGGGCGTTCCCGTCAGCGTATCCGCTAGCGAACTGGAGTGGACGTCGCTCAGCACCAGCGTTTCCCGGTTCTGCAACAGGCAGGACGCCTGCATCTCCACCACCCGCGACAGGCATTCGTCGTTCAGCTTGATCGACAGGCTGCGCGCCAGCACCGGGGCGACCGTGCGCAGGTACTCCGGCGCGGTGTTGTCCTGTGCCTTGATCGCCGCCATGAAGGCGACCAGCCGCGAATGGTCTAGCGAGGCCTGATTGAGATCCTGGCTGGCGCGCACGAATTCGCCGGGCTTGCCGCGCACAGCGTCCAGCAGCACGCCTTCCGCTCCGCCGGTATCGGGCACCATCAGCAGCACCAGCTGGCGCGCGCCCTTGGGCACGGTCAGGGAAAGCGCCTTGTCCTTGTCCTTCTTCTTCCAGGTGCTGGCAGTCTGCACCCAGTCCTTGGGCGGCGGATTCGTGGCCCCCCGCAGGAAGGCCGAAGTGAGCAGGAACTTCTGGCCGCCATCGTCGTCACCGCCGTCCGGCCTCTGATTCTCGGGCAAGGCGGCGTGGATGGACAGCTTGTCACCCTCTGCCAGACTAGGCACTTGCGCGATCGGCAGGGTCTGCTGCCCGCGCGTTACCTCTATCCGCAGGTCCGGGCCGGTCAGTTCGAACGGTGCGGGATCGGCCAGAGCGGGCAACGGCGCCAGCAGCACGGCGGCCAGCACGGCGCCGGTGCGAAATCGCGAATCATGGTCCTTCATGCTGATCGGCAAAGCGCGTCCATCCTGTCGGTTGCCTGACTATCGGTATTGGCGCGCGGATTTATTCACGTCCGGTCCTTCCGTGCCAAGAGCGCTCGGACGGTTCACCCCTCAGAAAAGGCGCCAGAGCGGATTGGCGGGATCGGACAGCAGCTTGATGGTCAAGGCGAAAGACATGACCACCAGCAAGGGCCGCACCCCGCGTCCACCGAAGCGGATCGCCAGCCAGGCACCCAGCTGGTTCCCCGCGACGTTGGCCGCCGCCATGCTCAGGCCGAGCAGCCACAGCACTTTGCCCCCGGCCACCATTGCTGAAAGACCGGCCACATTGGTCGCGAGGTTGATGAACTTGGTATTGGCGATCGCGCGGACCAGCCCCAGCCCGCCCAGCGCGACCAGCGCCGTGGTGAGGAACGATCCGGTGCCCGGCCCGAAGAAGCCGTCGTAGAAGCCGATCCCCGCGCATACCGCGGTCAGCCCCCAGCGGCCGAGACGGGCGTGGCGGTCCACTTCGCTCATCGGCGGCGCCAACAGGAAGTAAAAGCCCATGGCGATCAGCAGCAGCGGCACCACCGCGGTCAGGAAGCCGGGATCGACATGCTGGACGGCAGTGGCCCCCAGCACCGCTCCGGCAAAGGCCCCCGCCGCAGGCATCGCGAACGTCCGCAAGTCGATCCGCCCGGCACGAAAGTACGCGAGCACGGCGGAGCCGGTGCCGATCATGGCCTGCAACTTGTTGGTGGCAAGCGCGGCGATCGGCGGCACGCCAACGGTGAGCAGCGCCGGAATCGTCAGCAGCCCGCCGCCCCCGGCCAGGGCATCGATCGTTCCCGCCGCGAAGGCGATGGCGATCAGGAAGGACAGGGCTTCGACGGAGAGTTCCATGGACCGGGCCTATTGGGAGTTCGTTCGAAATTCGCGGAATGGCGAATGTTGCGGCACCGGCCCTCTCCCCCACCCTGCCACCCCACGGTCGTATCCTGCGGGTGGCAGGGTGGGGGAGAGGGCCGGTGCCGCAACGATAATGCCCCTGGGGGCATTATCCAAAGAGCGTCAGCGCTGCTTCTTGGTGATCGTCGCCGTGAAGTCGGGATCCTTCTTCGCCACCCAGTCCACGAACTTGCGCACGTTGGGATTGAGCAGCAGGCCCTCCACATCCATGCCGTGGCGCTGGAGTTCGGAATTGGTGAAGTTGGCGATCAGGGTCTGCTGGCAGATCGGATGCATCGGCACCACGTCGCGCCCGCCCCGGCTCTTGGGCACCGGGTGATGCCACACGATGGTCTGCCCGGTCGGCCGTGCGCAGAGCCAGCACGGCACCGGCGGGGGCGCCTCTTCCTCTTCGACGGGATCTTCCCAGGGGCCGTGCTTGGGGTGCTTGCGAGCCATGTCTCTGCCTGAACTGCCTATAATCGCCACGCCCCTAACGCGCTCCGGCTGACATTGCCACCGCGACATCCTATGCGCCGGTCCATGGCCAGAAAGAAACGATACCTCACCGCAAGGATGCCGGACGGCTATGTGAAGACGATCGGGCCGACCGCCGATCCCTTCACCCATTACTGGCGGATCGTCGCCGAGCTGGAAAACGGCAAGACCGAGGTCTTTTGGGGCCATGTCCGCTCGCTGGCGGAAGCGAAGAAGAAGCGCGCCGCCACGCAGGACGCGGTGCGGATGCGAGGCTGGAAAAGTTTCGTTTTCGAGATCGCCGAACTGGAGGAAAGCGCCGAGTCGCCCGGGTCCTGAACGGGCCGTGATGTTTCCCGAGGGAAACCTCCGCAGCCCCCTGAAACCCTCGCGATCGGCACGGCGCCAGCACGATTGAAGCGCGCGCGCATTGCCGCTAGTCGTTGAGCCGATGTCCAGAATCTCCATGCTGCTCGCCGCCCTGTGCGCCCCCGTCGCCGCTTTCGTATTTCCCGTCGTTTCCCTTTCCGCAGAGGCCGCTCCCTTGACCCAAAACACGCCGGCACCAACCGCCGCGAGTCTCGACTTCCAGCGCGTCTTCGCCAGTCCCTCGCTCGACGGGCCACAGCCGCGCGACGTGAAGATCTCGCCCGACGGCCGCTATCTCACCCTGCTGCGCAACCGCAGCGAGGATCGCCAGCGCTACGACCTGTGGGGCTACGACCGCGAGAGCGGCGAATGGCGGATGCTGGTGGATTCGCTGAAGCTGGGTTCGGCCCGCGAGCTTTCCGAAGCCGAGAAGATGCAGCGCGAGCGCAAGCGCGTGGGCGATCTCAAGGGCATCGTCGCCTATGACTGGAGCGACGACGGCCGCGCGATCATCGTCCCGCTCGACGGCGATCTCTATCTGGCCGGTCTGGACGGCTCGGTGCGCCGCCTCACCGATTCCCCGGAAGACGAACTGAACGCCGCGCTCAGCCCCGGCGGCAAGTACCTGTCCTTCGTGCGCGAGCAGCGGCTCTGGGTCGGCTCGCTCGAACAGGGCGCGCAGAAGCCGGTGACGCCGAAGGAGAGCAGCAGCACCGTCCACTGGGGAGAGGCGGAATTCGTCGCCCAGGAAGAGATGGACCGCATGGCGGGCTACTGGTGGTCGCCCGACGAAAGCCGCATCGCCGTGGAGCGCTATGACGAGGCGCCGGTGAAGATCGTGACGCGCGCGGCGATCGGCGCCGAAGGCACCCGCACTTACGAGCAGCGCTACCCGGCCGCAGGCACGCCCAACGTGCTCGTCTCGCTTTTCGTGATGAAGCCCGACGGCAGCGGCAAGGTGCAGGTCGATCTCGGCAAGGACACCGACATCTACGTGGCCCGCGTCAATTGGGCGCGCGACGGCAAGACGCTCTACGTGCAGCGGCAGGACCGCGCGCAGACCCGGATAGACATGCTCGCGGTCGATCCCGCCACCGGTAGCAGCCGCGTGCTGTTCACCGAAACGGCGGCGCCGGAAAGCTGGGTGAACCTGTCCGGCAACTATCGCTTCCTCAAGGACGGTAGCCTGGTCTGGTGGTCGGAGCGCGATGGTTTCGGCCATCTCTACCACTTCGCCGATGGCCGGTGGCGCCAGCTCACTTCGGGCGACTGGGCCGTGACGAAGCTGGTTTCGGTGGACGAGGCGCGCGGGCGGGTGCTGTTCACCGGCACCCGGGACGACGTGCTCTCGCCCCAGCTCTATGCCATCGACCTTGCGCATCCCGGCACGCCGCAGCGGCTGACCGAGACGGGCTGGGTCAATGCCGCCGTCGCCAACAAGGACGGGCGCACGCTGGTGATCACCCGCAGTTCGCCCGACCAGCCTTCGCAGAGCTACCTGGCCGATGCCGATGGCAAGCGCCTGGCCTGGGTGGAGGAAAACCGCCTGGACGCCGCGCATCCCTATGCGCCCTACCTCGCCAGCCATCGCACGCCCACTTACGGCACGGTCAAGGCCGAGGACGGCAGCGACCTCAACTGGCTGATGATCACGCCGAAGATGGAACCCGGCAAGCGCTATCCGGTGTTCTTCGAACACTACGGCGGCCCGCATAGCCAGCAGGTAGCGCGGCAATGGCTGGGCGCGCTGCCCCAGGCCATCGTCGACAAGGGCTATATTTACTTCCGCCTCGACAACCGCGGCAGCCCCAATCGCGGCGTGAAGTTCGAAAGCCAGATCCGCCACAAGATGGGCACCGTCGAAGTGGCCGACCAGCGCGCCGGGGCCGAGTACCTCAAGACGCTGGACTTCGTGGATCCGAAGAAGATCGCCACTTATGGCTGGTCCTACGGCGGCTACATGACGCTGAAGATGCTCCAGGCCGACCAGGGCCTCTATGCGGCGGGCATCGCGGGCGCGCCGGTGACGAAGTGGGAGCTTTACGACACCCACTACACCGAACGCTACATGGGCGATCCGCGTCAGGTGCCCGACGCCTACAAGGCCTCCGACGCGATCGAGGACGCGGCCAGGATCAGCGATCCGCTGCTGCTGATCCACGGCATGTCGGACGACAACGTGGTGTTCGAGAACAGCACCGTGCTGATCTCGAAGCTCCAGGCCCAGGCCGTGCCGTTCGAGATGATGCTCTATCCCGGCCATACCCATGCGGTGAAGGGACCGATGATCAGCAAGCACGTCTGGGATACGATCTTCGGCTTCCTGAACCGTCACGGCGTGACCCCGCCCAAATAGGCCTTTTTAGAGGTCTGCGGAACCTCCCGGCCTCCCGAGCACTACCTAGCCATACCTTTGCAGGTTTGGTGCCCGGCCCTGCCCACAGGCAAGGCCGGGGAGGCGTGTGCCCACGCGGGTAGCGGGAGGAAAGGCCATGAAGCAACAGTTCAGCCACGCGGACGTCCAGCCGTCACCGGCCCCGTTGTCCTCGCCGGTCGCGTTCCCGTCGCTTTCTGACCGCTTTCTCCATACCCGCCGCCTGAGCCGCGATCTGGTGGCGGAGTTGAACGAGGCCGATACCGCCGTCCAGTCCATGCCCGATGCCTCGCCGGCCAAGTGGCATCTGGCGCACACCACCTGGTTCTTCGAAACGTTTTTGCTGCGCGATCACGTACCCGGCTACCGTCTCCACGACGGGCGCTGGCCGTTCCTGTTCAACAGCTATTACGAGGCCGAGGGCGAGCGGCTCGCCCGGCCCGAACGGGGCCTGCTCACGCGCCCGACGATGGCCGAAGTCCTGGCCTACCGCGACCATGTCGAAGAGGCCCTCACCGCCGCGCTGCCCGCCTTGCTGGAGCGGCACGGCGATCTGGTGGAACTGGGCATCCAGCACGAACAGCAGCATCAGGAACTGCTGCTGACCGACATCAAGCACCTGTTTTCCCGCAACCCGCTTGGCCCGGCCTATGCGATCTCTTCGCTAGCGCCGTCCGGCCGGAGCGCGCCGCTGCGCTGGATCGAGGGGGCCGAAGGGCTGTCCGAAATCGGCGCCGGTCCGGGAGCGACTTTCGCGTTCGACAACGAACTGCCGCGCCATCCCGCCTGGCTGCCCCGCCATGCCCTGGCCAACCGCCCCGTCACCAATGCCGAATGGATCGAGTTCATCGCCGATCAGGGCTATGGCACCGCCGCGCTCTGGCTTTCGGACGGATGGGACTGGGTGCGCCGCGAAACCGTCGCCGCTCCGCTCTACTGGCGCGGCGGCGGGCGGGAGTGGGAACAGTTCACGCTATCGGGCTGGCAGCCGGTCGATCCCGAGGCGCCGGTGACGCACATCTCGTTCTACGAGGCCGATGCCTTCGCCAGCTGGGCGGGCGCGCGCCTGCCCACCGAGCAGGAATGGGAAGCCGCCGCCGCGCCGCGCGATTCCTCAGGCGGCGTACAGCTGGACCGTGCGGAAGCCGTCGCTCCGCGCGCGGAAGCCGAAGTGGATGGCTTCGCCTCGCTCTACGGCAATGTCTGGGAATGGACCGGCTCGGCCTATCGCCCCTGGCCCGGCTACCGCCCGGCGGCAGGCGCGGTGGGCGAATACAACGGCAAGTTCATGTCCGGCCAGTTCGTGCTGCGCGGCGGCAGCTGCGCCACCCCGCGTGGCCACCTGCGCGCGTCCTACCGCAACTTCTTCCATCCCCATCAGCGCTGGCAGTTCACCGGCCTTCGCCTCGCAAGGAGCCTCTGACATGTATTTCACGGCCCCCCGCCCCGAAGAGACCTCGCCTGTCCCCGCCCCTTTCCAGCCCGATCCCGCTTTCCGCGCCGACGTGCTGCAGGGCCTGTCCCAGCCGCAGAAGTCGGTTCCCGCGCGGTGGTTCTACGACATGCGCGGATCGCAGCTGTTCGAGGCGATCACGCAAGTCCCGGAATACTACCCCACCCGCACCGAGGCCGCGCTGCTCCAGGCGCACAGCGCCGCTGTGGCGGAGCGGGTCGGCGCCGAAGCGACAGTGGTGGAATTCGGCTCGGGCAGTTCGATCAAGACGCGTACGTTGCTGAGGGCCATGCCGCGCGCCACCTACGTGCCGATCGATATCTGCGGCGAGTTCCTGGACGAAGCCTGCGCCGCGCTCCAGGGCCTGTTCCCGGCCCTGCGCATCGTGCCGGTGGAAGCCAATTTCATGAACCCGGTGAAGCTGCCCCTGCCGCAGTCACTGCCTCATGGCGAAGAGGCGCGCCCGATGCTGGGGTTCTTCCCCGGCTCCACGATCGGCAACCTCACTCCCGTGGCAGCGGTGGACCTGCTGCGCTCCATGCGCGAAACTCTGGGCGAAGGCGCGCACCTGCTGATCGGCATGGACCGGGCGAAGGATCCCGCCCGCCTGGTCGCCGCCTACGACGACGCGGGCGGGGTGACGGCGCTGTTCAACCTCAACCTGCTCCAGCGCATCAACCGCGAACTGGGCGGCTCGATCCCGGTGGGCGAGTTCCGCCATCTCGCGCGGTGGAATCCCGAGGCCGGGCGGATCGAGATGCACCTGCAAGCCCGCCGCGCCATCCGCTTCGAAGTGGACGGACACCCGTTCCGGATGGAGGGCGGCGAAACCATCCACACCGAGAACTGCCACAAGTACCTCCCCGGCGAAATGCGCGTCCTGCTTGCCGCCGGTGGCTGGCGCGAAACCGAACACTGGACCGATCCGCAAGGCGATTTCTCGCTGATCCTGGCGCGGGCCGACATCGAGCAGGAGGCTTAAGGGGGCGGCCCCGCTCCAGCTCCAGCTCCCCAAAAAGCTCGTCATCCTGAACTTGGTTCAGGATCCATTTGGCCGAAAGCGCGGTGCTGCGATCGGCAAACCGACACCACGGCCTACATCGCAGCCGTTCGTTCAGAGCTGCCCGATGGATCCTGAACCAAGTTCAGGATGACGACCCTGAGGACGTGGCGCCGGTGCCACCGATAAGCCGCTCACCCTCACCCGTTCCCAGGCACCGGGTGAAACCGCATCCGGAACACCGCCCCCTGCGGCGTGTTGCGCGCCACTTCGAGGTTGCCGCCGGTCCGCGCCATCAGCTCGCTGGCGATGGCGAGGCCCAGCCCCGAACTGCGCTGGAAATCGCGCCGGACGGAAGCGAAGCGGGCGAAAAGCTCGGCGCCTTCCTCGGGCACGCCAGGCCCGTCATCCGCTACGCCGATCTCGCCGCAGGGATCGACGCTCACTACCACCCGCGTCCCGGCGGGCGTGTGCTTCATGGCGTTTTCCAACAGGGAATCGAGCGCGCGCGCGGCCAGGTGGTGCGGCGCGAAGACCAGTGCGCGCGCGGTGCCGACGATCTCGATATCCTGCCCGCGCGCAAGGAACAGCGGCGCAATGGCGGCGACCCTTTCCTCGGCCAAAGCGCGAAGATCGGTCACTTCGCCGGGATCGCAGGCCATGGCATCCACTTCGGCAAGCAGCAAAAGCCGCTCGACCATGGCTTCCAGCGCGTCGATCTGGCGTTGCAGACGCGGGGCGGCTTCCGGCGAACCGCCCTGCTCCACCAGCAGCCGCAGGATCGATAGCGGCGTGCGCAGTTCGTGCGCCGCATCCGCCGCGAAGTCCCGCTCGATCCGGTAGGCTTCCTCCACGCGGTCGAGCGCGGCATTGATGGCATGGAGCAGCGGCAGGACTTCCTCCGGCATGCCGGAAGTGTCGACGCGCTGCTGCAACTGATAGGGGGAGACTTGCGCCACCTCGCGCGAGGCGCGCTTCAGCGGCGCCAGCGACTGGCGCACGATCGCCGCGTCCACCGCCAGCAGCCCGATCAGGAACACCGCCAGCAGGCCCCCGCAGACAAGGGCGATCTGCGTGCGCAGATCGTCGAAGATGACGTCCGGATGGTCGAGGTTCTGGACGATCACCAGCCAGCTGTCGCGCTCTCCCAGCAGCGGCATGGAGACCCCGGAATAGATTCTAGCCCCGCGCACCCGCTTGAAATAGGCGGTGCGGGCGCGCATCGGCACCTGTAGCGAGGGATCGGCGCGCAAGTTCTCCACCGCGACGCGGCGCCCCCCGTCCTCGATCCAGAAACTGAAGCTGGAGCCCCCGCCGCGCAGGGCCGCCGCCGTCCCCTCGGCGATCGTCCAGCCGCCTGCGCTGCGGCGCAGGCCGTGCTGCATCTTCTGCGCATATTCGTCCAGGATCTGGCGTTGCAGCCGGTCGCCCGTGCTGTCGATCAGCAGCATCGCACCCCAGGCGGCCAGCACCGCCGTAACCAGCGTGGCGGCGGCATGAAGCAGCAGGATGCGCCGCAGGATCGAATGGGTCCGCCCCTTTTCCCCGCCTTTCCCGCCTTCCGCCATCAGGCCTCCACCCCTTCGCGCAGCAGATAGCCCAGCCCCCGCACCGTCACGATCTCCACCCCCGCCTCCAGCGCCTGGAGCCGCCTGCGCAGCCGGTGGACGCTGACTTCGGCGGCGTTCGAGGAAAACTCGTCGCCCAGCCCGAAGAAGGCGGATTCGATCTGCGTCTTGCGCACCACCTTGTCGCGCTGGCGCAGCAGCAGGTCGAGCAGCTGCACTTCGCGCGGAGCCAGCACGATGGCCGCCTCCTCGCCGGGCGAGCCCACCCGCACCGTTTGCGAGGCGAGATCGTAGCGCAGCCGACCGCAGGCGATCTCGCCGGCCTTCTCGCCCATCGCCCGCCGCAGCAGGGCGGCCACGCGCGCGATCAGTTCCTCGGCGGCGAAAGGCTTGGGCAGGTAATCGTCCGCCCCTGCGTTGAGCCCCGCGACCCGATCGGCGATCGCCGAGCGCGCGGTAAGCACCAGCACCGGCAGCAGATGCCCGGCAGCCCGCAACGAGCGCAACAGCGCGATGCCGTCCTGGTCAGGCAGGCCAAGGTCCAGCAGCAGCGCCGAATGATTGCCCGCCTCCACCAGGATGCGCGCTTCCTCGGCGGTGCCGACGATGTCGTTGCCGAAACCGGCATCGCGCAAGTGCGCCCCGATCAGCTCTGCCAGCTCCGGATTGTCTTCGACGATCAGCAGCCGCACGGCGTGCCCTGCTCCAGTGCCTTTGCCAATGCCTTCGAATGTCTCGCAGTCATGTCCGCATCTATCGCGGGGATGCCGCCCGCGCGCAACCGCCACGCCGCCGCGCTGTAAGGTTGCCGTAAGCCAAGCCGGAATAGCGCGGCTTCGAGCATCGGCAGGCACATCGCCGCCCAGCGCAGAATCGAAATCGGGACATGAAGCCGCAAGTCCAGTCCGCGTGCACGGCGCGCCGCAACATCGCGCCAGTCGCGCCCCTGTCCTCCCGCCGACCGCGCGTCGCCCTGTTCTCCGGGAACTACAACTATGTGCGCGACGGCGCCAACCAGGCGCTCAATCGCCTGGTCGGCTATCTGGAGCGGCGCGGCTGCACCGTTCGCGTCTATTCCCCGACATCCGCCACGCCCGCCTTCGCGCCCGAAGGCACGCTGGTCCCGGTGCCCTCGCTGGCGATCCCGGGACGCGGCGACTATCGCCTGGGCCTGGGCCTGCCGCGCCGCCTTCGTGCCGACTTGCGGGCATTCGCGCCCGAGATCGTCCACCTCTCCGCGCCCGACTGGACCGGCACCGCCGCCCAGCGCCTGGCGCGGGAGGAAGGCATTCCCGTCGTCGCCAGCCTGCACACCCGCTTCGAGAAATACGCCGCCTTCTACGGCGCCGCGCTCGTTCGCCCTGCGATGGAGCGCCACCTCGCGCGCTTCTACCGTAATGCCGACCGCGTGCTGGTGCCCACCCCCGCCATCGCCGGGGAGTTCGCGGAAGCCGGCCTTGGCCAGCGCACGCGCCTGTGGGGGCGCGGCGTGGACCGCGACCAGTTCACGCCGCTTGCCCGCGACTCCGAGTGGCGGCGCGCGATCGGCATCGCGGACGGCGAAGTGGCGGTGCTCCACTTCGGCCGCCTCGTCCGGGAAAAGGGCCTCGCCACTTACGCCGCACTCTGCCGCCGCCTGATCGCGGAGGGCCTGCCGGTCCGCCCGCTCGTAGTAGGCGATGGGCCGGAGCGGCAATGGCTGGAGCGCAAGCTGCCGGAGGCGCGCTTCGCCGGGCACCTGATGGGCGCGGATCTCGGCCGCGCCGTCGCCGGGGCCGACCTGTTCCTCAATCCCAGCACGACCGAGGCTTTCGGCAACGTCACGCTGGAAGCCATGGCCTCGGGCCTGCCGACCGTCTGCGTGGACGTGCCGAGCGGGCGCAACCTGCTGGAAAGCGGATCGGGCCCGCTGTTCGCGCCGGGCGACGAGGACGGCGCGTTCGAGGCCCTGCGGGAACTGGTGCGGGACCACCGCCGCCGCGCCGCGATGGGCGCCTTCGCGCGCCGGGCCAGCAAGGCCTACGACTGGGACGGCGCCTCGCATCAGGTTTTCGAATGCTACATGGACGTGCTGGGCCGCAGCCTTGCCGCGCCGCAAGCCGAAAACCAAAGCGGCGCGATCCCGCGCGCAGCCTAGGCACGTCATGGAAAGCGTGATCGCCCAAGCCAGTGCTTTCGTCGCTACCCACGGAATCTGGGCCGGTCCGGTGGTGGGCCTGCTCTGCTTCGGGGAGTCGCTGGCGATCGTCGGCCTGTTCGTGCCCGCCACCGCCGTCATGCTGGCGATCGGCGGGCTGATCGGCGCGCAGGCGCTGGATGCCTGGCCGATCTTCCTCTGGGCCGTGGCCGGATCGATCCTGGGCGACTGGGTATCCTACGCTTTCGGCAACCGCATCGGCCCGCGCGTCTATCGCCGCTGGCCGCTCAACCGCCACCGCGCCGCCGTGGCCCGCACCCGGCTGTTCTTCCGCAAGTACGGCTTCGCGGCGATCTTCATGGGCCGCTTCCTCGGCCCGATCCGCGCGACGGTGCCGCTGGTGGCGGGCGTGCTGGCCATGCCCAAACGGCCGTTCCAGATCGCCAACATCGCATCCGCCTGCCTCTGGGTGCCGCTGATGTTCGCGCCGGGATACCTGGCGACGGGGCCGCTGGGCGCTGCACTGGCGATCGACGAGAGCAGGCTTGTTCTTGGCGGGCTGCTGCTCGCGGCGCTGGCCATGGGCGCCACCCTGCTGGGATCGCGCCTGCTGGGCCGCAGAAGGCGGGCAGGGACGGGAATTCGACGATGACAGGCGAGGGGACGATGACAATGGCCAGGACGACGATCGCAGCGACACTCCGCAAGACGGGATGCCTCCTCCTTCCGGCGCTGCTGACGGCATGTGGCGGCGCGACGCAGGTGGCGGTGGCCCCGCCGCCCCCGCCGCCGGTGGTCGTCATCCCGCCCCGCCCGCTACCGCCGCAGGGCGCCGCCCCCAACATGGCGATACCGGCACGGACGGCCGACGGCGCGCGCCGCACGGTCAACAGCGAGGTTTCCGCCGCACAGGCGCTCTGGAACCTGCGCTCCGCCTACAACGTGGCCGCGCTCAACTGCACCGGCGAGCAGGGCGCGCCGATCCTGGCCGGCTATGCGGAGTTCCAGAAGAAATACGCCAAGACCCTGACGACGGCGAACCGCAACCTCGACAAGGAATACCGCACCCGCTTCGGCGCCAAGGCCATCCGGGAGCGCGAGGCATACCAGACGCAGGTCTACAACTTCTTCGCCCTGCCCCCGGTGGTGCCCTCGCTCTGCCGCGCCGCGCTGGAGCTGACCGGCGCACTCCAGAACGTGCCCGCCGCGCAGCTCGAACAGTTCGCTCCCGGCGGCCTCGCCAGCGCCGAAGCGCCGTTCCGTGCCTTCTTCGACGCCTATGAACAGTACCAGGCCGACCTCGCGGCGTGGGATGCGCAATATGGCGCGGCCCGCGCCGAAACGATCGAAGACAGCGGAGAAACGCTTTCCTCTTGAGAAGGGATGCGCGGACAAGCGTTCCGCACTTTGTTTCCGAAATGCGAAAAACTTGTGAAAAACACCCTGTAAGGATGCCGTAAGCGCGACTACAATAACCTTAGCGTCATCGCCCCCGAGCGCAGGCTCGGGAATGGGACGCGGGGGCAATCTGGAATGAACGGCGTGACGGATCACGAGCTTATTTCTACGGCATGCATGCCGGCAACTGACGGTTTCTACGTGTCTACGCGGATCGGCGGCGGCCGAACCGCGCTGATTCCGGCGGAGATGGACCAGGTGCTGGCCTGGCGCGTCGATACCTTCAAAGTGGAGGGAGAGGCGGTTCCGCTGTCCACCACCACACCCGTCACCGTGAACGGCAGCGTCGATACCGCCGAGTTCGCGCTGCTGCGGCCGGACGGCACGATCGAATATCCCGAAGGCTCGTCGATCGCCGTGGGCGGCGGCACTCGCCTGCGCCTGGTCGACGACAAGCTCTGACCGCTTCGGAAGGTCGCCGCGCCGGAACCCGAGGGTCGTGCAGCCGTTCCTGACCTTGCCTTGATTCCCGGTCTCCTGCCGGAAACGCCCACCGGAAGAGCCCCGGAAGCGAAATGTCGATAGAAGCCCTGATCGCACAGTTCGGCCTGCCCGCCGTCGCCCTGGGAGCGGCGCTGGAGGGGGAGACGGTCGTCCTTTCCGGCGGCCTGATCGCGCATCAGGGCCTGCTGCCGCTTCACGGCGTGATGGCCGCCGCCGCCATCGGCTCCTTCGTGGCGGACCAGGTGTTCTTTCTGCTCGGCCGCCGCTTCCGCACCCACAGGCTGGTCCGCAAGGTTACCGAGAGGCCCACCTTCTCGCGCGTGCTGCGGCTGCTGGAGCGCTATCCCACCGGCTTCATCCTCGCCTTCCGCTTCCTCTACGGCTTCAGGACGATCAGCCCGATCGCCATCGGCACTTCGGCCGTTCCCGCCCGCCGCTTCGTGCTGCTCAATGCCCTGGCGGCAGTGGTCTGGGGGATCGTTATCGGGGGGATCGGCTACAGCTTCGGCGGCGCGGTCGAACTGGCCTTCGGGCACCTGAGGCGGCATGGCCACCTGGCGCTGGCAATCGCCGCGCTCGTAGCCGTGGCGACCGCCATTACCCTGCTGGTGCGGGCCCGCCTCCGCCGATCGATCGAGGCGGAGGATCCCAACATACCCTAGGGCGAAACTCCGATCGGGCCGCAAGCGCGGCTTTTCGGGGTTTCTCCCGATGGCCATGGGCATTGCCGAAGGACCATCCTGCTCCCCAGTTCAAGGGAGCCTGCCCATGGAAGACGTCCTGCACGCCCTTGCCGAATATATCGCGCTGGGCGTGAACCTGCTGGCGATGCTGGCCATTGCCTGCGGCGCGATCCAGGGCGCGATCGGGCTTTCCCGACTGCTGCTGTTCGGCGGGACCGAGGACGAACTGGGCCCCGTCTGGCTCTCGCTCGGCCGCTGGCTGGTGGCGGGGCTATCGTTCCAGCTTGCCGCCGATATCGTCGAGACCACGATCGCCCCCGATTGGAACGACATCGGCAAGCTTGCGGCAATCGCCGCCTTGCGGACCTTGCTCAACTTCTTCCTCGACCGCGACATGGATGGCTTGCGCGAACGCGCCGAGCGCCGCGCGAAAGCCAGGTTAGGCCAACGCGAGCCGGCTGAAACGCAGGAGATGTCCTGATGTCTTTCCGCGAAGATCACGGCCGCCTACCTGCCCTGCCCGCCGATTTGGGCGCGATCCGCACGGTGCTGGCGGCGGACCGCACGCTGATGGCCTGGATCCGCACCTCGCTCTCGATGCTGAGTTTCGGCTTCACGATCTACAAGCTGCTCAAGGCGCTGGCCGACCATGGGCAGATCGCCCGGACCGACAGCCCCCAGCATGTCGGCATGTTCCTGGCGGCCATGGGCACCATCTCCATGCTGCTGGGCACCGCCAGCTACTGGATGACCTTGCGCGAGATCGCCCAGGCCGGGCCGTTCCGCCTGGGCCGCTCGGTCCTGCTGATGGCGGTGATCATGTCGCTGGCCGGCGTGCTGTTGTTCATCGCCATCGCCGGGCGTCTGGTATGACGATGGGGTCGCCGCCTTGCCCCTAGGGGTTTACCCGATGGGCTGCTCGGGGGCGGTACCGATACGCGGGGCTGGCTGGCGCTCCTATGCTTTCAATGGCTCCTTCGCCCATGTTCTCAGGGGTATGACGCAGGAAGGCCGAAGCCCGATAATGTCCATCGCCGCCTGCCGCGCCCGCCCAAACCGGCCGGTCAGGCCGCATCGCACAGGAGCACACCATGGAAGGCATGATTTCCCATGTGGTTTCGGCCCGCCGCCCCATCCCCGGCGCTAGCCGAGCCCGTAAAGCCGCATTGAGCGGCGCCTGCGCGGCGGCAGCAGCCTTGAGCGTCCCGGCGGGCGCGCAGACGCTGGACAACAACTACTGGGTCAGCGCCATGGCCTTTTTCCCGCGCATCGACACCGACGTGCGCATCGGCTCCTCCACCCCGGCAACTCCGGGCGCGGAGATCGGCACCGACATCGATTTCGAGCAGGATCTCGCGCTCGACAAGGGTGAAATTCTGCCCTCCTTCAGCGGCGGCGCCCGCTTCGGCAAGGTGATCGTGGGGGCCGACTTCTACAAGCTCAACCGCAACGGCCAGACCGGCCTCAAGCGCGACATCACTTTCGACGGCGTGGTCTACCCCGCCAATGTGCAGGTCCGCAGCGGCTTCGACAGCCAGATCTACCGGCTGACGGTGGGCTATGCCCTGGTGCAGAATCCCACGCTGGAACTGGGCGCGGCGATCGGCGCCCACGTCACCCGTTTCGAAACCTCGCTGTCGGGCTTCGCCTCGGTGGGCGGACAGGCCGGACAGACCGAAACGCGCCGCCGCGACACCCTTGCCCCGCTGCCCACGATCGGCGCCTTCGGCACCTGGAAGGTAGCTCCGCGGGTAGAGCTGAACGGCCGGTTCGACTGGCTGTCGCTGAAGATCGACGACTACGACGGCCGGCTGCTCAATGCCCAGGTCGGCGCCAACTACGCAGTGGCGAAGAACCTCGCGCTGGGCGTGGCCTATCGCTACGTCGACTATCGCCTGGGCATCGACAAGGAACGCTGGAACGGCCGGGTGCGCTACAAGCTCTACGGCCCCGCCGTGCTGCTCCAGGCCTCGTTCTAGGGATTGGCTTGGTCACGAAAAAGGCGGCGGCCCCGGTCGGGTCCGCCGCCTTTTTCGTGGCAACAGGGCTGATCGTGCTTTCTATTCGGGGAACAGCAGCGTCATCACGAAGCGAGCGCCCCATTCCGGGCCGAAGCGGGGCCGCTCCACGTAATACCGCGCGCCCACGCCCAGGCTGACCGGCTGCTTGCCGAACTTCACGACATGGCTGACGGAAAGGTTCACCGGCACTGTCCAGTCCTTGGTCTTCCTGTCGTAGCCCGTCTCGGTATTGAGCGCGAAGCTGGTGGAATCGGGCAGGGTCTTGGTGATGAAGGGCTGGAGGAAGGTGCGGCTCACGCCCGGCGCGGAAGACTTGCCCGCAAAGGACCAGACGTGATTGCCCAGGAAGCCGTAAGTCAGGCCCCCGCCCTGCTTCAGCAACACCGCCGTCGGCCCGGCGGCGAACTTGTCGCCCCCGAAAGTGGCGTTGCCGGTGGGCCAGAGGATCGCCGGGCCGACGCCCCAGACCAGCCCGTTCTTCGCCTGCTTCGGTGAGAGGAAGAAGCTCTGTAGCGTGTCGCCCAGCCCCGTATCGCCGTTTCCTGCGCCGCGCGCCGTCTCCTCTTGGCTGATCACCGGCAGGATCGTGCGGGTGATGAGGTTCCAGTCCTTCGACAGGCCCAGCGGGATCACGGGCTGGATGTTCAGCGTGTAGCGGTCGCCGTCGTCCGGGCCATAGCAGCAATCGTAGTTGGACTGGAGCGGCACCGAGATCAGGTTGGAAACCGGATTGGCCAGCTGGTCCGCCAGCGCCTGCCCTTCCGTGGCGGCGCCGCCCGCCGGAACCGGCTCCGCCTCCTGCGCCCGCGCCTCGGCGCAGACCAGGCCCGCCAGCAGGACCACGGCAGGCAGGATCACCGGCAGCAGCAGGACGCGCAGCAACAGCGGAGCGGTGGGCAACCGGGCATCGGCCGGCGCGACCGGCGGCCGCTCGCAAGATCTCCTTGCCGGGACTGTCATCGCCTCGTCTCCCTCGCGGGGGCAAGTGGCCCCGGACACGGAAAAATGGCGCGCCTGAACCGGCGGGGGTATCGGTCATTACCTTGCCTTCCTTCAGGAGAAACCCGCATGGCGCCCGAGCCTGCCGGGAAAACGGCGCCCGCGCGATCGATCCACCTTGCGAGAAGCGCGCAAGACCGCTCGGAAAGCGCCTTTCGCGGCACTGCCTACCGCGACCATGGCGGGTATCTTGCGCCGCTTTTCCAGCGAAAAGGCTTGCAACTGGCCCGCCGGACCTGCTCGAAGGCGGGATGAGCAAGAGTTCCCGCCCCCGTGCCGACAGTCCCGCGCCCGCCACGGCCTTCCGAAATCCAACCAAACCACCCCGAACGCCCGGCACGGATGCCCGCGCCACGCGCTCCGCCGCCGCGCTTCACGCAGCCCTGCTGCGCTTGCTGGAAAGCAAGGCATTCGACCAGATATCGGTCCGCGAGATCTGCGCCGAGGCCGGGGTCCACTACGCCACGTTCTTCCGCCACCACGCCGGCAAGGACGAACTGCTGGAACATATCGCCACGGACCAGATCAACGCGCTGGTGGACCTGACCCTGCCGATCAGGACGGCGCAGGGAGACGCCACCGCCTTTCACGCGCTCTGCGCCTACGTCCAGCAGCATCGCGCCCTCTGGGCGGTGCTGCTGAACGGGGGCGCGGGCCCGTCGATGCGCCGGGAATGGCTACGCCGCGCCACGATCGTCGCCGAAAGCCAGCCTTCCACCAATAGCTGGCTTCCCAAGACACTCGGCACGATCTGCTCGACCAGCCTGATCGCCGAGACCATCTCCTGGTGGCTCGCGCAGCCGGAGCAGGACTACTCGGTGGAGGACGTGGCGCGGCTTCTCCACCGTCTGGTCGTCGGCTCCACCCTGGCGGGAGACTAGGGCGCGTGGGTAAATTCCGAAAGTCCGGTTACGCCCCATTGCGGCCATTCAACTCGAGAGGAATGAGCGGCGGCTTTCATGCCGTCCCAGCTTTGGCCGCTATGGAGGAACGTCGGGGGAAGCTGACCTTGCCCTAGCTCTGAGCGTGGCTAAGGTGATGCCATGT
>NZ_DAMDBA010000087.1:0-20240 GCF_032093395.1 Novosphingobium sp.
AGCAGCTGACTCTTAATCAGCGGGTCCTTGGTTCGAGCCCAAGTGCGTCCACCACCCTTCCTCCATTTCGACGATCATCCTGCATGGCCTGCCGGCTATCCTGAAAAGGCAGACCAGACCGTAACAGACGGCGTCAGGGTTCCGCGCCAAGGGCCGGACGTTCGAACTGGCGCTTGTCGGGGATCCCATAAAGCTGCGCCAGTTGCTCTATCTGCGCCCTGGAAAGCGGCGCGAGGAACGCCAAACCGGCGCGGTCGCCCTGGCTCCAACGCACTTCCGCCTCCACCGCCTTGAAGTTGGCGAGGCGCAGCGACACCCGCTGGTTGGCCACGAATTCCTCGGAAATGCCGACGATGCAACAGCCGCCTTCCGATATGTCGGAAAGCTCCACCCCGATGACGTGCCAACTCGACTTGCGGCAGCGCGCGCGAAGCAGCACGACGTGACGCGGGGATAGTCTGCCGCAATCGTCCCGCACCTGCATCTTAGCTCCTCGTGATCGTCCCGAAGTCATCCTCGGAGTCGATGTCCTAGCGACGAGAAGTAAACCCGAGGTTGCCTTGCAGAAGCATGTCAGCGCGCACCCCGCCCGTCCGCCTCTGCGGGCGGCGTGCCGGAGATTTGTGCATCGATCTCCTTGGCCCGCTGACCGATCGTTTCGCGCGCGGTGTCATACCGCTCGTCGAAGGTCGGCTCCTTGTGACAGGCGGCAAGCGATGCGACGCCCCCCATCACGATGAGAATGCGCCACATCAATAATCCTTCTTGATCCGGATGTTGAGGCTGTTGACGCCCGAGCCGCCGGCCTGGCTGAGTACCGACAGCCACCTGGTCACGCTTACTTCCAGCTGGGTGGCGGTGAAGCCGCGCGCATCGGTGATCAGCTCGACGTAGATGTCGTCGGTCAGGTACTGGCCTGCCGCGAGCGCGGTGCCTCGTCCGCTTGCTTCGTCGGGGCTGAGGATGCGAAGGCGATCGATCCCCGCTGCCGAGCGCAGCTTGCCGAGCGGATTGATTCCGCCGCCCGTCGCGCGCAGCGAGTTAAGCGATGTCGCCAACTGGACGGCCTGGATCGCGGAAAGGTTCTCGATCGAACTGCCGAAGAGGATGCGCGAGAGCACTTCGTCCTGCGGCAGGCTCGGCACCGACTTGAACTCGATCTGCGGGTTGAAGGCACGGCCGCTGACGGCGACGGTGACTTCCACGTCCTCGATCGATTCCGTTGCGGTGATCGCCACCGTCGGGTCGATCGTCTGCCCTCCGTTGAACGAGATCAGGCCATCGGAAAGCTCGAAGGACTTCCCTGCGAAGCCCAGCGTGCCGCGCACCAGCTTCACCTCGCCTGCCATGCTCGGTGCCGAACTCGTTCCGCTGAGGCGGAAATCGGCACTCCATTCGGATTCCAGGCCCATGCCCGAGACATAGAGCTTCTCGGGAGCCCTCAGGTGAAGGTCCAGCCTGACCGAGGAGAAGGCGCTGGTGATCTGTGGTGCCGGTTCGTCACCCGTCACGCGGGTTGGGCCCGAGCGTGGCTTGAAACGCACCCCGGTCAGATGCGGTACATCCACTGCGCCCTGACGCACGATCTCGTAACGGGTCTCCGGCAGGCGCAGTTCGCCTGACAGAAGGGCCGATTCCCCGGCATTCTTGACAAGATTGAGCGAGCCAGTCGCGCTTGCTGACAGCGAATTGCTGCGCGCCAGGCGGGCATTGTCCAATTTGACGTTGAGATTCATCGGGTAGCCTGCATCGGCGGCAAGGCTCAGCCGTCCATTCGCGCTTACGGTCCCGCTACCGGCATTGGCATTGAGCGAGGTCAGCTCGAAGGAGTTTCCGCTGAACTTGCCGTCAAGCGTCATGTTGGTGAGCCGGGTGCCATAGGCCTGGTACTCGTAAGTCAGATCCTTGCCCTTGACCAACCCGGTGATGCACGGATCCGATACGCGGCACGAGAAATCGGCGGCCATCCCCACCGATCCGGTGAGCGTCTGGCCCGGTTGCCCCGCGAAGGAGAACAGCGTGTCTGCCGGGCCGTTATAGCGGATGCCGCCACCCAGCGGTGCTTGCAGAAGGCGCGTGGTCCACGCGCCTTCGCCCGGAGGCAGAGGCCGCAGGCTGGCGACCAGGCGGCCGATCACGCTGCCCTGCTTTCGGAACACCGCTCGTGCCTCGCCGCCGTCGGGAAGCAGCTTGCCCACGAAGTTGATATCCACCGGCTGACTGACCGTGCTGGAGCTGGTGCGGGTGAAGTTCGATAGGCTTATGCGGGCATCTGCGCGCGGGAAAGCGGTGGAGCTTGGCTGCTCGAAGTCGAAGCTGCCGCTGGCCTTGCCACCCAGGCCGTAACCGGGAACGAAAGCGTTGACGAGAGCGACGTCGACGTTCTCGAGCCGGCTCTGGATTTTCATGCCCTCACCGTAAGTTCCGGCGACTTTGGCCGTCCCCGATCCGAAAGCGATCGTGGTAGGCAATAGTTCGTAGCCGCCATCCTTGGGAACGATGCGGGCCGGGGACTGGGTTTTCAGTGCGAGTCCGCGCACGCGACCCTCCAGGGCGACCCGCCAAACTTCCGGGGTGAGATCGGCATTCAAGCCGACACGGAACGGAACACCGCTGACACCTTCGATCAGGCCCTTGGCCTTGCCACGTCCGTCGCGATAATCGACGAGCACGCGGGCCGCCGCGATATCCAGAGCGCCAAAGGAGGTCCCCGCCAACTGTGCGTCCGCGACGACGCTGGGCTTGTCGTAAAGCACCGCGCGGCCGTCGATGATCGCCGATCCGATGGCAAGCTTCGCCGCGCCGGGGAACACCGCATCCTTGGCACGCAAGTTGAAATCCACGGCCTGGTATTTGCCTTCGGCATCGAGCTTGAGCGCTCCGCCGATGCCATTGCCGTTGGCGGTCAGTTGCCCGGCGAACGGCCCGGCCTTGGTCTGAACCATGCGTCCGGCGAAATCGACGCCTGCCAGGTTGGCACTGTTTATGTCCACCGAGATCTGCGAACCCAGACCCAACGATACATCCGCCTTCAGCGGACCGTAGTCGGTATCGCCGGTCATGTCGAAGCGATAGCCGCCGCGCGCGCCCGTTATCCGTGCGTCGAGGTTTGCCAGGCCGATGCCCAGTCCCGGTCGTTCAGCCGTGACGTGCGCGTCTGGATTGGCGATCGTCCCTGTCACCCGAACGCCGATGGCGCCGTAGCGATTGGAACTGCCACGCGCTGCGAGCGAAATGCGTCCATTGGGCGACCAGCTCCCCTGCCCGCCGCTGACTTTCAGTTCCGGCGCGTTGAGCTGAATGGAGGACAGGCGAACGACGCCATCGGGCCCATAATGGACGCGCGACGAAGCCGCGAAATTGCCGCCAAGATACGTCTGGAGACTTTCGTTGAGCAGCTTGGTCGAGCGCGCTCGGACAGTGCCGTCCAGAGCGAAACCGCCGCCTTCGCTCTTGAGGTCCATATTGGTGCGGATGTTGAAGATGCCGACGCTATCCAGCCGGTAGTTGTCGATCTTCCCGTCGATCGCGCCTGTGTAGAAGCCCTTGGCCAGATCGGCCACGAGGATCAGGCCGGCGTCGATCCGGTCGGACCGCAGGCGCATGTTGTCGGACAGGACGCGGGTGCCGTCGATCGCGAGGTCGCCGTCCAGCCTGACATTCGCCAGGCTTCCGCCTGCCACCGTGTCCAGGCCGGTGATCCGCTGCACGCGCGCGGACACCGGAATCAGGATCCTGTCCGCATCGACCCGCGCCGCGCCGCTTGCGGTCAGCCGTTCGAGCCCCATGTCGTTCATCACCACGCGGGCGGCGTTGATGCGATAGGCAACCTTCGGCGTGGAGAAGGCTCCATCGAGCGCGAGCGATGCGGTAAGGCCCGCTCCGCTCAGGTTCGGAGCGATGGCGGCCGGTTTCAGCAGTGCGAAATCCAGCTTAAGGTCATCGAAACTGTTGCTCGAAAGATCGACGACGCCGTTCGGCGTCAGGGTGAAGGCATCGCTCCAGACGCGGCCGGTCACCGTGGCACGGCGCTGGTCCAGCGCAGCCGTGATATCGAGATTGGTGATCGGCCCCAGCAGGCTGGCGGTCGGCCCGGTCACGAGGCGAGCGATCCGGGTGGGGCCCTTTACCGTAAAGGTGCCGTTGCGAGCCGAAAGCGCAAGATCGGCGAGATCCTCTTCGCCCAGACGAGCGTCGAACTGGCCGTTCCAGGCTTTCCAATCGCCCTTGCCGCCGAGCTTGAGCCGAAGCGGCTGCTTGAAACCGGCCAAGGCGGCGATGACGCCACCGGTCGGCGCATCCAGATCGACGTCGATGGCGAGACGGTTCCTGGCAGGCACGGCATCGAGCAGCAGATCGAAGCGGTCCCCACCTTCTTTGCCCTCGATGGCGATCGTACCGCCCTTTGCCGATACTTGCGCGCGGCCGTCTGAAATATGGGCCTTTCCGTCGATCGTGACGATGCGTCGATTGCCGGAAACCGGCGGTTCCGCGATGAAGCGGTCGATCTTCAACCGGCCGACGTCGATGTCGATGTCCGGCAAAAGCGGGGCGTCGCTGGGCGGGGTCGGCTTGAACTTGGGCACCCGGCGCAGGATCATCCGCTGGGCGGTAGCGCTGCGCACGTCCACGTGATTGCTCAAATAAGCGAAGGGCCGCCAGTCCACGTCGATCTCGGGCGAGAACAGGAACTCGCCCTGGGGATCGCTCACGGACAGGTTGCGAAGCGTCATTTTTCTGTAGAGCGAGCCCTCGATGCGGCCCACCTTGATGCGCATTCCGTTCTCGAACTGCAGTCCGGCGATCTGTTCAGCCACGAAACGATGGCCCGGACCGGTGTCGATGCCGAAGATGACGGCCGCCACCAGCACGACGACGCCCAGCACCAGACCCACCACGGTCTTGAGCAGGCGAATCCGCACGCGGCGCCAGAGCGAGGGCTTGGACGCAGCAACCTCCGAGCTGTTCTCAGGGGCGCCATTCTCGGAATCGGGGGCCGGATTCAGGGTGTCATCATCCGACATCAGAAAGCCTGTCCGATCGAAACATAAAGATTGAAGCGGGATTCGCCGGGCTGGCGATTGACCGGCGTCGCGACGTCGAGACGGACCGGACCGAAGTTCGTGTAGAAGCGACCGCCGATACCGACACCATACCGCAAGTTGTTGAATTGCGGCATGGTCTCGCGATAAGCCTGACCGGCGTCCACGAAGGCCACGATGCCATAGTTGCCGAAGCGATAGCGCGCCTCGACGGATCCTTCGTTAAGGCTGCGGCCGCCGACGGCCGTGCCGTCCGGAGCCTGTTCGCCGAGCGCCTGATAGGCATAGCCGCGCACCGAACCGCCGCCGCCCGCGTAGAGCCTGCGCGAAGGCGCGATGTCGAACAGCCCGGCTCCCTGGATCGTGCCGAAACGCACGCGGCCGGCAAGAACGAGGCTGTCCGTCACCGGATAATAGGCCGATGCATCCACCCGCGCGCGGACGTAGGGGTCGAAGCCGTTGCGTACCGTCGCTTCCGGCTGGACCAGGGCCGTAACGCGGTAGCCCTTGGTGGGATCGAGCAGGCTGTCGCTCTGGTCGAGCCCGATCTGGCCGTTGACGCCGGCCACGTAATAGAGCTTGCGGTCGCGGTCGCCGGTGTCGCGGTTGTAATCGGTTTCGGCGGTGGCCAGCATTTCAACGCCGAAAGCGTAAGTATATTTCTTTTGCCAGATCGGCGTCGAATCCCTTGCGACACGCGCCGCAATGCGTCCGGTGTAGGCGCTGTAGGCGTCGTAGTCGTTATGAAACGCCTCGGCTACCACTTCGAAAGTACGATCGCGCTTGCCGGCGTTGGAGCGCCGGAACGTGACGCCCGCCCCCTGCTGACGCGTGCCGGCAACCGCCCTGGCAATCAGGGCGCCTTCCGGCGGAAACATGTTGCGATGGGTCCAGGTCGCCTGCGCGGTAATGCCCTCGCCCGTCGCATAGCCCACCGATCCCGCGATCGTGCGCGGGGGGCCGGCGTCCTGTTGGACGTGGAGAGTGACGTACTCGGTATCGTCCGCAGCTGCTTCGCCGGTCTTGCGCGGCTCTACCGAAACCGTCGAGAACAGGCTGGTGGCGACAAGCGCCTTGCGCAGATCGTCCACCTTGCGGCTGTCGTAGAGCTGACCGCGCTTGAAGCGGGCGAGCACGCCGATGTGATCGGCATCGAACGCCAGGTCTCCGGCCGTCGTGAAGCCGCCGAACCGGCCGCGCGGCCCCACGTCGATCGGCAGGGTATAGACGCCTTCGCCGCTGTCCTCATCCAGCAGGATGTCGCGGTCACCCACTTTGGCGAAGGCATAGCCGTTCTCCGGCAGGGCCAGCGCGACTTGCGCTTCGGCCCCCTGCACGCGCTCCGCAACGATCGGCTCACCGACCTTGAGCGCCAGGTTGCGAGAGATAAGGTCGGTTGGAACCGTGGGGTCGGCCTTCACGACGATGTCCGAGAACGAATAGCGCTTGCCCGGCGCCACCTTGATCACGGCCACCAGCGGGGCGCCTTCGGTACCCTCGGCAGACCTCTCGACACGGGTGGTCACGATGGGCGAATACCAGCCTTCCGAGGCCAGCACCGTCTGCATCAAGGTTGCGTCCTCGGTCAGGCGGGCATTGACCATGGCGAGGTTGGCGGCCTTGCCATCCCCCTTCTTCAAGGCGGAATGGGCCCGGAATTCGTCGCTCAGATCGGATTCCGTTTCGCCGTCGGCACTATCCAACCCATCGATCCGGGTCTGGTATGCGATCTCGACGTCCTTGGTATCTGCCTTGTCCTGTTCCGCGAACTGGACAGGCGTAACCTCGAACTGGTCGATCGGCGGCAACGGAGCGGTCAGCTCCGCGTCACGGACAGGTGCATCGCCGATCAGTTCCTGCGCGTCGCCATCCGCAAGCGCCGGATCGCCCAAGGGCGGCGCCTGACCTTCCTGCGGCTTCGCATCGGTCTGCTCGCTGGCCATGCGGCGCTCGAACGCATCGATCGATTCCAGTGGCTTGTCGAGCTCCGGATCGTCCTGCGAATCGAGCTTCGGTATGGCCTCGTTGAACTCGTCGTCCGGAATGACCGGTTTCACATCCGGCAACGCGACATCGGCAGGCGGCAGCGGCACCGCAAGCTTGCCGGCCTGCACCTGATCATCGTCAGGCACGGCAACTGGCGCACTTGCGGGCGCAGACCCTGCGGGTTGCGACACAGCGCCTCCTGCGTTCCCGCCCTGCGCCAGTGCAGGCGCTGCGGAAAACGCGAGGAGAAGGGAAAGAGTGGCAAGTCCCGCACCGTCGCGCAGCGAAAGGGAACAAGCCGGCTTCTGATCGATTAGCCAAGGCATGAGCAGCGCGATGTAACACCCCCTGTCGAGAATGGGCAACAGGCCCCCTCGTGGAATACCCTATCGCATTGCAACAGCGAAAGTTCCCTGCCGCAAGTGGGTAAGAGATGAAATCTGACGAACGAACCGCGACGTCAACCGCCAAGGTGGAGATGTCGACACAGTCCGTGCCGAAACAGCCGGGAACGGATGCAAATGCGCCTTGGCAAATCCCTGGCCGTGCCTGGTGGAAGATCCTGAAGCGCGTCTATGTCATGAGCGGCTTCCACGAACTGGGGCTGCTCTCGGCGGGTCTGGCATTCTATTGCTTCCTCGCGCTGACGCCGCTTATCGGCGCGACGGTGATGATCTACGGCCTGTTCGGCAATGTCGACAGCGTGCATTCGCAGATGCAGAGCATCGTCGAGGTCGTCCCGCCGGAAGTTTCCCGCATGCTGGAACAGCAACTTGTCCAGATCGTCACGACCAGTCGCGGCGTTACCGGCTTCGCGCTTCTCATAGCGCTGTTCTTTGCCATTTTCGGTGGGATGCGCGCGGCGAACGGAATGATGAGCGCGCTCAACATCATCAACGAGGAACGCGAGACGCGCGGCACCATCTCGCTCACGCTGCGTGCGGTGGGCCTTACCGTGTCTGCCGTGTTCATCGCCCTTACCGGGGTGCTTTCCGGCGGCGTCTTCGCGTGGCTTCAGACCCAGACCAGCGTCTTTCTGGGAGATGCCACCGCGATACTGTTCAAATGGTTGACCTGGGTGGCCGCAGTGGTGCTCGGCAGCGTCGGCTTCGCGCTGATCATGCGCTACGGCCCCGATCGCAGCCCGGCCAAATGGCGCTGGCTCGCGCCTGGCTCCCTGCTCGCGACGCTGCTCTGGATCGCGGTCTCGTTCGGGTTCTCGCTCTACGTGGCTTACATCAGCGACTACAATGCCACCTACGGGTCGCTCTCCGCGATCGTCGTGTTCCTTATGTGGCTCTACCTTTCCGCTTACGGCGTGCTCCTAGGCGCGCTTGTCAATGCCGAGATCGAGCGCCAGACCTTCTGCGACACCACGATCGGCCCGACGCTTCCTGCCGGCGAACGCGGCGCGGTTCTCGCCGACCTTATCGACAATCGCGTTCCGTCGGCTTCCGAACTCGAACGCCACAAGCGTCGCCGCGCGGAACAGGTCCGTCGTCAGGCGGACTAGGATGTGGATTGCAGCGGCCGGCGTTGGTCATCCAGCCTGATGACCAGATCGGCGCGCGCGGGCATTTCCTTCAGAATCCAGCGAGTCAGCCTTTCGTAGTGGGCGACGAAGCGAGCAATTTCATCGTCATCCATTCGCCGCGCGCCTTCATCGCCCAGTACGAGACCCCGCTCCTGCTCCGCCCTCCAACCCTGTACCACCTCGAAACCGGGCGCAGCCAGAAGGACGAGCCGGTCTATCCGGGCGAACAGGCGCTGATAGGCATCGCCGAGCGTATCATTGACGAAGCTTCGCCAGTGAGCGTCCGCGTCCGCTTCCGCCTCCAGGGCGTTTACCGGTTGCAGGAGATCGCCGGGCGGCTGCGGCAAGGCGCCGAGGCACCAGCCCTCCAGCAGCACGACCTCGCACCCCGGATCGACGATCGGCCAGTCCCGCTCGGCAACGCGCTCGTCGCGGGCCTTGTCGAAGCGCGGAAGAGCGACCGGCAGACCGCTTTCCAGATCGTCGAGAACCTCCAATCCCAGTGAGATATCATGCGTTCCCGGCACGCCGCGCGTGGCCAGCAACGGATGGACATCCCGCGCCAGCGCCATTCTCTCGTCCCGAGTGAGATAGATATCGTCGAGCGAAAGCGTCGCCGCCGGCAAGCCCTCACGCGACAGGGCTTCCGCCAGTGCGGCTGCCAAGGTCGACTTTCCCGATCCCTGCGCGCCGCAGAGACCGATGACGACGGGCCTGCGTCGATGCCGGGCAAGCGCCGCGCGCACCTGCCCCAGCACAGCGGCCAGAATTTCGGGATCGATCCGCGGGGGCTCGCTGGCCTTATCGCCTTCCGGTCTGTCGCTTTTCATTCTACCTTTTCGAGCGTTCCCTTTGGATTGGCAAGAAGCCTGCATCGCGGCGGCGATCACCCTTTGAGACGGTTGAAGACGGGGGGGCTCTGGGACTAGCTACTCGGCGAAACAAGCGCGAGGCCGGTGCTTGCGACCGGCCAGCGGATCCTGCCCGCCTGGGCGCGTTCCGCAACCCATCGCCCGCAGGAGAGGAAGCAGGAAGATGAGCGATATTCTGGGATACAGAGGCAAGCGCGTTATCGTCAGCGGCTGCTATTCGGGCATGGGCGAGGCGACGGCGCGGTTGCTCGTCGATCTTGGCGCCGAAGTGCATGGCTTCGATTTCAAGGAAAGCGCCGTGCCGATGGCCTCCTTCACGCAGATCGACTTGCGCGATCCCGCCACGATCGAAAGCGCCGTGGCGAAAGTGGGCGGCAAGGTGGATGCCCTGTTCAACTGCGCGGGCCTGCCCGGCGGCGGCGGGTTCCCCGCTATCGACGTCATGAAGGTGAATTTCCTGGGAACGCGTCATCTCACCGATACTGTCGTTCCGTTGATGGGCGAAGGCGCGGCCATCGTCTCGATCGCATCGACCGGTGGCCTCGGCTGGAGCCGCCGGATCCCGGTTCACATGCAGCTTCTGGCGACGCAGGGCTTCGAGGCCGGCCTTGCCTGGTGCGAAGCCAATCCGGATCAAGTTGCCGAAGGCTATGCCTTCTCGAAGGAAGCCGTGATCGTCTGGACCCAGTTCATGGGTGCGCAGCTCATCAAGAAGGGCATTCGCATCAATTGCTCCCTTCCCTCTCCCACCCAGACACCGATGATGGCCACTTTCCATGCCACCTCGGGCAAGGACGTGGTCGATGCGGCAGCCGAACCTCTCGGTCGCTACACAACGCCCGAGGAACAGGCCGGTCCGCTGGTGCTGATCAACTCGCGCCTTGCGGGCGTCGTGAACGGCATCGTCATGCCGGTCGACGGCGGTTTCATGGGCGGGCTGGCGACCGGACAGGTCGATATATCACGGATGATGAGCAAGCAGCCCGCCTGAGGCGACGTCTCACAAGCAATCGGACGAAGGGTCGGACGGCATCGCCGCCCGGCCCTTTTCCCTATGCGTCAACCTGCTAAGAGACGCGCAACGACGGTAAAGGAGAGCACGCATGGATGACGCAGTACTGTACGAGATCGACGGGGACGGCATCGTCACGCTCACCCTCAACCGTCCGGGAATGCGCAATCCCATTTCCGACCCTGCGGTAATCGATGCCTTGCTCGATGCCCTCGCCCGGCTTGAGGAAGATCCCGCAGCGCGTGTGGCGATCCTGACCGGCGCCGGAAAGGGCTTCTCTTCCGGCGGAAACATCAACGAGATGAAGCCGGGCGGCAACGTCAACGGCGGAATGCCGGTGCGCACACGGCTCAACTACAAGCGCGGCATCCAGCGCCTGCCGCTGGCCTTCGCGGCCCTCGAAGTTCCGGTGATTGCCGCCGTCAACGGCGCTGCGGTGGGCGCCGGCTGCGACCTTACCTGCATGTGCGACTTGCGCATCGCGGGAGAAAGCGCGCGGTTTGCCGAAAGTTTCGTGAAGATCGGCCTGATCGCGGGCGATGGCGGCTCCTGGCTGCTTCCGCGCGTGGTGGGCTGGTCGAAAGCGGCCGAAATGGCGCTTACCGGCGACATGATCGACGCTGCCGAGGCACTGGCCTGCGGCCTGGTATCCAAGGTGGTCGCCGATGACCAGCTCATGCCCGAAGCCCGCGCCCTCGCCCGCCGGATCGCCGCCAATCCCTCGCATGCGGTCCGCATGACGAAGCGGCTGTTGTGGGAAGGACGACGCAGCGACCTTGCCACGCTGCTGGAGATGGCCGCCGCGATGCAGTCTGCCGCTCATGCCACCGAGGATCACGCCGAGGCCGTCGATGCCTTCCTGGAAAAGCGCAAGCCGCTATTCAAAGGCTCTTGAATTTCAATGTGATCGGAGCATATGGCGATCACATCGAAATGTGAGAATGGATTTATCGCTATGGCTGGGAATGTGATCGAACAGGTCCGCAGGCTCGTGAACGAAGGCGGCATGAGCAAGGCTGGCCTTGCCCGCGCGGCCGGACTTCACGCCAATACGCTCCGCGACTGTACCGAACTCGATTGGAACCCCACGGCCGAGACGCTGACGAAGCTCGAACGCTTCCTCCTGTCGAACGACGACCGCCCGGTGCTCGTCCCGATCGAGGAGATCATCGACGAGGCCCGCAACGGTCGCATGTTCATCCTCGTCGATGACGAGGATCGCGAGAACGAGGGCGATCTCGTGATTCCCGCGCAGATGGCCACGCCGCAAGCCATCAACTTCATGGCCACGCATGGTCGCGGGCTGATCTGCCTGACGCTGACCAGCCAGCGGGTTCAGGAACTCGGGCTCGACCTGATGAGCCAGCACAACGGCACGCGTCACGAGACCGCGTTCACGATCTCGATCGAGGCCCGCGAAGGCGTGACCACCGGCATTTCCGCCGCAGACCGCGCGCGCACCATCTCGGTCGCCATCGACGGCACGAAGACCAAGGCCGACATCGTCACCCCCGGCCACGTATTCCCGCTGCGCGCACGCGACGGCGGCGTGCTGGTACGCACCGGCCATACCGAGGCGGCCGTCGACATTTCTCGCCTTGCCGGCCTCAACCCTTCGGGTGTGATCTGCGAGATCATGAAGGACGACGGCACCATGGCGCGTATGGACGACCTGATCGCCTTTGCCCGCATCCACGATCTCAAGATCGGCACGATCCGCGACCTTATCGCCTATCGCCGCCGCCATGACCGCATGGTCGAGAAGAAGAACGAGATTACGTTCCAGAGCCGCTTCGGCGGTCAGTGGCTGGCGCGCAGCTACTTCAACAAGGCGACCGGCGAAGAGACGATGGCCTTGATCAAGGGACGGATCGATCCCGCCAAGCCCACGCTCGTGCGTATGCATACCCTGTCGATGTTCACCGATGTCTTCGGCGAGGAATCGACCGAGCGGGGCGAACTTCTCCACCGCTCGATGGAAATGATCGCCGAGGAAGGCGCGGGCGTGATCGTGGTGATCAATCGCCAGATCAACCAGCTGATGTCGCGCGTCATGGATATCAAGCAGCAGATCCGCGCCGGTGAAATGCCGGACATCGAAGAACTGCGCGACTACGGCGTGGGAGCCCAGATCCTGGCCGAACTCGGCATCCACGACATGATCCTGCTCACCAATACGCATCACTCGCTCGTCGCGCTGGAAGGCTATGGCCTCAACATCGCCGGCGAACGCCCCATCACCGCCCCCGAAGGAGCGAACTGACATGGCCCGTTTTCTCATCGTCGAAGCCCGCTTTTACGACCATCTCAATGACAAGCTGATCGCCGGTGCCAAGGCCGCGCTGAAGGCGGCCGGCCACCAGGCAGACGTCATCACCGTGCCCGGCGCGCTGGAGATCCCGGCCGCGATTTCGCTCGCGGATGCCACGGGAGACTACGATGGCTACGTGGCGATCGGCGTCGTCATCCGCGGCGAGACCTATCATTTCGAGATCGTCGCCGGCGAATCGGCGCGCGGAATCATGGCCCTGACCATGGATGGCATCCCCATCGGCAACGGCATCCTGACGGTCGAAAACGAAGACCAGGCGCTCGTCCGCGCAGAACCCGCGCAGAAGGACAAGGGCGGCGAAGCAGCCAAGGCCGCCATCGCTCTCTACGACCTCAAGGAAAAATTCGCCTGAGCCTATTCGGCCGAAATGCGAACCAGGAATGCCCGCGATTTCGCGGGCATTCTTTTGCCCGGAATCCGTGCCGATAACAGGCCCAGGTTTGCGGACAATATAAGATCAGGGGAAGTGGTGCGCCCGACGGGCTTCGAACCCATGGCCCCCAGATTAGGAATCTGGTGCTCTATCCGGCTGAGCTACGGGCGCACTCGAAGCGCCTCCTAGCTTGGCGCGCCGGGCTTGGCAACGTGTTCGATGAGGCGTTCGATGGGACCGTTCAATTGGCCTGTTCCGGCGGAAGTACCGGAAACGGCAGGGGCGCGACGGCGATACCTTCCTCGATAAGTTCCTTGGCCTGCTGGACGGTCGCGCGGCCGTGGATGGATTCGCTGTCCTGCTCCCCGTAATGCATCGCCCTTGCGTCATCCGCGAAACTGTCACCGACGAAGCGGCTGGATTTCAACGCCTCCGCTTGCATGACGGCAAGCTTCTGAAGCACTTCCACAGCCTGTGGCGGAAGCTCGACCGGAGCGGCAGGCGCATCCTCGGCGCGCTGGGCCGCAGGAACGGGCACTCCAGCCCTGACCGGTTCCGCACGTTGATTGCCCTTGAGCCCGAGGCGTGGTGCCTGCACCGCCTTGCAGACATCCGCCGAACCGCACTGGGGGCAAGCGACCAGGCCGCGCTCCAATTGACGGGCGTAGTCGTCCGAGGACTTGAACCAGCCCTCGAAACGGTGCTGCGCGGAACGGCATTCGAGATCAAAGACAATGGGCATCGGCGGCTATTTGGCGATATCACGGCGGTTGGCAAGACTGGGCAACTGCGCGCGTACTTCGGCGATGCGCGCGGGATCGATCTCGACGAAGCCCAGGCCCGCTCTTTCGCCCCCCAGATCGAGGAGTATCTCGCCCCAGGGATCGACGGCCAGCGAATGCCCGTAGGTTTCGCGGCCATCTTCGTGCCGACCGACTTGCGCCGCACTGAGCACGAAAGCGCTGGCTTCGACGGCGCGGGCGCGCTGCATCAGATGCCAATGCGCCGTCCCGGTCGGCACGGTGAAGGCCGCGGGCGCCGCGATCAGGTCGCACCTGGCCCGCCCGAGCGCTTCGAATAGCGCCGGAAACCGTATGTCGTAACAGATTGCCAGCCCCAGCAGGCCCAGCGGGGTTTCGATGGTCACCACGCGATCGCCGGGCGCGTAGGCATTGGATTCGCGCCACGTCTCGCCAGTCGCCAAATCCACGTCGAACATGTGGATCTTGTCGTAGCGGGCGCGAACTTCGCCGGTATCGTCGATCACGAAGGCGCGGTTGGCAAAGCGTGCATCGTGCTGAGAAGCCGGCGGCCGCACCGCCAGCGAGCCCAGATGCACCCAGATGCCCTCGCGTGCAGCCGCCTCGCGCACTGCGGCAAGAACCCGGTCCTCGGATTCCGGAACGATGTTCGGCGCTGCGCGCTCGCGCTTGCGATCGATCAGCCCCGACATTTCCGGCGTGAACAGCATGGCCGCGCCTGCCGACTTGGCCGCGCCAATGGCGGAAACCAGCGCTGCGGCATTGTCCTGCGGCGAAATCCCGGAAGTCATCTGAAACAGCGCGGCGCGGCCCATAGCGATCAGAGCCCCAGAACGGGGTCGAGTTTGCCCGCGCGGTTCAGGGCGTTGATATCGTCGAAACCGCCATAAGGCGTTCCGTCTACCAAGACCTGAGGAACCGTGCGCGCTCCGGGAACTCGCTCGAGCATCTCCTCGCGCTTGGGACCACCCGTCGTGATGTCGTATTCCTCATATGCCACGCCCTTTTCGTCCAGGAGCGACTTGGCCATGACACAGTAGGGGCACCCCCACTTGGTATAGATCTCGACCTTGGGCTGACTCATCGAACTCTTCCTTTTCCTTTTGGCGACCGGAGCCACTTTCCCGCTATCGGGCCCGCTATCAGCCCCGCTATCGGCAGGCGCGCGTGCGGACCTTGAAACCGGGGTCGGCTATCATATCTAGGGATTCAAGTCATGGCCCGCCAAGGGCATGGCTTGAAAACGAGGCGCCGGACGGTCCGGGCCTCGACGAAACGAAGATTGCTCATTGGAGGATTTTTGTCATGAACCGCATCGATTTCTCGCCCTATCGCCGTACCATGGTCGGCTTCGACCGTCTTTTCGACATGATCGAAAACCAGGGTCGCGCTAATCCGGGCGACAAGTACCCCCCTTTCAACATCGAGCGTCGCGGCCCCGATGCCTATCGCATCACCTTGGCCGTGGCAGGCTTCAAGCCGGCCGACATCGACATAACCGCGCAGGCCAACCTGCTGGTGGTCAAGGGGCATAAGCCCGATGAGCAGGCGGACGGCGAAATGCTCCATGTCGGGATCGCCCAGCGCGGTTTCGAGCGCCGCTTCGAACTGGCGGATTATGTCCGCGTCGATGGCGCCGATCTGGCCGATGGCCTTCTGGTTATCGATCTGGTGCGCGAAGTGCCCGAGGCGATGAAGCCCAAGAAGATCGCCATCGGCGGCAATACGCTGACGGTTGTCGATGGCGCCGCCGGAGACGCCTCGGCCGCCGCCTGATCGCGCCCCTCATCGCGCCGATGAATTGATATATGCGGGCGGTCCGGATTTCCGGGCCGCCCTTTCCATATGCGCCTTCCTGACACCGATTGCGCGCACCGCACCGGGCGCACGCAAAAGAGCGTTGGACAGCCTGAAGACATTGCCTAAGCCGCGAGCTTTGCAACCTTGTGGGCTGCCCGTTCCTCATGATCTCGATCCTGTCGATCGTCCTCCCGATCTTCGCCTTGACCTTCGTTGGCTGGCTGGCCCGCAGGATCGGTATCTTCAGTCCGCAGTCGACCACCGAACTGAACCGCTTCGTGGTCTATCTCGCCCTGCCCGCGCTGCTGTTCGACATCGTTGCCAAGGCAAAGGCGGCGGACTTGTGGCAGCCTGACTTCGTGGCCGTGTTCAGTCTCAGCACGTTCTTCTTCTTCGCCGCAATCGTCGCCGCAAGCCGGCTGGCCGGTAGAGACATCGGCGATGCCGCGATCCATGGATTGAACGGTGCCTATTCCAACACCGCTTTTCTGGGATTCCCGCTCCTCCTGGCGACCCTTGGACCGAGTTCGCAGACGCTGACGCTGATCGCTACGATCAACACCGTGTGCATGCTCTTTGCCGTTGCGATCGTGCTGATCGAATTTGGCAACCAGTCCAGCGCCCGACCGATGGTAGTCGCACTGCGGGTAGCCCAGGCCCTGTTTCGCAATCCGCTGGTGCTGGCGCCGCTTCTGGGCTTCGCCGTGATGTGGAGCGGCATAGGCGTTGCTGCCCCGCTCGACGCCTTCCTCAAGCTCCTGGGTTCGGCCGCCAGCCCCTGCGCCCTGGTGTGCTTGGGCATGTTCCTGGCTGAGCCAAGAGAGGTCGAAGCCGGTAGCACCGGAAAAGCGGCCTTGCTCGTAATCCTCAAGCTCTTCGCCTATCCGGCTCTGACGCTGGCTCTGGCTATCTGGGTCTTTCCGCTTGCAAAGCCGCTGCGCAATGCAGCGGTGCTGCTGGCGGCGCTTCCCACCGGAACGGGCCCTTTCATGCTGGCGGAATTTCACCGCCGGGAAGGTAGCCTGACGGCAAGGGTAATCCTCGTCTCGACCCTATTGTCGATCGGCACGATCACCCTGCTGCTTTCGCTTCTCGCCTGATCGGAACGAAAAAGGGCGGGCTCTTCCGAGCCCGCCCTTTCGAAAAAAATGACGTAACGGTCAGACCAGTCGCGCCTGCCGCAGCGCGGCGGCGATGAACCCGGCGAACAGCGGGTGCGGCTCGAACGGCCTCGATTTGTATTCCGGGTGGAACTGCACGCCGACGAAGAACGGATGATCCGGGCGTTCGACGATTTCCGGAAGCAGACCGTCAGGCGACATGCCGGAGAAGATCAGGCCATCGCCTTCCAGCGTCTCGCGATAGGACGCATTCACTTCGTAACGGTGACGGTGACGCTCCGAGATCTGCGTGCTGCCATAGATCGCGGCGATATGGCTGTTTGGCGAAAGCTCGGCCGTATAGGCGCCGAGGCGCATCGTACCGCCCAGGTCGCCGCCTTCGGCACGCTTCTCCAGGCCGTCCTTGCCCATCCACTCGGTGATGATACCCACCACCGGTTCCTCGGTAGGGCCGAACTCGGTGGAGTTGGCCTTCTCGATCCCGGCAGAGCGCGCGCCTTCGATGCAGGCCATCTGCATGCCGAGGCAGATGCCGAAGAACGGCACTTCCCGCTCACGGGCAAAACGGACCGAGGCGATCTTGCCTTCGGTGCCGCGCTCGCCGAAGCCGCCCGGAACCAGGATGCCATGCATCGGCTCGAGCGCGGCGGCGATCTCCGAATCTTCCTTCTCGAAGATCTCGGCGTCGATCCAGTTCACGTTGACCTTGACGCGGTTGGCCATGCCGCCATGGACGAGCGCTTCGTTCAGCGACTTGTAGGCGTCCTGAAGGCCGACATACTTGCCGACCACACCGATGGTCACTTCGCCTTCCGGATGCTCGAAACGATCGGTAATGTCGTTCCAGCGAGCGAGGTCGGGCGCCTGCGACGCCATGCCGAAGTGGTGGAGCACTTCGGCATCGAGGCCTTCCTGGTGATACTGGAGCGGCACCGCGTAGATGTTCGGCGCGTCCAGCGCGGGGATGACGGCCTGCGGACGGACGTTGCAGAACAGCGCGATCTTGCGGCGCTCGCTCTCGGGAAGCTCGCGGTCGCAACGACACAGCAGGATGTCCGGCTGGATGCCGAGTCCAGTGAGTTCGCGCACCGAGTGCTGCGTCGGCTTGGTCTTCAGCTCGCCGGCCGCCGCGATGTAGGGCACCAGCGTGACATGGACGAAGCAGGTCTGCTCACGGCCGAGTTCGTTGCGCATCTGGCGCAGGGCCTCGACGAAGGGCAGGCCCTCGATATCGCCGACCGTGCCGCCGACCTCGCAGAGCACGAAGTCGAGATCCTCGGTCTCCGTCATCGCGAAGTCCTTGATCGCGTCCGTGACGTGCGGGATCACCTGAACGGTGGCGCCCAGGTAGTCGCCGCGGCGCTCCTTGGCGATGATGTCCTGATAGATGCGGCCCGAGGTGATGTTGTCCGCCTGACGAGCCGATACGCCGGTATAGCGCTCGTAGTGACCCAGATCGAGGTCGGTCTCGGCACCGTCGTCGGTGACGTAGACTTCGCCATGCTGATACGGGCTCATCGTGCCCGGATCGACGTTCAGATAGGGATCGAACTTGCGGATGCGCACGCGGTAACCGCGTGCTTGCAGGAGAGCCGCGAGGCTCGCCGCCATGAGACCTTTGCCGAGCGAGGAAACCACGCCGCCGGTGATAAAAATATGCCGCGCCATGGGAGTCGGCCCTTAAATTGCATGGGGGCACGAGCGCAAGAGCGCTGTGCCTCAATCCACAGGTCAAAACAAATGAAATGCCGCCTGCCAGAGCCAGACGGCATTCCTGTTACGATGATGCGCCGGGTTGAACCCTGCCGCTATAGCCGTTTTACTGGCCGGCAGCACCCGAAAGCGGATCATTGGCCGGGGCGCTGCCGGCCGGAGCCGAACCGCCGTTGGCCGGAGCCGGGCTGGCGCCATTCGCCGGTGCAGCAGACGGTGCCGCTGCTCCGGCCAGCGGATCGGCCGGCTGCGCGGGTGCGGCCGGAGCCGTCTCGCGCTGAAGGGAGGTATCGATATCGCGGCCGGTGGTCGTATTGACCGCCAGCGCCGCAAGCACGATCGAAAGAATCACGAAGACAGCCGCAAGAACGCCGGTTGCACGGGTCATGAAGTTGGCCGCGCCGCGTGCCGACATCAGACCCGAGGGATTGCCGCCGCCCACGCCAAGGCCGCCGCCTTCCGACTTCTGCATCAGAATGACGACGACGAGCAGCAGCGCGACGATCGCCTGGACAACGGTCAGAAAGGTGAACAGCATCTTGCGTTTTTCTCAGTCTTCTCTGGGCCGAACGCCCGCATCTCAAGCCGCGCAGATAGGCGCTCACCGCCCGTCGCGCAAGTCATCAGCCGAATGCCGCGCGCAAAGCCGCAAGCCCTCGGAATTACGATCTCAGTCGTTGCCCAGCGAAGCTGCGGCACCGACGATCGCCAGGAAGCTCTCGGCGCTGAGGCTCGCGCCGCCGACCAGCGCGCCGCCCACTTCGGGCACGGCAAGCAATTCGCCGGCATTATCGGCCTTGACCGAGCCACCATAGAGAATGCGCACGTCGGCCCCGCCCTCGCCGTAAATGGCAACGAGCGTCGCACGGATCGCCGCATGCATCGCGGCCACGTCCTCGATCGAAGGCACGCGGCCGGTGCCGATCGCCCATACCGGCTCATAGGCGACCGAGAGCTTCTCGGGGGCACCGTCCACCGCAGGGCACGATCCCTCGATCTGCGCGGCGACCACGGCTTCGGCGTCGCCCGCATCCCGCTGCGCCTCGGTTTCGCCAACGCAGAGAATCACCGCCAGGCCCGCCGACAGCGCAGCCTCGCCCTTGGCTTTCACGTCCGCGTCGCTTTCACTATGAAGGGTGCGTCGCTCGGAATGGCCGACGATCGTGAAATCGGCGCCCGCATCCTTCAGCATCGGGGCGGAGATGTCGCCGGTGAAGGCGCCGCTGTCTTCGGCGCGGCAATCCTGTCCGCCCACGCCGATCAGCTCGACGGCATCGCGAATGCGGTAGAGCAGCGTCGCCGGCGGCGCGACCGCCACCTGCACCTTCGGAAAGCGTGCAGCGGCCCGGTCGATCGCGCGCGCCTCGTTGAGCATCGCACGCGTGCCGTTCATTTTCCAGTTACCGACGATGTAAGGCAGACCAGCCATCTTATTAAGAAACCTTGATTTCAGGGCGCATAGGCCTCTCCGAAACCCGCCAGGGAGCGGGAATCACGAGCCGCGCTTTCCCGGCGCTGCTAGTGCAGAGAGGCCGGTCTTGTCAAAATTCGTGCTTCCTTGCCGACGCCCCACCCCCGGCCTTGCGACGGCTTGGCCACGGAACGGCAGTCAGCGAATTGGCGAGTCGATGTGGGCTTATCGCACGTCGGCATTGCAGGATGGCACAAGCCACCCTAAAGCCTGCGCGTCTTCT
>NZ_DAMDBA010000088.1:0-19988 GCF_032093395.1 Novosphingobium sp.
TTTCGCAGGTCGCCACCGGCACAATGGCGGAAGACACACGCGCAGGCCGAGTGAGGGCTTCATTAAGTAAGTTCCGGTAGATCGTGCAGGAATACCGACGAACTTCGCGGAAAGACCGTTTCTCCGATGCGCACCATCATCCTTCCGTTGCAGCGTCTGGTGTCGGATGTTGCCGGCAATGTCCTGCCGCTTGCCGCGATCGGAATGGTCGTGGCGGCGGCGATCGTCGGATCGGCGATCGATCTCAGCCGCAACTTCAAGGTGGAGAGCCAGCTTCAGGCGGCCTGCGACTCCGCCGTCCTGGCAGCCCGGCGCACGGTGGCCACGGAAGCCAATCCCGAGCCGCCGGTACACGGCCTTGCGCCTTCGGTTCACACGGTGGCGGACAATTACTTCCGCACCAATTTCAACGGCGTGCAGGGCACCGACACGACCGGTTTCGAGGTCACGTCGCCGGATAACGGCCAGACCGTGGAGGGCACCGCTTCCACCGTGCTCAACACCGTGGTGATGCGTCTGTTCGGCTTCAACAATTTCGCGCTTTCGGTGAAGTGCACCTCGTCGATGGGCATCGGCAATGCCGACGTCATGATGGTGCTGGATACGACCGGATCGATGGCGGAATCCCTGGGCGGCAGCACCCGCATCGCCGCGCTTCGTGCCGCGATGAAGAACTTCTACACCACGGTTTCGACCGCCACGCGGGAAACCAATGCGCGGGTGCGTTACGGCTTCGTGCCCTACAGCTCGACGGTGAACGTCGGGAAGCTGCTCAAGGATCTCAATCCCAGCTATCTGGCCGACAGCTGGAACTACCAGTCGCGCGTGCCGATTTTCGTCAATCTGTCGCAGGGCACCAAGACGGGTTCGAGCGAGAATTACGAGTACCCCGATCCGGCCTACACCACCTCGTCGGGCAGCAAATATAACTCGCAGAGCGCCTGCACCAAGGCCCTGCCATCCAACCAGACCGCTTATTCGAACTCCGGATCGTCGACGACCAGCCAGACAACCTCGGGCACTACTCCGAACATCACGGTCAACGTCGTGACCCGCCAGCCGCAGCAGATGCTGACGTACTATTGCGACGGCAGCAGGCGCTACACGCGGACTTACACGCGGACGAAGGTAACTACGGACAGCTACAAGGACGCCACCAATTCGACCAACGTCGCGGGATCGAAGTTCGATCACTGGGAATATCGCCAGGTCACCGGCGTGGACACCAGCACGTACAAGACCTTCGCCCGGACTCCCGTGCTCAACGGCAGCAACGGCGCTTCGGTGAACTACACCTGGGGCGGCTGCATCGAGGAGCGCAGCACGTCCAACACGGCTGACTTCTCCTATTCCACGATATCCGGCATGAGCCCGTCCTCCGCGCTTGACGTCGATATCGACAGTGCGCCGACCGGGGATGCGAAGACCAAGTGGGGCCCGCTCTGGCCGGAGATTTCCTATCGCCGCGCCGGCAGCAACTCCAGCACCTGGACCCGCAACACGACCACCGAAGGCGCCTCGGCGGGAACCTATTGCCCGGCGGAAGCCAAGCTCCTGGCCGAGATGAACCAGTCCAGCTTCAACACTTACGCCAATTCGCTCACGGCGGTCGGCGGCACTTATCTGGATATCGGCATGATCTGGGGCGGGCGGCTGCTCTCGCCGGACGGCATCTTCCAGGATGTCGTCAACGAGGCTCCCACCAATGGGGGCGAAGTGGCGCGGCATATCATCTTCATGACCGACGGTCAGATGGACACCTCCAACTACGTGCCGACCGCGTGGGGCATGGACTGGTGGGATTTGCGGGTGACGTCGAACGGATCGGAAGACACTGCCAACGCGCGGCACAACTCGCGTTTCCTGGCGGTCTGCGAAGCGATCAAGGCCAAGGGCATTCGCGTCTGGGTGATCGCCTTCACCTCCGGCATGTCCACCAACCTCAAGACCTGCGCCTCCGACGACAGCTCCTACATCGCCACCAACGCCACCGACCTGAACACCGCGTTTCAGGAAATCGCCAAGCAGGTGGGCGAGCTGAGGATCACCGAGTGATCATGGTCCGAGCGGTCGCAGGCCGGGCGAAGGAGGCGCTTCGGCGTGTCCGGGACGATCGGCGCGGGGTGACGGTCATCGAATTCGCAGTGGCGGGTCCGGTCCTGTTCATCCTGCTGATGGGCATCTTCGACCTTGGCCACATGGCCTATATCCGTGCCGTTCTTCAGGGCGCGGTACAGGAAGTGGCGCGCAACGGCACGCTGGAGGTTGCGCAGACGGAGGCTGGCGATGCCTATGTCCGCAAACTCGTACGCGGGGTGGCGCCGGGGGCGGAGGTGGAAGTCTCGCGATCGAGCTACTACGACTTCACCGATATCGCCCGCGCCGAATCCTGGAACGACAAGAACAACAACGGCATCTGCGACAACGGCGAAGCCTATACCGACGAGAACAAGAACAGCCGCTGGGATGCGGACATCGGCAAGAGCGGCAACGGCGGCGCCAACGACGTCGTCGTCTACACCGTCAAGGTCACTTATGCCCCGGTGTTCCCCGTTCCCGGCCTGACCAATTCCGGCACGCGGCGGACGATGACGGCAACTTCGGTGCGAAAGAACCAGCCCTACGCCACCCAGATGGCCTACGGCGCCGCCGCCGGGGTCTGCGAATGAGGCTTGCGGTTCCTCATCCGGGAAAGGTTCGCCGCTGCGTCGCCTTCCTGCGCGCCTTGCACGAGGACAGGGGTGGGGTTTCCTTCATCGAGCTGGCGCTCATGCTGCCCGTTCTGCTCACCCTCGGCCTCTACGGCACCGAGGTTGCCTTCATGGCGATGATCAACATGCAAGTGGGAGAGATCGCAACCTCCGTTGCCGACAATGCCTCACGTCTTGGCCAGACCGACAACAGTTCGGTCATGCCCACAGTGAAGGAGACGGACGTCGATTCGGTCATGTGGGGCGCCTTGAAGGAAGGCAGCAGCTACGATTTCGAGGATCGCGGCAAGGTCGTCCTGTCCAGCCTTGAGGTCGACCAGGAGACGGGGCGGCAATATATCCACTGGCAGCGCTGCCGGGGCAAGCTGGACCGCGATTCTGCCTATGGCGCAGCGATGGCGGGCAAGACCGGCGCCCTGCTCGACGGCATGGGCGCGGAAGACCACAAGATCCACGCCGTTGCCAATTCCGCGGTGATGTTCGTGGAAGTCTACTATCACTACCGGCCGCTGTTCGGGACCATGTTCGTGAACGAGACGGTGTTCAAGCAGGAGGCTGCCTACATGATCCGCGACGATCGCAGCCTCAATCCAACCGGGACGCCGGGCGGCGTGACAGGGGGCGGCGGCAAATCGCTGTGCACTTGAGGCCGCCGAGGCCCCAGATCCTTGCCGCAGCGGCCCGACCGATTTTCCATCGATGCCTCGGTGTTAATCCCGATGGATGGGTTCTGCGCACCCGATAGCATTGCCGTTCGCGACCGAGGAGTTGGCGATGCGTTGCGCAGTCACATTCATCGCGCTGGCCTGGTGCTGCACCGGCAGCATGGCGCAGGCGAACGAAGCCTACGTCGAGGCAACCGGCGGGGTGAGTTGGAGCGATGAGGCTACCGATGCGATCGGCGGTTTCGCGGTCGGCTACGATGTGGACGTGAGCGAAACGGTCTTCGTCGGCGTCGAAGCCACGGCCGAAAAGCTGCTGACCGGCGGCACCCGCGTGGCATGGGGTATCGGCGGCCGTGTCGGCGTGGAAGTCTTGCCGCGCAGCAAGGTGTTCGTCGGCACCAACTGGCAGTCGAAGGATTGCCGCGAGTGCGGAAACGCCATCGGTCTGGGAACCGGCTGGGAGCAGAACCTCACCGAGACGATCTACGCGAAGCTCGAATTCAAGCACCTCTTCGTCGAGGATGAGGGCGATGCCAACGTGGGCATCATCGGCTTGGGCGTGATGTTCTGATCGACGTGCGCAAGGCTTTGGCCTGCCTCTGAAAATTTCCTTCAAGCATTCCGGGGCGTTCTTCGGGGATATCCCCGATGTCGGCCGCATCGGCAGGGGGGTATTTCAAGGGCGGGTGGAGTTGGCGAGGTATCATGCACCCATCTGCACGCATCCGGTCGATCATGCTTCGTTCGACATCATTGGGCCGGCGCTCGCCCGCAGGCTACGCTTCCGTAATTCTGCCTGGCGCGGCGATTCTGATGAGCATCGCGTGCGCCGCCCCCCTGATGGCGCAGACGGTGAGCCTGCCCACCGGCGGCGTGTTCGTCGGCGGCTCGGGCACGATCGCGATATCCGGCACGACGATGACCATCGCCCAAGGCTCGGGCCGGGCGGTGATCGACTGGAGCGATTTCTCGATCGGCGCGGACCGCAAGGTGCAGATCGACAATGCAGCAGGCGCCACGCTCAACCGGGTGATGGGTGGACAGCTCTCCCGGATCGACGGCACGCTCTCGGCGACGGGCTCGGTCTACCTGATGAACCCGGCAGGGATGATCGTCGGACCGGGCGGCAAAGTGCTCACTGGTGGCAGCTTCGTGGGCACGACCCGCGCCATCGATTCCGCCGCCTTCATGGCGGGAGGCGCGGTTCGTGCTTCGGGTTCCTCCTTGGGGGCCATCGAGAACCAGGGCACCATTCGTTCCGGAGAGGGCAGCGTCGTGCTCATCGCCCGGTCGGTGGCGAACAGTGGGCTGATCAGTGCGCCGCATGGACGGGTGACGCTGGCGGCAGCGGACGACGTCCTGCTCGCCACGACCGACGGCAAGGCGGACGGCATCTACGTTTCCTACGGCGCAGGCGGCGGTGACATCAACCAGACCGGGCGCATAGAGGCCGCGGCGGTGGCGCTGAAGGCGGCCAACGGCAATATCTTCGCTCTGGCGGGCAATCGCGAGGGGCTGATCCAGGCGACCGGCACGGCGACGATCGACGGCCAGCTGTGGCTCACCGCGCCTTCGGGCTCGGTGGCCTTGGGCGGCACGCTTGCCGCAACCGGCGCGGACGGCAGCGGTGGCAAGGTCGTGGTGAACGGGGCGCAGGTCCATCTGGCGGGAACCGCCAATATCGATGCTTCGGGCACACGCGGCGGTGAAGTGCTGGTAGGTACCTCGGACTATGCCAGCGGCGCCGACATCGCGCAGGTTACGACGATAGCGGACGGCGCGAAGATATTGGCAGGCGGTCCCCAGGGGGCGGGGCGCATCGAGACGTCTGGCCGCCGGTTCGATCTGGGCGCGGCCACGATCGCGGCCGGTCTGGGCGGGCAATGGCTTGTCGATCCGGACGACATCCTTATCGATGCCGCCGCAGCCTCGACGATCGTCGGCGCCTTGAATCTGGGAACGGATGTCCTGCAAGAGACGACCTCGGGCGGCACCGGCGGTTTCGGGGACATTACCGTGGCCGCCCCGATCGTCTGGACCGGCAGCGGCGGACTGACGCTGGACGCGTTCCGCGATGTCGTCATCGACCAGCCCATCTCGGGCGGCGGCGCCCTCACGATCGACGCGCAGCGCGACGTTTCGGTCGCGGCGCCCGTTTCCGCCAGCCAGGTGGCCGCCTTCCTGCCAGGCACGCTGACGATCGGGGCGGGCGGGTCCATCGCCGCTTACGGCAACGTCGCTCTGGAAACAGGCACTTTCGTCAATGGCGCAGGTGCCGCCGCCGTTTCCTCCAGCGGCGCGAACTGGTTCATCGCTTCGAACGACCCGGCGAACGACAGCGACGGCGGCCTCACGCCCGATTACTATGCCTACGACTATGACAATGTGACCGGGCTTCCAGCGGCGGGGAACGGCCGGTTCTATCGCGTGGCGCCAAATGTGAGCTTCACCCTGGGAGCGGTGGTGAAGGACTATGACGGCACTACCGTCGCGGTTCTGGACGATACCAACACCGCCGTCACCGGCCTGATCAACGGCGACGACTGGACGCTGGACGGCACATATGCCGACAAGAACGCGGGCACCGGCATTGCCGTCACGGCCGACAATTTCGCGGCCACCCATGGCGGCATTCCCGTCTTCGGCTATGCCGTGGCGACGCCCAGCGTTACCGATACGGTCGGCACGATCAACCGGATGGCGCTGACGGCGGCGATCGTCGGCACGCCGACCAAGACCTACAACGCCACCACCGCCGTCTCGCTGACATCCGCCAACTTCGCGCTGACCGGCGTGGCTGCCGGGGAGACGATCACGCTCGGCGCCGCCGCTACCGCATCCTACGATGCACCGGATGCCGGGGCGCGGACCGTCTCGGCCACCTTCGCCCCCTCCAACTTCACGGCTGCCGGCACGGACCTGGCGAACTACATCCTTCCCACCAGCGGCACCGGCGCCGGGCTGATCGATCCGGCCTCGCTGATCATCAGCGGCCTAGTGGCCGACGACAAGGTCTACGACAGCACCACCGCGGCCGTGCTCGATACCTCCACCGCCTCCATCTTCGGCGTGGTCGGCAGCGACGACGTCTCGCTCGACTTTTCGGGCGCGACCGGCGTATTCGCGACCAAGAACGTCGGCAACGCGATCGCGGTGACGGCCACCGGGGTAACCTTGTCCGGAGCGGATGCGGGGAACTACCTCGTGTCGCAGCCCAGCGGCCTGGCCGCCAACATCACCCGCGCCCCGCTGACCGTTTCGGGGCTGACCGCCAACGACAAGGTCTATGACGGAACCTTGTTCGGCAGCGTCAATGCCGCTGGTCTCCAGGTGACGGGGCTGTTCGCCGGGGACGACATCACCGCCGTCGCGCAGCCCGGCGCCCAGATCACCTTCGCCACCAAGAACGTCGGTCAGAATATCCCGGTGACGATCACCGGCCTGGCCCTGAGCGGGGCCGATGCGGGCAACTACGACTTCGGTTTCTCCACCGGCCTGACGGCCGCGATCACCCCCCGGCCACTGACCGTCACCGGCAACGGCATGCCCAGCAAGATCTACGACGGCACCACCAATGCCTTCGTCAGCCAGTCGCAAGTCGGGCTGGGCAACGTGGTCGCCGGCGAATCCATCACGCTTTCGCAGGCATCGGCGCTCAACTACGAATCCAGGAACGTCGGTGTCTGGGATATCGATGTGGCGGTGACGACCTCGGACTATCGGGCCGGCCCCAACACGCTGCTGTCCAACTACAGCCTTCCGACCGTCGGCTTCATCCAGGGTGAAATCCTGCCGGCGCCGCTGAACATCGTCATCGTCGGCAATCCGACCAAGACTTATGACGGCAATGCCAATGCCTGGCTGGGACCGGCGAATTTCCACGTCGACGGCTTCGTGACCGGCGAGGGGGCCACGGTCACCCAGACCTCCGGGCAATATGCTTCCGCCAATGCCGGGATCTGGACCGTGTCCACCACGCTGAATGCAGGCGATTTCGCGCCCGATTCTGGCACGCTCATGTCGAACTACGTGATCCCTTCGCCGGTGACGGGGCTGGGCACAATCGTGCGGCGCAATCTCGGCCCCGGCGTGATCAACGTCGACATCACCGGCAATCCCACCAAGGTCTACGACGGCAATACCGTCGCCACGCTCGATCCCGCCGACTATATGCTGAGCGGCTTCATCCCCGGCGAAGGCGCGACGATCACCCAGACGGTCGGTGAGTACGGCAGCCCCAACGCGGGCCTCCAGGCGGTTACGGTCCAGCTTGCGTCCAGCGACTTCGACCCGTTCGCCAATACCAACCTGGACAACTACACCCTGCCCACGGAAGCGACCGGCATCGGCACGATCCTGCGCGCTCCACTGGCCGCCAGCATCATCGGCAACCCGACTCACGTCTACAACGGCACTACGCGCATCGGGTTGAACCCGGCCAATTTCCTGATTTCCGGCCTTGTGGCCGGGGAAAGCATGGCCGTCGTGCCCGGCAGCATCGGCGTCTACGACAGCCCCGACGCAGGCAGCCGCACGATCACGGCGGCCTTCGCATCGGCGGCTGCGTTTTCGCCCGGCGCGGGGACGCTGCTCACCAACTACGTCCTTCCCACCGAGGCCGCCGGGCCGGGCACGATCACGCCTGCTCCTCTCAATATCCTGGGCGTCTCCGCGCAGAACAAGGTCTATGACCGGACCACGGCGGCGCAGCTTTCCGGCACCGCGACGCTCTACGGCGTCGTTTCCGGTGACGACGTCACGCTGGACCCGGCCGCTTCCAGCGGCACGTTCGCCGCCGCCAACGTCGGCAACGGGATCGCGGTGACGGCGGCCGGCTATACGGTAAACGGCGCGGACGTGGGCAATTACACCCTGTTCCAGCCGACCGGCCTTGCGGCCAACATCACCCCGCGCGGACTGACGATCGCCAACCTCACCGCGCTGGACAAGTTCTACGACGGCACCACCGCTGCCACCCTGTCCGGCAGCGCGTCGCTTTCCGGCGTGCTTTCGGGAGACGACGTTTCGCTGGATCCGGCGGGCTCCTCGGCAGCTTTTCTTCAGGCGAACGTCGGTACCGACTTGCGGGTCAATGTCGGGGGCTACGGCATTTCCGGTGCGCAGGCCGGGAACTACACGCTCTCGCAACCGACCGGGCTGACGGCGGACATCAATCCGCTGGCGCTGAACGGCAGTATCATCGGCAATCCCACCAAGACCTACGACGGCACCGCCCAGGTCTCGCTGACAGCGGCGAACTATGCGCTGACCGGCTTCATCGCGGGCGAGGGCGGTGTGATCCGCCAAGCCGCCGGGGCTTCCTATGACAGCGCAAACGCGGGCGCCCGCACGGTAACCGCCAATCTCGTGGTCTCGGATTTCCTGGCCAACGCGGGAACGCTGCTGTCCAACTATGTCCTGCCCACCAGCATCTCCGGTCCGGGAACGATCACCCAGGCGCAATTGGCCGCCGTGATCGTGGGTAATCCCACCAAGGTCTACGACGCCACGACGGGGGCCAGCCTGACGAGCGCCAACTATTCGCTGAGCGGCTTCGTGGCGGGCGAAAGCGCGACGGTGACGCAAGGCCTGGGCGCCTACGACAGCAAGAATGTCGGCTCGCGCATCGTCACGGCCGTGCTGGGCTCGGGCGATTTCACGGCAGGGGCCGGAACCGTCCTTGGCAATTACCTGCTGCCCTCCAGCGCCACGGGCGCGGGCACGATCACGCAGGCGGCCTTGCAGGTCATCGGCGTTTCCGCGCTGGACAAGATCTACGACGGTACCACCACGGCCGCTCTCGACAGTTCGGCAGGCTCGCTGTCCGGGATTTTCGCGGGCGATGTGGTCACGCTGGTTTCCAGCGGCGCCGGCGGCCAGTTCGCCACCCGCAACGTCGGCATCGACATTCCAGTCACGGCAAGCGGCTATACCGCATCGGGCACCGATGCCGCGAACTACATCGTGTTGCAGCCCGTCGGCCTGGCCGCCGACATCATCCAGGCGACGATCCGGCTGGCTTCGGTCACCAAAGTCTATGACGCCTCCACGGCGGTTCCCACCGCGGGCAGTGCCTATGGCCTCGCAGGCGTCCTTTCCGGCGATACAGTGAACGTCGATGCCAGCGGTATTGCCGGCAACTATGCCGACAAGAACGTCGGCACCGGTAAATCGGTGACGCTGACGGGGCTGGCCATCACCGGCGCGGATGCGGGCAACTATACGATCGCGTCCAGCGTCACCAACGAGGCGATCGGCACGATCACGCCTGCCACGCTGAACGTGATCGGCGTGCTTGCGCTGGACAAGACCTACGACCAGAATTCCGTGGCGCAGCTGGACAACAGCGGCGTCGGGCTGAGCGGCGTCTTAATCAACGACGATGTCGTCCTCGACCCTACGGGAAGCACCGGCACCTTCATCGACACCTCCGGCAATCCGACCGCGAACGCCGGCAATTGGGCGGTGCGGACGAGCGGCTACACCGTGTCCGGCGCGGACGCAGGCAACTACACCCTGGTGCAGGCGCAAGGCCTCAGCGCGACGATCGATCCGCTCCAGATCTTCCTGACCTCCGTCATCAAGACTTATGACGGCACCCAGATCCTGCCCACGGCTTCGACCGGCTACGGCTTCAGCGGCGTGCTGGGGGGAGATACCGTGATCGCCGATACTTCGGGCGTTTCGGGCCAGTATAACGACAGCGCGAACGTGGGCACCGGGAAGCCGGTGACGGTGAACGACCTGCGCCTGACCGGGGTCAGCGCCGGCAACTACTTCGTCAGTGCCAGCGTGACCGGCAACATCGGCCAGATCACGGCCGCTCAGCTGACCGCCGCGATCGTCGGCACGCCGAACAAGATCTATGACGGCAGCAACATCGCCACGTTGGCACCGGGGAATTACCAGATCACCGGCTTCGTCGCCGGAGAGGGGGCCACGGTAACGCAGACCCTGGGCCTTTACGACAACGCCAACGCCGGTTCGCGTACCGTTACGGCAGGGCTGACCTCGGGAGACTTCACGGCCGATCCCGGCACGACGCTGTCGAACTATGTCCTGCCCATCAACGCCATCGGCGCGGGCAGGATCGCTCCCCGCCTGCTCACGATCACGGGCGTCCTTGCCAACAACAAGGTCTATGACGGCACCACGGCGGCCACACTCAACAGCAGCGCCGCTGTGCTCGTCAATGTCGTGTCCGGCGACACTGTCTCGCTCGACTCCTCGCTCGCCACCGGCACTTTCGCCAGCCGCAATGTCGGAACCGCCATTCCGGTGACGGCAAGCGGCTATGCGCTGGTCAACGACTTCGGCAACTACCTGCTTGAACAGCCGACCGGCCTCTTCGCCGATATTACCCAAGCCATCCTCCAGCTGGCGCAGGTAACCAAGGTCTACGACGCGAACACCGGCCTGCCCACGCTGTCTTCCGCCTATACTCTGGGCGGCGTGGTTACGGGCGACGATGTGAGCGTCGATGCCTCGGGCATCAGCGGAACTTATGCCGACAAGAACGTGGCCAGCGGCATCGACGTGACGCTGACCGGCCTGCTGCTCGCGGGAGGGGATGCGGCCAATTACAGCATTTCCGGCTCGGTACTGGCCCAGCCGATCGGCGAGATCACGCCGGCCACGCTCAACGTCGCGATCGTCAACGACCCGGCCAAGGTCTACGACGGCAACCTGAGCGCCGTGCTGGCTCCGGGGAACTACCAGATCACCGGCTTCGTCGGCGGCGAGGGCGCCTCGATCACCCAGAGCCAGGGTACTTACGACAGCGCCAATGCGGGGCCGCGCATCGTCACCGCCGCGCTGTCTTCGGGCAACTACGACGTGAACGTGGGCACCGATCTCGACAACTACGTGCTGGCGACCAGTGCCACCGGCGCCGGAACCATCACGCCAAAGGCCCTGCTGGCCGCCATCGTCAACGATCCCACCAAGACCTATGACGGCAATGCCGTCGCAACGCTGAACCCGGGGAACTTCCAGGTGACGGGCTTCGTGGGCAGCGAGAGCGCCACCGTCACCCAGACCGCCGGGACTTATGCCTCCGCCGATGCCGGTAGTCGGCTGGTGACGGCCGATCTCGGCTTCGGGGACTTCACGGCCGGTTCGGGAACGCTGCTGTCGAACTACATCCTGCCCGACAGCGCCACCGGCCTCGGCACGATCGATCAGGCTCAATTGACCGCGACGATCGTCGGCAACCCCACCAAGACTTATGACGGCAACCTGCGGGCCGCGCTGACGGGCGCCAATTACCAGCTCAGCGGCTTCGTCACCGGCGAAGGCGCGAGCGTGACGCAGGCTGCCGGCCTCTACGACAGCCCCAATGTCGGTGCGCGTACAGTGACATCCTTGCTCGGCAGCGCTGACTTCACGGCCAACAACGGCACTCTGTTGTCGAACTATGTCCTGCCCACGAGCGCCAGCGGCGCGGGCACGATCGGACAGGCACAACTGACCGCCGCGATCATCGGCAATCCAACCAAGACCTACGACGGCACCACGGCGGCGCTTCTGGGCGCCGGCAACTACCAGCTCACCGGCTTCGTCACGGGCGAAGGTGCCACCGTGACGCAGACCGCCGGTCTCTACGGCAGCGCCGATGCCGGTTCGCGGATCGTGGCCGCCTTGCTCGGTAGTGGCGATTTCACCGCCAATTCCGGCACTCTCCTGTCGAACTATGTCTTGCCGACCAGCGCCACCGGCCTCGGCACCATCGACCGCGCGGCGCTGACGGCGGCGATCGTCGGCAATCCGACCAAGACGTACGACGGCAATGCCGCGGCGCGGCTGACCAGCGGGTTCTACGCGCTCTCCGGCTTCGTCACCGGTGAAAGCGCGAGCGTCACGCAGAGCCTCGGCACTTACGACAGCCCCAATGCCGGTGCGCGCACGGTGACGGCCAGCCTTTCCGCAGGCAATTTCATCGCCGGGGCCGGAACCTCGCTCGACAACTATGTGCTGCCGACCAGCGCCACGGGGGCGGGGCTGATCCAGAAGGCCACGCTTTCGGCCTTCATCGTCGGCATCCCGACCAAGACCTACGATGCCACGACCGGCATCACCCTTTCGCCTGGAGACTACGACCTGATCGGGCTCGTTCCCGGTGAGGGCGTCACGGTGCTGCAAACCAGCGGTACGTTCGCTTCGCCGGATGCCGGTTTCCGCCAGATCACCGCAGCGCTCGGCGCCAGCGACTTCGCAGCGAGCGGCAGCACCTTGCTGGACAACTATCTCCTGCCGACGAGCGCCTCGGGCATCGGCCTGATCGACCGCGCGGTGCTGACGGCGGCGATCATCGGCAATCCGTCCAAGACCTACGACGGCAACGCGCAGGCTTCCCTGACAAGCGCCAACTATCGGCTGACGGGCTTCGTCGCAGGGCAGGGCGCCACCGTTACCGAAGCGATCGGCACCTACGACAGCGCCAATGCCGGTTCGCGCATCGTCACTGCCATGCTGGGCAGCGCGGATTTCGTGGCGGACAGCGGCACGTCGCTGCGAAACTACGTCCTGCCCGCCCGCGCCAGCGGCGCGGGCACGATCGGCCAGGCACAACTGACCGCCGCGATCATCGGCAATCCCACCAAGGCCTATGACGGCACCAACACCGCCGCGCTGACGCCAGGCAATTTCCTCCTGACCGGCTTCATCGGCAGCGAAAGCGCGAGCGTGACGCAGGCGCTGGGCAACTATGTCGACCGGAACGTGGGCATCCACCTCGTCACCGCGCTCCTCGGCTCGGGGGACTTCGCGGCGGGCAGCGGCACGGTGCTGTCGAACTATGCCCTGCCGACAAGCGCCAGCGGCCTCGGCACGATCGACCGCGCCGTGCTGACGGCGGCGATCGTCGGCAATCCGACCAGACCTTACGACGCTACCGACGCCGCGACCCTGACGAGTGCGAACTATGCCCTGACCGGCCTCGCGGCGGGCGAAAGCGCCACGGTCACGCAGGGCAGCGGCACTTATGCCGGGCTCAATGCGGGGATCTGGACGGTGACGGCGGCGCTCGATTCCACGGACTTCACCGCCGGCTCCAGCACTCTGCTGTCGAACTACATCCTTCCGACCGAGGCCTCCGGCCTTGGCACGATCGCGAAGGCCGTGTTGACGGCCGTGATCGTCGGCAATCCCGCCAAGACCTATGACGGCAACGCGCTCGCGGCGCTGACGCGCGCCAATTACCAGCTAACCGGCTTCGTCACCGGCGAAGGCGCGAGCGTGACGCAGACCGTCGGCCGCTACGATAGTCCCAATGCCGGTTCGCGCACCGTGACGGCCTCGCTCGGCAGCGGAGATTTCGCGGCGAACAGCGGCACCCTCCTGTCGAACTATGCCCTGCCGACCAGCGCCAGCGGTGCGGGCACGATCGGGCAGGCGGTTCTTTCCGCCGCGATCATCGGCAATCCGACCAGGAGCTATGACGGCACCACGGCGGCGATCCTGGCCAGCGGGAACTACCAACTCACCGGCTTCGTCGCGGGCGAAGGGGCAAGGGTGACGCAATCCCAAGGCCTCTACGACGGGCCCAATGCCGACACGCACCTGACCAGCGCGACGCTGGCGGAGAGCGACTTTGCCGCCAATAGCGGCACCCTCCTGTCGAATTATGCCCTGCCGACCAGCGCATCCGGCACCGGCACGATCGCGCGAGCGAACCTGACGGTGGCCATCACCGGCAATCCCACGAAGGACTGGGACCGCAACACCGATGCGGCGCTGGTGTCCGCCGATTACACGATAGCGGGTTTCGCGGCCGGGGAAGGGGCGATCGTAACGCAGGCCTTCGGCACTTACGCGGAGGCAGCGCCCGGTCGGCACGAGGTGACCGGGTTGCTTTCGCTGTCCGATTTCCTCGCCAATGCCGGAACCCTGCTGTCCAACTACAACCTGCCGGACAGTGCCGAGGGGCCGGGGACGATCGTACCGGGCTTCGACTGCATTTCCGCCGCCTCGTGCCTGCCCGATCCCCCGGATCTCGCCCGGTTCGCGGCAGGCGTCGCACCGCGGTTCTACGTGGTCTATCCCAGTATCTCGCCTCGCTATCAGGGGCACACGCAGGCATTCGCCGCGCTTCCCAGTATTCTCGATCCCGGCGGGATCGCGGTGACGCCGGAAGGCTGGCTGATCCGCAAGCGCAGCGCCGTGCTCAATTCGAGCGAGCAGATCCTGGCACGCGGTGGGGGCAGCACGGAGGTGCGCATCCGGTACGAGGCGCCCATCCCGACGATCGGCCTTGAAGGGGGACAATAATGCAATCGACGAATTCGCGCACCCGGGCCGCAAGGGCCTCCACGGCTCTTGCGGCTGCGCTGCTGTCCTTGGGCTTTCTTTCGAGTGGCGCTGCCGCGCAGGATTTCGAGCGGCGCCTGCCCAGGCAACCGCCCAATCCCGGAATTCCCGAAGTCCCGGTTCCGCCCGAGACCGTGCCCTCATCCAGCGATAATGCGCCGATCATTCCGGCCTTGCGCGGCCTGGTCTTCGTCAACGGGCCGGGCGCCTTGCAGCCTGCGGGCCTTGCCCCGGAAGCAGCGGGCAACGGCATCGCGGTGCGGGGCCTGCCGCTGCTCTCCGGCCCGGCCTTCGATGCGGCGGTGCGGCCCTATCTGGGGCGGGCGCTGGGTCGGGCCGATCTCGACGCCATCGTGCGCCTTGTGCAGGATACCTATCGCGCGCGCGAGCATCCCTTCGTCGATGTCGGGGTGCCGCCGCAGAACGTGCAGAGCGGCGTCGTCCAGGTGGTCGTCACCGAGTTCCGGGTGGGGGCGATCGAAGTCACCGGCAACCGCCATTTCTCCACCCGGCTGATCCGGGGAATGAGCGATCTCGGGCCCGGCGATGTGCTCACCCTGCCGCGCCTGCGTGAAGCGCTGGACGATTACAACCAGAACTCCTTCCTTACCGTGGACGGCGTGCTGCGCCCGGGGCACGGGACGGGCACCACCGATCTCGTGCTGGAAGCGCACGATCGGCTTCCGGTGCGCGTCTACGGCGGCTACGACAATCAGGGCATCGCCACGCTGGGGCGGGACGAATGGTTCGTAGGCTTCAACTGGGGCAATGTCCTGGGCACCGGGCAGATCCTGTCCTACCAGTTCACCCGTAGTTTCGAGGGGCGCTATACCTCGCACTCGGTCAGCGATGTCATTCCGATCTTGCCCAGCAACAAGCTGCTGATCTTCGGCGCCTATGCCGTCCAGAAGCCCCGCATCGACGAACTGTTCGACAGCAAGGGGCATTCCGGCCAGGCAAGCGCCCGCTTCGTCCACGATCTGCGAAACCGAGGCAATCTGAAGAGCAGCATCCAGTTCGGCATCGATTACAAGCGGGCCGACAGCAACCTCGAATTCCTGGGCTTCCGCGTGCTCGATACGGCCGTGGAAGTGTTCCAGTTGCCGATCGTCTTCACCGCTACCGTGGACGATCGGCTGGGCCAGACCGTGATCGAGAACCAGATGGTGTTCTCGCCCGGCGGGGTGACCAGGTACAACCACGATGCCGATCTCCAGCAGCTGGTGCCTTATGCCAAGTCGACTTATGCCTACGATCGCATCTCGCTGACCCGCACGACATGGCTTCCCCATGGAATGAGCTGGGTTCTGCGCGGAATGGCGCAGATAGCGACCAGCAATCTGCCCTATAGCGAGCAGCTTGCCGCCGGGGGCCTCGGCAGCGTGCGCGGCTACGATCCCAATACGGCGCTGGGCAGCGAGGGCTTCCTCCTCAAGACCGAGCTGAATTCGCCGGCTTTCCATCTGCTGGCGGACAGCGGCGGCTTCGCGGACCAGATGCAGCTGGGGGTTTTCGTCGATTACGGCAAGGTCTGGCAACGCCGCCGCTTTCCGGATTCGCCCAAGAACGCCGAACTGGTAAGCGTGGGCGGCAAGGTCCACTACACGCTTGGAGGCTACCTCGACGTGGAGGTGGATATCGGCAGGCAGTTGCAGAAGGCGCCCTTTGCGAAGGACCGCGACACGCGGCTGGCGGTGATGGCCACGGTGGGGTTCTGAGAATCTGTTCCAAATTCGCTGGAGGCGAATTTTGCTCTCACGGAGATGGCTTCACCGCGGTGCCCGAATCTTCGACGATTCCCGCGCGAAGATCGCGGGAGGCGACGAAACCGCGATGGCCAATAGGAATTCGGGAGTGTGTGACGCGCCAGGAACAGTTCGGCAGCTCCTGCGGCACGTCACGGGCCTTGGATAGCCGATCTTCGGATCGAGACTATCAGGACTCTCCCGAGGAAGACTCCGGCGATACCCTGACGGGATGGCGAGACAGCGGCCTGCTGCCGTTCCCCGAATAGAGGATCAATTCCCGGCGATCTCCGCACTAATCCCGATGGGGTCGGGCAGTGTCCGGATCGATAGTCGCGGGGATTTCCACGGGAGACACCTTATGGCACGTTCCGGTTCACGCGGCCCCAGATTGAAGTCGGCGCTTTGGGCGGCGGCGCTTTTCCTGCCTTTTGCCGCCGGTCCTGCCCTTACGGTTCCTGCCTTCGCGCAAGCGGCCGAGGACGGTTCGAACCCAATAGACCCCGCGGCCATGAAGGCGATGGATGCGATGAGCGCGTACCTGCTCACGCTCGGCACGTTCCGCGTCACCGGCGAGGCGACGACCGAGCAAGTGCTGGTCACCGGGCAGAAGATCCAGTTCGGCGGCACTTTCGACATCCTCGCGCGGCGGCCGAACGCCTTCAAGATCGTCACCAATTCCGACATCCAGAACCGCGAGATGTACTACGACGGCAAGACCTTCACGATCTTCTCCCCGCGCTCTGGTTACTATGCCGATTTTCCGGCGGCTTCCTCGATCGGGCTGACCATCGACAAGGCCCGGCGCGACTACGGCGTCGAACTGCCGCTGGCTGATCTGTTCACCTGGGGGACCGACCAGACCATGCGTTCGCGCGTGCGTGAGGCCATGGTGGTGCGGCCAGAGACGATCGGCGACCGCAAGTGCATGCATCTCGCCTTCCGGCAGGAGAAGGTGGACTGGCAGATCTGGATCGAGGAGGGCGCCCGTCCGCTGCCCTGCAAGATGGTGATCACCAACAAGGACGATCCCGCCATGCCGCAATATACCGCAGTGCTGCGCTGGGACACGCAGGCGACGGCCACGGCCGCCGACCTTGCGTTCACGCCCCCGCCCGATGCGAAGCGTATCAAGATGGCCAGTCTTGGCGGCGGCGACGTGGGCAATGGCAAGAATGCCGCAAGCACCACTGCAAACGAGGGAGAATGACGATGAGCACGCCCGTTCGCAAAACGACGGCCCTTGTGGCGGTTCTCGCCTGCGCCTGCGCCTGCGTACAGGTACTGCCCGGCCCGGTGCTGGCCCTTTCCGTGTCGGAACGGCCTTCCGCGCCGGAGCTGGTCCGTAGCGGACCGCAGGACGCCGCGATGGCGCAGGGCGGCAATGCCAGGCGGCCCGCCGGTGGCGGTCAGCGCGCCCGGCCTTCCGGCGGTGGTGCCCGCGCCAGTGGAGCACATGCCGCAGGGGCCCATGCCGGAGGGGGAAGGCCGCAAGTGCGTGCGGGAGCGTCCACCAACGTCAATCACAACGTCGATCGCAATCGCAACGTGAACCGCAATGTCGATCGCAACGTCAATGTGAACGTCCACAACGACTATCACGGCGGCTATCACGACGATTGGGATGACTGGGACGATCACTGGCATCCCGTTGCGACGATGGCCGTTGCCGCGACCACGGCGGCGGTGGTCGGCTCGATCGTGCGCAGCGTGCCGCCAAGCTGCACGACCACGGTGGTCAACGGCGTCAGCTACTCGCAATGCGGCAGTACCTGGTATCAGCCGCAGTATGTCGGTTCCTCTGTGCAGTACGTGGTGGTGAATCCTCAGCGCTGAAGCGTGACCGAATGAAAGAGGCGGCGGTCCCGGAAGGGACCGCCGCCTCTTTCGTGCGCTGGTTCGGAACGAGGCCTGGAGCAACACGGCGGTGCCGTATAGCCTGTAGCGCACCCGGCCGTCCCGGCGTTCCTTGTCGATGCCCAGGCGATAGTCGACCTAGCGATAGGCCACCCCGAACGGTTGCTCCCGGACGGTGAAAATGGACTTCGATCGGCGGCGAAAGAGTCGATCTCTAGAAGTATTCCAAAAGGATATGGCGGGCGCCTGTTAGCGCGTATTGGGGTTGCTATCGGGCAAACCTTACTCCTGAGGCGCTGCGGCCGCGGGGGTACGCCAGCGGTCGTAGGCGGCGCGGGGCTCGGAATGCATCGACCTGCTCAGCAATTCCATCGGGTACTGCGATTCCCGGATGCCACCGACGGCCGGACGGTCGATGTCGATGATCAGCATGAGCGACATGATCACCAGGACATGCATGACGCAGGCGAGGTGAAAGCTCGAGCGCGAGCGCACGGTGTAGCCGATGATGGCGGCGGCGACGAGGACGTAGACGATCAGCACCCAGAAGACTTCTTCCGGAACATGCGCCATGCGGCCGGTCTTCCGCGAGGTGTCGAGGTCGATCACGACATTGATCGAAGAGACGAAGGCGCTGGACATGTCCAGACCCTTGATGCTGTCGAATCCCGCCAGCGTCGCCGCCCAGATGTCGTTGACGGTCAGGTCGTTGTCGGCCAGCCGCTGGCGGCGATCTTCGGGTGTTTCCGCTCCCGCCAGAACCACGCGGTTATCCGTGTATCGGACCAGCAGCGCGCTTACCCGCTCGCGATGCGGCTGGGGCAGGACCTGAGCCTGGAGATAGGCCGTGCCGATGGCGTTCGCCTCTTCCAGCACCAGCGCACGGCGGGTCTCGAAACGGTCGATGGCCAGCGCGAAAGTGAAGCCCAGCAGCAGTGCCAGCAGGCCCAGCACGGCAGGAACGATCGCGCCGTTGACGTCGTCCTCGTCGAGGCTATCCGCGGCGCGCGCTTTCGTCGTGGCTTTGATCCCGACCCGCATGCCGGCCCAGGTAATGCCGATCACGATGATCAGAAGGATCAGCCCCAGCAGGACGATGGGCAGGGCGGCGAGAGGGCTGGATACGTCCATATGCGCGTCTCCTTCAGGCTTCAGCGAGGCTTGCGCGTCCGGTTTCAGCCGCTTCCGCGCGGCGCTCCGTGCGCTCGCGAACGCCTTCCATGTCGCGGTCGAGGAAGTAGTTGAGCATGGTCCGCAAGGCGGCGATGGCGGCCAGCTTGCCGATATCGTTCCAGGTGGGGGCGATCGTCGTCTCGACGATGTCGGCCGCGAGCTGGAACGACAGGCCCGCAACCAGCCAGCGGCCGAGCGAGAGCCAGACCGGGCCTAGCTTCTCCTCGTCGCCCTTGAACAGCAGCAGGCGCGTCAGGCCGATGGCGCCCTGGATCGAGCCGATCGCGATTGCGAGCATCCCGAGCAGGTTGATGCCGAGCGCGATATGTTCAGCCAGGGTATGCAGCAGTTTTTCCATCGGCTGGCCCCTTTCGGCTTAAAGCGTCTGGAAAGATGTCGCGCGCGCGCCGGTCTTTGCCCATCCGGGAAATCCCCGGCAACAACCCGGGCAGTTCTGCATCGGCGCCACGGGCAATCAGGGCTCAACGATATTGTTCCGAACCGCATAGAGCACGAGTTCGGCGGTCGTC
>NZ_DAMDBA010000089.1:0-19296 GCF_032093395.1 Novosphingobium sp.
GATCACCTCGACATGGTTCGCGTCCGACTTGTGCAGGCGCACGACGTGATGCTCGTCATGGCCGTGCGTCTTGAACCAGGCCAGCCCGCCCTGCGACGCCACTTCCACAAGGCCCCAGTCCTCGGCGTAGAACTTGCACTCGGCGTCGAAATCCTCAACCCCATATCCGACATAGCGGATCTCGGTCACTCGGCTCATCACGGCAATTCCTTGAATGAAAAGATCAAATGGGCTGGCTGACGACCGCGAACATCTCTGCGGTGGCCTTATGGTTGTCGATCGGCGGTCCCCGGCCGATCTGGCCGTGGCAGATCGCCAGCGAGGCCTCGACGATGTAGCGGCAGCGCTCGTAGCGGCGGTCGCGATAAGCCTCGAAGGCCGCCTCGGGGGTGTCGTGCGAAGAGAGTTCCTCGGCCAGCACCAGCGCGTCCTCGATCGCCATGCCCGCGCCTTGCCCCAGGTGCGGCGTGGTGGCGTGGACGGCATCGCCCAGCAGCACGACCCGGCCCTTGTGCCAGGGGCCATGGACCATCATGCCTTCCAGCGGGCGATAGACCACCTCCGCATCCTCGGTGATCTGCTCGGCCAGTTCGCGGATCGCGGGCGCCGTGGCGGAGAGCTTCGCGCGCATCGTCGCGGCGAGCCCCTGCAACGGATAGCGTGGATTGTCCGGTTCCGGCGTCGTCGCGTACATATACATCGTATCCGCGGAAATCGGCACCAGCCCCACGCCGGTCGGGCCGTTGTAGACGTGGAGGGCATCGAGACCCTCGGGCCGGGGAAAGTTGTAGCGCCAGACCGACTGCCCGGTGAACTCCGGCATTTCCGCATCCGGCAGGATCATGCGCCGGGATTGCGAATAGACGCCGTCAGCACCGACGACGATGTCGTAACGCGCCTCCGTTTCGTCCGAGAAGCGCACCGACACGCCGGTATCGTCCTGGTCGAGCGCCTCTGCGGTGACACCCAGACGGATTTCGGCGCCGAGCGCCTTGGCGCTGTCTCCCAGCACCTTCTGAAGCGCGCGGCGGCCGATGCCGACGTTGGAGGGCTTGCCTTCCACCAGCGCGGGCGTGGGAATCCGCGCGACGCGCGTGCCGTCGGGGATATAGATCTCCACCGCATCAAACCCGCAGGCGGCATCGAGAAACGCGTCGAGCACACCAAGCTGGTCCATCGCCCGGATGACGTTCGACTGCTGGATGATGCCCACGCCATAGACCGACCAGGTGGGATCGCGCTCGATCACCGTAACCCGATGGCCACGGCGGCACAGCGCGATCGCGGCGGAGAGGCCGCCGATGCCGGCGCCGATCACAAGGGCGTGCATTGTCGGAACGGGGCCTGAAACGGGGTCTGAAACGGGCCCAGAAACGGGCCCAGAAACAGGCGCTGTCCTGTCGGACATCAAGAAACTCCTCGATCGCGGATCGAGCGGCAAAATGGGAGAGTGGATGCGGCGGGCAGGCTTGCCCCGCCCGCCGCATCCATGAGCCATGCAGACCCCGGACACCGCTCTCCCGAAATCGTGCAGCCCGATCTCTCTTGTCGAACGCACATGTCGCACGGCAAGCGCCACACCTAAAATGAATAGATTTGGTCGATATCCATCAATTTCTTCGATGCCATTTTCATGACTCCGGGGACGGCGGTCCTCTGCGACCTTGCACGCACCTTCGCGAGTGCTAGGCAAATGTTGTACTCAACAGGACCACCGCCTATGACCGCCCCCTCCACCGCGCCTGCCGCGCTTCCCAAGACCTTGTCCTGGCCGCACCTGCTGGCGCTGGGCGTCGGCTCGATCGTCGGCACCGGCATCCTGACGCTGATCGGCGTCGGCGCCGACCGCGCGGGCCCGGCGGTGCTGCTCTCCTTCGCCATCGCCGGCGCCATCTGCGCCTGCGCCGCGCTCGCCTATGCCGAGCTTTCGACGATGATGCCGCGCGCCGGCAGTGCCTATAGCTACAGCCATACGGTGCTGGGCAGCACCGTGGGGTGGATCGTGGGCTGGAGCCTCATCCTCGAATACTCGCTGGTCGTCTCCACCGTCGCAGTCGGCTGGTCGGGCTATGCCGCGCCGCTGCTGCAAGGACTGGGCTTCCCCAAGGCGCTGACCCAGGGCCCGGAACTGGGCGGAGTGGTCAACCTGCCCGCCGTGTTCATCATCGCCGTGGTCGCCGGCCTGCTGGCCTTCGGCACCAAGGAAAGCGCGCGGGTGAACACCGTGCTGGTGGTCATCAAGATCCTGACGCTCAGCCTCTTCGTGGCCGTGGCCCTGCCCGCGTTCGATGCGTCCAACCTTTCGCCCTTCATGCCCTTCGGCTTCGGCAAGTCGATGAGCCCGGACGGCGTGGAGCGCGGCGTGATGGCGGCCGCGGCGATCATCTTCTTCGCCTTCTACGGCTTCGACGCGATCTCCACCGCTGCCGAGGAAACGCGCAATCCCGGCCGTGATCTGGTGATCGGCATCATCGGCTCGCTGGCCATCTGCACGCTGGTCTACGTTCTCGTCGCCGCCGCCGCGATCGGCGCCATGCCCTTCGTCCGCTTTGCCGACAGCCCGGAACCGTTGGCGCTGATCCTGCGCCAGATGGACCGCGGGGGCGTAGCGCAAGTCGTGGCGATCGCCGCCGTGATCGCGCTGCCCACCGTGCTGCTGGGCTTCCTCTACGGCCAGAGCCGCATCTTCCTGGCCATGGCGCGCGACGGTTTCCTGCCTGCCTCGATGGCGAAACTCTCCACGCGCGGCACGCCGGTGCGGGTGACGACGATGACGGCCGTGATCGTCGCGATCCTGGCCGGAATCCTGCCGATCTCCGAGATCGCGGCGCTGGCGAATGCCGGCACGCTGATCGCCTTCGCCGCAGTAGGCACCTGCCTCATCGTCCTGCGCAAGCGCGAACCCGACACGCACCGGCCATTCCGCGTACCGGCCGGGATCGTGGTTGGCGCGGTGACCATCCTCGGCTGCCTCTACCTCTTCGCCAGCCTGCCCACCAAGACGCTCGTCGCCTGCCTGCTCTGGAACCTGCTGGGCGCGGCGCTCTATCTGGTACGCGGAAGGAAGCGCGCGGCTTGAGCAACCCGCCGGTTGGCGCGCCTCCGGCGGCGTGCTAGCCGGGAGTCATGCTGACCATCAGGCAGATCGAGATCTTCCGCGCGGTGATGATCACCAAGACGGTGAGCGGCGCCGCACGCATGCTGGGCACCTCGCAACCCGGCCTCAGCCGCATGCTGGGCCACATGGAGGACAAGCTCCACTTCCGCCTGTTCGACCGCACCCGCGGCAGACTGGTACCCACGACCGAAGCCCGTGTGCTGTTCGAGGAGATCGAGCAAATCTACAAGGGCTTCAGCGACCTCGAACATGTCGTGCGACGCCTGGCCAAGGGCGAGGATCGCACGTTCCGGGTCGGCGCCTCGCCCTCGCTGGGGCATTCGGTGGTGCCGCAGATGCTCTCGCGTCTGACCACCAACTACCCCGGCCTCACCATCCAGTTCGACATTCTCTCGGTGGAGCAGGCGGACGACTGGCTGGCGCTCCAGCGCGGCGACTATGCGTTGACGGTGTTCCCTATCGACCACCCCAACGTGCTTTCGAGCCGGATCGGCAACGGGCGCATGGTCTGCGCCGTGCCCACCGGACATCGCCTTGCCGACCGGGAGAGGATCACGGTCGCAGACCTCAAGGGCGAGCGCATCCAGTCGTTCCGGGAAGATACGCCTCACGGCCGGATCATCGCCCGAATGTATGCCGATGCGGCTGAGGAACTGGAGGTCTCCACCTACATCCGCTTCGCCGAAACCGCCGTGGCCTTCGTCGCGCAAGGCATGGGCGTGGCGCTGGTGGACAGCTTCACGGCGATGCAGCCCCATGCGGATACCGTGCGCTTCCTGGAGTTCGAGTCGCCGGGTCTGCTGCCCGTCTACGTCAGCCGCAACCTGGACGTGGCGCGTACTCTGGTAGGCGAGACATTCGAGGAGATCGCCCGCAACATCCTGATGAATCTACCAAGAGTTATAGCCCATAACATAACGCTATAATCCATTGCATCGCAATGTCTGGCAATGCGCCCCCGGATCAAACACCGTCATCCAGCTCGCAAGGTTCTAAAAGTTCCGGCACCGAGCAGCCGGATGACAACAGGCGCGGGGCAAGCGCCGCTGAGGATGGGAAAGGCGTTACCATGGCCAGCTACTCCGCCGCAGGATCGGTATCCGTGCGTCCTTACGTGACCGTAGGCGAGGCCGCCTCGCAGAATGTCGACGGCTGGACCGCGCGGCAGGTGCTGGTGGTCGCCATCTGCTTCCTGCTGAACATGCTGGACGGCATGGACGTGCTCATCCTCTCCTACGTCGCCCCCGCGCTCTCCGCCGACTGGAACGTGAGTCCGGAAAGCCTGGGCGTGGTGTTCAGCTCAAGCCTGGCCGGAATGGCCGCAGGCGGCCTGCTGATCGCGCCGCTGGCCGACAAGTTCGGCCGCCGCAAGCTGATCATCGCCTCGCTGGTGATGATGACGGTGGCGATGTTCGGATCGGCCCTGGCCACGTCGATCTTCGAATTGATCGTGTCGCGCTTCGTGGTCGGCATCGGCATCGGCACCGTGCTCGCCAGCATGGCCGCGCTCACCGCCGAATACGCGCCCGCCAAGCACCGCACTTTCGCGGTGGGCTTCCTCCAGGCCGGCTATCCGGTGGGCGCGACGCTCACCGGCTTCATCGTCGCCCACCAGATCGACACCCATGGCTGGCAGGCGATGCTGCTGGGCGCCGCGACGCTCTGCCTGCTGGCCTTGCCGCTGGTCTGGGCCCTGCTGCCGGAATCGGTCGACTTCCTGCTGGCCCACCAGCCAAAGGGCGCGCTGCCCAAGGCCAACCGCCTGCTTGCGTCGCTCGGCCGCCCCACGCTTGCCGCACTGCCAGAGCGCCGCGCCACCGATTCCCGTTCGGTCGGCCTGCGCGGCGTGCTGGGCGAAGGCCGGACCATGGGCACGATCCTGCTCTGGACCGCCACCATCTTCGGCTTCATGACGCTCTACTTCGTCATCAGCTGGATCCCGAAGCTCGCCGTCGAGGCCGGCCTGCCCTCGACCCAGGCGATCTACGCCGGCGCGGTCTACAATATCGGCGCCTTCATCGGCATCACCTCGATCGGCCTGATCGCCAGCCGCATCGACCTGCGCCGCCTGATCCTGCTCTACATGGTGCTGGCCGCCGTCGCCCTCGTCGTATTCGGCGCGGTTTCCATGACGATCGCCGCGACCCTGCTGACCGCCTTCTTCATCGGCGCCTTCATCCAGGGCGGCTTCAACGGCTGCTACCCGCTCGCCACCAGTTTCTATCCGCCGCAAGTGCGCAGCACCGGCCTTGGCTGGGCCATGGGTGTAGGCCGAATCGGCGCAGTGATCGGCCCGATGCTGGGCGGCGTGCTGCTGGCCGAGAAGGTGCCCCTTTCCGTCATCTTCGCGGTCTTCGCCGTTCCGGCCGTGCTGGCGGGCGTGGCCGTCTCCTTCATCCGCATGCCGACCGCGCGCTGACGCGATACACCATCAGGATCCCGAACATGACCACGCCCGCTGCGCCGCCCTCGCGCCCGTCCATTCTTTGCGGCCTGATCGGCTCCGGCATCGGCGGCTCGCGCAGCCCGGCGATGCACGAGACGGAGGCCAAGGCGCTCGGCCTGCCGCTGGTCTATCGCCTGCTCGACAGCGAAGTGATGGGCTTCGCCGCGAAAGACCTCGGCCCGCTTTTCCACACACTTGCCGCGCTGGGATTCGACGGCACCAACGTCACCCATCCCTTCAAGCAGGCCGTGGTGCCGCTGATGGACGAATTGTCGGAAGCCGCAGCCAGGCTCGGCGCGGTCAACACCGTGCTCCTGCGTGACGGGCGGCTGATCGGCGACAATACCGACTGGTCGGGCTACCGCGCCAGTTTCCTCGCCTCGCTGGGCGTACTGCCGCGCGGCAAAGTCGCGATGATCGGCGCCGGCGGCGCGGCATCGGCGGTCGGTTATGCTCACCTCGACCTCGGCGCCAGGCGACTGGCGATCTTCGATCCCGCCACCGACCGCGCGCAGGCTCTCGCCCAGCGCCTCGGCGCGCTGTTTCCCGATGCCGAAGTCTCCGCCGCTACCTCGCCGGCCGAGGCCATCTCGGGTGTGGGCGGCGCGGGTGTGGACGGAGTTGTGCAGTGCTCGCCCATCGGCATGGAAAAGCACCCCGGCACACCCTTCGATCCCGCACTGCTGACGCGCGACATGTGGGTATCGGACGTGATCTACTTCCCGCTGGAAACCGAACTGCTCAAGGCGGCCAAGGCCATCGGCTGCGCCACGCTGAACGGTGGCGGCATGGCCGTGATGCAGGCCGCCCACGCCTTCGCGCGCTTTACCGGGCGGGAGCCTGACGTGGAGCGGATGCTGGGGGACTTCGCGGCGGCCAGCGAGGTTATTTAATAAAAGAAGAGCAGGGGAGCATAGCCCGCCTGCACCCCCATTACCGTCGAGGTCACGCGAACCGGCAGCGTTGTGCGCCCATGGCCGCGTCGGGAGACTTAATGGCTGCGCCGCAGTGAGCGCACTACGAAGAGGTCGCGCGCAAGGTCGACATTCCGAGGGTCCGGGGGATCATCCCCCGGAATCTTCCTGTTCTACTCAGCGACCTCTTCGACCCCGCGAAACCGGTTCTGCGCCGCCAGCCTGATCCCGGCGTTCGGCGCACCATAGCCTGCATAAGCCCCGCCCCGCTCCACGAATTCGAAGAAGAACAGCTTGTCGAACGCCCGGCTGTAGAGCTGGCGATAGGGATTGCCCGCAGCGTCCTCGTCGTAGAGCATCCCCGCTTCCTCCAGGCACGCCGCAGCCTTGCCGTCGAAACCGAAGCGCGCGACCAGATCGTCGTAGTAGTTCGCCGGAATATCCAGCATCGCCGCACCCCGCGCGCGAACCACCGAGGCCGTGGCGAGCAGGTCGTCGCTGGCGAGCGCCACATGCTGGAAGCCGCCACCCATGCCCTGTGCCAGGAAACGCGAGGACAGCGTCTCGCGCGCGTCAGAGGCGTTGAGGGTCAGGCGGAACCCGCCATCCGGCGATTGCAGCGCCTGGCTGTGGACCAGTCCCGAGGGATCGATCACATCGTTGGCGTCGCGGCCCTCAAGGCCGAAAAGCGCGCGCCAGTAGAGCTGCCAGGACAGGAATTCGTCGTTGTGGACCACGGCGGCGAGGTGGTCGATCGATCGCGCGCCGGCATCGTCGGTCAGGTCTTCCACCGGCACCGCCTCGAATTCGCGGGCCCAGAGCGCTTCGGCGCCATCATCCTCGACGAGGTAGACGAGGCTGCCGCCGACGCCGCGCAGCGCGGGCATGGCCATGCGGCCGGGGCGGCCTTCGGGGCTGTAGGCGCGGATGCCGAGCGCGGCGGCGCGCGCCATGACGGCGGCGGCGTCCTTCACCCGCACGCCGATCGCACAGATCGAAGTGCCATGGACGATGCGATAGGACTTGGCGAAGCCCTTGGGCTCGGCATTGATGACGAGGTTGACGTTGCCCTGCCGCCAGCGCGTCACCTTCTTGGTGCGATGCGTTCCGATATGCGAGAAACCCAGCGTATGGAACGTTTCGCCCAGCCGCGCCACATCCTCGCCGGTGGACGTGAATTCGACGAATTCGGCACCCAGCGGCGGTTGCGGCGCGGGCATCGTGGTTGGCTGATCCAGCAGGCGCCGCGCCGCGTCGCGGACGTATTCGAGCGAGCGATGCCCGTCCTGCGCGACGAGGCGCGAGGAGATCGACCGAAACCTGTCGTTGAAGATTTCCAGCGAAAGCGGTCCGTCATAGCCGGTGCGCAGGATCTCGGCCACATAGCCCGGCAGGTCCAGGCCGCCCTGCCCCGGCAGATTGCGGAAGTGGCGGCTCCAATAGAGCAGATCCATGTCCAGCAGCGGCGCGTCGGCAAGCTGGACGTAGACGATCTTGTCGCCGGGAATGTCGCGGATGCTCTCGCTTGGGATGCGGCGGGAAAGCGAATGGAAGCTGTCGAGAATGATGCCGATCGCCGGGTGGTCCACCTGGCGGACGATCGACCAGACATCGCGGTGGTCGTTGACGTGGCGGCCCCAGGCCAGCGCCTCGTAGCCGACGAGAATGCCATGTGCGGCGGCCCGATCGCCGAGTTCGCGGAAATCGTCGACGATGCGCTCGCGGTCGCCCAGCGCATGGGGCGAGCAGTTGGAGCAGACCAGGATGCGATCGGTGCCCAGTTCGCCCATCAGGTCGAACTTGCGCTCGGCCCGATCCATGGCGCGGGCGCGCATCTCGCCGGGCATGCCCTCGAAATCGCGGAATGGCTGGTAGAGCGAACAATGAATGCCCAGGTCCGTCATCATCGCCCGCACTTCTGCGGGGCGCAGGGCGGAGCCGATCAGGTCGTTCTCGAAGATCTCGACACTGTCGAAGCCCGCATCGGCTGCGGCCTTGAGCTTTTCCTCCAGCGTACCGCGCAGCGAGACGGTGGCGATGGCGTTCGTTTCGGCCCTGGACATGGCGATCTTCCCGGAATGATGATCCGGGCAATATCGCCCCGCCGGGGCTGCGTTTGAAGCGGGATCGATGCGGTCTTCCATGCCATCTTGTTATGGCGGGGCGGAAAATCCGTGGCGATCGGCATCGACAGGGCAGGCTTTGGAGCGATCGAGCGGAAAATCGTGTCCAAAGCGGTGGTTTACGGACTCGCCAGATCGCTCCGCCGGGAGCATGGGAAGAGACACGCCTGTCCATGCGGCAGGAACAGGGAACCGCATGCGCATAGCGACGATCACCAACTGGGCCTACGGGGCAACGGTCTGCCTGACGATCGCCGCCGGCTTCACGATGGTGCTGGCCTCCAACGCCGACCGTCTGGAGCGGGACGCGGTTCGACAGAGAGACTTGTTCGACCAGCTCACCTTCGAGGTGGAGGCGGACGAGGCGCAATTGACGGACCAGGCGCGGCTCGCGGCCGTCACCGGCGATCCCAGCCATGAGATCGCCTACAACCGCACGCTCGCTGCGATCGGCCCGGTGGAGCAGCGCCTTTCCAAGCTGAAGGACAACGGCGCCAAGGAAGAGGAACTGCGCTCGCTGGAGGAAGGCTTGCGCTGGGCGGCAACACTTCAGGACGAGCAGAAAGCTGCCATAGCCGCGATCAAGGCCGGGGACGAAGTCACCGCGCACAAGATCATTTTCGGAGCGGAGTACGAGCGCGAACTGGAACGCGTCCATTTCCTGCTCGGCCGCTTCCGCTACATGCTGGACAATCGTTCGGACCGCGCGATCGAAGAAGCCAGCCGCGCTTCGCAGCGCCTGCGCACGGTATCCGAAGCGATGGTGGCGATCACCGCCGTGCTGTTCCTGTTCGTACTGGGCTTCGTGCTGAAGCGCCGCATCCTCAAGCCCGTGGTCAAGCTGAGCGACGTGGTGAACCGGCTGGCCGACCAGGACTATGCGGTGGAACCGCCGCAGCTCTCGCAGATAGACGAGATCGGCGACATGGCCCAGGCGGTGCGCATCTTCCGCGAGAACGGCATCGAACGCCAGCGCCTGGAGCGCGAGCGGGATGCGGACTGGCACGTCAGGGATTTGCTGGCACGCATGACCCAGCGTCTGCAAGGTTGCGAATCCGTGGCCGACCTGTTCGAAGTGGTGCGGCTTTTCGCGCCCAAGATCGCGCCGAACCTTGCCGGACGGCTCTACACGCTGGACACCCGGCTGGAGATGATGGCCTGCGCGTCCGAATGGCAGTCTCCGCACGGCAGCGACGCCGCCTTCGCGCCCGACGATTGCTGGGCGCTGCGGCGCGGCCAGTTGCATATGCCCGGCGGCGATCTGGTGGATGTGCCCTGCAAACATGTGCCGCCGGAAACGGCCGCTGCGGCCATCTGCGTACCGCTCACGGCCCAGGGCGAAACGATCGGATTGCTGGTGCTGGAAAACAAGACCGGCGCCCACGGCCCGAACGAAAACGCGAAAGTCTACATCGAACTGATGTCAGAGACGGTCGGCCTGGCGCTCGCCAATCTCAAGCTGCGCGACGCACTGCATGAAAAGGCGCTGTTCGACGCGCTCACGGGCCTGCGCAACCGCCATGACCTGGCGGACACCCTGCGCCGCAGCCTTGCCCAGGCCGATGCCTCGAAAACGCCGCTGACCTGCCTGATGGTCGATATCGACCACTTCAAGCAACTGAACGACCGCCATGGCCATGATGCCGGAGACCTGACGATCCGCTCCGTCGCAAGCGCGCTCGACAATGCCGTGCGCGAGGACGGCGTCGCATTCCGCTACGGCGGCGAGGAGTTCCTGCTGCTGTTGCCGGGCTGCGACGAAGCGCGCGCCGTGGAACGGTCGCAGCTCATCCAGGATCGCATCACCGGAATGACGCTGGTGCATGAAGGAACGTCGCTGGGCCCGGTTACGGTATCGATCGGGATCGCCATCTATCCGCAGCATGGCCCCGCCCATGCCCTGATCGGCACCGCCGACGCGGCCCTGCTGCGCGCCAAGGACGAAGGCCGAAACCGGATCGTGGTAGCGGCGGGTGCACGGGAAGTTCAACCCGCCGCGTCGGCACGGGGCTGAATGTCTGTCCGCCCTTCTGTAGGGTATGTGGGGATTCAGTTCAGGCGGAGCCGAGAATGGTGGACTTCCACGACCCGGAGCGCAGCGTACTTCAAGTTCGTGAGCACCGGAAGCGCGGAAGGCTACCGTTCGCAGGCCCGCATGGGCTGAATTCCCACATACCCTAGTAGAGATTGTCCTTGTAGTCCTGCGCCAAGCCCTTCTTCATCAGCTCGGAAGCGCCCGGCACCGACAGGCTGGCGCGCGCCAGCCGGGCGGCGATGCCCTTGGTCCGGTTGAGCTTGATATGATCGATGAAGAGCCGTGCCGGATCGATATCGCTGCTGCCGCTCAAGGGCCAGGGTGCGGCCCGTTCCAGCGCGGCGCTGTTGCGAAGCGCGATGTCCTCCACTTCCACACGGATCGCCATGGCCGGCACTTTGCCCTTCACCTCGAACCGGCTGCGCGCGGCGGCGCATGTGGAAAGGACCGCCCGGCCCCGTACAGAGGCCACCTGTGTCGATCCCGGAACCAGCAGGGCCATGGCCAGCGCGGGCTGCTCGATGATGTTGCGGAAGCTGTCCACCCGGCGGTTGCCCGGCCTGTCGGCAAACCACAGAGTGTCATTCCCGTCCATCCGCGCCATGGCCCCCGCCGGGTCGCCTTTCGGACTGAGATCGGCGTGATCCTTGCGGTTGACGGTCGCCAAGGCCGCGAAACGGCTGGCATCCACGAAAGCGGCCAGATCCCCCGGCACGTCAAGCGGTTGGGCGTTCCAGAACTCGGAGCGGATCATGGCCTTCGCGCAGTGTCCGTAGCATTCCTCCACCGCCACATCGATATACCCGTTCTCGATCGCACGGATCCTGCCGTTGACCCGCAGGGTTTCGCCTATGCCCGGAAGCAGGAACAGCGATCCGAAGGACTGCCCGGCACGCGGCAGGTCCGGATCGTCGATCCGATCGAGCGGGACGCGCAAATCCTTGCCCTCGCCCCGCGCGAACGCCGGGCTGCCGCCCGCGAGAGTAACGTGAGGGCCATCCTCTTTCGAGAACGTGGCGAACATCAGCGGCGACTGCGCGATCCATGCCGAAGCGCCCGCGTCGAGATGGTCTATGTCCTTGAGGTACATCTGCTGCGGCGTCTTGCCGATCACCGCTTCCAGTTCGGACACGGTTTCGATGGCGGTTTCCGTCATGCCGAAATCATCTCCTGCAAAGCATTGCCTTATCGTCCTGCCAGCCTAGGCTAGTTGCAAATGATTCGCAAATAGGTGCAGAAGAATGGTTGAAGCGGACAGCGCCGGGGCGCGTGCGTACAAGGTTTCGGACTGGAACGGCGCCAGCGGCGATAGCTGGGTTGCCAACCAGGTTCGGCTCGACGCCATGCTGGAAGTCTTCGGAGCCGAGGCCATCGCGGCTGCCGCACCGCAGCCGGGCGAGCGCGTGCTCGACATCGGCTGCGGCGCGGGCGCGAGCAGTTTTGCGCTGGCGCCGAAACTGGGGCCTTCCGGGCACGTTCTGGGAATCGACATCTCCGCCGCCCTGCTCGATCATGCCCGCCGCAACGCGCCAGCAGGCATCCCCGCGACGTTCGCACTCGCCGATGCAGCCGTGGCGGAGCTGCCGCATGCCGCCTTCGATGTGCTGTTCTCCCGGTTCGGCGTGATGTTCTTCGAAGACCCCGACGCGGCATTCGCGCATATGCGCAAGGCTCTTGTTCCGGGCGGACGCCTGGCCTTCGTCTGCTGGCGGGGCACGGCGGAGAACGATTGGATACGTCTGCCGATGGGTGCGATCAAGGGTATGATCCCGGCATCGCCACCCCCGCCATCCGAGGCGCCCGGCCCCTTCTCCTTCGGCGACGCCGATCGGGTGGAGCGCATTCTGTGCTCGGCCGGGTTCACGCAAATCGTCCTGCGTCCCTTCGATCACCCGATCCCCTTCGGCCGCGGCGCGACGCGGGAGGCGGCTCTGGACGATGCCGTGGCCATGGCCTTCGAAGTGGGTCCGCTCTCCCGCGCCCTGGCCGATCAACCGCAGGAAGTCCGCGCCCGCGCCGCGATAGCCGTGCGCAACGCATTCGCCCGCCGCCCCGGCGACACCAGCGTGATGATCGACGGCGCGGCGTGGATCGTCACGGCCCGCAATCCGAACGATTAAACGGGCTTCGGGGGCGACGCCCTAAACCGAGACTTCCGCCGAAACCCGCCCCGCTTCGCCGAAGACCCGCAAGTAGCGCTGGATTTCATCCGGATCGCCCGTCGCCTTGGCGGGATTGTCGGAGAGCTTGACCGCCGGCCGTCCGTTGGCGGAGACCACCTTGCACACCAGCGAGATCGGGTCGAGATCCGCCGTCTCGAACGGCGCGCAGCCACGGAAGTCGTTGGTGAGGTTGGTGCCCCAGCCGAAGCTCATGCGTACGCGGCCGTGGAAATGGCGGTAGGTCGCCTCGATGCTGTCTATGTCCATACCGTCGGAGAAAATCAGCAGCTTGGTGCGGGGGTCGCGGCCCCGTTCCTGCCACCAGCGGATGATCTGCTCTCCTCCCTCGATCGGCGGCGCGCTGTCGGGGCGGAAGCCGGTCCAGTCCGCCACCCAGTCCGGAGCGCGTTCCAGAAAGGCGGCGGTGCCGAACGCGTCGGGCAGGACCACGCGCAAGTTTCCGGCATAGTGATCGCTCCAGTCCTTCAGCACGCGATAGGGCGCCTGCCGCAGTTCGTCGTCGCTCTCGGCCAGGGCGGCGAGCACCATCGGCAGTTCGTGGGCATTGGTGCCGATCGCCTCCAGGTCCGCATCCATGGCCAAAAGGACGTTGGATGAGCCGATAAAGCGGCTGCCCAACCCTTCCTTCAGCGCCTCCACGCACCAGCGCTGCCACAGGAAGCCATGCCGACGCCGCGTGCCGAAATCGGAAAGCACCAGATCCGGAAGCTGGGCGAGGCGCTCCACTTTCTCCCACAGCTTGGCCTTGGCGCGGGCATAGAGCACGTCGAGCGCGAACCGCCCCCTGTCCTTCAGCGCTGCGCGCGATCGCAGTTCGTTGACGATGGCCAGCGCCGGAATCTCCCACATCATGGTGTGGGTCCAAGGCCCTTCGAAGCGCAGTTCGTACTGGCCGTCCACCTTGTGCAATTCGTATTCCGGCAGGCGGAAATCGGCCAGCCAGGCGATGAAATCGGGGCTGAACATCTGCGCCTTGCCGTAGAAGCTGTTGCCGGCCAGCCAGATCAACTCCTTCTTGCCGAAACGCAGGGAGCGCGCGTGATCCAGTTGCGCGCGCAGTTCCGCCTCGTCGATCACATCGGCCAGCCGCACCGCCTTCGTGCGGTTGATCAGTTCGAAGGTCGCCTGCACGTCGGGATAGAGATGCCGCACCATCTGCAGCATCAGCAGCTTGTAGAAGTCCGTATCGAGCAGGCTGCGCACGATCGGATCGAGCCGCCAGTTGTGATTGTAGGTGCGGGTTGCGATATCCGTGTAGACCATCAGGCGGTTCTAGGCAGGCGGTTCCAAGCCGTAAACCCGCGATGCCAACCTAGCAGCGACCCTGGGGTCAGGTGCGCAGGACGAAGGGAATCTCGACCAGTCCGCGCACCATGACCGCAGCGCCATCACGCTTCGTGGGCATCCATTTCCAGCGGCGGACCGAGGAAAGCGCCGCCTTGTCCAGCCGCTCGAAGCCGCTGCTTCTCGAAACGGATATGTCCGCCACTGCGCCATCGAGCCCCAGGATCACCATCAGGACGACCGTGCCCTGCTCATGCTTTCGACGCGATTCCACCGGATAGCGCGGGGGGTCGGCCGAGATCATCTTCGAGGACAAGTCACCGCCATTCTCGATGCGCGGCGCCGGGGCCACTGCCACGCCCTGGGTCTGCGGCGCAGGCGGGCCGGGCACGGCCACTTGCACCACAGGGGGTTCCGGCGACGTGCTGATCGTGGCCGGGGCCGAAGTCAGGACGATCGGCGGCGGCGGCGCGACGACCGGAGAGACCGGCTGCACCACCTGCTTCGCCGGCTGGGGCTGCGCTACCGGCTTGGGCGGCGGCGGCGGCTTCAATTGCTGGAGATCCGCCACCACCAGCCGCTTGCGAACTTCCCGATGCGAATTGACGATGTTCATCGCCATCAAGGACGCGATCATCCCTACCACGATGGCTGCCGCGCCCAGCAGGGCGACGACGTTGGGGCGTCGTGCCTGCCCATAGCGAGAAACCGGCCAGGGCGCGGGCAGCGACACCACTTCCGAAGGCTGGCGGAATCGCGGCGGGAGGCTCGACTGGCTCAGGACGCGATCGGGCGCGAGGTCATCCGCGTGATGGAGGGTTGCGTACATGGTCGATCGAACCTCTGAAGGCCGCCCCGCAGGTTCGGCTAATGCGAGTCATTCGCATAGCCTAGCCAGACTTTCCGGTCGAGTGCGAATCGGCACCGCCCCGGCGCTTCCGTGCCTCGCGCATTTCCCCTTCGTTTCCATTCGTTTTCCGGGCCGCATCCCTCCTGCAAGAAAGCGCATTTTCAGAGGAGGGCCGTTCCCCGAAAACGGCTTCCGACAAAGAGTTGCAAGGCGGAGCGCCTGGAACCGCCGTTCTCCCGTCCCGCGTCGCATTGCGATTGAGACGAAGTTGCAATAATCGCGCGAAAATGGCCTTGCCGATCTCGCCCAACCTGCTCGTCACGCTGACCCTGCTGCTCAAGACCAAGAGCGTCAGCGGCACGGCTCTGGCGCTTGGGGTCAGCCAGCCCAGCGTAAGCCGGTCGCTCTCCCAGCTTCGCACGGCGTTGAAGGATCCCCTGCTGGTCCGGTCCGGAAGCGGCATGGCCCGTACGCAGCGGGGGGAGGAACTGGTCGGGCGCCTGGCTGACTGGATGGCGACGACATCGGCGCTGCTGGTGGAGGACAGCTTCGATCCCGCCCGCGTCGAGCGGCGTTTCCGGGTGGCGACGACCGACTTCGGGGTCATGTCGGTGCTGCTGCCGGCCGTGGCGGCCCTGCGGGAGGAAGCGCCCGCCGTCTCCATCGATATCGTTCCGCTGAGCCATGCCGTCCATCGTGCACTGGCCGAGGGCGAGATCGATCTTGCGATCTCGGGTCTCGATCACGATCCTTCGCAGCTTCATCGCGCCCTGCTGTTTGAGGACGAATTCCTTTGCGTGACCCGCGCCGACCACCCGCTGGCCGCAAGTCGGGATCCGGTGACGGTGGAAACCTTCCTGGCCTATCCGCACCTCGGCCTGACGGTGAGCGAGGCCGAACTCGACAGGGTGGCGATGACTCTGGGTCCGGCGATCGCCGGGCGCAAGGTCGCGGCCAGTTTGCCTTACTTCGGCCTGGCGCCCGCCATGCTGGCCGCCAGCAACCTCGTCATGGTCCTGCCTTCACGCGCGGCGCCGCATTTCGACCCCGCACACGGCCTTTTCACCCGCCCCGCCCCGGCGGAACTGGGGCTGCTGCAGTATTGGCTGCTCTGGCACGAGCGCGGCCATCGCGATCCCGCCTCTCGCTGGCTGCGCGATCGATTGATCCGTATCTGCCGGGAGCATTTCAGCACCGCCGTTCCTGAATAGTCGATATCCGATCTTGATTGTTGGCCTTGGGCCACCCTCCCGCCAATGGCGCTACTGCAAAGCATTCGCATTAGTGTTCCAAAGGGGGAAACGTGATCTACAAGTTCGGGCTGCGCACGGGCGCCGCCACCCTGAGTCTCGCCACCGCCATGCTGGGCGCGGTAACTCCAGCACAGGCGGCGGAGGCGGCCGAAGGCACGACCAATGCCTCGCAGATCGTCGTCACCGCCACCAGCCGCGCGCAGGAAGTGAAGGACGCACCGGCCTCGATCAGCGTCATCACGCGCGAGGATATCGAGCGCCTGCCCTATCGCGAGATCACCGACGCACTGATGGAGATTCCCGGCGTCACCGTCACGCCCGGCGAAGGCAACAGCCGCGACATCTCGATCCGCGGCATGTCGCCGCAATACACGCTGATCCTGGTCGACGGTAAGCGCCTGAGCAGCCGCGAGACGCGCACCAACGGCGGCAACAATTCCGAAGGCGGCATGCTGCCCCCGCTGGAATCGATCGAGCGCATCGAAGTGGTGCGCGGGCCGATGTCCTCGCTCTACGGGTCGGACGCGATGGGCGGCGTCGTAAACGTCATCACCCGCCGCATCGCCCCCTCGTGGCGCGGCAGCGTGCGCGTAAACGGAACGATGCAGCTCGGCAGCGACTACGGCAATTTCTACGACGGCAACTTCTACCTCTCCGGCCCGCTGACCAAGGGCGTGGGACTTCAGCTGCAAGGCTCGCTCAACCGCCGCAGCGAGGATCGCGTCGTCGGTGGCACGCCCGAGCGCAAGGACGAGAGCCTGGGCGGCAAGATCGGCTTCTCAGCGGGGCCTGATCACGACTTCCTCGTCGAAGGCGGATACTATCGCCAGGCCGTGACCTCCACCGCCGGCAAGACCGTGGAAGTGACCGCCACCGTTCCCGAAGGCACGCTCGATACTCAGACGCAAGAGCGCTATGTCGCCGCGCTCAGCCACTCCGGCCGCTGGGGCTTCGCCAACTCGGAAAGCTACGTCCAGTACGAGGATGCCAAGAACCTCGAAACCACCAAGCGGATCAAGAACACCGTCGCGCAGTCGATCTGGTCGGTGAAACTGCCCTCCAACATGCTGAGCCTGGGCGGGTTCTTCCGTAACGAGGATCTCACCGACACGGTCGGCAACCTGCTGCCGGGATCGACCCGCGGCGGCGCCAGCCGCACCAATTGGGCGCTGTTCGCCGAAAACGAGCTGTCGATCCTCGACACCCTGCGGCTTACCGGCGGCATCCGCATGGATAACGACGAGCAGTACGGCAACCACTGGACGCCGCGCGTCTACCTGGTGTGGAACACCACCGAGCGCTTCACCCTGAAGGGCGGCTATTCGCAGGGCTTCCGCGCGCCGAACCTGCGCCAGACCCTGCCCGACTGGGGCCAGGCCAGCCGTGGCGGCACGATCTACGGCAACCCCGACCTCGAGGCCGAGACCTCGCGCACGATCGAAGCCGTGGCGATGTACGAAGGCAGGGGCTTCCAGGCCAGCCTGACCGCCTACGACACCCGCTTCAACGACAAGATCACGCGCCTTACCTGCGTTCAGGCCGGGGCCTGGTGCGTGGACGAACCGCTCAGCTCGATCGGACGGCCGCCGACGACCTACGTCAATGTGGACAAGGCCAAGGTGCGCGGGATCGAGGCGACCATCGACGTCGATCTCACCCGCACCCTGCGCGTCACCGCCAGCGGCACGCTCACCGATTCCGAGCAGCTCAGCGGGTTGAACGCGGGCGCCGCCTTGAACGACACCCCCAAGCAGCAAGCCAGCGCCTCGCTGAACTGGCGCCCGGACGATCGCCTGAGCATGTATGCCCGCGCCGTCTATCGCGGCGAGGAAGCCGTGACCGAGGCCCAGATCAGCGGCAACAACCTGGTGGTGGAATCCTACACCACCGTCGATCTCGGCGGATCGTACAAGGTTTCCCCGGCGCTGACGTTCCATGCCGGCGTGCAGAACCTGTTCGACAAGCGCCTGGACTACGACGAGGCAGGCTACATGATCGACCCGGCCCGCGTCTGGATGGGCCTCACCGCCCGCTTCTGACCCTTTTGCAAAGGCGCTTCGGCCAGTCCGAAGCGCCTTTTCTCTTCGCTACCGAGGACTTCCCATGACCTTCCGCACCCTTCTTCTGGCGGGGCTTGCCTCCGCCGCGCTCGTCTCGCCCGCCCATGCCCACCGCGCCTGGCTGCTGCCTTCCACCACCTCGCTCTCCGGCACCGGACAGGTCGTCTCGGTCGACGCCGCCGTATCCAACGACCTGTTCAACCCCGACCATGTCGCCCTGAAGACCGACGGCATCACCGTCGAGGCGCCGGACGGCAGCAAGGGTGCGATCGAAAACGCCGCCACGGCTCGCCACCGCTCCACCTTCGACGTGAAGATCGACAAGCCGGGCACCTGGAAGATCGGCACCGGCCGTACCGCCTATGCCGGAACCTTCAAGCTCAACGGCGAAGAGTGGCGCGTCGGTGGCAGGCCACCCCGCCCCGCCGCGCCCGGCACCACCGCACCGCCGGTCCGCCGCGTTGCCGGCCTGGCCGACATTCCCGCCGGTGCCACCGAGGTGAAGCTCACCGAAGTGCTCTCCACCAACGCCGTGTTCGTCACCGCCGACGCCCCCACCAGGACCGTCTTCACCACCGGCAAGGGCCTGGAACTCGATCCGATCACCCACCCCACCGCGCTCGTCTCCGACGAGGAGGCGCGCTTCCGCTTCCTGATCGACGGCAAGCCCGCATCCGGCGTGAAAGTGAGTGTGGTGCCCGGCGCCAAGAAGTTCCGCGAGGCCGAACAGGCGCAGGAACTCGTGACCGACGCGCAGGGCGTGCTGACGGTGAAATGGCCGCTTGCGGGCATCTACTGGCTCAGCGCCACGGCCAGCGACGCGAAACCCGCCGAGCGCCGTGCGCAGGAACGACGCATGACCTACGTCACCACCCTGGAGGTCGTTGCCCCCTGACCGGAACGCCGGGGTTCTTCCCGAACCCCGGCGCCCTCCTCAGATTTCCAGCTGGCTGCCCAGTTCGATCACCCGATTGGTCGGCAGCTTGAAGAATTCCACCGAGCTTTGCGCATGGCGGACCATTATCGCGAA
>NZ_DAMDBA010000090.1:0-18989 GCF_032093395.1 Novosphingobium sp.
CAAACTGTGCCGCACTTGGCGGCAAGACAATTGTATTGCAATGAGGCCTTCTAACCCACGGATGCGGGGAACAACGGCGGAAGCGCGATCTAGCTCATCGTGCTTCCTGCACTACCCCTGATCGGCTTCATTTCTGTGACAAAGTGGGGGTCCTTATGAGAAATCTTTATACTTTGAGCCTCTGGGCGTCAACGGTCACTGCCGTTGCCGTTCTTGCCGCCCCGGCTCAGGCGCAGGAGAGCAGCGCTGCACGGGTATACAATTTTGCCGTTTCGGGCGGTTCCCTGCCCCAGGTGATCGGGGAAATCTCCGCGCAGGCGCGTGCCGCCATCAGGATCGATACCGCGGCAGATGCCGCAACCCGCGTGGAAGGCATTTCCGGCCAGCACACCCTGTCCGAGGCGCTTGAAACCGTGCTCGCGGGAACGGATTGGGTGGTGGAGAAATTGCCGCGCAACGCCTACCGCATCGTGCGCCGAGACGGCTCCGGGGGCGACATCGTCGTCACCGCCCGGCGAGAAGACTTTGCCCGTACGAGTTCCAGTCTCCTGACCCGTACCGATACGCCGCTGCGCAAGACACCCGGCACCGTCGATTCCGTTACCGAAGAAGTGCTGGAAAGCCAGAACGCGATAGCCGTCAACGAGGCTCTGCGGAACATTCCGGGTGTGATTTTCTCCACCACCAATGGCCGCGCCGAAGCAATCGTGCGGGGCGATACCACCGGCGGCCTTACCTATATCAACGGTCTTCAGGGCAGCCGCCTCGCCTCCAACCCGCCGATTACCGATATCGAGGCCATCGAGGTTCTGAAAGGGCCTGCATCGATCCTGACCGGAAGTTCCATCTCAGGCGGCGTCATCAACTTCGTTCCCAAGCGTGCGACCGGACGCAAGGGCGGCGACGTGAGCATCGGCATCGGGTCGGGCCAGGAAGTCATCGCCTCGGCAGACGTCGGCGGTGCGATACTGCCAGATCAGGGCCTGTACTGGCGCTTGGCCGCGCTGTCGCAATATGCGGATCACCTTCCCGAAGGAGGCAAGCGGCCGTATCAGCGGGTCATCAACCCCATGCTCGGCTTTCGTTCGTCCGGAATCCGGTTCGATGCCAGTTTCCAATACTACGACAAGCGCACGCCCTATCAGGACAGTTCTTCCTACAGTCCCGACGAAGGCTTCCGCGATTACGGCAGCCGCCTGAGTGACGAGACCGGCACGCGCGTGAAATCGAAGCGTGGCTCGTACAGCCTGGAACTGGATCTCGCCAATTCCGAAGCGTTCAGCCTCACTCTGCGCAATCGGGGCCTGTACCAGGAAGCCGAACGCGGAATGCAATACCAGATTCCCTATGCATACGACTATTTCGGACTCGGCACCTTCACGTTGAACACCGCCGATTTCTCGAAGGACCAGCAGCTCAGCGAATACCTCGACCTTTATGCGAAGTTCGCGACCGGTCCGGTGGAGCACCAGTTGATCCTGGCCGGCGACCTGATGCATAGCGACACCAACCGTGCGGTGGCGCAGGATGTCGGTTTCGTGGACGGGACCTTCGTTCCGTCCCTCGATCTTCTGCCTGTTCCCGATGACGCGCCGCGATCGCTGACCAAGGTGCGCCAGTACGGGCTTGTCGTGCAGGACCAGTTGACCCTGGGACGGCTTCACGCATTGCTTGCGGTGAGGCAGACCTTTTTCACGCAGAAGCCCTATAGCCGCAACGCACAAGGACAGCTCGTCCGAGGCTCGTCCGACTATGACAAGACCAAGACCCTGTTCAATGGCGGCGTCGTCTACGATGTCCTCGACACAGCATCGGTCTATTTCAGCTACAGCAATGCATTTTCGGCGACCGATAGCTATTACCGCAACGCGGTTGGCGACGTGCTGCCGCCCTCCGTGCGCACGCAATACGAAGTCGGCGTGAAGTCGGGCCTGTTCAACGATCAACTCACCGTCAACCTTTCGGCATTCAAGTACTCGACCGACAATTCCCAGTTGCAGGACCCGGAGAACCCGGCCTTCTGGATTCCCGGCCCCGGATACAAGGGCAAAGGCGGCGAAATCTCGCTTTCAGGCACGATCACGCCGCAGCTGAAAGTCCTGGCAGGCTACACTTACACCGATGTGAAGCAAGGCGATGGCCGGCCAGGCATCGCCGCCCCGCGGCATGTCGCCAACCTCTGGGCCATCAAGACCTTCAAGCTTGAAAGCAAGGACACGATCGACTTCGGTTTCGGCGGCAATTACAATAGCGGCTTCTTCGCCCAGGATCTGCTTGGCGCATCGTACCCGCTGCCCCTCTACAAGATCGGCCGCGAACTCCTGACCGTGAACGGCAGTTTGAACTTCACGCACGGCCCAATCAGCGTGAATGCCACCGTCAACAACATTCTGGACAGGCGCAACTACCAGCCCTCAAGCAGCATCGGCCAGGTGCTGATAGAGGCGCCCCGGACTTTCCGCATCACCGTAATGGCAAGGCTCTGAACACATGACCATCGATGAAAGCCACTCCCTTGCCGATCCGGCCGACATAGAGGCCGCCGAGGGAAAGACGCCCCCCGAAAGTCGTGGGATTGGCGTTTGGCAAGATGTCAGACATGCCTTCGCTCTCGCGAAAAGGTACTTTGCCGCCGATCCCTGGATCGGCGGCATCCTGCTGGCCATTAAGCTGGGCATAGGCGCAGCGGTGAGCTTCGCCACGGTCAACGTGCAAATGACCATGGCTTCGGTGACCAGCGCGCTCGCCGAGCGCAACGGCGCGGTCATTCCCACGCTGCTGGCCACCGCCGTCGCCACGTTCTCTCTGGTTATCGTGGCGGCGTTGATAGCGGACTGGGTCCGCTACGTCCTGCGCATGCGCGCCCGTACGGTGCTGACCGGATCACTGCTCGATCGCTGGCTGTCCAACTCGCTCTATTACAAGCTCGAACGGACGGCCGAACTGGATCACCCTGAACAGCGTATCCAGGAAGACGTCTTCATCTTCGTCGAAGAGATGCTGTCGATCGTACCGAGCCTGATCGGCTCGCTGCTCCCGCTGTTCCTTTATGCTGGGAAACTATGGACGCTCTCTCCGCCGATCCCGCTCCATGGCATGGGAATGCCCTTCGTTCTGGAAGGCTACCTCGTCTATGCGACGGTGGGCTTCGCGCTGCTATGGACGGCCGTGACCCATTTCATGGGCTCGAAGCTGACCACGACGGAAATCACCCGGCAAGGCCTTGAGGCACAGTTCCGTCAAGAGATGGCCGGCGTGCGCGAGAACGGCGAGGCCATCGCATTCCAGAAGGGAGCTGTTTTCGAAAGCGCCCGCCTCCACGGTACCTTCGGCCTCATCAAGGAGAACTGGCGGCGCTATACATACGCGAACTTGCGCGTGACGGCGGCAACCCAGGTGCCGACGCTCGTGTTCATCATGGGGCCGGCCATCCTTTGCGCGCCATTCGTGATCGATGGACGGATGCGGGTCGGCGACATGCAATTCGTCAGTGCCGCGATGCTTGCCGTGTTCAGTGCGGTAGGCGTGGTAATCCAGTCGTACCGCCAACTGGCGATCCTTCGTTCGGCGGTTTCGCGTCTTCGCTACTTCGACACGCTGCTCTTCGCTCCGGCACCCGAAGCAGGCATTGCGCTTCTGCCCTCCGCCCAGGATCGCTATGCCACGAGGGATCTCTCCATTCGCTATCCCGATGGCAAGACGATGGTAAAGCTCGACGATATTGCCATCGAGCACGGGGCGCGCGTCCTTATAAAAGGGCGCTCTGGCGCAGGTAAAAGCACATTCCTGCGCGCGCTTGCCGGTCTGTGGCAGCACGGGCAGGGAACTATCACCACGCCCGAGACTGCCAAGGTCCATTTCATGCCCCAGCGCAGCTATATGCCCGACGGCACCCTGGCGAGCCTGATGGCCTATCCGGCCGACCCCTCGTCCGTATCCGACGAACGATATCGCTCCCTGCTGGAAAGGTTGGGCCTCGAAAGACTGGCGCCCCGCATCCATGAGTTCGCGCCCTGGCGCCGCACCCTCTCACCCGGCGAACAACAACGCATCGCCGCAGCGCGCGCTATCATAAATGCACCGGACTTCCTGTTCGTAGACGAGGCGACCAGCGCGCTCGATCTGCACTCTGAGGCAAACTTTTACACGCTGCTTGCCGAGCAACTGCCCGACACCGCCGTTATATCGATCGCACATCGCGCAACCGCGGAAGCCTACCACGACACGGTGGTCGAATTTGCCGATGGTCGGGCCGCACAAGGTCCGATCGATCACGCTTCACAAACGCGCGACCTTACAGAAGGAACGATCCAGTGACGCTGATTACCGACCTTTCCACCGCGGCGTTCGAAGAGGAAGTCCTTCTTGCGACGCAGCCGGTGCTGCTCGATTTCCATGCCAAATGGTGCGGTCCCTGCAAGGCGATCATGCCGACGCTGGAAGATCTTGCCAGGGAGTACGAAGGCGAAGTCAGGATCGTGAAGATCGATATCGAGGAAGAGAGCGATCTGGCGGAACGGTTCACGGTCCGCTCGGTGCCTACTTTCGTGCTCATGAAGAACGGCGAGGAGCAGGAACGCCCCGCGGGCATCCTGACAAGGGGCAGCCTTTCGGCTCTGTTCGAGCGTTATCTGGGAGAGGCTCAGTGAGCCAGGGAGCCTTTCTTTCGGACGAAGGTCTCCGCGCTATCCTGCTCGCGGATCTCGATGCGCAGGGGCTCGGAAAGGCGGAATGGCCACGCAGGGCGATCGAAGGCGACGATCCCCAAAGCGGACGCACCGGGTTCCACCCCGCCTTCACCGCACTGGTCTGCGAACTGGCGTCCGATCGACGGCCGGAAAGCGCGCAGGCTTTCGTCGCAGCGCTGTTGACCGCCCTGCCGCTGGGCGCCGACACGGCAGACCTTGTCCGTCGTTGGTTCGTGCATTCCTGGGATGCCTCCGCGGTCGCGATCGCAGAAGGCTTGGGGGAAGAGGCACGGCACCTTGCCCAGCCGGTGGTGGATCTGATCGAGAAAAGCCGACATGAACCCGTTCCAGGCAAGGCCTGGCGCACCCTGCGCGGTTCGTTGGCGCGAAATGCGCAAACCGACGTGCGAAGCGCAGACTATTTGCAGATACCCCTGGCGATGGCGTGGGATCTCGATCAGATTCCCAATGCGGTCAGCGATGCCGTAGCGGCCTGGAGCAGCGCTATCATGAAGGAGACCAATCGGGAAACCGGGTGGACCGGGGAGGTCTCCCTGGAAGCGAATGCCCTGAGCCACGGCTTCTACGAAAAGGCCGCCGCCGAAGTGCAGGGTATCGAGGATCGCGAAGTTCTGATCCGCTCGCTCAACACCCTGGTGGAAAAGTATAAATCGGAGTCCCCGCGCGCGCTGGAACTTGCGGCCAAGTATGAAGTGTGCTGGGCGAAAGTGGAGGAACGGCGGCAGGCCTGGCTGGATTCCGCCCGCAGCGACCTTGTCGCTCTGGCGAGCGAAGGAATTGCGCACCTTCAAAATACCGGCGAGTCCTCTTAATATCGCTATGTCGGGCATCCTGGTGAATGCCTCGCCGCCGTTCACCGCACATGGATCGGACATGCAGCATCTTCAAGTCGACGGGCAGCGCATCATCTTATGACCGAAGCTTTTGCGGCTGACGAAGCCAGGGAAGAACCATCGCTCGAACGCGTTTTCGGACCGTCCGACAACGCTTCGACCTTAGGTGCCGGTCACCCCTTGACGCTAGACACGGTTCAACGCGATCTTGCCGAACTGCATCTTCTTTCGGCACGATCGCTGCAGTTCCGATCCATGCCGCTGACGGACGCCAGTATCGCCAACTTGCGGATGCACATCTTCCTGCCAAGCGTCGGAAGTCTGACCGTTACGCAGATGAAATCGACACGGATGGTCGGCGCGGGCGATATCATGATCGTCTGCAACTGGGCCCCCTTCCAGATTTCGGCGCCCGAGACGTTCGAGGCGATGGTCATCACGGTGCCCGGTTGGTGGGCATTCCAGAACATCCTCGACTCCCGGTCTTCCATCGACGATCTCTATTTTCCCGCTACGCTGTTTTCCGCAGCCGCCACGCATGTCCTGGCGCGGAGCCTGTTTGCGTTGAACGATCATCCGCACCATGCAGGGCCGGGCCTGAGCGCCCTGGCGCAGCTCCTGCATACAGCGTTGAACGTGGCGAGGCCGGAACCGCTTCCGGGCTCGCAAATGGGGCGCATCGGTCAGATACTTCAATTCGTTTGCCAAAATGTCGAGAGTGAGAACATTTCGCCTCAAGAGGCCGCGACCGCGCTCAAATGCTCGGTGCGGACAATTCACAAGTCGTGCTCGGATTATGGAATCAGCTTCAACAACTTGCTGATGGAAGTGCGTCTTTCCGTGGCGTCCTATCAACTTGCCACCTCCAAGACCCGTATCTCCGACATCGCCTATTCCAGTGGCTTCGCAAGCCTGTCGCACTTCTGCCGCCTGTTCAAGAAGCGGGTCGGTGAATCCGCGTCAGCATATCGGCGCCGCTACCACGGGCACTGACAAGCCTACGCGCATTCTTGCGCAAGAAGGATGACCATGCAGACTTCCCAAGACTTCGAGGCAGCACAAGAGCTCCTGCTGGACGCCTTCGAGCTGCCGCCGTTCGATAGCCTGGAGCCCTCGGCGATCATTCCCGCCCTCAAGCTGGCCATATCCCGGCATCGCACCGTGCGGATGCGTGTCCTGGAGGGACGCCCCACCCGTTTCGACCAAGCCTGGATTCCACTCGAGCGCGCCGAAACGGCGATCAACGCGCTATGGTCAGCCGTGTCGCACTTGCGCGAAGTGGCCGACACTGCCGAACTGCGCGCCGCTTTCGTTGAAGGTCAGAGTCTCCTTGTCGACTACATGGTGGAAACCAATCAGGATCCAGACCTGTTTGCCATCTTCGAAGACCTCGCCAAAGCGACAACCTTCTTATCACTGCCGTCCGTGGACCGAGTCGCGGTGGAGCGCACGCTGCGGGATCGCCGCCTTGCCGGCGTAACGCTGTCCGATGAGCAGCGCATGCGCTTTCGCGAGATATCGCTACGTCTTTCCGCGCTTTCGACGGCGTTCGGCTCTGCTGTCCTCGATGCTACCCAGGCATGGTACGAACACGTAACCGACGAACGGGCGCTCACCGGCATTGCCGAGGCGGACAAGGCCAGCTTCGCCGCTGCCGCGCGCCTTCGCGGTCTCGATGGATGGTGCATCACTCTCCAACAGCCCAGTGTCAGCGCCGTGATGTCGTTCTGCGAGAACCGCGAACTGCGTGCCCGCCTGTACAGGGCTTCGGGCACACGCGCTTCCGACCAGGGGCCGAACGCAGGCGAATACGACAATTCGGCAAGAATTGCCGAAATATTGGCGCTGCGCCGCGAACTGGCGGCGCTTCTCGGCTTCGCGACACCCGCACACTGGTCGCTGGCGACCAAGATGGTCGATGCTCCGGGCGACGTGACCGTGTTTTTGCGCGACCTCGCCGCACACGTGCGCCCCGCTGCGGAGCGGGACATGGAGACGTTGCGCACTTTCGCGCGTGAGCATCTGGATCTGGCCACCCTGGAGCCCTGGGACATCGCATTTGCGAGCGAACGACTGCGACGCAACGCGCATGCCATCGACGAGCAGGAAATCCGTTCCTATTTCCCGATCGAAAGGGTGCTTGCGGGATGGCAGAACCTTCTGACGGACCTGTTCGCCCTGTCCATGAAAACGCGGGACGGCGTGGCCCTGTGGCACGAGCAGGCGCAATACCTCGACATTTTCGACGCCGATGGAGCGCTGATCGCCGGGATCTATCTCGACCTGCACGCCCGCCCCGGAAAAAGAGGCGGCGCCTGGATGTCGTCCGCGCGGCCTCGGATTTGCGACGAGGGACGCGGCAATATCCCGGTAGCCTACCTCACGTGCAATTTCGCACCGCTCACCGCCGGTGCGCCGGCCTTGCTGAGCCACTGGGACATCCAGACCCTGCTGCACGAAACCGGGCACTGCCTGCACCAGATACTCACGCAAGTCGATCGGCCGAACATCGGCGGAATTCGGGGATTCGAATGGGACGCTGTCGAACTGCCCAGCCAGGTCATGGAAGATTTCGCCTGGGACCGGGAGATCGTTGCCAGCATGTCGGGTCACCATGAAACCGGCACGCCACTTCCCGACGAGATGTTCGACCGGCTCCTGAATGCACGGCATTTCCAATCCGGCATGACATTGGCCCGGCAACTGGAACTCGGCCTGTTCGACATGCAGCTTCACCTCGCCACCCACCCGGTCGATCCGATGGAGGTGCTGGAAGGCGTGCGTGACGATGTAAGCGTGTCCCGCCCGCCGGCCTGGCATCGCTTCCCCCACGCCTTCACGCATATCTTCGCCGGCGGGTATGCGGCGGGATATTACAGCTACTTGTGGGCGGAAGTGCTGGCAGCCCACGCCTTCGAGGCCTTCCTTCGGAACGGCCCGGTCGACCGGCAGACAGGCGAGCGTTTCCGGGCCGAAATCCTCGCCCGAGGCGCATCCCGACCCGCCGCAGAGAGCTTTCGCGCTTTCATGGGATGCGATCCCGACCCTTCGGCATTGCTTCGGCGGCGTGGATTGGCCGCGCGATACATCTCGCAATACGCCAGCGAGCGATAGCCCGGCGACTTTGGCCCTTCAGCGCGAAGGTACGATGGCACGGGCCAATCTGATCGCACAGGCGCGATCGAGCGGCTCGCCCAGGAGCAGGCGATACCAGAATGCGCCGTGCAGCATATCGACCGCGGTGTCCACGTCGGTGCCGGCGGGAAGTTCGCCACTCTCGATGGCGCGATCCAGGATGGAACGCATGGCGGTTTCTCTCGGCTTGGCGAAACGCTCGCGGAAGTGCTTCAGGAACCCCGCATCGGATTGCGCTGAGGCAATCAGGTTGCGAAGGGCGGCTCCATCGCGTTCCAGATGTCGAAACAACCGCGTCAGGAATTCCACAAGCGAGGGCTCAAGGCGTTCGTAGTTTTCGAGATCCGCTGTCGAGGCGCTTTCGAACAGCGCATCCAGAACGATTTCGGCCTTGCTCGGCCAGCGGCGGTACAGCGTTTGTCGCCCGATCCCCGCCTGGACGGCAATCTCTGCGATAGTGACATCGGCATATCCGCGACTCGCAACGAGGTGCCGGGTAATCTGCAAGACCTTCCCGTCTGTTTCCGGATTGCGCGGCCGACCGGCGGGTTTCCGTTCGCTATTCATCGATCATCCATTTCGAGACTTCGTTCTCGAATATATACGAGACGGCGTTACCGTAATTAGATCCGGATGCAAGCATGGACGAAGCGCACGAATCTCGTAAAGCGACGACGCCGCTATCGCCGGTTGGCGTCCTTACCTTGCTTTCGGTTGCAAGCCTTACGATCATGGTGGGCTACGTCATCGTTCCCGGCCTCCCGAGTATCGCCTCGGCCCTCAACCTCGGGAAAGCGTCGGGCTGGCTGATCACGCTCCCTTCCCTCGGTGTCGTTCTGTTCGGTCCCGTCGCCGGGCGCATCATCGATGCTATCGGCCCTCATGGATCGCTGCGCCTCGGCCTGCTGCTATATGGTAATCTCGGCCTTGCAGCAGTCTTTTTGCCTGGCGTTTCGCTCGTCCTGGCCGATCGGGTGCTGCTCGGTGGAGCAACCGCGCTCGTCATGTGCGGCGGAACGGCGCTCATCTCGGAATTCTTTGCGGGCAAAGAGCGCCTGCGCATGATTGCCCGCCAGGGAATGGCCATCGAACTTGGAGGGGTGATCTTCCTGGCCTTGGGAGGCTGGCTCACCGCATTCGGCTGGGCCGCACCCTTCTCGCTTTATGCCGTTGCCCTACTCTTTCTCGCCATAACCTTTTGGTTTATTCCGCAGGGGCACCGAAGCGCTCCCGAACAGCACCACTGCGTCGGCACGGTCGGCAGCAGTTCCCTGAAGCCGGTGTTCCTGGCCGCCTTGTGCTCGATGGTGGTATTCTTCGCGGCGGTCATCCTCTTGCCTTTTCGCCTGACGAAACCGGAGCTGGCCGGACTGTCCGAATCCCAAACCGGCTACTTTCTTTCCTTTGTCTCGCTCGTTGCGGTGGGTTTCGCAGGCATCCTGGCGAAAATCACGGCTCGTATCGGAGACCGCCGCACATTGATGATGGCCTTCGTCGCCTATGCAGCCGCATATATCTGCTTTGCGACCGCGAAAGGGCTGGCGCCGTTCGTTCTTGGCGGAATATCGCTCGGAGCGGGATTTGGATTGTCGATCCCGCTGGTGAACCATATGACGGTAGAGCGTAGCCCGGTTCACTTGCGCGGTCGCAATCTCGCCTATCTGTCCATGGCGATCTTTGCCGGCCAGTTCCTTGCCTCTCCCTTGGGATACGTTCCCGGCGGCACGGCGAACAGCATGCTTGTCGCCGCCACGATCGCGCTGGCCGCGGCCCTGTTCGGCCTCACCCAGAGGCCCGCGAACGACGTGGCCGTCAACGAAGACCAGGGCGCAACCTAGCGCTTTTCCAAGTCGATTTCGGCCGCGATATCGTGGAGGTTGCCGACGAAGATCTCGGCCAATGGCGAGGGCGCCACATTCTTGCGCTGCTTCACTCCGACCACCCGCGAAGGCGCATGGGCAAGGGGGATGGCCGGAAAGGGCAAGTCCCTCCCCACCAGTTGCAACCGGCTGACCACGGCCACGCGATTGGCATTGCAGATCAATCGTTCCTGCGCCGCGACCGCATCGGTATGAATGGCCCGTTCCGGCCACGGAACCCCGGCAGCGGTGAACAGGGCATCGAGTATCTGATGCGACATGGTGGCCTCGCTGGGCAGCACCCAGGCCTCCTCTCGCAAGTCTTCGATACGGATCTGCGGCTCGCCCGCCAATCGGTGCCGAGGGGCGACGCCGATCAGAAAGTACTCGTCCATAAGCCTGGCGTGAACGAGATCGGGGGGAACGGCATGGATATCGTCGTTCGAACTGACCAGCAGATCTATCTCGCCCCGCTGCAAGGCGGGGACGAGATTCACGTCGAGACCTGCGGTTATGCTGGCGATCATGTTCGGCACGGCCTGCGCGGCGCGCGACATCGCCTCGGGAACGAGACCGATCATCACCGGAGGCGTGGCACCGACCTTCAAAGGACCGACCAGATCGCGCACGTGCCCGCGCAGCTCTTCCTCGACCCCGAACAGGAGCGAGTCCAGATCGGCGGCTCGTCGCGCAATAATTCGTCCCGCATCCGTCAACGACGAGCCTCGCGCGCCCCGATCAAACACTTTCGCGCCGATGCGCTTTTCCAATAAGGCGATATTCTTCGACAGTGCCGGTTGAGACATGCCCAAGGCATCGGCCGCACGTCCGAAACTGCCGTGCTCGACGACCGCCAGGACCGCCTGAAGGTGACGGGGAACAATTCTCATAACCTCATCTCATATCGCCCTATCCCTCGGTTCCACATCGCGCCTCTTTCCAAACGGTCGTCAACCCGCAGCCTGCCGAGAAGCCATAACCCAGAAGAATGCCTCCATGCCTTAAAGCGATTGGACCCTTTGTCTACCAAATTGATAGAGAAAGCGCGAAGTGAACAAAAATTGGGGTTTCAGGCAGTGAAGAGTTCTGTGGGATTAGCAGCCTTTCTGACCTTCGCCAGCGGATCCACCGCAATGGCGCAGGCCGTTCCAGAAGCCATCGGCACGGCTTCGACGGCGGAAGCCAAGGCTGCTGGATCGGGGCTCTCCGACATCGTTGTCACTGCCCAGAAGCGCCGCGAAGACATTCAGCACAGCCCGGTGGCGGTGACGGCGATCTCGGGGGAAGGACTGAAGGCGATGGGAATCGTCGACAGCGCCTCTCTTTCCAAGGCCATCCCCAGCGTCCAGATCTTCGACCGTGGCAGTGGGACGAACATCGCAATCCGCGGCGTCATCAGCATCAATGCGCAGCCTCAGGGCGACCCTTCAGTCGCGTTCAGTGTCGATGACGTCTATATTGCCCGTCCCCAGTCCTCACGCTCGATCTTTTTCGATACCAACCGCGTGGAAGTGCTGCGCGGCCCGCAAGGTACGGTCTATGGCCGTAATGCCACCGCCGGCGCCATCAATGTGGTAAGCAACGACCCGGTATTCCGTTTCGAAGGTGCCGCCGGTATCGAATTGGGCTCCTTCGATACTCTCGGCGTGAACGGCGTCGTCAATGTTCCTCTCAGCGACACTGTCGCGGTTCGCGCGGCCGTCCAGACCTACCGCCATGACGGCTACATCGGCAAATACGAAGATGCGAACTCGTTCGCGGGCCGTCTGAAAGTGCTTTTCCAGCCTACCGACACCTTCTCGATCCTGCTGACCGGCAGCCATTCGCACCAGGGCGGCAAGGGCTCGGGAGACGTCGCATATCCCTACGTCGACGCCGACGATCCCTGGTACAACAGCAACTACCCGGACGACTATGGCCATCGCGACGACAATTTTACGACCGTGAGCGGAAAGCTGGTATGGGATCTTGGACCTGCCGCCCTTACCTACATCGGCACGTACTCGCGATTCAAACAGGACAGCCGGTTCGGACAGACCGCCGCTCTATCGGTCGGCAAGCTGTCGACCAATCAGTGGACCAACGAAATCAGGTTGTCCTCGACGAATGAAAGCAACGACGCTGGCACCTTGAAATGGCTGGTCGGCCTGTATCAGTTCGACGAATCCGTCTGGAACATCGGCGGGATATCCAATCCGGTCAATCGCAAGACTTATGGCCCCTATGCCCTCGTCGTAGAGAACGATACCTACATGACTTCCCGTTCCATTGCCGGCTTCGCGCAAGGAACCTACTCGCTGCTCGACACACTCAGGCTGACCGCCGGCATTCGCTATACGGAAGACCGCAAAAGCCAATCCGGCTCGCAGACCCAGACGATGGGGACCACGAGTACCGTCGTACCTGCGTTCGGACACGTGAAATTCACAAACACGAGCTACAAGCTATCCGTGGATGCCGATCTCGCCAGCCATGTTCTCGGCTATGCGACCGTATCGACCGGCTTTCACAGCGGAGGACTCTTCGAATCCGCGACTACGCCGAACTACTACCAGCCTGAAGAACTGACCAGTTATGAGGTCGGCCTCAAAAGCAGGTTGTTCGACAATCGCGTCGAGATCAATCTTTCCGGATACTACTACGACTACAAAAACTATCAGGCCCAGGTCACTCGCCGCCCTTCCGTTCCCAATATCGTCAATGCAGCAAAGGCAAAGTTCAAGGGCGTAGAACTGGATAGCACCGTTCTGGTCGGAAAGAACGGCACGCTTCGCCTGTCCGGGGCCTTCATCGATGCGAAGTTCCAGGACTTCTGCGTCGATAGCGTGAACTATTCCGTAACGGGCGGCGTGATCGGCACATGCAACGGCGCGCCCGGCTATGACTTGTCCGGCTACGAAGTGCCATTCGTATCTAAATGGGCTGCGACAGTGGGGTATGAGCAGCGTTTTCCGCTCGCGAACCTCGGCGAAATACAGGCCGGCGTGACGTCTCAGTTGCGTAGCCATTTCGCCGGAAGCCTCTCGGCCGATCCGCGCGCGCAGATCAAGGGCTGGACCAGCACGGATTTGACCCTGGGTTATTATCCCGACAATGCACGCTGGAACGTGACGGCCTACGTCCGCAACCTCGAGGACGGCGCCAATGCGACATGGTCCGGCCCGACCGCAGGACGGTTCAACCGCATTCTTTCCGCGCCGCGGCGTTTCGGGGCGACGTTCGATGTCAAATTCTGACCGACCGGATCGGAGTGCCCGACCGGACTCCGATTTGTCCGCCTCCTGCAAGGCCAGGGTGGCCATCGCCTGCGCAATCGGGTCTGCGGTTGGGCCGGCCGCGTTCTACTCCCCGACATTTCCGTTCGTGCTTCAGGCAATGTCGCAGGAGTTCGCATGGCCGATCGCGAAGATAACCGGCGCTTTCGCGCTGTCGGTGCTGAGCGTTCCCGTCGTTCTTTCGGTCTGCGGGTTTCTGGTCGATCGGTTCGGCGCCCGCAGCGTGGTACTGCCTGCCATCGTCGTCTACGGCTTGAGCACACTGGCATTCGGCTTCGTCGGCGCCTCGCTCTGGCAGATCGGCCTCCTTTTCCTGCTCAGCGGGATAGGTGGGCTTGCCGCCACGATGCCGCTGCTCAAGACGGTTTCCGCCACGTTCGGCAACCGCCGGGGACTTGCACTGGCAGCGCTGATCGGCGGCGCAGGCGCTTTATCGGGCGCTATCGCTGCGCCTGGGGTGCAGGCGGTGATAGCGCAGTGGGGCTGGCGAACCGCTTTTCTCGTACTCGCCGGCTTCATCCTGCTGGTCGCTCTGCCGATACTGCATGTCCTGCTTCCTGGTGAGACATCAGGCCGCCAGGCACCGACGAACGCCGAAACCGAAACCGGGGCAAACGACGGTTCGACGCTGAGCGAAGGGCTGCGATCAAGGGCATTCTGGTTGGTTACTCTGGCCCTGGCTTTCAACGCCTTTGTGGTAATGGCTTTTCGACAGCACATCGTCTTCATATTCGGCGAGCAAAAGCTGCCTGCCGATATTTCCGCCTATGCGACTTCCGTCCTCCTGCTTGCGTCGATACTGGGACAGTTTGGTGCAGGCCTGGTAGCGGACCGGTCCCGCAGGCCGATAGCTTCGCTGCCGTTTTTCCTGTTTCCCGCCGCCGGGCTGATCCTGGTGCTGTTTGCGGATGACATTCCCTCGATCGCTCTGACGGGAGCCTTTCTGCTCGGCCTCGGGTCCGGCGGGGAGAATTGCCTCAGTCCGATACTCACGGCGCGTTACTTCGGCCTTCGCTCGTTCGGCAGGTTACAAGGTATCAAACTGGCCATCATGACTTTTGCCACGGGGTTGTCGGCCACGGCAACGGCTCTGCTGGTGAGCGCGGGGTGGAGCTACGCCGAACTGGGCCGCGCCGCCCTTTTCCTGCTGGCGCTGGGCGCCGTGGCCGTCCTGGGCCTTCCGCCTTACCCGTCCCCTCAAACGGTAAAGATCGCACGATGACAAAACTGTTCTACATTCCCGGCGCATGTTCCTTCGGGCCGCATATGGCGCTGCGAGAAGCCTCTATTCCCTTTTCCCTGCAACGGGTGTCCTTCGTCGACGAACGCTCGGGAGAACCGATCGCCGTGCTCAATCGGGCGGCGCGCGAAAAGGGCTATCGCGCAGTATATGGGGACAACCGACCGTTCAGGGAAATCTCCCGGAAAGCGCTGGTGCCGGCCCTGCTGCGCGACGATGGCATGCTTCTGACCGAAGGTTCGGCAATCTACCAGTTCATCGCGCAGGCAGCGCCCCGGAAAAGCCTGGCTCCCCCAGAAGGAAGCCGCGAATACTATGTTTTTCTGTCATGGCTGAGCGAAATCGCATCGCGCGTACACAAGGCCATTCACGTCATCAGCCACTATGGCCTGTCAGGCGACATTCGGGAACAATGGAAGGCAGGGTTGATAGAGTGCCTGGATCGGGCCGCCGACCTCATCAGGCGGACCGGCTATATCCTTGGCGAATTCAGCCTGGTCGATCTCTATGCGTTCATGAATTGGCATGTGGCCGTGGATGTCGTCATAGGCGATTTTTCACGCTGGCTGGACATAGCCGATTACTTCGACCGGATATCCGCCCGGCCCGCCGTCTCCGAGGCAATCGTTACCGAAGGGACGCAAGCACGTTACTTTCGATCCATCGTCGGAGTAGGACGATAATGCACTTTCATCAAGGTTCCGACAGCGGAAGCAAGGCCGCGGCGATCGTCTTCCGGGCAGCGGAACTCATACCCGCGTTCTGGGAAACCACGCCCGTTTGCGATCCCCGATTGATCCTCACTCCCGGAATCGAACTTCGATCGGCTCCCGCCATCCTGCAATATCAGGCGGCCCAGGCTCGCAAGTTCAAGCCCCAGGACCAGGCGCACACGCTTCGCATCTCGGAATGGCTCAATTACCTTTTGACCGAGATAGATTACTCCGGACGGCCGCTTGCCGCAAAAGTCGAAGATGGCGCGTCTCTTGAACGATTGGCGCAGTCCCAGTCGAACAAATGGACATTCCTGCTCCAGAATATCGAAGCGACGCGGTTCCTTGCAGGAACGGCCTTGAGCGTCGCGGACGTATACCTTCTGGCCTGCCTCTTCCATCTTGAAAGCCCCAGCCTTCTAAAAATTTTCTCAAAATATACAGCAAACATCTCCGCAGAACTGACCGGAACTTCCGGCGACGACGCCGAGGCAATTGTCAGAGAATGGACGAGACCATGATCGATCTCTATTTTTCGAGCACCCCCAATGGGATCAAGGTCCTTATTTTTCTGGAGGAGTTCTCGATCGCCTACAAAGCCAATCACGTAAGCACTCTCGCCGGAGAACAGTTCACACCTGAATTTCTCCGGATCTCACCGAACGCCAAGATCCCAGCAATTGTCGATCAAGACCCTTCCGGTCGATCCGGCCCGATCAACGTCTTCGAATCCGGCGCCATTCTCCTATACCTCGCTGGTAAGCTGCCCTCGCCTTCGCCGCTCGAAGCCGCAGACTGGCCGCAAGTGATATCATGGCTGTTTTGGCAAATGGCATCGCTTGGACCCGTTTCCGGTCAAAGGGCGCATTTCGATCGTCATGCTCCGCCGTCGATCGACAAGTACGCCCTTGACCGCTTCGACCGTGAATTGGCGAGGCTCTACACCGTTCTCGACATTGCGTTGCAGGACCGCGAGTTCGTTGGTGACAGTTTCTCGATCGCCGATATCGCGATCTATCCATGGCTGCGAAATCATGAAATGCTGGGCCGCAACCTCGACGCCTACCCGTCGTTGCTGGACTGGTTCACACGTGTAACGCAGCGCCCCTCAGTGGTGAAGGCCTATGCCCTCGCGGCCGAGCACGGCCTGAAATGGCCGGAGAATATCACCGAGGAACAACGCAGATTGCTCTTTGCCTGTACCGAGGAAGACATGCGCGATGCCTATAACGGAAAAATCGCGCCATGGCCGGATAACCCCGTGCGCAATTGACCACGCTACCTCAGAGCGGCACATCAGCGGTCGGAGAACCCCTGCACATTGACCGTCTCCACTGCTTCGGCGGCGACCGTACCCACCCTGATATTGCGCAGTGTCACGTTCCTGACCGGAAGCTCCGTTTCGCCCTTGATCCTTGCCCGAAACTGCGCCGATGCGGCAGTCACGTTCTCGATGTGCAGTCCTTCGATCGGGGTCAGCTTCCGCTGGTAGGTCGGCACCAGCGTTCGCCATTGATAGAGCACGTCGGTATCAACGCTCAGCACGCCGCCAACGATTGCGCTCGAACTGACATTGGAGAGGTATATGTTGCGGACGTAGCCGCCGCGCCGTTCGTTCGTCTTGACGAACAGGAGATTGTTCAGCGCACTTTTCGCCCCCGCATCCTGCTCGACACGGCAGTGATTCACGAACACGTTCTCGATCCCGCCCGAAAGCTCGCTGCCGATGGCCATCAGCTGATGGCCGTTCTTCACCAGGCAATTGCGCATGACGATGTTGCGGGAAGGCGTAGCCAGTCGCCAGGCATCGTCTTCACGCCCCGATTTCACCGAAACGGCATCGTCGCCCTGGTCGAAGACGCAATCCTCGATCAGTACATTCTGGCTCATTTCAGGGTCGACGCCGTCGTTATTGTGGCCATCGGCCGTGATCCGGACCTGACGGATCACCACATCCCGACAAAGATAGGGATGGATAGTCCAGAAAGGGCTATTCTGGATCGAGACTCCCTCTATCAGCACATGGCGGCAGCGATTGAACTGAATGAAATGCGGCCGCAAATTTGCGGCCCCCTTGGTCATGTCGCGCTGCGCGACAGGACTGGCCGCCCGCGCCAGCTGATACAGCTCGACTAGCCCTTCCATATGCGCCTTCGGCCGGCGATACCATTCGCGCCAGACGTCAAGCTCCGCCTGAAGCCGTCCCGTGCCCGTAATCGCGATGTTTTCGCAGCCATAGGCATAGATCAAGGGAGAATAGTTGAGGCACTCGATCCCCTCCCAACTCGTCTGCACAGGTGGAAGATAATCCCGCGGGTTCGGGGAAAACAGCAATGTCGCGCCATCTTCGAGATGGAGATTGACGTTGCTTTCCAGATGGATGGGACCGGTTCTCCAGGTTCCTGCCGGCACCAGCACAGTCCCCCCGCCCGCCGAGCGGGCAGCGAGGATTGCCTGGCGCATCGCGGCGTCGGTCCTGGCCTGATCGCCCGGCACCGCGCCGAGGCTCGCGATCGAAAAGCGCGCTGCCCCCGTGAAATCCGGAACCCGAACGGCAGGCATCGGGAAAGGCGCGTCAACGTGGTAGGTGCGGTAGCGTCCGGCACCACGCGCTTGAGCCACGCCCGGCAGAAGGGGGAGCAGCAACGTTGCCTGCACAATGGTCCTGCGATCCATGATCGTCATGCCGGTCCTTGCTTCTCTCCCGAACTCGCTAAAGTTCCGATGCCATGCATTGTGGTGAACGTCCCATATAGCGTATCGACGGTCCATAATGCAACCGGTCGAGCGTTGCAATGGACTACTGAGGCACTACCACACACGATCGACCGTTCCGGCGATCTCTCACCGGATCGGTCGATTCCATAAGGCATCCATCAGGATGCAAGACCAATGGACCCCGCCCCATCGTTGGGAAGAAAGCCCGCTTCCGCGTGCAAGACAAGAGGTCAGTTGGCCGGCAGGTTCCTTGCGGCATCCAGGGTCTTGCGCATGTGCGCGACGTCGCTTTCGGCGACAGGCCTTGCGGCATTGCCCCAGCTGTTGCGGATATAGTCGAGCGTCTCGGCGATCTGCCGGTCATCCATCTTCCAGGCGAAAGACGGCATACCCGCTCCGGTCGGCTTCGAATGGGTGGACGCGGCGCGGCCACCGACCAGCATGACATGGATCGCGCTGGCGGCATCGTCGGACTGCAAGGCCTGGTTGCCCGCGAAAGCCGGAGTC
>NZ_DAMDBA010000091.1:0-18257 GCF_032093395.1 Novosphingobium sp.
CGAACCGGGCATGGGTGCTCGCGACGCAGAGGTCGCAGGCCTGCGCGATCATCCAACCGCCGGCGAAGGCATGGCCGTTGACGGCGGCGATGGTCGGCTTGGTTAGTTCTATGGTGTCGTAAGGCAAGGCATAGAGGTCGCGCGGGGGCACGGCCATGCCGGTCTCCACCATCTCCTTCAGGTCGCCGCCCGCGCAGAAGGCCTTGTCTCCGCTGCCGGTAAGCACGGCGATGCGAGCGGAGGCATCGGCTTCGAATGTCGCCCATGCCTCACGCAGCCCCTCGCGCACTTCGCGGCTGAGGCAATTGCGCTGTTCGGGCCGATCGATGGTGATGACCGCGATGCCATCGCCATGGACATGATAGAGAACGGCTGGAGACACGTCAGAAGCCCCTTTTCCCGATTTCGTGAGCCGTGTGGGCCAGATCCTCCCGGAAGTCGGGATGGGCGATTTCCAGCAGCCGCTTCGCCCGCTCCGCCAGCGACTGGCCCTTGAGACGGGCCGCGCCGTATTCGGTGACGATCACGTCCACTTCGGTTCGCGCGGTGGTGACCGGCCCGGAGAGCCTGGGCACGATCTTGCTCAAGGTGCCCCCCTTGGCGGTCGACGCCAGTACGATCAGCGACGCTCCACCCGGAGACCGCGCGCCGGCCCGAACGAAATCGACCTGGCCTCCCGTGCCGCCGAGATAGCTGGCGCCCGACTGCTCGGCATTGACCTGCCCGGTGAGGTCCACTTCGAGCGCCGAATTGATGGTGACGAGGCGCGAGAGCCGCGAGAGCGTGGCGGCATCGTGGGTATAGCTCGTGGGTGTCATGCGGATCGCCGGATTGTGCGCGGCCCAGTCGTAGAGCCGCCGCGTGCCGATCAGCGCGCCGTTGATGGAGACGCCGCGATCGATCTCCTTGCGCGCATTGGTCAGCACGCCCACTTCGGCAAGATCGACAAGGCCGTCGCCCAACATGCCCGAATGGACGCCCAGGTCGCGGCGGTCGTGCAGCAGGCGCAGGATCGCGTCCGGCACCGCGCCGACGCCGGTTTGCAGCACGGCGCCGTCATCGATGAATTCGGCGCAGTGCCGGGCGATGGCCTCGTCCGTCGGGCCGATCTTCGCAGGTGCCACTTCCACCGGCGCACGGCTGACGTGGACGGCAACGTCGATCAACGCGCCGGGAATCGTCTCGCCCGGTACATAGGGCACCTGCTCGTTCACTTCCGCGATCACCACGCGGGCCTTGTCCACCGCCGCGCGGACGTAGTCCGAGATCAGGCCGCAGCTGTGATTACCCTCCGCGTCGGCGGGGCTGACCTGGATCATCGCCACGTCGCAGGGCATGATTCCGGCCTCGATCAGGCTGGCGACCTGGCTGACGTGGACGGGGATGACGTCCAGCGCGTTCACCTTGGTCATGCTGCGCAGCACGCCGATCGCCCCCATGCTGGAAAGGCGGAAAGACCGCGCGCTATCCGGCGTGAACAGGCCGGAGAAGCTGGTGGCGATGAAGGCGTGGAGGCCGCCGATGGCCTCGCCCTGCTCGATCAGGGCCTCAACCAGAGTGGTCGGCTCGCCGCAGGCCTGGCCGAAGACGATGTGGTCGCCGGGGCGTAGGTGTTGCGAGAGATCGATCATACCGTCGTCCCGGACGTGATCCGGGACCGCTGGCAGAGCCGCGCCCCGCCCGCGGTCTCGCGCCTCAAGACCGCCAGCGGTCCCGGATCAAGTCCGGGACGACGAGCGTTCCGGCTCACAGCTTGCCCGCCTGCCGCAGCAGCCGTTCTGCACGTGCAAGATAGGGGCGATCGAGCATGCCGCCCTTCCAGCCGATGGCGCCGACGCCGGGGTTGGCGGCGAACACGTCGACGATTTCCTGGGCTTCGGCGATTTCCGACTCGGTGGGGGTGAAGGCTGCGTTGATCACCGGGACTTGCGCAGGGTGGATCGCCATCATCCCGCGATACCCGTCGCGGCGCACCTTCTCGGCGCGGGCCTTGAGCGCTTCGAGATCCTTGAAATCGGCACTGATCGTCTCGATCGCGGTCACGCCGGCCGTCGCCGCACCCAGCACGGTGAGGCTGCGGGCCAGCTCGTAGGTAAACGAATAGGCGCCGTCCGCTTCCTTGTTCGACGAAGCGCCGATCGAATCGGCCAGGTCTTCGGCGCCCCAGGTCAGCGCCACCACGCGCGGCGCGCCCTTGTAGTCGCCGGTGTGGAACATCGCCTCGGCCGTTTCGGTGATCAGCACGATCACCGGGGTGGATCCCTGCTCGATGCCGTTCGCCACTTCCAGCGCTTCGAGGTAACGGTCCAGCGTCTCCACGTCCTGCCGGCCATAGACCTTGGGGAGCATGATCCCGCCGGGACGCGCGGGCATGATCGCCACAAGGTCGTCCAGCGTATGCGGGCCGTCGAGCGGGTTGATGCGTACCCACAGGCGGCCGCGCTGTTCGGGATTGGCGGCAATGAAGTCATGCACCATCGGGCGCGCCGCAGCCTTGGAATCGGGCGCGACGGCGTCTTCCAGATCGATCAGGACGATGTCCGCCTCACCTTCCATCGCCTTGGTCATCTTCTTTTCGCTGTCGCCCGGCGCGAAAAGCCAGGAGCGGGCGGCGATTGCTTCGTGCTTGGGCATGCTCTCTCCACATTCGTCGTCCCGGACCTGATCCGGGACCGCTGGCCGTGAACGGCCTCGCTTTCGGCAAGGCGCCCTGCCGCGTGCGCTGGTAAAGACCGCCACCGGTCCCGGATCAAGTCCGGGACGACGCGGAACGGCCTCAATAACTCTTGGGCAGTTCCAAAACCCTCTCGGCGATGAAGTTCATGATCTGGTGCGGGCTGACCGGCGCAATGCGCGGGATCATCACTTCACGCAGGTAACGCTCCACATGGTATTCCTGCGCATAGCCCATGCCGCCCATCGACATCATGGCGGTCTGGCACGCCTCGAACCCGGCTTCTGCGGCCAGGTACTTGGCGGAGTTCGCCTCAACGCCGCAGTCCAGCCCCTTGTCGAACAAGGTGGCGGCCTTGAACACCATCAGGCTGGCGGCCTCGACCTGCATCCACGCCTTGGCGAGCGGGTGCTGGATGCCCTGGTTCTGGCCGATCGGCCGCCCGAAAACCACGCGTTCCCGCGCGTAACGAGAGGCCCGCTGGATTGCGACGCGGCCCAGACCCGTCGCCTCGGCCCCCAGCAGCACGCGCTCCGGATTGAGGCCCTTGAGCAGGATACGGAAGCCCTGCCCTTCCTCGCCGATCAGATCCTCGTCCGGGATGAAAAGATCGGTGATGAACATCATGTTGGAGCCGACCGCGTGCCGGCCCATCTTGGGGATGATCCGCGTCTCGATGTGTTCGCGATCGAGCTTCGTATAGAAAAGACTAAGGCCGTCGGTCTTCTTCTTCACCTGTTCCAGCGGCGTGGTGCGGGCGATGATCAGCATCCGATCGGCGATGTGGGCCTGCGTGATCCACACTTTCTCGCCATTGACGCGGTAGCCGCCCGGCACCTTTTCGGCGCGGGTCTTGAGGCTGGTGGTGTCGAGCCCGGTGTTCGGCTCGGTCACGGCAAAGCACATCTTCTCCTCGCCCGAAAGTATCGGCGGGATCATCCGCTGTTGCTGTTCCTCGGTGCCGAACAGCATGACCGGCTCCAGCCCGAAGACCGGCAAGTGGATGGAGGATGCCGCCGTCATGCCGCCGCCGCTTTCGGCCACGGCCTGCATCATCACCGCCGCTTCGGTAATGCCCAGCCCCGCACCGCCGACGCTTTCGGGCATGGCCACGCCGAGCCAGCCGGCATCCGCCATCGACTTGTGGAACTCGGTGGGAAATTCGCCGCTGCGATCCTTTTCCAGCCAGTACTCGTCGGAGAACTGCGAACAGTGCTTGAGAACGGCCTCGCGGATGTTCTGCTGGTCGTCGGTCAGGGCGAAATCCATGGCTTTCCTCTTCCTTCTTGCCTGTCGGACTAGCAGCGCGGCCCTTACCTAACAACCATCATCGTGCCGATATGCGCCCGATGAACGCAAATACGAATAGTATTCGCTCCGGCGGTGGGTTACGCATAGGCCAACGAAAAGGAGAGGGCCTTGGCCGCGAGCAAGCAAAACAAAGGACCGTTGAGCGGCGTGCGTGTGGTGGATCTCACCAGCGTGGTCTTCGGCCCCTACGCCACGCAGATCATGGCGGACATGGGCGCCGAAGTGATCAAGATAGAGCCGCCCGAAGGCGACAATACCCGCTGGATCACGGAGGGTCCGGTGCCGGGCATGGGCGGCATCTACGCCAATGTGAATCGCGGGAAACGCGGCATGATGCTCGACCTCAGGCAGGAGGGGGACAGCGAAACCCTGCGTCGGCTGATCGCCACCGCGGATGTCTTCATCCACTCGATGCGCGGAAGCGCGATCCGCAAGCTCGGTTTCGATTACGAAGCGGTGCGCGCGATTCGGCCCGACATCATCTACACCAATTGCTACGGCTATTCGCGGCGCGGGCCGGAAGGCGACAAGCCCGCCTACGACGATACCATCCAGGCCGAATGCGGCATCCCGCACGTGCAGGGGCTGATGAACGGCGAACCGGGCTACGTGGCCACGATCATGGCCGACAAGGTCGCCGGGCTCCACGCGCTCTATGCGACGATGATGGCGCTTTATCATCGCGAACGCACGGGCGGCAGAGGGGCCGGAGAGGGACAGGAAGTCGAAGTCACCATGTTCGAGGCGATGACCTCGTTCATGCTGGTGGAGCACGCCAATGGCGCGATGTTCTCGCCACCGACCACGCCCGCCCATTATCATCGCGCCGTCGAGCCCAATCGCCGCCCCTACAGGACCAGCGACGGCTACGTCGCGGCACTGGTCTACAACGACAAGCACTGGAACGCCTTCGTCGAAGCGCTGCAACCCGAATGGGCCCAGGGTGAACGGGGCGGCGAGTTCGCGACGCTCGAACGGCGCGCCCGCCAGATCGGCCGGGTCTACGGGCTGCTCGGAGAGACGTTCCTCACTCGTACGACGCAGGAATGGCTCGATACCCTGCGCGCGCTGCACATCCCCTGCGCGCCGCTGCGCACCACCGACGAACTGTTCGAAAACGAGCACCTCAACGCCATCGACTTTTTCGAAACGGTCGAGACCGCTCACGGTCCGATACGTTTCCCCGGCGTGCCGACCTGGCTTTCCGCCACCCCCGGCGGCGTGCAGGGGGCGGCCCCCACGCTCGGGCAGGACAACGCCACAGTGCTAAAGGAATTGACCGAGTGGGAACACGCAAGCGTCGCCCCGGCGATAGCGGTCGAGTCACCCTGAACGACCCTGGTTTTCACCTGACAGCGCCCGAGAGCATGCGCTAAACACCCGTTCAAGCCGCGCGCTGGGAAGACGGATTCCGCACGAGAACCGGCAGCGAGATTGGGATCGAGAAGAAAGGCATCACCATGTACGACGACCAGCCGCAAGCCGAGGCGCCTGCAAAGACGCGCAAGGGCACTCCGGTTTACAAGCGCATCCTCGACCTGTTCGAGGCGGAGGGCATCAAGACCCTTTTCGGTATTCCCGATCCCAACTTCGTCCACCTTTTCCTTGAGGCCGAATCGCGCGGCTGGACGGTCGTTTCACCGCACCACGAAGCGTCCGCCGGCCACATGGCCGCCGCCGCCGCCCGCATTACCGGCAAGCCGGCACTCTGCATCGGCACGCTCGGGCCGGGCATGGCCAACATGATGCCGGCCGTGCAGTGCGCCAAGGTAGAGAACGATCCGGTGATCTTCATGGGCGGCCAGCGCGCCCGCATCACCGAGCGCCGCGTACGCCGCGGCCGCATCCAGTTCGTGCGGCAGGAGCCGATGATCGAGGATTCGGTCAAGTTCTCCAGCTCGATCGAATATGCCGACCAGACCGACGAGATCATTCGCGAAGCCATCCGCGTCGCCATGTCGGGCACGCCCGGACCGGCCTATATCGAGTATCCCGCGCACGTCATTCTGGAAGAGCTTGACCTGCCGCCGGTGCTGCCGCCGCATCGCTATCGCCTGACCAACCAGGGCGCCGATGGCGACCGTATCGCCGAAGCGGCCGAGATCATTCGCAACGCCAAGAACCCGGTGCTGCTGGTCGGTCACGGCGCCTACACCGCCAAAGCCGGCGCCTCGGTCAAGGAACTGGCCGAGCTGATGCAGTGCCCGGTGATCCAGACCTCGGGCGGCACCTCGTTCATCGAGGGGCTTGAGGATCGCACCTTCCCCTACGGCTTCTCGGAAGCGTCGATCGACGCGGTGGTCGAAAGCGACTGTTGCGTGGCGCTCGCCACCGAACTGGGCGAGCCCAGCCACTACGGCCGCTGGCGCCACTGGGTGGACAACGAGGCCAACCGCAAGTGGATCTACGTCCAGCAGGACCCCACCGCGATCGGCGTCAACCGCCCGATCGACGTGCCGCTGGTGGGCGACGTCCGCGCCGTGGTGCCGCAGCTAGTCCGTGCACTGAAGGACACTCCGCGCAAAGCTGCGCCTTCTCTGGCCGAATATATCCAGCGTGATGCCGATCAGCTTGTCGAACTGGCCGAGGAAGCCGCGACCAAGCCCGACGGTTCGACCGCGAAGATGCACACCAGCCAGTTCGTCACCGAAGCGACCAAGGCCTTCCCGAAGGACGGCATCCTGATCCGCGACGGCGGCGCCACAGTGATCTTCCAGTGGACCTACTCGCAGGCCAAGCCGCATGACGTGATCTGGAACCAGAACTACGGCCACATCGGCACCGGCCTGCCCTATGCTACCGGCGCCATGCTCGCCGACCAGGCAGAAACGGGCAAGCAGCGTCCGGGCATGCTGATCACTTCGGACTCATCGTTCCTGTTCCATGTGGGCGAGCTTGAAGTGGCGGTGCGCAAGAACCTGCCGCTGGTGGTGATCGTCGGCGTCGACTTCCAGTGGGGCCTCGAAGTGGGCGTCTACAAGCGCACCTTCGGCAAGGGCACCAAGGAAACCGGCGTGCACTGGTCAGACAAGGTCCGCTTCGACAAGATCGCCGAAGGCTTCGGCGCGGCAGGCGAATATGTCGAAAAGGCGGAAGACATCGGCCCGGCCATCCAGCGCGCCTATGAGCGTGGCGGCTGCACCGTGATCCACGTACCGATCGACCCGGCTGCGAATTCGGAAGAAATGCCGAACTATTCGGAGTTCCGCACCTGGTACGCTGAAGGAACGCAGTAAAGCACCGTTTCCCCCTCCCCTTCAGGGGAGGGGGAGCGAGACTTGGGGCAACGCCTCTAGTCGCAGCGGGGTGGGGGCTATCGGCCAACGCAGTGCCTGCAGGCCAGCTCCCACGCCAACCCCTCCCCTGAAGGCGAGGGGCTTTCGGGAAAGCCATTCATGCGCAATTACACCCAGTTCTACATCGACGGTCAGTGGGTCGAACCGATCGCGCCGCGTACCGCACAAGTCGTCAATCCCGCCACCGAGGAAGTCTCCGGCACGATCTCGCTGGGCTCGGCTGCCGATGTCGACAAGGCCGTCGCCGCCGCCCGCCGCGCCTTCGCCACGTTTGGCGAGACCAGCGCGAAGGAACGCCTCGACCTGCTGGAAGCGATCCTGGCCGAATACCTGAAGCGCGAAACCGAACTGGGTGAGGCCGTCAGCGAGGAAATGGGCGCGCCGATGTCGCTCGCCTGCGGGTTCCACACGCTGCTGGGCAAAGGCCACCTGTCCACCGCGATCGAAGTGCTGAAGGACTTCAAGTTCGAGGAACAACGCGGCGTCACCCTTATCCGCAAGGAGCCGATCGGCGTCTGCGGGCTGATCACGCCGTGGAACTGGCCGATGAACCAGACCTGCGTGAAGATCTTCCCCGCGCTTGCCGCCGGTTGCACGATGATCCTCAAGCCCCCGCAACTCGCACCCTATTCGGCCCAGATCCTGGCCGAAATCCTGCACGGGGCAGGTGTCCCGGCGGGCGTCTTCAACATGGTGCAGGGCAAGGGCAGCGAGATCGGCACCGCGCTCTCCACCCATGAGGACGTGGACATGATCTCCTTCACCGGCTCCGAGCCGGTGGGCGTGCAGATCCAGAAGGATGCGGCCGATACCGTGAAGCGCGTCGGCCTCGAACTCGGCGGCAAGTCTGCGTGGATCGTGCTCGACGACGCGTCGCTCGCCGCCAATGTCGCCGCCGCCACCGGGGGCATGATGGGCAATTCCGGCCAGACCTGCTCGGCCGGCTCGCGCCTGCTGGTGCCCAGCGCCCGCATGGACGATGCCATTGCCGCCGCCACCGAAGCCGCGAACGGCGTTACCGTGGGCGACCCCAAGGGCAACTTCGCGATGGGCCCGGTCGTCTCGAAGAGCCAGTACGAGATCATCCAGGGCTACATCGAGAAGGGCCTCGAGGAAGGCGCCAAGCTGGTCGCCGGCGGCCCCGGCAAGCCCGACGGGCTGGACAAGGGCTACTACGTCAAGCCAACCGTCTTCGTCGGCACAAACGACATGGCGATCGCGCGCGAGGAAATCTTCGGTCCCGTCCTTGTCGTCATCGGCTACGACGATGTCGATCACGCCGTGGAAATCGCCAACGATTCCAACTTCGGCCTTGGCGGCTACGTCTCGGGTGAGGATCTCGAAGCGGCCCGCGCCATCTCGCGCCGCATGCGCACCGGCGCGATCTGGGTCAACGGGGGCTTCGACTTCCACGCCCCGTTCGGCGGCTACAAGCGTTCCGGCAACGGCCGCGAGTGGGGTGAGCACGGCTTTGCCGAATATCTCGAGGTTAAGTCCGTGATCGGCTGGAACCCGGCCTGATCGAACTGGCCTGCCGGGGAATCGCCAGGTAAGCGCCCCCGGCAGCCCGCAGCATTAAACTGTTGCAATACTAACACGCATAGCCGCCATTTTTCTGCGGATGCGTCATTACATTTCTCGTTAAGAGCTGCGTAAATCTCTTCGCGTACCGCCGCCGGGAACTCCCCGGCCAGTCCCTCGCCGGTCGGAGCGATGCGACTGTCTAAGGAACGCGAAAATGATGACCCGCAAGGACATGGTCCTTCTCGGCGGAGCCCTCGTGCCGGCTCTCGCCCTCCTGTTTCCGCAGCAAGCCTTTGCCCAGGACGCCTCTGCGACGGAATCGGGTGAAGCGATCGTCGTTACCGGCTCGCGCATCGCCCAGCCGTCCTCCGGCACGGCCAATCCCGTTACCGTGGTGACGGCAAGGGACATCGCGGATTCGGGCACCACGAACCTGACCGATTTCCTGACGACCATTCCCGCGCTTCACAATTCGGCCGATTCCTTCGAGACCAGCGGCAACCGCGCGGGCATCGGCTTCACCGGCCTCAATCTGCTCAACTTGCGCAACCTCGGCACCCAGCGCACGCTGGTGCTGATCGATGGCCGCCGCCAGGTCGCTTCCGTCGCCGGCACCCAGTCCGTCGACATCAACACGATCCCGCTCGACCTGGTGGAACGCGTCGAAGTGCTCACCGGCGGTGCCTCCGCCGTCTACGGCGCGGACGGCGTTTCCGGCGTCGTGAACTTCATCCAGAAGCAGGACTTCGAAGGCGTGACCGCCCGCGTCCAGACGGGAATTTCGGGTCGCGGCGATGCCGGCCAGCGCCTGATCGCGCTGACCGCCGGACACAACTTCGCAGGTGGTCGCGGCAACATCGCCGTCGCTTGGGAACATGGCGAGGAAGACCGCCTCAGCGCCCATTCGCGCCACTATCTCGATGGCGAGAACAAGGTCGATTTCTACCACAACCCCGCCGACACCGAAGCCGGGCTCGGCAACAACGACGGCATTCCCGATAACGTGCCCCTTGCGAACATCCGTTACTTCGACACGTCGCGCGCGGGCGGGATCGACGTCAACTTCGATGGCGTGCCGGACTTCGTCGGCGGCGACGGCCAGCTTTTCGATCACGGCACGATCATCGCGCCGGGCTACCAGCAAGGCGGTTCGGGCACGCTCGTTTCGGATTACGGCAACGACCTCCTGCCCCGCATCAAGCGCGACGTCGTCAGCGCCTCGGCCCACTTCGACGTCAGCAATGCGCTGACTCTCTATGCCGAGGGCAAGTATGCCCGCAGCCGCTCCTTCACGCTGGGGCAACCGACTTTCGACTATTACCTGTTCATCCCTCAGGACAATCCCTACCTCCCGGCGGCCGTGCAGGCCGCTATCGATCCGGCGATGGGCGGCGTGCTGGTCAACCGCGACAACTTCGACTTCGGCCGCCGGGGCGAGGACATCACCCGCGAGACCGTCCGCAGCGTCGTCGGTGCGCGCGGGCAGATCAGCCCCAACTTGCGCTACGACCTGTCCTACGTCTTCGGCCAGACCAAGGTGAAGTCGCGCTACGTCAACAATATGCTGACGGACCGCTACCTCGCCGCAATCGACGCGGTGAGCGACGGCGCAAACGGCGTCACCTGCCGCGTCAATACCCAGGCCGGATGGACGCCCTTCCAGCCCTACAACCGCAACCGCGCGCCGATCCCGCCCGTGACCTTCGCCGCCGGCGACTGCCTGCCGCTCAACCTCTTCGGAGAGAACAACGCATCCAACCAGGCCGCGCTCGATTGGATCATGGCCGATACCACCGATCGCACCACCCTAACCCAGCATGTCGTCAGCGGCTCGGTGACCGGCGATAGCCACGGGATTCTCGAGCTTCCCGGCGGCCCCATCTCCTTTGCCGTCGGGGGCGAGTATCGCAGCGAGAAGAGCAGCTTCGTTCCCGACCCGCTGGTGTCCCAAGGGCTGACCTTCACCAGTGCGCTGGGCAATTCGAAGGGCTCCTTCGACGTCTGGGAACTGTTCGGCGAAGTAAACCTCCCGATCCTGGCCGACATGGCCTTCGCGCACCGCCTGTCGCTCAACGGCGCCGCGCGCTATTCCGACTATTCCAGCGTCGGCTCGACCAGCGCGTGGAAAATCGGCGGCGAATGGGCGCCGGTGCGGGACGTGACCTTGCGCGGTTCCTATTCGAGGTCGGTGCGTGCACCGAACATCAGCGAGCTCTACACCGGCGCCTCGCAGACCGCGCAAGCCATCAACGACCCTTGCGGGACCGCCAACCTCCAGAACGGTACGCAGTATCGCGCCGCAAATTGCAGCGCCCTGCTCACGGGCCTGGGAGCCGACCCGGCCACTTTCAACGGCGTCATCGGCCAGGGCATCGCAGGGTTCGGCGTCGGCAATCCCGACCTTAAGGAGGAAACCGCCAAGACCTGGACGGCCGGCGCGGTACTCCAACCCGCCTTCCTCCCGCGCCTGACGCTCTCCGCCGACTGGTACGACATACGTATCCGCAACGCGATCAGCGTGGTTTCCGCCCAGAGCCTCGCCGATCTTTGCGTGGATCAGGCCAGCCTCGACAATCCCTATTGCGGCGCAATCACCCGCCAGAACGGCGGAACCGGCGCAGGCAACATCACGAGCTTCCAGCTCACTCCGTTCAACGTCGCACAGATCCGCACCTCGGGTCTCGACCTCGCGCTGGCCTACTCGGTGCCGACCGCAAGCGCGGGAACCTTCGGGGCGCGGGTGATGGCAAACTATCTGCACCGCCTGACCGCCGTGCCGATTCCCGGCGCCGCCACGGTCAACAACGCCTATGTCGCAGGCGCGCCCAAGTTCCAGGTCACGGCAGACCTCACCTGGCAGAGCGGCAGCTTCGGGCTCGACTGGCAGGTGAACTACACGTCTGCCGTCTATCGCTATGACCGCCAGACGATCGCCGCCAATCCGGACATCGTCGCGCCGGAATACCTCAAGCTCAAGGAACGCTTCTCGCACGACCTGAGCATGACCTATGATGTGGGCGATCAGTTCACGATCTACGGCGGCGTGAACAACCTGTTCAACCAGAAGCCCGATCTCGGCAGCCTGAACATCCCGGTCAGCGCGGTGGGACGCTATGTCTTCGTAGGCGCCAGGGTCAAGCTTGCCGACCTGTTCGGCGGCGCAAGCTGACCAAGGCAAGCGTTGGACGAAAAAAGGGCCGTGTCACCACGGCCCTTTTTCTTGCCCAATGGCTCTGTCGATCCAGCGCCCCGTCAATCCTGCGCCAAGGCGGCTGCGATCATGAAGCGCCAGATGTTGGCGGCATCGTTGCGATAGGCCTCCTCGCTTTCACCTTCCCCAACGTGGCGGACGATCTCCGCACCCGATTCCATCATAAGTTCGTCGGGTTCGCGAATAGCCTCCAGAAAGGACCGTGCAGCCGCCGCAAAACGCTCGCGCGAGGCGATGTCCTCGGCCTCCCAATCCCCAGCCCCCAACGCGGCCGCCAAGGCCTGCGTTCCTCGTTCGATCGGCGTCATCGCATCCCCTTGGTGGTCTCCGCGCCGCAAGCCACGGCCGAACGAGACCAGACACACCACGACGGCCGCTTTGTCCAGCCGGACGAAACGCTTAAAAGCCTGAAAGGATGAGGATTGGAGCGGGTAGCGTGAGTCACATAAACACTTTAAATATCTGAAAAATTTATGATCTAAGCTCGATAAACACCGGCGATCCATTGAAAATACCGCTGTCAAGAAAGAAATAATTGGTTCGATTCTGGAACTCAAAATCAAATACGGCATCTGTATCACCAACTTGAACGTGTGTTCCATCGCGATCATGAAAACGCCTTGTCAAAATTTTGACGTCTTCGGCGAACGCCCCGATGCACAGCACCAAATAATCGCAATCTCACTATCTTCGGTTGCATGCTCCGACAAATGAGATAGCCTCCGCGTTTAAGCAATGACTTATAAGCACAGAGGTTGCGATGACTAGGCAAAAGTTCCTTCAATCTTTATTTAATTCAGACGGCCTCGGCCTTGAAATTGGACCGAGCCATTGCCCGGTTTTCCCCAAACGGGACGGCTTCAATATTGAAACTGTCGACTATGCCCCAACGGAAGATTTACGTCGCAAATACTCAGAGATGGGTATTCCGTCAGATCATATTGAAAATGTCGATTATGTGACCAATGGAAAGTCTCTAGCAGACACCATCCCACATCGAAATCGCTATGATTACATTTTTTCATCCCACAATATAGAACATTTAACCGATATAGTTGATTTTTTCATCAGCTGCGAGTTATTGCTATCACCTGGAGGAAAAGTTGTTCTCGCAATTCCAGACAAACGCTTCATGTTTGATGGAATGCGACACCCTTCTACATCTGGGGAAATTTTAGAAGCACATTATCATTCCGCAAATCGCCACAGCCTGCGAGCAATATTCGATTACAACACCAATATTCTCTTCATGGATGGCCAGAACACGTGGAATCGCGATAGCCGTGGCACCCTAGCTTTCGAAAAAGATCCTTCAGCAGCAAAAGCGCAATTTGATCTGGCATCTCAGACTACCGAATATTTAGATATTCATGGATGGTGCTTTACGCCCGCCAGCTTTCGTCTAATTATGCAGGATTTAAACGATTTAGGCCTTACGCACCTAGGATTGGATCACATTGCCAGCATGGAGAACTGGGAGTTTTACGCAGTTCTTTCCGCACAAGAAAAATTCACAACGTCAAACCGCTTAGACCTTGCAAAAGACGTTTTGCGCGAAGAAGTCATTAGCGGATTGCAACTTCTAGCCGAAGACGACCCTGTTATGGGGCTGGCACTTCAAGCCCTGCGCCGCCCGGATCCTGCGAGACTTTGGTAATTGACCCACTTTAATCTTGATTCATAGCGCCTACATACCCACAAATAGAAATTCATCCCAATGTATACATGAAATGTAATACTGATTATTAATAGATATACATCCAAAAATCTTCTTTGCATTTTAACCTTAGAGAGCGCGTTGTTGATTGCCACTGAAATGTGATGGAGTGGATACCCCCTCCCGACAGCATCAAATGTGCCATTGTGATGTTTCCAGACGTCACAGCTGTCAATCGGCGCGCAAACGGGACCCGAGATCGGCGTCGAAGAGGGCCCCTCCGGTCATGGCTCTATCTTGAGGACATGCGCGAGCTTCGCCGGGGTGGTGCCGTAGGGAGGGCGTAGCCCGACCGAAGGCACCACCCCTGCGATGGACGTTTTTTCTGATGGCCTGCCGCGGCTCAGCTACGGTGTTCGAAGCGCCAGCTGTCATTGCCGGTTTCCACGTTGTCGCAGCGATGAGTGATACGATCGAGGAGTGCGGTAGTCATCTTGGGATCGCCGAACACGGTCGACCATTCGCCGAACGCCAGGTTGGTGGTGATGATCACCGAGGTCTGCTCGTAGAGATTGCTAAGAAGGTGGAACAGGAGTTGGCCACCGGAACGCGCGCGCGGCAGGTAACCCAGTTCATCCAGCACGATCAGGTCGAGGCGGCTGAGTTGGCGGCGAGCGTACCAGACTTTCCCAGGCGTGCCCCTTCTTCAAAGCGGGTGACCAGATCCACGGTGTTGAAGTAACGCCCACGAGCGCCGGCGCGCACGACGTTGGCCGTGATGGCAATCGCCAGATGGCTCTTACCTGTGCCAGTTCCTCCAACCAGCACGATGTTGCGTTTGCCAGGCAGGAAGGCACCTGCATTAAGCGAGCGCACGAAGTCCTCGCTGATCGGTGTTCCGTCGAACACGAACGCATCGAGGTCTTCACGACCGGCAGTTTGACAGCGGTCATCCTTTAGCGGATCGAGGCCGCGTGGCGATATGCGGTCTCGGCCCGCAGAAGATCTGTCAGTATCACACTGGCCGTGCGTTTGCGCTGTATTCCCGCGGTTACCGCATCATCGAACGCACCGGCCATTACCTTCAGACCGAGCACGCGCATGGCGTCGATCATCTCATCCCGCCGCATGAAGGTCTCGTACGGTGTCGTAGCGCGCGCAATCAGCAATCGGCAAATGCTCCAGCTTCAGATCGACCACAACGCCCAAGGCGTGAACTGCCGGAGGCTCGCGTCGCCGCGACAGGATATTGAGGATCACCTCGTCGCTGGGCGCACCAGCATCGAGCGCTTCGCGGATGGCAGCTTCGACGGCATCCAACCCATCGCTCGATACGGCCGCCAGGACGCGAACGAAGCGGCGGCCGGCCTCATCGCCACTACCCAGTTTGCGGCGGAGCCACGCCAGCGCCGGTGGAAGTTCCCAACCCTGGAACGAGGAACCGTTCCTGAACGCACCCGGCTTGTTCACCAGCACCGGCAGATAATGCCACGGGTCATACACCGTCCGAACGCGCCCGAAGAAGCGGGGGTGTTCGGCGATAACCTCATCACCCAGACGCACGACGATCCGGTCCGCAGACGCACGGAAATGAACGGCATAGCGGGCGGCCCGCGCCGCTACGGAATACCGGTTGCGGTCGAAGCCGATCAGGCAAGTGCCGGTCACCGCGTGCTGCGTCTCATGGAATCCATCGAAGGAAGCCATCACTGGCTTCAGCGCAGGGCGCTCCATCTCCAGAGACTGGGCGACGGTTAGTTCCTTCTGTTCGGGGTGCGGGTGCATCATGGCCCAGCGCAGACATTCGGCTTCCAGCCAACCGTTCAACTCTTCCAGGCTGGCGAAGCGCAACCGAGGTTGGAAGAAACGCCTGCGGATCGTCTGAACGTGATTTTCGACTTGGCCCTTCTCCCAACCCGCGGCCGGAGAGCAGGCCGTGGGCTCGACATATAATGATCGGCCGTGACCAGGAAGCGGCGGTTAAAAACCCGCTCCTTGCCGACGAACACGCTGGTCACTGGGGTCTTCATATTGTCGTAGATACCGCGCAGCGGCACGCCCCCGAAGAATGCAAATCCGCAGGCATGTGCGTCGAACACCATCTCCTGCGTCTCACGCGAATTAGCCCGCGTGTACACCGCCCGAGACGCGCAAAGCCGCATATGCGCAACCTTCATCCCGCATCAGCTTGCCAGCTATCTCCACGGCCTCGTGGCTCCAGTCGAACTGATATGCCTGGCCAGGCCTGAACGAGAGAGGGATGAATGCTGCAATCCCGCCACCTGGATCGTTACGCCGTGCTTCAGCCCATCGCCGCGCATAGCGCCTGACGGCGTCATAGGAACCTTCGAACCCTTCACGTTGCACCAGATCGTGGATCTGCATCATGCGCAGTCGGTCACGGCGATGCCGCGCTTCATTCTCCGCCAGCAGTTGGTCCAAGCAGGGATAATTGTGCTGCCTGATCGGCATGGGGGCATGCCCCCCATGCCGATCAGGCGCGGTTCTCAAATTGGGGAGATTACGACCAGCACTCACATCGCTCGAGCCCGCATCAAAATCGGGATGGCGAACCTCGTCTATAACTTCCAGCGCCTGGCCTGCCTCCAAGGCCGAACTACGCCCGCGCGACGTCAAAACGGTCCGTGCAGGCAGCCCTGCCACGGACATCGGCGGATCAGCCCCCGAAACCGGGACTCACAATCCGCTCGCGAGCCCTCACGTCGCCATCATGGCGAAATCAGACGGTTTCTCGAGGCATCCAAACTCCGACAGAGGCCTATGGGCGAATGCGCAATCAGATGATCGGGGGGGGCATGCCCCCCATCATCTGATAACCGGATTGGCGGCATAAACGACAAATGGGATTAGCTTAACTCTGCTAAACCATGGGAGATCAAGCTTTTTTCAGTTCTACGACTACTGATCGCATTGCTTCCGGTGAAGGAGCCTGTTTAGGCTAAGCCGAGTTGTCCTGTAGAGCTAAGTAGTTGAAGGCTGCTCACTAGCTGCTCACGATGAACGTCGAGTATCATATCTCGCCGTGGCCGTTCATTACTCGGCGCTTCACGTGTAAGTGAAACATAGAATTCTAAGACACCGTATTGAATTAAATTCTCAATTTTTAGGTTTAATATACCCATCTCGTTAAGGTCGCGTATGATGAGCTGAAAACTTGCGGGAGTAAAAGTCCAGCCGTGAACATCAATATATTCTATCCCATGGCACGCTCGATCAAACCAATCTCTGCTCAAGTTTAGGTCGTGGCGCAATGTTGCTGAACCGTGAGAATTTTTGTCCCAAGTCGACAAATCACCTAGCGTCGAGAACAATGAAAAGAAATCGAATACACGGCTAGGACTGTGCCTGTTGTGATTTTTCCCCCAAGCCTCCAGAACGTCGCCGGTAGAACTAGGAAATCTCAAGGCGTCAAAAATGAAGCGTTTGTCGGGTATCGCGAGCACAACTCGACCGCCCGGCTTCAGTAAAGTTTCGCAACTTTGAAAATATGAAACAAAATCTGTAACGTGCTCAATGGCATGACTGCTGAATACATAGTCATAGCATTCAGATTTGCCTACTACGTCATGGATTAGCTTGCCATCCGAGACATAATCCACTTCTTCAATAGCATCAATATTTACAGGGTGCCCTTCGTATTTCGCACGCAAGGCATCGGCGTCTGCATAATCAAGTGTTTCAATGTCAAAGCCCTCTCGTTTAGGGAATAGAGGGCTATGGGATGGGCCAATCTCAAGGCCTTTTCCTGCAACGTTCACCATGCCCCTGATGAGACTAACCCTATCGCCAAATGACATAAAAACCCCCGTGTTTGCTAATGAAATCTATGAATTAAAATTTCTTGAAGCAAGTCGTTTTTAACGACAAACAACTCAATTAATCAATTAACTGCGACCTAGCGGCTATGATATAGCTGATTTTCACTAGGCCTTTCGTGTTAATGGCCTGCTGCCGGTTTGAAGGACACCGAGATAAGGTTCTTTAGGCTACCCCAGCCTGGCGTTCGAAGTCGATAGGGCTGAGATAGCCCAGGGTCGAGTGCCTGCGGGTGGGATTGTAGAAACGCTCGATATAATCGAACACGTTGGCTCTGGCCTGATCGCGTGACCGGTAGACCTTCTTGCGGACCCGTTCGGTTTTGAGGGAAGAAAAGAAGCTCTCCATCGCCGCATTGTCCCAGCAATTGCCCGATCGGCTCATGGAGCAGGTCACGCCATTGTCCTGCATCAGGCGTTGAAACTGCTCACTGGTATATTGGCTGCCCTGATCCGAATGATGGAGCAGGGCATCGGGTTTTCCCCGGCGCCAGATGGCCATCATCACGGCATCCGCCACCAGTTGGGCCGTCATGGTCGCGCTCATCGACCAACCTACGACACGGCGCGAGAACAGGTCGATGACCGCCGCGAAATAGAGCCAACCTTGTGCGGTCCAGATGTAGGTGAAGTCTGCCACCCACTTTTGGTTGGGCGCATCGGCGACGAACTGGCGATCCAGCACATTGGCCGTGACCGGCCCCCACTGAGTGGTCCGTGTTGATTGTTAGTGCAGAACCGTCTCCGG
>NZ_DAMDBA010000092.1:0-18101 GCF_032093395.1 Novosphingobium sp.
GAAGCCGGCGAAGGACTGGCTCACCGGCATCAGTTCCAGCGTGTTGATGTTGAGGTGCGGCGGCAGGGTGGCGACCCAGAGCACGGTCCCGGCGATATCCTTCGCGGTCATCGGATTGGCGCCGCCGTAGAGATTGTCCGAGGCCTGCTGGTTGCCGCCGGTGCGCACGAGCGTGAATTCGGTCTCCACCATGCCTGGCTCGATCGAGGTGACGCGCACGCCGGTGCCTGCAAGGTCGGAGCGCAGGCCGAGCGAGAACTGATGCACGAAGGCCTTGGTCCCGCCGTAGACGTTGCCGCCGATATAGGGATAAGTCGCCGCCACCGAGGACAAGTTGACGATCGCGCCCTTGCGCTCGACCAGCGCAGGCAGCAGCTTGTGGGTGAGCGAGACCAGCGCGGTGACGTTGGTGTCGATCATCGTCTTCCAGCTTTCGAGCGAAGCGCTCTGGGCCGGTTCGGTGCCGAGCGCGAGGCCGGCATTGTTCACCAGGCAGTCGATTGCGGCGAACTCGGCGGGAAGCGCGGCCAGGGCGGCATCGCGCGCGGCTTCGTCGCGCACGTCGAAGACGGCGGCGTGGAACTTGTCGGCGCCCAGGTCCGCCTTCAGGGCTTCCAGACGCTCGGCACGGCGGCCGGTGCCGATCACGCGCCAGCCCGCGGCCACGAAAGCGCGGGCACAGGCTTCACCGATACCGGCGGTGGCGCCGGTCACGAGTGCGGTCTTCATCGGATAGTCTCCTTCAATCGGCGGTGAGGACGCTAACGTCCATGCGGAAGCTCCGGCTTGCACCGGGTTCGAGCGAAAGCACGCCGGGCTTGGCGCGGAAGTCGCCGGTATAATCGAGCGGATCGGCCATGCCCTGCCAGGGTTCGATGCAGAGATAGTTCGCGTCCGGCTTCTGCCAGATGCCCAGCATCGGCGTATCCGGGAAAGCGACGGCAAGCTGCGTGCCGCCCGGCGCTCCGAAGGTGAGCGCGCGGCTGGCGAGCCGGTCCCAGATCAGCGCATCGGTCTCGAAAAGCGCGGCATCGGGGGTGAGGAGGTGCCCTTCGACCGGCGTTGCCACCGGCTCCGGCAGAACGAGGCCGGTCGGCATGTCGATGCGGCGGATCGGCTGGGGTTCGCTCTGCTCGAAGGCAATCGTGTGGTCGGCCTTGTCGGCGCCACCGGGGAGCGGCCAAGCGAAGGCCGGGTGGTAGCCGAAGCTGAAGGGCATGGCGCCGTCTCCGGCATTGGTTACCGTTGCCGTGGTGCGCAGGATCATGCCTTCCAGGCGGAACTCCAGTTCCAGCGTGAAAGCGAAGGGATAGACCTTGCGGCTTTCCGCGCTGTCGCAAAGGCGCAGGCGGACTTGGTCGGGCGCGGTTTCGACCACTTCGAACAGCGAATGCCGCGCGAAGCCGTGCTTGGGCAATTCGTATTCGCTGCTGTCCAGCCGGTAGCGGTTTCCGTTCAGCGCGCCGACGATCGGGAACAGGATCGGCGCATGGCCGGTCCAGAACGCGGGATCGGCGTCGGTCATGTATTCGCGGCCTGCGCGGTCGGTGAGCGACCAGAGTTCGGCCCCGAACGTGGCAATGCGCGCCGTGAGGTCGCCGGAGGAGATGGTCACGAATTCCACGTCAGTCACCGGCTTTCTCCGAAATCATCGTCGTCCCGGACTCGCTCCGGGACCGCTGGCAAATCTTGAGGCGCTTCCTCGCGAGCAAGGCGCGGCCCGGCCAGCGGTCCCGGAGCAAGTCCGGGACGACGCATTGCATTACCCCCGCAGCACCGCACCCAGCTTGGCGGCGGCGGCGGTCACCTTGTCGCTGATCGCCTTGAGGTCGTCTTCCTTGTAGCTCTTTTCGAGCGGCTGGAGCGTGACTTCCAGCGCGAGCGACTTCTGCCCTTCGGGCACGCCCTGGCCGCGGAAATCATCGAACAGCCGGGCCGAGACGATGTTGGCCTTGTCCGCACCCGCCACCATGCGGACGAGGTCGCCCGCCGGAAGCTCGGCCGGAACAAGAAATGCGTAGTCGCGCGTCACCGCCTGAAGCGCCGGGGGTGCATAGCGGGTGCGAGCGAAGGTGGCGGCGCCCTTCTTACCGGGAATGGCGTCGAGATAGATTTCGGCAATCGCCACCGGGCCTTCGATGTCGAACTGCTTGGCGACCGTGGGGTGCAGCATGCCGAAGCGCGCCAGCACGTTCTTGGGCCCAAGGCGCAAGGTGGCCGACTGGCCGGGATGGAACTGCGCTCCGGCTTCACCCATGACCTGCAACTTCTCCACCGGAGCACCGGCTTCGGCCAGAAGCGCAGTCACTTCAGCCTTGGCGTCGTAGGCGTCGAACGCGGTCGCCTTGCCGGTTGCCCAGCCGCGCGAGACTTTCTCGCCGGCCAGCACGAAGCCCAGCGCCAGCCGCTCGTCGCTCGCACCGCCCTCGCCGCGCAGATAGCGACGGCCGAGTTCGAACAGGCGCAGTGACGAGGCACCGCGATCGAGGTTGCGCTTGGCCGCCATCAGCAAGCCCGGCAGCAGCGACGGCCGCATGACCTTCATGTCCTCGCTGATCGGGTTGGCCAGCGACCACAGAGCGTTGCCGTCCGCAAAGGCATCGGCCTCAGCCGAGGGCAGGAACGACCACGTCACCGCTTCATGCAGGCCACGCGCGGCAGCGGCGCGACGGACGCGGCGCTCCAGCGCCTGCGTCGGCGTGGCGGTCGGACGGGCGACGCCATCGGCGCGCGGCAGAGCCACGCTCGTCACCTTGTCGAGGCCGTGGATGCGGACGACTTCCTCGACGATGTCGGGAGCGCCATCCACATCGGGGCGCCAGCCGGGAACGGTCACGGCCCAGGCCTTGTCGAAATTGGCTTGCTCGGCAACCACCGAGAAGCCGAGGCTTTCGAGAATCCGCTGCTGTTCGGCTTCTTCGATGCGAACGCCGCCCAGCTTCTCGGTCAGCGCCGGATCGAAGTGGACGATCTTCGGCGTGGCCGGAGCCGCACCGCTGCGCACCGCCTGCGAGGCTTCACCGCCGCACAGCGTCTGGATCAGCTGGGTCAGGTGATCGAGGCCGGTATCGAGGAAATTCGGATCGATCCCGCGCTCGAACCGGCTGCGCGCGTCCGAGGTGAGGTTGAGCTTGCGGCCGGTCCTGGCGATGCGCTCGGGATCGAAGTAGGCGATTTCGAGCAGGACGTCGGTGGTTTCGTCGCCGCAGCCCGAATGCTCGCCGCCCATGATCCCGGCGATGTCGTGAACGCCCGAATCGTCGGCGATCACGGTCATCTCGGCGTCGAGCGTGTAGGTCTTCTCGTTCAGCGCGACGACCGTCTCGCCGTCCTTGGCGCGGCGCGCGACGACGGCCCCGTTCAGCTTGGCAAGGTCATAGGCGTGGGCCGGACGACCATAGGCCAGCATCAGGTAGTTGGTGGCATCGACCAGCGCCGAGATCGGACGTTGACCAGCGGCCTTCAGGCGATCCTGCAGCCACTGCGGCGAGGGACCGTTCTTCACGCCCTTGATCACGCGGCCGTAGAACGCCGGGCAACCCTCGGCATCGTCGGTGCGCACCTCCACCGGGCAGGGGAAGCTGCCGGCGATGTCCAGGACCTCGATCGCCTTCAGCGTGCCGAGACCGGCAGCGGCCAGATCGCGGGCGATGCCGTAGACGCCCATGCAGTCCGGACGGTTCGGCGTGATCGCCACTTCGATCACCGGATCGGCGCCGTGGTAGTCCGCGAAAGGCGTGCCGACCGGCGCGTCCTCGGGCAGTTCGATGATGCCGTCGTGATCTTCGCCCAGTTCCAGCTCGCGCGTGGAGCACATCATGCCGTTCGATTCGACGCCGCGCACGGCAGCGACCTTCAGCACCATGCCGTTGGCGGGCACGGTCGCACCGGCAAGGCCGAGCACACCTACGAGGCCCGCGCGCGCATTGGGTGCGCCGCAAACGACCTGCAAGACGCCCTCACCCGTATCGACGGTGAGAACCTGCAGCTTGTCCGCCTGCGGATGCTTGTCTGCGGTCAATACCTTGGCCACGCGGAAACCGGCCAGCTTGGCGGCGGGGTCTTCGATGCCTTCGACCTCAAGGCCGATGGCGTTGAGCTTCAGGGCGATATCCTCAAGCGAGGCGTCGGTCTCAAGGTACTGCTTGAGCCAGGAAAGCGAGAACTTCATTTTCTAAATCCTTCCCGCGCTCAGGCCGGAGTGCCGACGCCGCCCGAAAGGGTCGGCACGTCGAGGGCGGAGAAACCGTAGTGGGAAAGCCAGCGCACATCGCCGTCGAAGAAGGCGCGCAAGTCGTCCATGCCGTACTTCAGCATGGCGAGGCGATCGATGCCGATGCCGAAGGCGAAGCCTTGCCATTCGTCGGGATCGAGCCCGGCGAATTCGATGACGCGGCGGTTGACCATGCCCGAGCCGAGCACTTCCATCCAGCCGCCCTCGCCCTTCGACGGGTCGCCGCCGATCACGCGCTTGCCGTCGATCAGGGTGAAGCCGATATCCGCTTCCACCGAGGGTTCGGTGAAGGGGAAGTAGCTGGGGCGCAGGCGCAGGACGATGTCCTCGCGCTCGAAGAAGGCCTTCAGGAAGGTTTCCAGCGTCCACTTCAGGTGGCCGAGGTGGACGTCCTTGTCGATCACCAGACCTTCGACCTGGTGGAACATCGGCGTATGCGTGGCGTCGCTGTCCGAGCGATATACGCGGCCCGGCGCGATGATGCGCAGCGGGGCGCCTTGCTGGAGCATGGTGCGCATCTGCACCGGCGACGTGTGCGTGCGCAGCAGCATTTCGCGGTTCTGGGCGTCGCGATCCGGGAAGTAGAAGGTGTCGTGCATCGCGCGGGCCGGGTGGCTTTCCGGCATGTTGAGCGCGGTGAAGTTGTGCCAGTCGTCCTCGATCTCCGGCCCGGTGGCGACCGAGAAGCCGAGGTCCGCGAAGATCTCGGCAATCTCGTCCATCACTTGTGAGATCGGATGGACGGTGCCGCGCGGCGCTTCGGGCGCGGGCAGCGAGAGGTCGATGGTCTCGGCGGCGAGGCGGGCGTTCAGCGCCGCCGTCTCCAGTGCGTCCTTGCGGGCGGTCAGCGCATCGCTCACGCTTTCGCGCAGGGTGTGGATCTTGGGGCCTTCGACCTTGCGCTCTTCGGGATCGAGCTTGCCCAGCGTCTTCAGCAGGCCGGAGATCGATCCCTGCTTGCCCAGAAACTCGACGCGCAGGGCCTCCAGCGTTTCGAGATCGGATGCTTCCGCAATCCGCGAGAGCGCCTCCTGGCCGGTTGCTGCGTAGTCCACTGGTGTCTGCCTGACTGTTGCTGATATCTGGAAGCGCGGTCCTTAAGGGGACGGCGGCCAAATCGCAACGGCGGCAATCACCCTCTACACACGAAGACGGCGCGCGCGCTCGCGCATGACCTGCCCGGTCACCGGCTTCTCAAGCTGGGCATACTGGCGCGGAGTCATGCCCATGAAGGCCCGAAAATCACGGACGAACTGGGCCTGGTCGTGATAGGCCGTGTCGATCGCGCCGATCCACCTGCGCCGGGGATCCAGAGTGAACTGGTCGATGCTGCGCAGGAAGCGCTGGCGGCGCAGCAGCAGCTTGGGCGAGAACCCGAAAGCCGCGCGGCAGACCCGCTCGATGGTTCGCGAATGCGCGCCGACACGTATCGCCAGATCACTTGCCGAGCGTACTTCCGGGTCTGCCAGTGCCGCACAGATAGCGAGGATCAACGCCTCGTGAGGCACGGGCCGCCGGGGCATGGCTTCCAGATAGGCGGTGAGCAAGTCGAGCTGGTCTCCGGGAGATTCATCCTTCCGCAGCAGATCGTAGAGCGGGCGAAAGCGCGTGAAAGCGTCGTCCGCATCGCCGTCGATCAGAGTATCGGCATAGCGATGGGCGGGAGCACCGACCAGGGCCGCCCAGCCGAGCGGCGTGAGGCGAAAACCCCATTGCCGCGCAACCCCCATGGAAAACCGAACTTCCTGCGATCGCGGCCCGGCGATGGTGAACCGGCAACCCTCGATCGACGCGCCGTTGCGCATCGCGCCTTCCACGCTCGCCCCGAAATGAAAGCGGAAACTCGCCCAATCGGGGGCCAGCACGTCGTGCAGACGCTCACCCTCACCCAGATCGATTTCGCAATAGAACAGGGCCGATACATAGTGATCGAGCCCCGAGGGTACGGGGCAATACTGAATGATGACACGCCTTGCCGTCATCGCTGTCTATATCTTTCCCCCAACGACACCCCCTCGTCGCTCGTATCAGACTCGGGACGGAGGGCAAACGTTTACCGCACAGCAAAAACGGGCGCGGGTGACTGACACCCACGCCCGTTTTTATTCGCGTGACCTGTTCGGTCCGAGGCTCAGGCCCCGGCCCTACAGTTCAGGTAGCGCAGTTCAGGCTGCCGGAATGGCGGCCTTCGCCTGAGCGACCACGGCCGAGAACACCGAACCCTCGTTCAGGGCGAGGTCGGCCATCGACTTGCGATCGAGTTCGATGCCGGCAAGCTTAACGCCATGCATGAACTGCGAGTAGGTCAGGCCTTCGGCGCGGACGGCAGCGTTGATACGCTGGATCCAGAGAGCGCGGAAGGTGCGCTTCTTGATCTTGCGGTCGCGGTACGCGTACTGGCCGGCCTTTTCGACGGCCTGGCGGGCAACGCGGATCGTGTTCTTACGACGGCCGCGGTAACCCTTGGCCTGTTCCAGAAGACGCTTGTGCTTGGCGCGGGTGGTAACACCCCTCTTGATACGGCTCATAGGTCAGTACTCCTCAGTTGAGCCCGTAGGGCGCCCACTTCTTGATCGTCTTGGCATCGGCGTCGGAAATGACTTCGGTGCCGCGATTCTGGCGGATGTACTTGCCGTTATGGCTCATCAGGCGGTGGCGCTTGCCGGCTACGCCGTGCTTCACCTTGCCGGTGGCGGTGAGCTTGAAGCGCTTCTTCACACCGCTCTTGGTCTTCAGCTTGGGCATTTTCGTCTCCTTTCACAGGGACACGTCCGGTCAGCCATGGCAGCCCTTTTCGCCAGGCGGACGCGCGAATCTCTTTGGTAAAGACTCAACCGTGTCGATTGAAGGGCGCGCCTTTAGTGGGAGAACGGCCCGAGCGCAAGAGCAGAGTGATCGGGCCAGAGTGCAAGGAAGAGACGTCGATCCGTCCAAGCGCTCATTCGCCCGCGTAGATCATCCTGCGGGTCATGCCGCCATCCACGACGATCTGCTGGCCGGTAACGAAGCCAGCCCGCTCGCCTGCCAGCCACTCCACGGTATCGGCGATATCTTCCACCGTGCCGACGCGGCCCACGGGATGCTGGACGCGGTCTTCCGCCGAGTGATTCGGCTCATGGCGTTTAGCGACCTTTTGCCAAGGCCCGGTCTCGATCCAGCCGGGAAGTACGGCATTGACGCGAATCTCCGGCCCCAGGCCCACCGCCATCGCATGGGTCAAGGCGCAAAGCCCGCCCTTGGACGCCGCATAAGCGTAAGTATGCGGTTCTGATTGCAGGGCTCTGGTCGAAGCGATGTGAACCACGGCTGCGGGGGCGGCGGCCCGCAACAGCGGCAGGGCCTCCCGTGTGCAGAGGAAGGCCGCGGTAAGGCTTGAATCTATCCAGCCCTGCCACGCTTCCAGGGCCAGTTCTTCCAGCGGACCCGACACCGGATCGGCGATCCCGGCATTGTTGACGAGCAGGTGCGCCACATCGGTCCAGGCGCGGATGCGCGCGAAGGCGGCGCGAACGTCCTTCTCCTTGCCGACATCGCACGTCAGGGGCAGGAAGCGGCCTTCCGGTAGCAGTGCGGCCAGTTCCTCCAGCGCCTCGCCATCGAGGTCCAGCGCTGCAACCCGCCAACCCAGCCCGGCGAAATGGACCACCAGCCCTCGCCCGATCCCCGCGCCGCCGCCAGTCACGATCGCCGTTCTCTCGCTCATCGTCGTTTCCTCATGCGCCGTTGCGCGGCGTGGTGAAGGCTTGTCGCCCCGTCCGTTCCAGCCAGGAGAGATAGTCGCCGGACGGGATCGGCAGCGCCGCTTGCGGCATGGCGATTCGCCAGAGGTATACTTGCGCCTGCACTCGCCGTCCGGCCCTGGTGCGGACGGTCACGCTCGTGCGACGATATTCGCGGCCCTCGTAACGGTCGAGCAGGGCGAGATCGCCGGGCCGCAGCACCAGTTCACATAGCGTACCGCTTACCCGCACACCGGATTTAGCGGTGACGAGCGCGGGAAACCAGCCATTGCCTCCTGGAACCGCATGGATCCGGCCTGCCGCTTCGGCCGCTTCAGCGGATGTCATCCGGGCGCCCACCCAACGGCCCATTCCCGTGCCCGCCTGCGGTTGAAGCGTCCCGTAGACGAACAGGCGCAGCTTGCGCACGGCAGGTCCCGAAGCCGACCTCAGTGGTCGCAGACCAAGGCCTCGATCACGTCTTCGAGGCGGGCCGGGTCGCCGATCGCCAGGACATGGCCATCGGACTGGGCATGGAGGGGCTCTCCGTTCCAGTCGCACATCGTGCCGCCGGCGCCCTCCACCACCGGAACCAGCGCGGCCCAGTCGTGCAACTTCAGCCCGGCCTCGCAGACGACATCGAGATGGCCGCTGGCAAGCAGGCCGTAGTTATAGCAGTCGCCACCCATGACCATGCGCTTGTGGTCCGTCTTCGCGGCAAGCGCCATGAAGTGCTCGCCCTGGTGGTCGTCGAAATAGTGCGGACCGGTCGTGGCCAGCATCGCCTGGGACAGCTCGCGGCAGGGGCGCGTACGCACTTCCCGGCCGTTGAAGGTGGTAGGAAGGCCGCTGGCACCGACCCAGCGCTCGCCCAGGATCGGTTGGTCGATGATCCCCAGCACCGGCCAGCCGTCCACCAGCAGCGCGATGAGCGTGCCGAAGATCGGGCGACCGGCGATGAACGAGACGGTGCCGTCGATCGGATCGAGCACCCAGGTGCGGCGCGACGTTCCTTCCTCGCTGCCGAACTCTTCCCCGATGATCCCGTCCTGAGGGACTTCCGCCTTGAGGATGCGGCGCATCGCTTCCTCCCCGGCGCGGTCGGCTACGGTCACCGGAGAGGCATCGCCTTTTCTCTCCACACCCACGCCGGAGCGGAAATGCGGTCGGATGGCATCGCCCGCAGCATCGGCAAGGCGCAGGGCGAGGGCAATGTCGTTGTCCAGCTTCATGCGCCTGCTCTGCCCGTCCCGGCAACGGCGGGTCAAGGGATCATCGAAAAATCCGTCCATCCGGCGGAAAACCGGCCTGTGGAAGACCACTATGGGTTTCTCCCACATTGCGGCCGATCCGGCCTCCTCCTAATCCGAAGACGGGGCCGAAACGGAACGCATCACGGAAGCAGGAGCATGTACCATAAAGTACGACCGGCCATCGATCACGCGATCGCGCCGGAACAGGGCGTTACCAGGGGAGGCCAGCCTCTCAGCTACAACCGCGCACCCGCGCCGGACCTGGCGCCGTGGGTAGCGGGGCTATATGCCACCAAGGTGGCGGCACCCGCGGACTATACGCTTCAGTGCGGGCTCTTCAGCGATGCGGCGTTCCTGCGCGTCCAGCTTGCCGGACTTTGGGAGGCAGAGACGGCCGCCGGTCGGATCGAGGCCGGCAACGCGGCGATGTTCTTCGGCCCGCATTCGCGGCACATGCCGATCCGCGTCACCGGCAGCTTCATCAGCGTCGGCATCGCCTTCCGTCCCGGGGCGTGCACGGCCCTGCGCGGGCCGCGCGTGGGCGATCACCTGGATCGCCTGGTGCCGACAGACGTGATCGCCATGCCCTCGGATGAAATCCTGGCCCGGCTCGAACCCCATGCCGAGCCGGAGGAATGGCTGCTTGTCCTGGAGGCGATGGTCCGCCAGCGAATCGAGGCTATCGGCGGCCCGGTGCCGGACCCGGTGAGCGCGCGATTCGAAGAGATCAGCTATCGCGATCCCGGCATGTCGATCGCCGATGCGGCCATCGTCTGCGGCGTCGAGCGGCGCAAGCTGGAGCGTGTGGTCAACCGGGATTTCGGGATGGCCCCCAAGCAGGTGTTGCGCCGCGCCCGGGCGCTGGACATGGCCAGCTATCTGCGCGGCGTTGCCGACCGGAACGAGGCCGACGAGATGGCGCTGCGCTACTACGACGAAAGCCATCTGATCCACGAATTCCAGGAACTGTTCGGCATGTCGCCGCGTCAGCTTGCGCGAACGCCGCAGCCGATCCTCACCCTGACGCTGGAAATGCGCCAGGCACGGCGGCTGGAAGCGCTGCATAGGCTGGAGCCGGGGCAAATCCGCCCCTGGGAGTGACAGGAACGCCTTGCCGGGTCAGGGCGGAAAAGTTCCACATGAAACAAAAAGGCGCGTCCTTCCCCAAGGACGCGCCTTCATGTCTTCCGGCTGCGCGGAACGTGCCGGGTTAGCGGCCGGATCAGTCGAACAGGCTGGAGACCGAGCTTTCGTCGGCGATGCGGCGAATGGCCTCGCCGATCAGCGGCGCGATCGTCAGGATACGGATCTTGTCCGACTGCTGCGCCGCTTCGGTGGCCTGGATCGAATCGGTGATCACCAGTTCCTTCAGCGCCGAGTTGGTCACGCGCGACACGGCGGCGCCCGAAAGCACGCCGTGGGTAATGTAGGCGGTGACGCTGGTGGCGCCTTCGTCCATCAGCGCCTGCGCGGCGTTGCACAGGGTGCCGCCCGAATCGATGATGTCGTCGATCAGGATGCAGGCGCGGCCCTTCACGTCACCGATGATGTTCATGACTTCGGACTGGCCGGGCTTGTCACGGCGCTTGTCGACGATCGAAAGCGGGGCATTGTCGAGGCGCTTGGCCAGCGCGCGAGCGCGCACCACGCCGCCGACGTCGGGCGAGACAACCATGAGCGACTGGTCGCCGTAGCGCGCCTGGATGTCGGCTGCCATGACCGGCGCGGCGAACAGGTTGTCGGTCGGGATATCGAAGAAACCCTGGATCTGGCCTGCGTGCAGATCGACCGAGAGGACGCGGTCGGCGCCGGCTTCGGTCAGCAGGTTGGCCACGAGCTTGGCCGAGATCGGCGTACGCGGTCCGGGCTTGCGGTCCTGGCGGGCGTAGCCGAAGTAGGGGATGACGGCCGTGATGCGCTTGGCAGAGGCGCGCCGCAGCGCGTCGATGCCGATCAGCAGCTCCATCAGGTTGTCGTTCACCGGGTAGCTGGTGGGCTGGACGATGAACACGTCCTCACCGCGCACGTTCTCGTGGATTTCGACGAAGATCTCCTCGTCGGCGAAGCGGCGCACGGCCGCATCGGTGAGCGGCAGCTCAAGATATCCCGCGATCGCGCGTGCGAGCGGAAGGTTGCTGTTGCCGGACATGATCTTCATTGCGAATCCCCGAGACGGCTTGTGGTGATGGGTTTGGCTGGACGCGGTCGCCTCTAGCCATGAGTCATCGGATTGCAACAGAAAGCGTCCGCCGTAACCCTGACGCAGATTCGAAACGACCAGTCCCGGAACGCCTGCCGCTGGTCATTTCGATGACCAAGCCCATGAATGGAAAGGCAAGTCCTGAACAGAGCACGGCGACTTACCGCCCCCGATGCTCGCCCTTGATCCAGCGCACCGTGCCGGAGCTGGCGCGCATGACCACGCTTTCGGTCGTCATCTTGCCGCCCTTGAGGCGCTTGACCCCGGACAGCAACGAGCCGTCGGTCACGCCGGTGGCGGCGAAGATGCAGTCCCCCTTGGCGAGATCCTTGAGCGTGTAGATCTTTTCCAGATCCTTGATGCCCCACTTGCGCGCGCGGCTGCGCTCGTCCTCGTTGCGGAACAGCAGGCGTCCCTGGATCTGGCCGCCCACGCAGCGCAGCGCCGCCGCGGCGAGCACGCCTTCCGGCGCACCGCCCGAACCCATGTAGATATCGATCGTGGTCTCTTCGTCGGTCACCGCGATCACGCCCGCCACGTCGCCGTCGGGGATCAGGTGGATACCGCAGCCGATTTCGCGCAGTTCGTCGATGAGATCGGCATGGCGCGGACGGTCGAGCACGCAGACGATGATCTCGTCAGGGCGAACGCCCTTTGCGGCAGCCACGGCGGCCACGTTCTCGGTCGGCGTCCGGTTGAGATCGATCACGCCCTCGGGATAGCCGGGACCGACCGCCAGCTTCTCCATGTAGACGTCCGGCGCATTCAGCAGGCAGCCTTCCTCGGCGGCGGCCAGCACGGCCAGCGCATTGGGGCCTGCCTTGGCGGTGATCGTGGTCCCTTCCAGCGGATCGAGCGCGATGTCGATCTTGGGACCGCTACCCGGCGCCCCGCCCACCTTCTCGCCGATGAAAAGCATCGGCGCCTCGTCGCGCTCGCCTTCGCCGATCACGACGGTGCCGTCCATGTAAAGCGTATCGAAGGCCTTGCGCATCGCCTCGACTGCGGCATGGTCTGCCGCCTTCTCGTCGCCGCGCCCGACCAGGCGCGAGGCGGCGATGGCCGCCGCTTCGGTAACGCGGACCATTTCGAGCACGAGAACACGGTCGAGAACTTTACTTGCAGGCGTCTTGTTTTCAGGCATGTTCACTCCGGATTAATCCGAGGAGGAAAGGTTCTGGGAGCGGCTTAGACAGAGGATTTTCAATTGTCGAGAAGTGGGCGGATCCTGTTCGCAATCGCATTATTAGCCCCCGCTCCGGCGATTGCCCAGCCTTCCGGCGGGGCCTCTCCAGGCGCGGCGAATACTACCAGAAGCGGAACGATTTCCGAGGAGGACCGGGCGATCGCCCAACGCATGATGTCGGGTGGCGGCACGGTGGTGCCGGAAAACTCGCGGCAGAAATGCCTGCGGGACACGCGCAATGCCAAGCCTGGAGAAATCGTGGTCTGCGCGCCGGATGAAGAAAAGTATCGCGCCCAGTCTACCTCTCAGGAAAATCCCCTGTCGGATCAGGCGCTGAACGATGGGAGGTTGACGCCGCCGGACGTCGCCGGAAACGGCATCTTCAAGGGCAAGGCCACGGCCACCTTCGGCAAAGTGGAAAAGCCCTACCTGATCGACCTTTCCGCCATTCCCGAGGCGCCTGCGGGCTCGGATGCCGACAAGGTCGCCAAGGGCGAAATGCGCGCCCACTGACCTACGAATCGGCGGACCTACGAATGGTGAATGCGAATAACGGGCGCCCGCCGGCGCCCGTTTTCGTCAACCTTCGATGATCTGCATAACCAGCGGCCGGGCAGCGAGGCTGTCCGATCCGTCGAGAATGCGCAGCGCCTCGGTCACGGCCGATTCGGGGCCTTCGTGGGTGACGATCGCCAGGATCACTTCCCCGCTCTGCGCGCCCTCGCCCTTCTGGATCATGCTGGCGATCGAAACGCCGGCATCGCGCATGGCCGCGGTGATGTCTGCCAGCACGCCGGGACGGTCCGGCACCGTGAAGCGGATATAGCTGCGTCCGCGACGATGGCCGGTCTCGGCCGGCTCCATCGCTTCCAGTTCATGCGCGGGCATCGAGAAGGCCGCGCCTTTCTCTCCGCGTGCGATGTCGATGATGTCGGCCACCACCGCGCTTGCCGTCGGACCGTCGCCCGCTCCCGCACCCTGGAACAGCAGCCTGCCCATGAAATTGCCTTCAGCCACGACGGCGTTGGTCGCGCCGTCCACATGGGCCAACGGATGATCGATCGGCACGAGATGCGGATGCACGCGCTGGAACAGGCGGGCACTGCCGCCGGCGCGGTCGATTTCGCCCATGCCCAGCAGGCGGATGACGTAGCCCAGCGAGCGGGCCTGCTCGATATCCGCTGCTTTCACGCGCGAAATGCCGGTGGTTTCCACGGCATCGAAGCGCAAGCGCGAGCCGAAGGCGATGGCGGCGAGAATCGAGAGCTTGTGGCCGGCATCGATGCCCTCGACGTCGAAGGTCGGATCCGCCTCGGCATAGCCCATGCGCTGCGCCTCCGCGAGGACGTCGCCGAAATCGCGCCCGGTGTCCTCCATGGTGGAGAGGATGTAATTGCAGGTGCCGTTGAGGATGCCGTAGACCCGCTCGATGGCGTTGGCGGCAGCGCCTTCGCTCAACCCCTTGATGACCGGGATACCACCCGCCACGGCCGCCTCGAACTTGAGCGCCACGCCCGCCTTCTCGGCCGCGGACGCCAGTTCCAGCCCGTGATGGGCGATCATCGCCTTGTTGGCGGTGACCAAGCCCTTGCCCTGCCCGATGGCATTGCGCGCCAGGGCCAGCGCCGGGCCGTCCGAACCGCCCACCATTTCCACGACCACGTCCACGTCGGCCCGCGCCGCCAGGGCGGCCGGATCGTCTTCCCAATCGTAGCGGGAAAGGTCCACGCCACGATCCTTGGTCCGGTCGCGCGCGCTGACGGCGGCGATGCGGATCGGGCGCCGCGCGCGGCGGGCAATGAGTTCGGCATTGGTCTCGATGAGACGGACAACGCCCGTTCCGACGGTGCCGAGACCGGCCAGCGCAATATTCAGCGGTTCAACCATGGACTACCCTTTCGGGTCCGGGCCCTAGGGTAGCCCACGGCGAAATTCCAGTACCTTCGCGTCTCGTCCGCGCGAAACTTCAGCCGGCGGTTTTCGCGCCCTGGTTAAGGGTTCGACGACATTCGCCCAGTTCGCCGATCACCATGCGGTAATCGGACGCCGCCTGGCGACGCTGCTCGACGCCCTCGGCGACATTGGTGCCGGGCGGGGGATTGTTCGGCAGGAAGCACGCCAGGCGATACCACGCGACGGTCTCGGGCCGCGGCGGATTGCCGATGTCGGCGACGAGTTCGGAGAACGAAACACCCCAGGCCGGCGGCGCGCCGGGCTCATGGCGGACGGTGATCGAGGCTGCCGAGCCATCCTTGGTGTTGAGGAATATCTGCGTTTCGCCCTGCCCCGCCAGGTTGCCGGGCACGTACATCAGTTCCCGCACGCCGGTGATCTTTACCGGAGCATCGCCGGACAGCAGCGTCTTCAGGATACCGCGAACGCGCGCCTCGGCCTGCTCGCTCCAGAGTTGCTGCGCGGTGGGCGTCACCAGTTGAAGCTCCCCCGGTCGGCCGGGCACAGCGCGGGCAAAAAGCAGCACGTCCTGCTTCTTGAGCTTGGGCGCCTTGCCCTTGGCGTCGAGTGGAAGGTCAACAAGGTAGGCGAACGATTCGCCGATCGGCGCCTTGCCCGCGATCAGCGCCAAGGTCTGCGCATTGACGTAGAACCGCGCCATTCCCGGCGCGAGCCCGGGGGCGCGCTCATCCTCGACGCGTGCCATCTTTCGTATCTGCGCCTTGACCACCAGTCCTGCCGATTCGGACAGATCGGCAATATCCGCGAATGTCGGGCCGTCCTCCTGGCCTGTCACATTGCCACCGGTTACCCCCCCGGCTGCCCCCTGGGCGAGGACCGGAACCGCATGCATGGCCAGCGCAACCCCCGCCAGATTCGCGACAAGTCGATGCAGTTTCGATGACATGGGGGAGACTCTCCGTGGAAAAACGCCAGCCTATAGCGGCTTCTGGGGGCTGCGACAAAATCCCCCTTTTCCGATTGGAACTTATCCGCCCTGAATTGACCGTTAACCGTTGACGTGCCGATAAGGCGTTGCACACATGCAACTGTCGGGCTAAGGAAACTCGCAAATTGGGGCTAAAAAAAGATAAAGCCCCACGGTTCGCCTCCCGTCAAAAGTTTACGGATGGGCTGATCGTCAGCCGTCAGGGTGGGTAATTTGGAGTTTCGTCATGGACCCTTCCTCCGGGTGGGGGCCATGGACGCCCTTGGACTTGTCCGGCTTTGGCCTTGTCCGGGGCTTGGTAATGGAGTGATGCGTTTGAATGGCTTACGCTGACCAGCAAATGAGCGGTAACAAGATTACCGCGCTTGTCATTGTTGCGCTGATCCACGTCTTTGTAGGCTATGCGCTCGTCACGGGCCTGGCCTACCAGGCTGCGCAACAGGTCATCAAGAAGGTGACCACAGTCGACATCAAGGAAGAACAACCGAAGGAGGAAGAGCCGCCGCCGCCGCCGCCGAAGCAGGAAGAAGCTCCGCCGCCGCCGATCGTCGCGCCTCCGCCGCCGATCAACATTGCCCCGGCTCCCCCGCCGGTGCAGACCGTGGTGACGGCTCCGCCGCCGCCGCCGGTGGTGATCACGACTGCAGCTCCGCCGGCACCGCCGGCTCCGGCCCCGGCACCTCCGGGTCCGTCCAAGGCTCGCGGCGCTTCGCCGAAGGGCCAGGGAAGCTGGGCAGCCCGCATCCAGGCCAACTATCCGACCCGCGCCGCTCGTGAAGAGCGTGAAGGCCGTGTCGGTGTGCGCGTCGGGATCGGTCCTGACGGCAAGGTCACATCGTGCTCGGTCACGACGTCGAGCGGAAGCCCGGATCTGGACGAGGCAGCCTGTGACGGCATGAGCCGCTATGCGCGCTTCAACCCCGCGCTGGACGATGCCGGCAACCCGACGAGCGGCCAGTTCACGACGGCCATCGTCTACAAGCTGAACTAACTCCTTTTAGGCTGTTGAGGCCCACACCCCGGCCGGAAACAGAACCTGCATTCTTCTTGAGAGGTAAATCGCATGCTTATCGTTGATATCCTTGCCGCCGCGGGCGAAGCTGCGCCGCAGAACAAGTTCGGCTTCATGGAAGCGCTCGAAGCCGGTGGCTTCATCTCGTATGCCACCGTGATCATCATGGGCATCATGTCGTTCGGCTCGTTCTACATCCTGTTCACCAAGTGGTTCGAACAGTCGAAGATCATGCGCCAGTACAACGTTGTGCGCTCGACCTTCTGGAAGGCCCCCACCCTGCGTGAAGGCGCCGCCAAGCTCGAGAAGAACAGCGCATGGCGCCAGCTCGTCGACGACGGCATCGCCGCTGAAGACCAGCACGCCAAGATGACCGACTCGCTCGAAGCCCACGACTGGATGCACGCTTCGCTCGCTCGCTCGGAAGCCTCGATCAACGCTCGCCTCGCTTCGGGCCTGCCGTTCCTCGCCACCGTCGGCGCGACCGCACCGTTCATCGGTCTGTTCGGTACCGTCGTCGGCATCTACCGCGCCCTGATCGCCATCGGCATCGCCGGTTCGGCTTCGATCGACAAGGTTGCCGGCCCCGTCGGTGAATCGCTGATCATGACCGCGCTCGGTCTGATCGTGGCTGTTCCCGCCGTTCTCGCCTACAACTACCTCCAGAGCCGCAACAAGCGCATCGCTGAAGACCTCACCGGTTTCTCGGCCGACGTTCTCGCGAACATCAACTCGAAGGGCGCCGTGAAGCCCATCGTTGCCACTGCCCCCGTCAAGCCTGCTGCCGCTCCGGCCAAGCCGGCTGCTGCTCCGGCCAAGCCGTAAGCAGTACGGGGCGCGCCGGGTCGCCATGCGACCAGGCGGGCTCCAGGGAACCAGGCGGCGGTGCGTAGCATGCGCGTCCGTCGCCTGCCCAGGGCAACGCAAGGATTAGGATAAGACTATGGCGATATCCTCGGGCGGAGGCGGTGCCGAGACACCGATGTCCGACATCAACACGACGCCGCTCGTCGACGTCATGCTGGTGCTTCTGATCATCTTCCTGATCGCGGTTCCGGTTGCGATCCAGACGATCGAAAAGCTGAAGATTCCGGTCATCGAAGCAGTCGAATCGAAGGACAAGGTGGAAAACCTTCTTCTTACGGTCTCGACCACCGACGATGCCGGCAAAGCAGCGGGTGAACCCGGTTACGTCGGCGCTTCGCGTAACGGCGAATGCCGCGTCTACTTCAACAACATCACGCCGGTGACCTCGCAGGAACTGCGCGACCAGGCTTTCAAGCGTCTCGATAACATCGTGAAGCGCGAAGGCGGCCCGGAAGCCCTTCAGGCGAACCCCGAACTCGTGCCGCAGGTCCACATCCGCGGTGACGTCAACGCCCCGTGGCGCTGCGTTGCCGGTGCGATCTACAACGTCCAGATCTCGGGCTATCCGACGGTTGGTTTCATCACCAACCCGGTCGACCCGACCTGACGTCGGCAGGAACAGGAGTAACTTTCCATGGCAATGTCAGGCGGCAAGGAAAATGGCGAGCCGATGATGGAAATGAACACGACGCCGTTGATCGACGTCATGCTCGTTCTCCTCATCATGT
>NZ_DAMDBA010000093.1:0-6713 GCF_032093395.1 Novosphingobium sp.
CTGGGCTGGATGCGCAGGCATCGACACATCGACCGAACCTTGAACGGACTACGATGCTCGGCAACGAACGCGTATCTCACTTTGCATCCCTGGCGAAATACGCGGTGGTTATTTTAGGATATCGCGCTCCTCGGTCACCTGGGCCAGATCGCACTTCAACTGACGAAGCTAGGCATCCTTGCTGGCGTCGCCAGATACCACCTTCGCCAGTTGCCGCTTCCAGGTATGCAGCGAATGCTGACTGGCGCCGAGCCGCTCGGGCTTCTCCTTCGTCGTCTCCTGTCCGCAAAATTAGGATAGAAAGCGTTCAGAAATTTAGGGACTAATCAATCTGGCCAGTTTCGCAGCACCCTCGGTCTGACCCTAGATGGAGGGACAGGCTGGGCGAGCAGTCTTCGCAGGGGTGATGAAGCAGAGTTGCGGCGGGGGCGGACAATTTGGCCACGTGACTTTTCTTTTTGCGGTCGTTACCCGCGATCCCGATGTTTTCGTTGCGCGCCTTTTTTCGTGACCATTTCGGGCTTTCCGCCCTGGTGATCGCGCTGGCGCTCGCGATGAAAATTCTTGTGCCTGCCGGTTACATGCCGGGCGAACAGGCAAAGACCTTCACGGTTCAGATCTGCGCAGATGCGCAAGGTCAGCATCTCACCCAGCAGATCGCCATTCCGATGAAGGGCGATTCCAACGACAGCCAGGGCAAGCCCGCCAGCGGCGACGGCGTGTGCAGCTTCACCGCGCTGGCGATGGGATCGCTTTCGGGCGCCGATGTCGTGCTGCTGGCGATTGCGCTGGCATTCATTCTGGCGACCGGCTTTACGCCGGCGACGCCTCCGCGCCTTGAGCGCATCTTCCACATCCGGCCGCCGTTGCGCGGCCCGCCCGCTTCGGCCTGACAGACCAGCCCCTTCCCGTCTGATCACCCGGACGCGCCGATCGTGTGCGCATCCGGGCCGAAACGAAGCCTTCTTCCATGTCAGAAACACTGCGTTTTCGCGCAGGGCGAGAGCTTGACGGCGTAACCGCACGCCGAGCCGTAATGCGCCCTGCCCGCACGTTCATAAGGCAGGTCCACCTATGGCTGGGCCTTACTGTCGGCCTGCTGTTTGCGATGCTGGGGCTGACCGGCTCGGCTCTGGTCTTCTACGTCGAGATCGACGGCCTGCTGCATCCGCAAAGCCATGTCGTTGCAGAGGGTGAGGGACCGGGCTGGTCGTCCCCGATATGGGACCGGGCCTTGTCGACCGTCCACACGCGGTGGCCATCCGCTACAGGCCAGTGGCGGTTCGAGGTCACCGACGAGGCGGGCGCGATCCCTGCGCGCTACTACGGAGACGGCGGCCATTCGCATTCGATGATGGTCTGGCTTTCGCCGGATGGCAGCCAGGTGCTGCGGCACGAGCAATGGGGTGAATACCTCATGACCTGGATCTACGACCTGCACATGAACCTGCTGGCCGGAGACCTTGGCAAGCAGGTGGCGGGATGGTCCGGCATCGTGATCCTCACCCTGCTGCTTACCGGCCTGGCCGTGTGGTGGCCGCGCGGCAATTGGCGCAAGGCGTTGGCATTCAAACGCCGGGCGGCACCGCTGCGCCGTCTCAGGGACTGGCACAAGCTGTCTGGCCTGTGGGGGCTACCGGTGCTCATTGTCCTGGTGGCCACGGGCGTTCTGCTGGCCTTGCCGCAGGAGCGTGACTGGGTGCTGACGCGCACCCTTGCGCCTGTCGATACACCGGTCACCTCGGCTGTCGCTGCCGGGGAAGGGCCCGCGCAGCCGCTCTCCCGGTTGCTTGCATCCGCACACCGCGCCGTGCCGGACGGGAGACTGGTCTGGATCGAGATCCCCGGAGACCCATCGGCGCCCGTGCGCTTTCGCGTTCAGGTGCCGGGCGATCCCAGCAAACGCTTTCCGCGCAGCTACATCCATGTGGACCGCCACAGCGCGGCGGTGGTGGCCTTCGTCGATTACCGGAAGAGCGGTGCGTCGAGCGCTTTCAACGCGTGGCTGCACCCGCTTCACGACGGATCGATCGGCGGTTTGCCGGTCCGCATCCTGGTCTTTCTGTCCGGTCTCGTTCCGCCAGCGCTGTTCGTGACCGGGCTTCTTCATTGGCTGCGCCGTCGCAAGGCGGCTCGCCGCAGCCACGCCGATATTTCCCGAACCTACAGACAGAGGGCATGACGTCATGCGCGCATCCATTTTCGCACTCGCCGCAGCCTTGCTGGCTTCACCGGCCCTGGCCGAAGAAGCGTCCGACAACGGAACGATCACCGTCACCGGGCAACGCGATCCGTTGAAGCTCGAACAGCGCAGCGACGCTGCGAGCCGGCTAGACCTTACCATCATGGAAACGCCCGCCAGCGTCGAGACGCTGACCCAGGCGGACCTCCAGTTCCGCGGCCTTCGCACCGCGCGCGAGGCTTTCGCCGATGTACCCGGCGCCATCGCGGGCAACGTTCCCGGCAACCCGGCCGTCGTCAGCATGCGCGGCTTTGCGGGCAATGTCGTCTCGATCCTTCAGGACGGCGTTCGCATATCCTCCTCCACCGTCGTCCAGCGCGACACCAACACCTGGCATTTCGACCGTATCGAAGTGATCAAGGGGCCCGCCTCGGTGCTGTTCGGCGAAGGCGCGCTGGGCGGCGTGATCAACAAGGTGACGCGAAAGCCCACGTTCGATGGCAACCACATGGACGGGCTGCTCAGTTACGGCAGCTTCGATACGGTCATGGCGGCGGGCGGCGTCAACTATCGGATATCCGATACGCTGGCGTTGCGTGCCGATGCCAGCAACCTGTCGTCCGACAGCCTCTACGATGTCGACAACAACCGGACGCGCTCCAGCGGGCTGACGGCCAGCCTGCTGTTTCGGCCTTCCGCAGACCTTTCGGTGCTGCTGGCCGTCGATCACTACAGCGACCGGGCGGACAGCGCCTACCAGGGCGCGGTGCTGATCCCGCTGGCCTATGCCCGCGACCCCAGCGATGCCGTTTCAACTACGAACGGCTATGTCATCGACAAGGCGACGCGGCATCGCAACTACACGCCTGATGGAGGATATTCGGGCGCGACCGACACCACCATCCGTTCGCGCATCGACCTTTCGCTGGGCGGGGGCTGGTCGCTCGGCACCGACCTTGTCTGGTACACCGCGGACCGTGCCTTCGTGAACAACGGCACCCGCACTTTCGTGGCGCCGGGCGCGGGTTTTCCCAACGGCAGCATTCAGCGCGGGCTCACCCGTTTCTACCACGACCACGAATTCTGGAATGTGCGCACGGCGCTGGGCAACGAGGGGGTGATCGCCGGATTGCGCAACCGCTTCACCCTCGGCGCGGAATACAACCACACCGAGCTGTCCAGCCTGCGCGAGACGAGCACCGGCACGCTGGTGGCGCCGGTCGACCCCTTCGACCCGGTCGTCGGCACCTTTCCCACCGACGGCACGCAGTATCGCGCCTCCAACGTGAACTTCGATTCCAGGCTGAGGACGATCTCGATCTTTGCCGAGGATGCGCTGAACCTGACGCCGCAGTGGCTGCTGGTGGGCGGCTTGCGTTACGACCACATGGATCTGGACCGCGCCTCGACCGATTACCTGGTGACGCCCAACCCCGTCACCCGCGCAAACCCGGTCTTCGAGCCGATCTCCTGGCGCATCGGCACGAGCTATGCCGTGACGCCCGGCCTGACGTTTTACGGGCAGTACACCACGGCCGTCAGCCCGGTTTCCTCGATCCTGCTGATGCCTTTGGTCAACACGCGTTTCAAGCTGACCGAGGGCTATTCCTATGAAGGCGGCTTCAAGCTGGCCGCCTTCGACAACCGGCTGACGGTGACCGGGGCCGCATACCGGATCGTCCAGAACGACATCATCACCCGCGATCCGGCCGATCCGACGCTGAGCGTTCAGGGCGGCACGCAGTCCTCGCAGGGGCTGGAGATCAGCCTCGGCGCTGCGATAACGGATAATCTCTCGCTCGGGGGAAGCGCGAGCTATGTCGATGCCCAATATGACGAATTGATCGAGGCCGGCGGCATGGATCGCTCGGGCAACCGCCCCGTCAACGTCCCATCGACCACGGCCGCGGCGAACTTCGCCTATCGGCTGCCCGGCCTGCCGGTGACGCTGAGCGGCTTTGCGCGCCATGTCTCGGGCTTCTACACCGACACGGCCAATACCGTCTTCGTGAAAGGCCGCACGACGTTCGACGCCGCCGTTTCCTGGAAAGTGGCCGAGGCTCTCACCGTGGCCCTGCGCGGGCGCAACCTGACCGACGCCTTCTACGGCGAATACTCGGGCTATGGCGCCAACGACATCTACATCGGCGCCCCGCGCAGCGTCGAGCTATCGCTGGCGACGCATTTCTGACGGGCGTCTATAAGCTTTTGGTTTGACGCATTTTCCGAGTCATCAGATGAGTCCATCTGATTAGAAAATGCTCTAGGCGCGCGATGACGCCCGGCCCCGCAAAAGCCACGCTGGGTTTTCGCGGGGCCGGGCGCTTCTGTCAGTTGCCGCTTGCCGAAGCGTTCAGGCTGATCGAGCCGCCGCTGGCGGAACCTGAGCCTGCGGCGGCGCCCGATGCCGTGGCACTGTGCTCCCCGCTCGACGCCGTGCCTGAACCGGCCGTTGAGCCTTGCGCACTGGCGGTCGAAGCCGTGTCCTGCGCCGAAGACGCCGCGTTGGATGCGTGCTCGACGGCCGTATCACGGGCGGACCCGGCGGTCCCGGCAAGGCGTGAAGCCGCGCCGGTGGCATCGGGCAGCGCCGGGGTGGCAAGAGTGCCGCTGGACGCGCCGTTGCCCAAGGCGGAGCCGTTGGCGTTCGTGCCTGACGGCGCATGGCTCGCGGTGGCCAGGGCCGCGCCGCTGCCTGACGCGGCAGCATTACCGGCCAGCGAATTCAGGGTGCCTTGCGCCGAACCGGCCCGCGACGTCACCCCCGAGACAGCCGAACCGGCAATGCCGCGCGCATCGTTACCTGCACTGGACGAATCCGGCGCGGAAACAACAGGGGCCGTCACCTTCTTGTCGGCGCGACCGTTGCCCCGGCCGGAAGGCGATGCCGTGGCCGAACGCGCGCTGCGGCTGGCGCGCATGTCGCCTGCTGCGCTGCCCATGCCATCCAGCGTGCTGCCGACCGAGCCGATGCCGGTGCCGACCGAGCCGCCCAGCGCTCCGCCCAGGCTTCCGCCAAGACCGCCCCCGATACCACCGCCGCCGAGAAGCTGAGCCTGTGCCGCGCCGGGCGCCATGGCGACGGCGACAGCCGCCAGAGCGGCGCCGAGGGTCGCCTTGTTGAGAGTGGTGCTCTTCATCGTTCCGGTTCCTTTCCTCTACTCGTTCCCTCCGCCGCCGCGCTTGAGCGCCTTGCGGTGGGTCTGAGTGAGGAACGGATGGCCTTTCCGGTTTCATCCGCAGGTCCGGCGAAAAAACTTCAAACCGTGATCATCCGCCGGTTCGGCAAACCATGCAGAGCACCCCGCGCCCGGTCCGCCGCGAAGGCGCCAGAGCCTCGCCGTCGGTAGCCTCAAGGACCGCCGCAACGTCTCTGCCGGCCCCCATCCGCGCGGCGATACGCGCGGCGGCGAGGGGAGCGGCGAACGACGTTCCGCGCAGCCCCGTGCGTCCCTTGCCCGGAACCAGCGCCGTCATGTCCGCGCCCGGCGCCGCGTAATCGAGATGAGCCGCCTTGCCTGCCTCGATCAGCACGCGCCCGCGTCCGTCCACGCCGGTGACGGCAACCACGCCGGGGTAGGAGGCCGGATAGGCCGGGGGCGCTGCGGCGCCGTCATTGCCCACGGCGGCGACCACCACCATGCCCTTTGCCCGCACCGCCGCCACCGCACGCGCCAGGAGCGGATTGGCAGGCCCGACCAGGCTGATCGAGATCACCGGCACCCGCTGCGCCGCCATCCAGCCGAGCGCGCGGGCAATCGCCAGCGCATTGCCGCCCGCCGGATCGGCGCCATAGACATCGGCGCCATAGATCCGCGCCGTGCCAGCCCCCTTGAGCAGCGAGGCGATGGCCGAGGCATGGTCGCTCGCTTTCGGCGCGCCCGCCGCGAAGCCGCCTTGTGCCGCCAGCCGGTCCGAACCGGCAATTCCGCCATCGATCACGCCCACCGTGCCGCCCCTGGGCAGCTTTACGGCAGCGGCGCCTACCCCGATCCCCCTCCCGGTGCTCCTCCCCGTCGCTCGCGGAGCCGCGCCCGAGGGAAAGTGCAATTGGTCCGCCGTGATTTCGCGGCCCGGCAATGCGCGGCGCAAGTCGGAAATGGCGCGGGCGAGAGGCTGCCCCGCCGGGGTCGCAAGACGCGCATAGGCAATGCCGAGAGCCGCGATCTCGCCCTGTTCGATCAGCGCGAAGCCTTCGCCTGCTGCCCGCGCAAGGCTTTGGGCATCGGGATCGAGCAGCAGCAATTCGCCGGCGCGGGCCGGTTCGTGGCGGTCGTCCCAATCCACGCGGCCCTGCCGGGCAGCCACGAAATCGCGCAGCCGGCCAAGCCGGTCCTGCGCCAGCTGGCGGGTATCGCCGACAATCGTGGAGACACCGGACAGCGAGCGGTCGACCACGTCCTGCGCCGCGCTCGACACGCTTCCGGAGACGGTCGCTCGCGTGCGATCGATCGCCCCGAGCGGATCGAGCCCGCCCGGCAGCCCCAGTTGCGCACCGGCGGGAGCGGCTGGTGCGACCAGCATCAGCGCT
>NZ_DAMDBA010000093.1:6723-17936 GCF_032093395.1 Novosphingobium sp.
CCCATCTTTCGTTCCCATAGCAAAAATCGGTGGCGCTCAAGGATGAAACGGTGCCATCGGGACGTTTCATCCTCACGGAAACGATATTTCGATGAGCACGCAGGACTTCTGCAACGAATTGACGGCATTGCTGCCACGCCTGCGGCGTTTCGCACGGGGGCTGACACAGAACGCGGCGGATGCCGATGACTTGTGCCAGGCCACCGTCGAGCGCGCACTGGTGGCGCGCGGTCAGTGGCAGGAAGGTACGCGGCTCGATGCCTGGGTGTACCGGATCATGCGCAACCAGTGGATCGACGAGACCAGGGCCCGCAGCCGCCGCGCACAGACTTTCGTGCACGAGGACGAAGGCACCGATGTGGGCGTGGCCGGGGACCGCGATGCGGAAAACCGTGTCGAGCTGGGCAATGTCGATCGCGCGCTCGCCCGCCTCCCCGCCGAGCAGCGGGAGGCGGTGGTGCTCGTGCTGGTGGAGGGCTTCGCCTACAAGGAAGCGGCCGAGATCATCGGCATTCCGCAGGGCACCCTGACGTCCCGCCTCGGCCGCGGGCGCGAGGCTCTTTTGAAGGAACTTGGAGAATCCGCATGAGCGTGACCCCCGAAGAGCTCATGGCGCTGGCCGATGGCGAATTGCCGCCCGAAGAGGCGGCGCGCGTGGCAGCGGCCGTCGCCGCCGATCCGGTCCTGGCCCGTCGGCTGGATGCGGAGCGGGCCTTGCGCTCCGCGCTGCGCGGCCATCTCGAACCCGTGGCGCAGGAGCCGGTGCCCGATGCGCTGACAGATCGGATAGCCCGTGCCGCCGCCGAGGACATCACCGGAACGGGCCGCGCCACGCCTGCCGAAGTCTTCGATCTCGCCGCCGCCCGCACCCGGCGCGAAGAGGCCGAAAAGGCCGACAGGCGCGCGGCCAAGGCCCGTCGCGTGCCGCTCTTCGCGGATCGCCGCATGGCCTTCGCCATGGCCGCCTCGCTGATCCTGGGCCTGATGCTCGGCGCACAGTTCCGGAGTGAAGGGCCGATAAGACAGACGCGACAAGGGCTGGTCGCCTCCGGTTCGCTGGCACGCACGCTGGACCGTCAGCCGGCTTCGACCGGAGAGAGCGGCGGCACGCGCGTTCTGGCCAGCTTCCAGAGGCAAGGCGGCGGCTATTGCCGCGTCTTCACCGCCGTCGCCACTTCCGGCATAGCCTGCCGGGAGGAAGGCACATGGCGGCTCGAACGAACCATCGCGGGTGACGGTGCGCAAGCGAGCGAATACCGGCAGGCCGGATCGGCGCAGGCCGAGCTGATGGCCGCAGCGCAGGACATGATGCGCGGCGATGCTCTCGATGAAGCGCAGGAGCATGCGGTAATCGAAAAAGACTGGCGTTAGAACCTAAGAAGTCCTGCCCGCAATCCAGGCGCATCGCGCGGGAGGTGCCGGAAGGGCATCCTGCGATCTCGGTTCACAGCCTGCGCAAGGCCCGCGCCAAGGGGCTGATCATCCTCGCTTTCGGCGTGGCGGTGATCGTGGAGATCGCCAACAAGATCGCCAATGGCGTGCCGCCTTCGTTCTCGCTGATGCTGGGCTTCGGCAGCCTTGCCCTGGTGGCCAATCTCGCGTGCCTTGCGTTGCTCTGGCGATTTCGCAAGGCCAACGTCAACATGTCGGGCACCTTCGAATGCTCGCGCAACGATGTCGCCGCCAATATCGGCGTTCTGGTGGCGGCGGGTCTGGTCGCAGCGACCGGCACGGCCTGGCCCGATATCGTCGTGGGCGCGATCATTGCGCTGATCTTCCTGCGCTCTGCCTGGCGGGTGCTGGCAGAGGCGGTTCCGGCCTGGCGACAAGCCCGCATGGCGCCGCACGAGACATGGAGATGACACCTCTCGCCAAAACCCTTATGCCAAGGGCCATGTCTCGTTGTGGCCTGCCTCTCCTGTTGCTGCTGTTGTCGTCCTTCATGGCGGCATCGGCGTTGCATGCGGCGGAGATCGCCGGTCCGGTAACGATGGAATGCTCCGGCTACGTCCACAGTGACGGAGACGCGGACGAATCCCAGGGTGATGCCGACAAAGGCGTGTCGCACCATCATTCCAATTGCCAGGGTGGCGCCTCGTTCCTGCCGTCCCGCGATTTGACTCCCCAGCTTCAGAGCCATCGCAAGGAGCCGGTGCGTGCCAACCGGTCGGCCGCGCTCGGCCGCTGGATTTCCGGGCCTGACCTCCGCCCTCCCATCGCCTGATTGAATCCGAACGGCCGTAGCGCGCGCATCGGCGCGTGCGGCCTGACGTCCTTCAATCAGGAATAGTTTCATGTACAGGATCATAGCGGCCTTGCTGGCCGCCACGTCGTGCGCTGCCGTCGCCCGGGCGCAGGACATCGCGGCCCCGCGCTCGGCGCAGGCTGCGACCAACGCATTCACTTTGAACGAAGCCGTCGCGGCTGCGGGCGGCAGTGCCCCGGCGATCGAGGCGGCGCAGGCCGGTATCGAGGCGGCGGAAGCCGGCCGCCGTGCGGCGGGCCTTCGCCCCAATCCCGTCGCGCAGGCGCAGATCGAGAATATCGCCGGCACGGGCGCTTACAACGGTCTAGCGAGCAGCGAGACCACGGTCGGCTTCCTGCAGACCCTCGAACTGGGCGGGAAGCGGAGTGCCCGCGTTGCGGTGGCCTCCGCCGAACTGAGCCGCGCGGAACTTCAAGCCGCGATCATCGGCGCCGATGTGCGCCTTCAGGTGACGCAGCTTTATGTCGAGGCGATCGCGGCCGAGCGCCGGCTCGTCACGGCCCGCGATCAGGCGCGGATCGCGGGCGATGCGCTGCGGGCCGCCAGCGTGCGCGTTCAGGCGGGGCGCGCTTCTCCGCTCGAGCAGCAGCGGGCGGACGTTGCCCGCGTCACTGCGGAGACGAACGTCGAGCGGCAGCACCGGCTTGCGCGCGCTGCGCGAACCAATCTCGAGCGGCGGATCGGCCGTCCGGTCGAGGGCACTCTCGATGTCGGCCTGTTGGACCGGCTTCCCCCGGCGTCTTACGGGCCGGGCTTGACCGTAACGCCGCAGGGCACACTGGCGCTTGCCGCCGCCGATGCCGATCTGGCGGTGACCGACGCCAATGTGCGGCTGGCGAGAGCGAACCGGGTGCCGAACGTGGATGTCGGGCCTTCGGTCCGGCGCCTGGAAGCCACGAACGACTTTGCCGCGGTATTTACGCTGTCGATCCCGCTACAGGTCTTCGACAATGGCCGTGCCGCCCTCGATCGGGCCAGTGCGCAGCGCACCCAGGCCGAAGCGCAGCGCCGGGTCAGCGCGCTGGATATCGAACAGGCCATCACCAATGCCCAGGCCGAGGCGGACAATGCCGCGACCGCAGCCAGGGCCGCCTCGGGGCCGGCATTGGCCGCTGCGCAGGAAGCCGCGCGCATCGCCCGTATCGGCTACCGCGAAGGCAAGTTCGGTCAGCTCGACCTGCTCGATGCGGAGCGCACGCTTGCCGAGACCCGCGTCGCCGCCATCGACGCGCTTGCGGCCTACCAGAATGCCCGCGCGCAGCTGGAGCGCCTGACCGCGCCCGCCGTCGCGCCTCAGGGAGGAAACTGATCCATGAACCGCAATAGACTCATTTATGCCGTGCTGCCGCTGTCGCTCGCGCTCGCCGCCTGCGGGGGCGGTGCCTCACAGGATGTCGCACCCAAGGAAGAGAAAGCTGGGGACGAGGCCGCTCACGCCGACGAAGGCAAGGTCACCCTGACCCAGGACCAGATCGCATCGGCCGGTATCCAGCTTGGCCGTCCGATGGTCGGCGGCTCGGCAACGCTGGAATTGCCGGCCACCATCGAAGGCGACCCCCAGGGCATGCAGGTGGTCTCCGCCGCCATCGGCGGGCGCGTGGTGGCGCTGAACTACAACCTGGGCCAATCGGTCGGGCGCGGACAGATACTGGCGGTGATCGAGAGCCGGGAAGCGGCGATGCTGAAGGGCGAAGTCGAGGCAAGCCGCGCGCGCCTGGCCTTGGCGAACGCGAACCTCGCGCGCGAACAGCGCCTGTTCGCCCAGCGCGTTTCGCCGGAACAGGATCTGATCGCCGCGCGAACCGCAGCTACCGAGGCCCGGATCGCCTACAGTCAGGCGCAGGGTCAGGTTTCCGCAGCGGGCGTTGGCGGCGGCGGGCTCAACCGCCTCGGGATTGCCGCGCCGATCTCCGGGCAGGTCATCGCCCGCAGCGTCGTGCTGGGCCAGACCGTCGATGCCGACGCCGAACTCTACCGGGTCGCCGATCTGTCGCGCGTTTCGCTCTCGCTCAATCTGCAACCGGCCGACGCGGGGCGCGTGCGCCCGGGCAATACCGTAACCGTTACGGCCTCCGGACGCACGGCGACGGCCAGGGTGACATTCGTATCGCCGGCGCTCGATGCGCAGACCCGCCTCGTGCCCGTCATCGCGTCGCTCGACAATCGCGCCGGCCAATGGCGCGTGGGAGAACCCGTGACGGCATCTGTCCAGCTTTCGGGTGCCCAGCTTTCGGGCGAAAGCGGCGACGGCCTGGTGCGCGTGCCCAGCACCGCTGTCCAGACAGTGGAGGGCAGGAGCGTCGTCTTCGTGCGCACCCGAACCGGCTTCCAGGCGGTTCCCGTAACGCTGGGCGATAATTCCGGCGGCTCCGTGATCGTTCGCGCGGGTCTGAAGGGCAGCGAGCAGATCGCCACTTCCAACAGCTTCACGCTCAAGGCCGAACTCGGCAAGGGCGAAGCGGCGCACGAGGATTGAGCCGATGATTGCCGCAACCGTCAACTGGGCGGTCCACAGGCGCTGGCTCGTCCTGCTGCTGACCGCCATCGCCGCCGTGATCGGCGCGACCGCCTTGTCCCGCCTGCCGATCGACGCCGTGCCCGACATCACCAACAACCAGGTGCAGATCAACGTCCGCGCCCCGGCATTGTCGCCGGAACTCGTCGAGAAGCAGGTCTCGTTCCCGATCGAGACCGCGCTCGCCGGTATCCCGGGCCTCGATCATACCCGCTCGCTCAGTCGCAACGGCTTCTCGCAGATCACCGCCGTGTTCGACGAGAGCACTGATATCTACTTCGCCCGCCAGCAGGTGGGTGAACGCCTTACCGGGGTAAAGGAAAACCTGCCCCCGGGCGTCAATCCCGAGATGGGACCGATCGCCACGGGTTTGGGTGAGGTCTACATGTGGACCGTGCGCCTGGAGCACCGCAAGGACGACAAGCACGTCCCCGGTGAGCCCGGCATGCAGCCGGACGGCAGCTACATCACGCCCGAAGGCGACCGCCTGACCAACGATACCGACAAGGCGACCTACCTGCGCACCGCGCAGGACTGGATCGTCGCGCCCTTGCTCAAGAACACCAGGGGTCTTGCCGGCGTCGATTCGATCGGCGGCTATTCCAAACAGTTCCTCGTGGTGCCGGATGTGCAGCGCCTAGCTGCGATGAACATAACGCTTACCGATCTGGCCGACGCGCTGGAGCGCAACAACACCAGCGTCGGCGGCGGCTTCGTCAACCGCAACGGAGAGGGCCTTGCCGTACGCTCCGATGCACTGGTGCGAAACGCGAACGAGCTGGCCAAGGTCGTCGTCGCAACGCGCGAAGGCGTGCCGATCACGCTCGGACAGGTCGCTACGGTCAAGACCGGACAGGCGATCCGCATGGGCTCCGCATCCGAGAACGGCACGGAGGTCGTCGTCGGCACCGCGATCATGCGGATCGGCGAGAACAGCCGCAGCGTCGCCACAGCCGTGGCCGACCGCCTCCAGGAGATCAACGCCTCGCTGCCGCCGGACGTGGTGGTACAGCCCGTCCTGAACCGCACCGAACTGGTCAACGCGACGATCAGGACGGTCGCCAGGAACCTGGGCGAAGGGGCGCTGCTGGTCATCGTCGTGCTCTTTGCGCTGCTCGGCAATTTCCGCGCGGCGCTGATCGCGGCGATGGTGATCCCGATCACCATGCTGCTCACCGGCTTCGGCATGCTGAGGGTGGGCGTATCGGCGAACCTCATGAGCCTTGGGGCGCTCGATTTCGGCCTCATCGTCGACGGCGCCGTCATCATCGTCGAAAACGCCTTGCGGCGCATGGCGGAGGGGCAACAGCACAAGGGCCGCCTGTTGACCGTGGAGGAACGTTTCGCCACCGTGACTTCGGCCGCGCGCGAAATGATCCGGCCGTCGGTCTACGGACAGGCGATCATCATCCTCGTCTACGTGCCGCTGCTGACGCTGACCGGGGTAGAGGGCAAGACCTTCGTGCCCATGGCCCTGACCGTCATCATGGCGCTGGCCTTCGCCTTCGTGCTCTCGCTGACGGCGGTCCCGGCGGCGATCGCCATCTGGCTTTCCAACCGCGTGGAGGAGAAGGAGGGCCGGATCATGGCCTGGCTCAAGGCACGGTACGAACCGGGTCTCGAAAGGGCGATGAAGCGGCCGACCTTGACGGTGGGCACCGGCGTCGTCGGCTTCGCCGTCGCCATCGCCGCCTTCCTGTCGCTTGGGCAGGTGTTCCTGCCGCAGCTCGACGAAGGTGACGTGCTGATCCAGGCGCTGCGCATTCCGGCCACCTCGGTTCAGCAGAGCCAGGCCATGCAGGTGCCGATCGAGCGCATGATGTCGAAGCAGCCGGAAGTGCAGTTCGTCTTTTCCAAGACCGGCACGGCCGAACTGGCCTCCGATCCCATGCCGCCCAACGCCACCGACATGTTCGTGATCCTGAAACCGCGCGACCAGTGGCCGGACAGGAGCGTGACCAAGGATGAGCTCGTCGCCCGCTTCGAGAAGGAACTGAACAGGTTCCCCGGCAATGCCTACGAGATCACCCAGCCTATCCAGATGCGCTTCAACGAACTGATCGCCGGCGTGCGCGGCGACATCGCGGTCAAGGTCTTCGGAGAGGACTTCAATGCGATGAATGCCACGGCCGAGAAGATCGCCGGCGTCCTGCGCAGGACCGAAGGGGCGGCCGACGTCAAGGTGGAGCAGACCACGGGCCTTCCCATGCTCGACATTCGCGTCAACCGCGATGCCATGTCGCGTCTGGGCGTCACGGCCCAGGATGTGCAGGATGTCGTCACGGCCACGGTCGGCGGGCGCGAAGCCGGCATGATCTTCGAGGGCGATCGCCGCTTCCCGGTGGTGATCCGCCTGTCAGAGGCCCAGCGCGCCGATATCGGCCTGCTCCAACAGGTGCCGGTGCCGGTGCCAGGCGGCCGGTTCGTACCGTTGGCCAGCGTCGCGGACATCCGTATCGTCGACGGTCCGAACCAGATCAGTCGCGAGAACGGCAAGCGCCGCGTGGTGGTTCAGGCCAATGTGCGCGGGCGCGACGTCGGCAGCGTGGTCGAAGATGCCCAGGCTGCCATCGCCAGCGAAGTCCGGCTGCCTCCGGGCAGCTATCTGGAATGGGGCGGCCAGTTCGAAAACCTCGCTTTCGCCAGAGAGCGCCTGCAACTGGTGGTCCCGGCCTGCTTCGCCCTGATCCTGCTGCTGCTCTACGGAGCGCTCGGATCGGTTCGTGATGCCGCGATCGTGTTCACCGACGTTCCCCTGGCCCTGGTCGGCGGTGTGCTCCTGCTGTTCGCGCGGGGGATGGACTTCTCGATTGCGGCAGCGGTCGGCTTCATCGCGCTCTCGGGTATTGCGGTGCTCAACGGGCTGGTGATGGTCTCGTCGATCCAGGACTTGATGCGCAAGGGCATGGACCGGGCCGAGGCCGCCCGCAGCGGTGCCATCCAGCGCCTGCGTCCAGTGGTCATGACTGCGCTCGTCGCCAGTCTCGGCTTCGTGCCCATGGCATTCGGGACCGGCGCAGGGGCGGAAGTACAGAAACCGCTCGCAACGGTGGTGATCGGCGGCCTGATTTCGGCGACGCTGCTGACGCTCTTCGTCCTGCCGACGCTTTACGCTCGCTACGGGCGCAAGGACGTGCCGCGCGATGAAGCCGAGGCGCAGATTGCGTGAGGAAGCGGGAGGAGGCATCGCCCGCGCGGTGCCTCCTCCCGTGGGGTGGCGGGTTGCCGTCGCTGACGGCACAGTGCGCGCTGACGCTAGAGGAGTGACCGGAACAATGCCGGCAATCGATGTCGAACAGGAACTCGCCGCCCTCAAGGCCAGCGTCCAGCATATCAGGGACCGGCAGGACATTCTCGACGTGATCGTCCGGGAATCGCGCGGGCGGGATCGGCACGACGAGGAACTGACGGCCGGGTGCTATTGGCCGGAAGGCGCGGACGAGCATGGCCCGGTGCCGTTCTCGGCCCTGGAATATCCCGCCAAGGCCAATCGCGGACACGCCGCGTTCTTCGCGATGAACCAGCACAACCTGGCCAACCATTCGTGCGAGATCGACGGTGATACGGCCTATTGCGAAACCTACGTCATCGGAACCCTGCTGTCGCAAGACGGCCTGACCTGCACGATGGCCGCGGGACGGTACATGGACCAGATGCAACGGCGCGACGGCGAGTGGCGGATCCTGTGGCGTCGCTCCACCGTGGAAGCCGCGATCCAGGGCGATGCCTCATGGCTCCAGACGGCGGCCGTGAAAGGCTTCCTCAAGGGAACCCGCGATCGCGGCGACTTGTCCTACGCCCGTCCGTTCGAAGTCGGCGCCCCCGGCGCGCGCTGGTAGATCCCGCCCTCAGGCCGGGCCGGTGCTTCCACGCAAGACGACTTCGTGCGGAAGCATCAGGTGCCAATCCTCGCCTCCGGCATCCTTCCGGAACTGGGGGTTCACCAGGATATCGACGGCTGCCGAGGCCATTTCGGCCTTGGGCTGGCGGACCGTCGTCAGTTGCGGCCAGGCTGCGCGGGATGAAGGCGCGTCGTCGAAGCCGCAGATCGACAATTTCTCGGGCACGGCGATCCCATGTTTCATCGCCGTGATCAGGACGCCCAGCGCCATGTCGTCGTTCGAGGCGAAAATGGCGGTCGGGCGATCCGCCATGGCCAGCAGCTTCTCCCCGAGTTCCATGCCCGAGCGCGAACTGAAATCGCCGCGCATGACGCAGGCTTCGTCCACCGCCACGCCCGCCGAGGCCATGGCCTGGCGGAAGCCTTCCTCGCGCCGTGCCGATGCGCTGTGGCTGGTCGGACCCTGAGCGAAGCCGATCCGGCGGTGGCCAAGGCCAAGCAGATACTCGGTCATCTCCTGCGCTGCGCGGCGATCGTCCATGCGCACCGTGCCCGAGGTGAGCGGGGCGGAGCTTGGCGCGACCAGCACGGTGGGCAGCCCCGTCTCCGCGAAAACCGTCATCAACGCCGGTTCGTCGCAGATCGGCGGCGCAACGATCGCGCCGTCCAGCCGCAGCGCCGAGATGCTGCCGCGCACTTGCGCCTCCCAGCCGGGCGCGCCGAGATCCACCGGCTCGACCACGAGATGATAGCTGCGCGCGCGGCATCCGAGCAGGGCGCCATGCTGGACATCCGCGGCATAGCCGGAAACGGGATCGTCGATGAACAGGCCGAGCAGGTAGGAGCGGGTGCTGGACAGGCTGCGCGCGAAGGCATTGGGCCGGTAGTCCAGCTCGGCCACGACCTTCTGCACAAGCGCCCGCACTTCCGGCCGCACATGGGCCTCGCCGTTGATCACGCGCGAAACGGTCTTGGGAGACACGCCCGCCAGGGCGGCGACGTCCTTGATCGTGACGATGCTCAAGTTCGTGCCTCCCGAGATACTGCCGGCCTTCTCGTCCGGATGCAGAGCGCGGCGAACGAGGCGATCCCCACGTAACAGACGCAAGGCAGCAGAAGCGAGGCCAGCAGTCCCACCGCGTCCGCCGCGGCCCCGGTCAGGATCGGCACGATCGCGCCGCCGACCACGGCCATGCAGAGCCACATCGAAGCCAGGGGCGCCCTGGCGCTGTCTTCCGGCATCGCCAGGGCATAGATCGTCGGATACATGATGGCGTTGCACAGTCCCACCGCGATCAGCGTGGCGGCTCCTGCCGGGCCCGGCAGGACGGCGGCCGCCGCGGTCAACCCGATGGCGGCCAGCGCGGCATAAAGAAGCAGCCGGGTTTCGGGGATGCGGGTCATAAGCCAGGCACCCGCGAACCGCCCGATCATCGCTCCCGCCCAATAGAGGCTGACCAGCCGCCCGGCGCTCACCGGCTCAAGCGCCAGTCGGCTGGGCAGCATCAGGACGTTCGTCATCAGGGTGCCGATCGTCACTTCCGCGCCGACATAAAAGAAGATCGCGCCAGTCCCCCAAAGCAGTCGATTGTCGGAAAGTACCGAGAGGATCTGCCGTGTCCAGTCACGGGGGAGGTGGTCGCCCGATCCCGATGGCGATCGCGCCAGAAGTTGCCGATGGGCTGCATAGAGCGTCGCAAGCAGGGCCAGCACCGCGCCTGTGGCGATGAAGGGAATCGCTGCTCCCGCATCGGCCCGCGCGTGCGGTGCGATTTCCGCCAGCAGGAACGGCGCGCTCGCCAGCGGGCCGAGCACGGTTCCGAGCGAGTTGAACCCTTGCAGGAGATTAAGCCTGAAGGCGGAACGGCGCGAAGGCCCGATCACTGTGACCACGGTGTTGGCTGCGATCTGGAGTATCGTCTGCCCGCCCGAAAGCAGCAGGAGCGCGGACAGAACCAGCAGGAACGCGCGCATGCCCTGTGCCAGCGCGAGCGCCAGGCAACCGGCCGACATGATCGTCAGGCCCGTTGCGATCGCGCGCATGTAGCCGATGCGAACGACGGCGAGCGCGGCCGGCAGGGCAAAGAGCAGGTAGCTGGAATGGAAGGCCAGCTGCACCAGCAGCGCGCTCTTGTAGTCCAGCGCTAGCACCGCCCTTAGCTGCGGCACTAGCAGGCTGACCGAAGCACTCAGGAAACCGCCGATGAAGAACACGCCGATGGAGAGCTGGAACAGGCGCCGGGCCACAGCTTCCGGGGCGGCGGAAAGCGCATCGTGCGGTGGGGAAAGCGTCATGGCGAACATCTATGGCACTCGGCAGGGGATGGCAAACGGGGGGCAAACCGGGCCCGACCGGCAAAGGGATGGGCTCCCGGAACCCGCAACTTGAAATCCACCGCTCGGAATTTCACGCGTTGGAATTCCAGAATCTGACATCGATGTCAAATCATTGCCACTTTGGTTCCGAATGCTCTTGACATCGATGTCAGATGCAGGCCATCAGCCGCTCACAAAGTACAAAACCATCTGGGAGGATGACATGACGAGGCATGATCTCGTCGCGGGCACGGCGCTCGCGGCTTGCCTTTTTT
>NZ_DAMDBA010000094.1:0-10259 GCF_032093395.1 Novosphingobium sp.
ACGATTTTGCCTCTGCGATAGGTTTATGGCGCCGCAAGCCCGTGATCGGCGTCGCCCATCGCTTTTCCAGCCATTCGCTGATGCTGCGTTACTGGCTTGCCAGTGCCGGGGTGGACCCGGATCGAGACGTGGTGCTGCGCGTATTGCCGCCTTCGCTGATGGTGGAAGCCCTCCATGCCGGCGAAATCGACGGTTTCATTGCGGGAGAACCCTGGGGCAGTGCCGCCGTCGAGGCGGGCCTGGCCGAAGCCGTCGCCCTGGGCGAGCGCATCTGGCGTCGGGGCGTGGAGAAAGTCCTGGTCCTGCGGCAGAACTGGCTGGAGGAAAATCCGGAAACCGTCGATCGGTTGCTGCGCGCCCTGGCCCGGGCTGCGGCCTGGTGCGATCTTCCGGAGAACCACGAAACCCTGGCGCACCTGCTGTCCGATCCGCGTTATGTGGACCAGCCCGCCGACCTGATCCTGCGCGGACTGACCGGGCAGATCGTGACGCGGGCAGGCGACGCGCCGATCGTCAGTCCGGATTTTATGCTGTTCTCGCGCGAGGCGACGCCGTTCCCGTGGCGCAGTCAGGCCTTGTGGATTTACTCGCAACTCGTCCGCTGGGGCATGGTCGAACACACACCAGGCAATGCCGCGAGCGCCGGGGACGTGTTCCGGCCCGATGTCTTTCGCCGCGCGCTGGCGGGTAGCGACATGCCGATGCCCGGCGCGAGCATGAAGCTGGAAGGCGCCGTGGAACTGCCGCTGGCGGTCGGATCGCGCAAGGGAGACCTGACGCTGGGACCGGACCGCTTCTTTGACGGCAGGGTCTTCGATCCCGAACGGATAGACGATTACCTCGCAGGCTTCACACAAGTCGATCAGGCCTGAATATGTGATCGTACATTTTGTGCCTTGCAACATGAGGCGAATCGCACGATGATATAGGCCTCACGCGATGGTGCGTGATCATATTCGGATGCGCTGCTCCAAGGATGGGGCGCCGTCCCCACCGATATTCGCAGCAAAGCCGCTGACCGGGCTCACCCAAGTGTGACGTCCGGCCTGCGGCTTTTTTCGTGTCCGTTTCATGAGGGGCTTACGATGGCAACCGCTTACTGGGAACGTGAAGGGCAGGCCGCAGTGGCCGATGCAGTGGCCGACGCAAAGGCCGACGGGGCTCCACCCGCGACGACCAGCTTCTGGAAGGCCGGCCATACGCCGACGCTGATCGCCGCCTTTCTTTATTTCGACCTTGCCTTCATGGTCTGGGTTCTGCTCGGCCCGCTGGCGCCGGAAATCGCCAAGACCCTTGGCCTGACTTCCGCCGAAAAGGGCCTGATGGTGGCGACGCCAACCCTTGCGGGCGCGCTGCTGCGGGTGGTCAACGGATTGCTCGTGGACCGGATCGGACCCAAGCTTTCCGGCGCGATCAGCCAGTTGATCGTCATTGCCGGCCTGTTCCTGGCGTGGTTCATGGGCGTGAACAGCTTTGCCGGTACGCTGGCGCTGGGCATCGTCCTTGGCTTTGCGGGCGCCAGCTTCGCGATCGCACTGCCGCTCGCTAGTCGCTGGTATCCGCCTGAGCATCAGGGCAAGGCGATGGGTCTGGCCGGAATGGGCAATTCGGGCACCGTGCTCGCCTCGCTCTTCGCGCCATTGCTGGCCAAGATGTTCGGATGGAATGCGGTGCTGGGCCTGGCCTGCATCCCGCTGTCGCTGGTCTTCGTCGTCTACATGATCATGGCCAAAGACGCACCCAGCCAGCCTGCTCCGCGCAAGCTGATCGATTATTTCGAGCCGCTCCGGCAGGGCGACGCCTGGTGGCTGATGGCGTTTTATGCCGTGACTTTCGGTGGCTTCGTCGGGCTTGCGGCCTCGCTGCCGATCTACTTCACCGACCAGTTCGGCCTGACCCCGATCGTGGCTGGCTATTGCACGGCGGGCTGCGTCTTCGCCGGATCGCTGGTGCGGCCGATGGGCGGCGCGCTGGCCGACCGGATCGGCGGCGTGAAGGCGCTGATGATGGTCTATTTCGTTGCCGCGCTGGCGCTTGCCGGAGTGGCGAACGCCGCAAGCCTGCCTGCTTCGCTGGGCTTCTTCGTGGTTGCCATGCTGGCGCTGGGCACCGGAAACGGCTCGGTCTTCCAGCTCGTTCCGCAGCGGTTCCAGGCGGAGATCGGCGTCATGACCGGTCTTGTCGGCATGGCGGGCGGCATTGGCGGGTTCTATCTGGCAAGTTCGCTGGGGCTGGCCAAGCAGATGACCGGCAGCTTCGCGCCCGGTTTCCTGATCTTCGCGGGCCTGTCTGTGGTCGCGCTCGTGGCGGTGTCAATGATCAAGAACCGCTGGCGCGCGACCTGGAAGACGGCTGCTCGCATATAATGGGAGAGAGTGGCGGCGGTTGGACTTCCCGGTCCGACTGCCGCCCTTTCATTTGCCCCCCAGGAGTTTCAACCGAATGCGATACTTGCTTGGCACGGCGGCCGCGTTGGCCGTCGCCGGTCCTGCCTGCGCCCAGGATTTCGAGATCAGGCCGCTGGCCGAAGTGCGGCTTCGCCACGAACATGTCGATCAGGATGGGATGGCGCGGGACGCCGATGCGGTAACGGCGCGCGTGCGGACGGGCGTGGAGATCGGCTCCGGCCACTGGAGCGCCACCGTTCAGGGGCAAGGCAACCTGGCGCTGGTCGATCGCTATGACGACGGTTTGCACGGTCCCGCGGATCGCCCGCAGGTTTCCGATCCGCAGAGCATCGGGCTCTACGTGGCCCAGCTCCAGTACCGGGCCAAGGGTGCCGTGCTGACGGCCGGGCGTCAGAAGATCGTGCTCGATGACGAGCGTTTCGTCGGCAATGCGCCCATTCGCGACAACGCCCAGACCTACGACGCGGTGCGCGCGCAGCTCTCGCCGGTTCGCGGATTGAAGCTGGACCTTTCCTATGCCTGGAGCGTCCGCACGATCTGGGGAATCGACGGCCGTGGCGCGCGGCAGCAGGCGATCGGCGGGGACAACCTTTTCGCCAACCTGTCCTACGCCACGCCGCTGGGAACGCTCGCCGGGTTCGCCTATCTGGTCGATCAGGACGAGGCGGCCGTGCAGGGATATCGCCTCTCCAGCCAGACCTACGGCGCGCGGCTGAGCGGCAGCCATGTCTTCTCCCCCGCCGCAAAGCTCGACTATGTGGCGAGCTACGCCCGGCAATGGGACTATCGTCGCAATCCCAACGCCTATCACGCCGACTACTGGCTGGCCGATGCCACGCTGGATGTCCGGGGATGGAAACTCAATGCCGGCTACGAAGTGCTGGGCGCGAGCGACGGCACCCCTTTCACCAGCTTCCAGACGCCACTGGGCAGCAATTTCAAGTTCCAGGGTTGGACCGACAAGTTCCTGACCACGCCTGCCAACGGTATCCGCGACCTCTATTTCGGCGGCGGCTACGGCTTGAAGCAGGTGGGGCCGCTGTCGGGTGTTTCGCTCCAGGCGGTTTGGCATCGTCTCGACAGTGACCGGCTGAGCCAGCATTACGGGAACGAAATCGATCTTCTCGCAACCGCGAAGGTGCGCAAGACGCTCGTGTCGCTTCGCTATGCCCACTATGACGCACGCGAATTCGCGACGGACACCGATAAGTACTGGATTCAGCTGGATTGGACCTATTGATCGGAACCCGTGCGCAAATCGCTTGAGCCCATGAGCGATTCCGCTTATGGTGCAGTGCAAAGGACGACGTTGTCCTTCAAACCATAGCCGATGCGGTCCACTGACGGGCCGCAGAAGCGCGAATGATGGCAAGGCCGCCATCCAGACTTTCGGTTCACGAACCGAGGGTCCGGATGGCGGCCTTTTCTTTTTCTCCCTTCGTTTTTCTGGAGTCACGGGGATGGAATTTCAGGACGGGATCGAACCGCAGGAAGCTCTGGCGGCCGACTACGAGGATACGCTGATCGTACCTGCCCAGGATGCGCGCGAACATCTGGTTGTGGTCGGCAACGGCATGGCCGGGTGCAGGGCGGTGGAGGAACTGCTGGCGCGCGATGCCGGGCGCTACCGTGTCACCATCTTCGGCGCCGAGCCGCATGTGAACTACAACCGCATCATGCTCTCGCCGGTGCTGGCGGGCGAGAAGACCTTCGAGCAGATCGTCATCAATACCCGTGAATGGTATGACGATAACGGCATCGAACTGGTCACGTCCGACCCGGTGGTAGCCGTCGATCGGGCAGGCAAGACCGTTACGGCGAAGTCGGGCCGCATGGTTGCCTACGACCGGTTGCTGATCGCCACCGGATCCGATCCCTTCATCATCCCGGTTCCCGGCAAAGATCTGCCCGGCGTCATCTCGTTCCGCGACATGAACGACGTGGACCTCATGCTGGAAGCGGCCGACAAGGGCGGCGACGCGGTGGTGATCGGTGGCGGCCTGCTAGGTCTGGAAGCGGCTCACGGCCTGGCCCTGCGCGGCATGAAAGTCACCGTGATCCATCTGATGCCCACGCTGATGGAGCGCCAGCTCGACGAAGCGGCCGGTTGGCTGCTCAAGAGCGCGCTCGAAGCGCGGGGCCAGACCATTCTCACCGGCGCGGATACCGCAGAGATATTCGGGGCGGACAGGGTCGAAGGCGTGCGCCTCAAGGACGGTCGAGAGATCCCGGCGAGCATCGTGGTCATGGCCGTGGGCATCCGTCCCGCCACGGCGCTGGCACGCGAGGCCGGTCTGGAGGTGGGGCGCGGCATCAAGGTCGACGATCACATGGTCACCAGCGACCCGGCCGTTCTCGCGGTGGGCGAATGCGTGGAGCATGACGGCAATGTCTACGGCCTCGTCGCACCGCTCTGGGACATGTGCCGCAGCCTGGCCGACGGCCTGACTGACCGGCATAGCGGCTATCGCGGCTCGGTGACGTCCACCAAGCTGAAGGTCGCCGGGCTGGACGTGTTCTCGGCCGGCGATTTCTCGGGCGGGGAGGGCTGCGAGGACATCGTGCTGCGCGATGCTTCGCGCGGGGTCTACAAGCGCGTGGTCGTCAAGGACAGCAAGGTCGTCGGGGCCGTGCTCTACGGCGATACGGCGGACGGGAACTGGTACTTCGACTTGCTCAGGAAGGGCGAGGACGTCTCGGATATCCGCGATTTCCTGATCCTCGGCCAGGCCTTCGCCTCCGGTGGCACGGCCGATCCGCTGGCGGCGGTTGCGGCACTGGCCGACGATGCCGAAGTCTGCGGCTGCAACGGCGTTTCGAAGGGTCAGGTCGTCGCCTCGATCACCGGCGGGGCGTGCAGCCTCGATGCCGTTCGCGCCACCTGCAAGGCCTCGGCAAGCTGCGGTTCCTGTACGGGCCTGGTCGAAAGCCTGCTCGCCCTGACTTTGGGCGAGGACGTGAAGTCCGGCCCCAAGACCTTGTGCAAGTGCACCAGCTTCACCCACGACGACGTGCGGCGGGAAATCGTGGCGCAGGAGATGAAGTCGATCCCCGAGGTCATGCAGAAGCTGCACTGGTCGACGCCGGACGGTTGCTCTTCCTGCCGACCCGCGCTCAACTACTACCTGCTCTGCGCACTGCCGGGCGAGTATGAGGACGACCAGCAGAGCCGCTTCGTCAATGAGCGCATGCACGCCAATATCCAGAAGGACGGCACCTATTCGGTGGTGCCGCGCATGTGGGGCGGGCTCACCAATCCGCGTGAACTGCGCGCCATCGCGGACGTCGTGGAGAAGTACGACGCGCCGATGGTCAAGGTGACGGGTGGCCAGCGGCTCGACATCTTCGGGATCAAGAAGGAAGACCTGCCCGCCGTTTGGGCCGATCTCAATGCGGCCGGAATGGTCTCGGGCCACGCCTACGGCAAGTCGCTGCGCACGGTGAAGACCTGCGTGGGCTCGGAATGGTGCCGCTTCGGTACGCAAGATTCCACCGGCCTCGGCGTGAAGACCGAGCGGATGACCTGGGGCTCGTGGATGCCGCACAAGTTCAAGATCGCGGTATCGGGCTGCCCGCGCAATTGCGCGGAGGCGACGATCAAGGACTTCGGGATCGTCTGCGTGGACTCCGGCTACGAACTGCACGTCGGCGGCAACGGCGGCATTCATGTCCGCGCCACCGACTTTCTCTGCAAGGTGGCAACCGAGCAGGAAGCGCTCGACTACTGCGCCGCCTTCACGCAGCTCTACCGCGAGGAAGCGCGCTACCTGGAGCGTACCGCACCATGGATCGAGCGCGTGGGCGTGGACTACGTGAAGCAGCGCATCGTCGAGGACGACGCAGGCCGGGAAGCCTTGCGCGCCCGCTTCCTCTATTCGCAGAGCTTCAGCCAGGAAGACCCCTGGGCCGAACGCGCGGCCGGCCATCAGGCCGAACTGCACCAGCACCTCGAACCTCTAGCAATGGCAGCGGAGTAATGCGCATGAACGACTGGATCGACATCGGCACTCTCTCCGACATCCCCTTGCGCGGTGCGCGCACCGTGCAGCTTGAAGGCGAGAAGGAGATCGCCGTCTTCCGCACGGGGGATGACCGGGTCTTCGCCCTCGTCAACGAATGCCCGCACAAAAAGGGTCCGCTGAGCCAGGGGATCGTCCACGGGCACTCGGTGACCTGCCCGCTGCACAACTGGAACATCGCGCTCGCCACCGGCGAGGCACAGGGCGAAGACGAGGGCTGCACGCCGAAGATCGCGGTGAAGCAGGAAGGTGACCGCATCCTGATCGCTCACCCGCAGACCTTGCAGGTGGCGGCATGAGCGGGCCTAAGCCTTACGGATCCACCCTTATGGCGCCGGGCGAAGTCTGGCTGGTCGGTGCCGGTCCGGGCGATCCGGACCTGCTCACGCGAAAGGCCGAAAAGCTGATCCGGGCGGCGGACGTGGTGTTCTTCGACGCTCTTGTCGGCCCGGGTGTGCTGGACCTGATCCCCTCAGGCGTAGAACGGGTGAGCGTGGGCAAGCGCTCGGGACGACACAGCAAGGCGCAGGGCTCGATCGACGATCTGCTGCTTGAGGCGGCACGCGCCGGCAAGCGGGTAGTGCGCCTCAAGGGCGGGGATCCCTCTATCTTCGGCCGATCCGCCGAAGAGATGGATCACCTGACGGCTGCGGGCGTGGCGGTGCGGATCTGTCCGGGTGTGACCACTGCCAGTGCGGCGGCGGCGAGCGGGCTGGCTTCGCTCACCCTGCGCGGCGTGGCGCGCGGCCTCACACTGGTAACGGCACATCTCAAGGCAGGTGAGCCGCTGAAGCTGGACTGGGAAACGCTGGCTCGCCCCGGCGGCACGTTGGGTGTCTACATGGGCCGGGCCGCTGCCGGAGAGATCGGCCGGTCGCTGATCGCCGCCGGGCGCGATCCCGATACGCCGGTGATGATTGCCGTCAACGTCTCGCTGCCGAACGAGCGTTTGATCCGGGGCAAGCTTTCGGCGCTGGCCTTCCTGGTCGCCACGATCAGCGACGACGATCCGACCCTGCTGCTGATCGGCGAAGCCGTTGAAGCGCGGCCGGAACTCGTGCGCGAAGTCGCGAAAATGGCCGACGCGATCGCGTGATCGCGCCGGCCTTTCAGGCTCAGTCGAGATAGAGCGCGCGCAGCGTGGCGATCTGCGGCCTGTCCAGGCCCATCTCATCCTTGAGATAGCCCATGGCACCCCCGCGATGCGCATCCAGTGCCTTGAAGGCAGCTTCGATATAGGCGCGGTCGGCCTTCATGAAGGCGGCCTGCACGGCGGGGGGCAGTGACAGGAAGGCCTGGCCGGTGGCAGCGCTCGCGCCGGTCTTCGCCTTGGCGAGGGCGGCGGGAAGGTAAGTGTTGGTGAGCAGGTAGTCCTGGATCACCGTCTCGCGCGGTACGCCAAGCGCGGTCAGCAGCAGGGCGGCCGAAACGCCGGTGCGGTCCTTGCCCGCCGAGCAGTTGAAAGCCAGCGGCGCATTGCCGGCAAGCAACTGCCCGAACATGCGCTTGAATTGGGGAGCAAAGGTGGTGAGCATCTTGGGATAGCTGGCGGTCATGATCGACTTCGCCATCTCCGGCGTGATCTTCGCCATGTCCTTGGGCATGAGGCCCACCGACATCCCGTCGTAGTCTTCGGCGAAAATCGTCGGGCCGGTTCCCGCCGCCCAGGGCATGGGCTCGGCCTTGCGCTCGTTGGAATCGCGGTAATCGCAGATCGTCCTGATCCCCCGCTTGTTCAGGGTGCCGAGATCCTTCGCGGTGAGGTCCACCATCGAGCCCGAGCGGAACAGCATGCCCCACTTCACGGTGCGGCCGTCGGCAGTGCGATAGCCTCCGAGGTCGCGGAAGTTGCGGCCGCCTTCCAGCGGCAGCAGGCGCTGGTGCGTCGCCTGAGCGGACGGGACAGGCGCGGCTTTGGTCGCCGCATGGATGGCCGGCTGAGCCAGCACGCCGAGCGCAAGGAATACGCCGGCAGAGTAACGCCAGTTCATGGTCTTTTCCCTTTTCGCAGGATCAGTATTTGACGGTTGCCGAGATCCCGACCGTGCGGGGATCGTTGAAGATGCCGTAGTAGCCCAGGGTCGATCCACCGTTCGCCCTCACGTAAGTATAGGCTTCGTTGAAGAGGTTGCGGCCCCACACCGAAAGCTCCAGCGCAGGCCCGCTGGCCATGCGAATGTCGGCAAGGGCAACCCGGCCGTTGACGATGAAGGAAGAGCCCGTCTTCGTCGGATCGCTGGCCATCGAATACTGACCCGAACCGTAGTTTCCGTCGACATGGAAGCGCAGCATAGATTCGCCGACCGGCAATTCGTAGTCGATCGCCGCGCTGGCGGCATGGGCCGGGGTGTAGACCACATAGACTTGCGTCAGCTTGTCGCCGTCGAACGGATTGGGCGCGAGCGGCAGATGGACATCGGTGTAGGCATAAGAGCCGGTAAGCGTCAGGCCCTGGAACGGCGCCACGGTCAGATCGGCTTCGATGCCCTTGATCCGCCCCTTGCCCTCGGCATTGCGGGTTTCGATCGTGGTCCGCGTGGTGTTCAGCACGGGCGCGTTGAAGTCGATCTGCATGTCCTTGTAGGCGGATGTATAGGCCGCGATGTTGAAGCGGACATGGTTATCGAGGAATTCGGTCTTGGCGCCGATTTCGAAAGTGGAAACCGATTCCGGATTGAAGCTGTGGTATTCCTTGGAGCGGCTGTTGGCGCCGCCCGCCTTGTAGCCGGTGCTCCACTTTCCGTAGACATGGACATCCTGCGTCACGTCGACGGCCAGGTTCACCATCGGGTCGAACCGGTTCCATGCATCATCCAGCACGTAAGGGGTATCGACGCCGTTCACCTTGTCGAGCCTGCCGGTCTTGGCATCGTGCGTGAAGCGCCCGCCTGCGGTCAGGTGAACGATGTCGTTCAGCATCTGCGGGGTCCAGGTGGCCTGGCCGAAGACGCCGATGCTTTCGGTATTGGCATGGCTCGCGCGATCGGGGAAGGGGATGGAGGACGTGGGCTGCGGGAGGATCGTATAGCCGGTTCCGTCCGCGTTCCACTTGTTGGTGTAAGGCGTCCAGGCGTTGTCGTTCACCTTCTCGTTGTAGTAGAAGGCGCCGGCCACGAAGCTCAGCTGCTTCATCGTGCCGATGATCTGAATTTCCTGGCTGTACTGCTTCTGCCAGACGTCCGCGAGGCTGAAGCGGCTGAAATTGGTGTTGCCGCTATAGCCGGGGATGAAGACACCGAGGTTCGCGGCGCCATTGTCGTTCTGGGTCTGGGTCAGTTCCCGGTAGGAGCTGATCGACTTGATCTCCAGCTCCGGCGAAACCGTCCAGTCCAGCGTCAGCAGGTGTCCATGCGTCTTGCCCAGGGCCCAGGGTTGCGGAGAACCGATATTGGCCACTTTCGCGCGATCCGGCTGCGCCTGGAGCAGGGGGCCGGTGCTCTTGGTCAGGAGTTGGAGGTAGTACGGCGTCGTCTGATCGCGCGAGATGTCGAACGAATAGAGCGCGTTGAAGCTGCTGCTCGGCTCCCATAGCACGGCGGCATGGGCGCCCTTCTTGTTGTACGCATTGAAGTCGCGTGCGCTGGCCAACGGATTGTCCACCGTACCACCGCGCGTGGTGATCAGGCCGTCCAGCTTGACCGAGATATTGGCGAAGCTCGGCAGATCGAGGTGAAGCGAAGCCTCGCGGGAATCGTAGTTGCCTACCCCGACGCTGGCGCGGGCGCCGAATTCGCCGCTGGGCTTCTTGGTGACGATGCTGATGGCCCCGCCTTCGGTATTGCGGCCGAACAGAGTGCCTTGCGGCCCTTTCAGGACTTCGATGCGCTCGACG
>NZ_DAMDBA010000094.1:10269-17931 GCF_032093395.1 Novosphingobium sp.
CGTCGATATAGACACCGACGCCCTGATCGCGCGCGGGCTGGTTGGCATCGCCCAGCGTGCCGATACCGCGCATGCCCACGATCAGCGCGGAGCTGCGGGAGAAACTGGGCGCGATGCGGAGCGAAGGAATCGAGCCGTCCGCCAGCGATTCCAGCGATACGACATGGCGGTTCTGAAGGTCTTCCGAACCCATGACCGCGATCGAGATCGGCGTGGTCTGGAGGTTGGTTTCGCGCTTCTGTGCGCTGACCACGATATCGCCGAGACCGGGACCGGCTTCAACGGCGGCGCTTTCCGCTGCCCCATCGGAGCTATCGGCCGCACCGGTAGCGGCATGGGCCGCGCCCGCCAGAAGCGCACCAAGCGCGGAGCCGGCCAAGGCAATGGAACGGTACGAAACGAAGTTGCGGACGGACATGAAAATGGACCCTCATGAAACTGACGGGCTGTCCGCTAGAACGTCTGTATGTCAGCCGTGTTACGTTTGTCCCACAGGATGACAATGGTGGGATTGGATCGCTTGCGCCGGGTTTTGCGCTTATGGCATTGTGATCGGGTCGGTGGTTACGCCCGCTTCAGACCATAGGAAAAGGCTTCCGGTGAAACGTGTTGAGTTCTGAGATTAACGGATTTTCATCGCAGGAAAGGCTGATTCGAGGGGCGCTTGCCATCTGGGCGAATCAAGGCCACTCGGCCATGTCCGCGCGCTCAATCTCGCGTGACACCGCTCTGCCGACATCCAGCATCTATCATCACTTCGGTTCCATGGAACAGTTGTTGCAATCGGCTCAGGCCCATGCACGAGATGCTGCGCAAGCATGGTGCGAGGCCAAGATCGCAGAAATATCCAGTTGGCCCAGCGGCGGAGGCCCCGAGTCGCTGGCTCGCATGCTGGCGGTATTCCTGGACGATTGGGTGCAGGACAACCGTGATCTCGCCTTCGCGTGGAACCAGTGCCATCTGCTGGCGCAGCGTGATGCCGCCTATCTCCCGGCCATCGATGCCTGGCGCCGTACCTGGGCGAGTTTCTGGAACGAGGCCTGCGACCGCGCGGGCCTGGCCGAACATGCCGGAGCCACCTCGCACATCTTCGAAGCGACGGGACAGATGCATCTGATCCGCTGGAACCGGATGATCGACCGGGCGGCACTTGATGAGTTCTGCACGGGCTGGGGCCAGTGGCTGTCCGGCTCGCTAGCCGAGGAAGGTCCATGGAGGCGCCACGCGCGTGAGATCGCTTTGGCTTCCGCGCCCGAACTCTCGGCGCCCAACGGGGTCGCCGCCATGATCGCCGATGCCGCGGCGGATGTCGTCGAGGATCTGGGCATTGCCGCGCTGACCCACCGGGCGGTGGCTGCGGGTGCCGGAGTGACCCTGGGCGTCGTCTCCTACAATTATCGCACCAGCGCCGATCTCGTCCGCGCCGCATTCGACGCGATCTATCGCCGGCTCACTGCGCCCATTCGGGACAAACCTGCATATCCCACCGATCGGGGAGAGATGCTGGCGGCGTGGGCGGACTTTTCTTCGCAGCCGCGCCGTCTGGCCGCCATGGAGGAATTGATCCTGGCCGTCGCGCGTGACCCTGGCTTGCGCGATTTCGGGCCCCAACTTCGGTATCTGCGGGGGCGAAGCAGCAGCTTGCAGCTTGCCGCACAGCTCGGTCCGGAAGCCAGCATTTCGCCGCTCGATGCCGCTATCTATTCAAGCTTGGTTTCAGGCCAGCGCCGGGCGCTGATCGGGCTGCCGGAAGCCGACATTCATGCGGGCCTCGATGCCGCGGACGCGCTGATCGCGGGGCTGCGCAAAGCAGATTGACGCCAGGGATGACGCCCGCACCGGCCAGGCGGTTGCAGGCATCATCCCGTGGCAAGCATCAGAAGCTGGCGCCGACCGAGAAGAGCACGGTCGATCCGGCGATCTGCGAACCGTTCTTCGTCGAGGAGAAGTTAGGCTGCAGGTAAGCGCTTTGCGACTTCGAGATATCGGTGTCGACATAGGCGACGCCCAGCGTGACCGGGCCAAGGGCGAGATCGGCGCCCAGCATCCAGTCCAGATATTCGCCGGTGGGGGCGACGCTAGTGCCGTTCGGCCCGAGGCCCGAGTTGCCGTTGGAGTAGCCGAAGTGCGCCTTGACCGTCAGCGGCGTGTTGGGGATCGCGGCGTTGCCGTCCGCCCAGAGATAGAGGTTGTCGGTTTCCTTGCCGAAGTTGCCGATGCCGGCGGCATAGTCGGCGCCGCTTGCATAGACCTTGCCCAGAGCCTGCTGCTTCGGCGCGTAAGCTACGCCGACGAGCAGGTTGGCAGGGCCCACCGTGCCGGAAAGCTTGACGTAAGGCTCGGCGAAATCGGTGTCCGAAGCGCCGCCCGGATACATGTACCAGGTCAGGCCGACGTCCAGCTTCACGCCGCTGGTGATTTCGGTGGCATAGCCGCCGACGAGGTCCAGTTCCATGTTCGAACCGCCGAAAGTTCCCCAGCCCGAAAGGTTCGAGGCCCAGGTTCCGACATAGAGCCCGGTGGCGTGGGAAACGGTGATGCCGCCCTGAACGGCCATTTCCTTGTCGGTCTGCGAGACGCCGCGGAAGCGGTAGTCGGAAACGAGCCCTACAGTGCCCGATACCGTAATCTCGCTCGGGACCTCTTCCTGGGCCATTGCCGGAGCAGAGAAAGCAATACCGGACGCGGCAAGGCCAAGCAGGCCTGCGGCAAGACGGATCTTCATATGGAACGCCCTCATGTTGTTGTCGCGTTCCATCCTGCGGCCTGCAGCCGAGCCCTACATACATGGCGGGCCCGTTTCGTGCAGACGTGATGATTTCTAGTGGCTCCCGTTCCCCAATGCAAGTCAAGATCGTTGCGGAACGGTTTTCCGCAGGCGCGGCCGGGAGGGGGCAAAAAGAAACCGGGCGGTGCAGAGACCGCCCGGCAAAGGGTGACACGAAGGCGAAAGCGTCCGTGCGTTACGAGAGTTCAACCTTAGTCAGGCCGCCACGGGCAGCGGCCGAAGGATCGGCTCAGGGCCGGTCACGCGGTCCGCATGGCCGCTCTGGCGGCGCCGGTTGAGCCACTCGCTGATGGTTTCGGCCGTGGTGTGGTCCATGACCTTGAGCTGGCCCAGGTCGAGATGGACCGGACGACCGTGCGGCAGTTTCTCCAGCACCTTGTTGAGGCGGGTGAGACCGAGGAAGGTTGCACCCCCGCCGAGAGCAAGGCGGGTTGCTTCGCCGGTCTCGTGCTCTTCCACGTTCAGCTTCAGGTTGCGGAAATGCGGAGCGAGTTCCAGCACGGTCAGCGCCAGTCCCACCAGCACGCCGGTCAGCAGATCGGTAGTGACGACCAGAACGAACGTCACCGCCCAGATCACGGCCGGGAACGCGCCGTAGTTGTGGAACAGGTGGCGTACGTGGCTCAGGCTGACGAGACGCCAGCCGGTGACGACCAGCACGCCGCCCAATGCGGCCATCGGCACTTCACGCAGCAGCCAGGGCAGCAGCGCGATGAAAGCCAGGATCCAGGTACCGTGAAGGATCGTCGACAGGCGCGTGCGGGCACCGGCCTGCACGTTGGCCGAACTGCGCACGATCACGCCGGTCATCGGCAGGGCGCCGAACAGGCCGCAGAGCAGGTTGCCGATGCCCTGCGCGCGAAGTTCCTTGTCGTACTTCGTGCGAACGCCATCGTGCATGCGATCGACGGCTGCGGCCGAAAGCAGCGTTTCGGCGCTGGCGATGAAGGCGATCGCGAGAGCCGCGACGATCAGCGTCGGATTGCCGAGCGGCGAGAACCAGCCTGTGGTGGTCGGCAGGGTGAAAGCGGCACCGATCGATTCCGGCACGGCGATGCGGGCGACATCGAGACCCATGATCCAGGCCACTGCCGTTGCAGCGACGACGCCGAGCAGGGCGCCGGGGACGAGGCCCATGCTCTTGGGGCGGACCTTCTCCCAGCCGAGCATCACCGCCATGGTGAGCACGCCCAGCATCAGCGCCAGTTCGGTGGACGCAACGTTACCGGGGTCGAGGCCGAGGATACGCGCAGGCATCATCGCCATGTTTTCAAGCCCGCTGGACATCGGCTTCTGGTCGAAGAGGATGTGGAACTGGCCGATCACGATCAGCGCACCGATGCCGGCCAGCATGCCGTGAACCACGGCGGGACTGATGGCGCGGAACAGGCCGCCAAGGCGCAGGGCGCCGGCGACGAGCTGGAACACGCCGGCGAGCAGCAGGACCGGGCCAAGCGCTTCGAGGCCGTGCTCGCGCACGAATTCGAAGACAATGACGGCAAGGCCGGCCGCCGGCCCGCTCACCTGAAGCGGCGAGCCTGCCAGAAGGCCGACAACGAGGCCGCCGATGATGCCCGTGACGAGCCCCTTTTCAGGGGGCACGCCCGAAGCGATGGCGATGCCCATGCAGAGGGGCATCGCAACCAGGAAGACCACGATGGACGCGGTGAAATCCCGGCCGAAGTGGGCGAATGGCCCGCTTCGTGTTGCCTCCGAAGAGGTCGCGGTTGTGGTTGCAGTCGTCATTCTGCTGCCTCTGCGAATTCGGTGGCGAAGCGTGCCTTGGCGGCAAGCGCGACCGGAAGGGGAGCGTCTTCACGCAAGGGCACGAACTGGCCGGTTTCACCGTCAAGTCCGAGCACCTGCCCGGCATGAATATCGACGAACCAGCCGTGAAGGGTCATTTGCCCGCGTGCGATCGCAGCGGCTACCGAAGGGTGCGTGCGCAGATGGCTGATTTGGGCGATGATGTTCTCCAGCGTGATCGCGCGGACGCGGTCGTTGCCCTGAAGCTCTCCGTGGCAGGTGCTGACGATGTGCTCGGCGGCGGCGCCGTGCTTGAGCCAGGCGGCCACGTTCGGCATCGCTTCGAGGCCGGTGGGATCGGCCAGCGCCTTCATCGCGCCGCAGCCGGAGTGGCCGCTGATAATGATGTCGCGCACGCCGAGTGCGGCCACAGCATACTCCACGGTGGAGGTGACGCCTCCGTTCTGGGTCGCATAGGGCGGCACCATGTTGCCGGCGTTGCGGCACACGAAGAGATCGCCGGGCTGGGCCTGCATGATCTGCTCGGGCACGATACGGGAATCCGCGCAGGAGATCATCAGGGCCTTGGGCTCCTGACCTTCGTTGGCGAGTTTGCCGAACAGTTCGCTGCTGGCGGGAAAGATGGTCTTCTCGAAATGGAAGACCCTGCCGATCAGTTCATTCACTCTCGTCACCTTTCGTGAATCCAGGTGCTCCGCGCTCTCCGGAGGGGTGGGGGGACGGGGCGCGGAGCTTAGTGACGAAAATTACGGACCGCTGTTTTCGGCAGTCGTTCGCATTTGTCAGGAAATGTTGCTGCGGCGCAGCGTAATAGTCAACGATTGCAGGCGAAATCCGCAGTGCAGCAGGGTTTTGCCTAGTTTCGTGCCGTGTGTCCCGCTATTGCGGAACTATAACAGAGACATAAGGCAAAGTGTCTGTCGTGCTGCTTTGCAGCACGGCTTCTACCGCATTGCGACGGGCAGCCTGATCGTTGCGCGCAGTCCGCCTTCCGGCCGATTTCTCAGGTCGAGCGTGCCGCCGTCCAGACGCACTGCCTTGCGTACGATCGGCAAGCCCAGACCCATGCCGGCCGTGTCGCGCGCACGTGCGGTATCGAGACGGACGAAAGGCTGGAGCGCATCGGTGATTCGGTCTTCGGGGATGCCGGGCCCATCGTCGTCGATGGTGATCTCTGCGGCGCCGCCGTCCCGGCGCAGGGTGACGCGGACATTGCCGCCATAATGAAGCGCGTTTTCTATGAGGTTCGACAAGGCACGCCGAATCGACACCGGCCGCGCCATGATCTCAAGGCTGGACAGGCCCGCATAGGTGGCGTCGGCGCCTCGGTCCGCTGCGGTGTCGACAAGGGTTTCGGCCATGATGGCAAGATCGATCCGCTCGGCGGGGATCTGTGTGCCGCCGGTCTCGACGTAAGCCTGGATCGAGTCCAGCAGCATGCGCATCTCGTCGATGTCATGGTTGATGCCGTCGCGGACGACAGGATCGACCTCGCCATCGTCCAACCGCAGGCGCATGCGGGCAAGCGGCGTCTTGAGGTCGTGGCCGATGGCAAGCATCGTATGCGTGCGGTCGAGCAGGGACTGGTGGATGCGTTCCTGCATCTCGTTCATCGCGCGGATTAGTTCGCGCATCTCGTCCGGCCCGCGTTCCGGCACGAGCCTTGGCGGTCCGGCGCCGAAATTCCGGGTAGCGCGGATCAGCGAGCGGAGGGGGTTCAACGCGGCGCGAAGCAGCAGCCATGCCAGCGAGATCAGCAGCAGGGTGGGCAGCACCAGGCTGGCGAACCGGCCGATGCTGAGCTTCCAGGCGGAGCGCGCGTGCGTCCGGAAATCCAGGAATGCGCCGTCCGACAGGCGGAGCGAGCCGCCGATGTTGCCTTCCCGCGGGATCGATTCGAGGTGAAGTTCGAGATCGCTATGCGCCAGTTCGGGCGCCATCTCCAACACCTGGGTTCGCAGGTTCGCCAGGCTCAGCGATCCGCGATAACGGCGGCCCGGCTCGATCAGCCGCAACGAGAACTGCGACGTGCTGAGCGCGGACGTGACGACCTGCCGGTCCTCTTTGCCCGCGTGTTCGATTGCGCGGCTTGCGAGCACCAGGTTTTCAGCGATCCGTTGGGCGTCGTCCCGGCGCAATTCGAACGTGTTGGCACGTTCGAACAGCACCGTGTTGCAGATCACGTCGATGACGAAGACCAGCAGAAGGACGGCAATCAACCGCTCGGGCAGGCCGAAGCGCCGGAACAGGCGGAACCGGCGCAAGGACATCAGGCGCGCGTAACCTCTGCCTTGAACATGTAGCCGACGCCGCGAACGGTGACGATCGGAGACTCTCCACCTTCGGCCTGAAGCTTGCGACGCAGACGGCTGACGAGGACGTCCACGCTGCGATCGGAGCTGTCGCCCAGCCGCGAACGCGAGAGCTCGATCAGGCGCTCACGGCCGAGCACGCGCTGCGGATAGGCCAGGAACGTGGCCAGCAGATCGAACTCCGCGCCGGTCAGATCGACCATGGCCCCCGTAGGCGAACGCAGCTCGCGGCGCGCCATGGAGAGGTTCCAGCCTTCGAAGTGGATGGATTCCGGCGTGCGCCCGTCGGCCACCGTGTCGCTGCCGGTAAATTCGGCGGCGGCGGGATTGTTTCCGCCCCGGCGCAGAACGGCGCTGACGCGGGCGGCGAGTTCGCGCGTGCTGAAAGGCTTGGCTAGGTAATCGTCCGCGCCCAGTTCCAGCCCGAGCACGCGGTCTTCCTCGCTGCCGCGGGCGCTGATGAAGATCACCGGAATGTCGCATTCGCGGCGCAGACGGCGGAACAGGTCGAAGCCGCTGGTGCCGGGCAACATGATGTCGAGAACGACGAGGCTGACCGGTCCTTCGCGCAGAGTTACCCACATTTCGGCGCCGGTGGCCGCGGTAAGGACGTTGAAGCCGCTTTGCCGAAGGGCGCGGGCCGTCAGGGTGCGCAGAGGACCATCGTCCTCCACCAGCAGGATCGTCGGCGTGGGCATCGGGCCTTCATCGAGATGGCGATATATGGGGGCTGTCGTGTTGTTCATTTTCTCTTCATGCACAGATGTAGGTTTTCAGGCGCGCCATGGCAAACGG
>NZ_DAMDBA010000095.1:0-17863 GCF_032093395.1 Novosphingobium sp.
TGAAGTGCTGCGCATCATCAACGAGCCGACTGCCGCGGCGCTCGCCTATGGCCTCGACAAGCAGGACGGCAAGACCATCGCCGTCTACGACCTTGGCGGCGGCACCTTCGACGTTTCGATCCTCGAAATCGGCGATGGCGTGTTCGAAGTGAAGTCCACCAACGGCGACACGTTCCTCGGCGGTGAAGACTTCGACACCAAGCTGGTCGAATGGCTGGCCGACAAGTTCAAGGCCAAGGAAGGCATGGACCTGCGCAGCGACAAGCTCGCTCTGCAGCGCCTGAAGGAAGCGGCCGAGAAGGCGAAGATCGAGCTGTCGTCCACCGCGACGACCGAGGTCAACCTGCCTTTCATCACCGCGCGTATGGAAGGCGGCGCCACCACCCCGCTGCACCTCGTGGAAACCGTCACCCGCGCCGACCTTGAAAAGATGGTTGCGGACCTGATCCAGCGCACGCTCGAGCCCTGCCGCAAGGCGCTGGCCGACGCCGGCGTTTCGGCCAAGGACATCGACGATGTCGTTCTGGTCGGCGGCATGACCCGCATGCCCAAGGTGCGCGAAGTCGTGAAGGACTTCTTCGGCAAGGAACCGCATACCGGCGTGAACCCTGACGAAGTGGTCGCCATGGGCGCCGCGATCCAGGCCGGCGTGCTTCAGGGCGACGTCAAGGACGTGCTGCTGCTCGACGTCACCCCGCTGTCGCTGGGTATCGAGACGCTGGGCGGCATCATGACCAAGATGATCGACCGCAACACGACGATCCCGACCAAGAAGAGCCAGGTCTACTCGACCGCCGAGGACAACCAGCAGGCGGTGACGATCCGCGTGTTCCAGGGCGAGCGCGAGATGGCGCAGGACAACAAGATGCTCGGCCAGTTCGACCTCGTCGGCATCCCGGCCGCGCGTCGCGGCGTGCCGCAGATCGAAGTGACCTTCGACATCGACGCCAACGGCATCGTCAACGTGTCCGCCAAGGACAAGGGCACCGGCAAGGAGCAGCAGATCCGCATCCAGGCTTCTGGCGGTCTGTCGGACAACGACATCGACCAGATGGTCAAGGATGCCGAGAAGTTCGCCGAAGAGGACAAGAAGCGTCGTGAGGCCGCAGAGGCCAAGAACAACGCCGACAGCCTCGTCCACGCGACCGAGCAGCAGATCGCCGAACATGGCGACAAGATCGACGCCGGCCTGAAGGCCGAAGTCGAAGCGGCCATTGCCGAGACCAAGACGGCGATCGAAGGCGGCGAACCCGCCGAGATCACTGCCAAGTCGCAGGCGCTGACCGAAGTCGCGATGAAGATGGGCCAGTCCATCTACGAGAAGGAACAGGCTGCGGGCGCTTCGCCTGAAGCCGCTCCGGCCGGCGGTGACGACGATGTCGTCGACGCCGAGTTCTCGGAAGTCGACGAAAACAACAAGGGCTGATCGGTCCTCATGACAAGCGTGGCCGCCATCGTTACATCGCGTGACGGTGGCGGCCAGGTCGCACGCGGGGAATAACGAGACGTGTCAGCTACCGAAATCGACTATTACGAACTGCTCGAAGTAGAGCGCAGCGCCGACGACAAGACCATCAAGTCGTCCTATCGCCGCCTTGCGATGCGCTACCATCCGGACAAGAATCCCGGATGCGGCGACAGCGAAGCGCGTTTCAAGCAGATCAGCGAAGCTTACGATTGCCTCAAGGATCCGCAGAAACGTGCGGCCTACGATCGTTATGGCCATGCCGCGTTCCAGCAGGGCATGGGTGGTGGTGGCCATCCGGGCGGCGCCGAGTTTGGCGACATCGGGGACATCTTCGAATCCATCTTCGGCAGCGCCTTCGGTGGCGGTGGTCGCCAGCAGGCCCGTCGCGGTGCTGACTTGCGCTATGATATGGAAGTGAGCCTCGACGAGGCCTTCCATGGCAAGCAGACCGAAATCACCATCGAAGTTTCGCAGAGCTGCGAGCCGTGCAACGGTTCGGGCGCGGAGCCGGGAACCGGCAAGCGCGGCTGCAACATGTGCGGCGGCCACGGCAAGGTCCGCGCGCAGCAGGGTTTCTTCGTGGTGGAACGCACTTGCCCGACCTGTCACGGTCGAGGCGAAGTGATCGAAAAGCCGTGCCGCTCCTGCGGCGGCGAGGGCCGTGTCGACAAGCCGCAGGCCTTGCAGGTGGAAGTCCCGCCAGGAGTGGACTCCGGCACCCGAATCCGCCTTTCCGGCAAGGGCGAGGCCGGACCGTTCGGAGCGCCTCCGGGCGACCTATATATCTTCCTGCACGTCAAGCGGCACAAGGTGTTCGAACGGGACGGCACGACGCTGATCACGCGCGTTCCGATCACCTTCACCACCGCGGCGCTGGGCGGTTCCATCGAAATTCCGGGCATGGACGGCGAGAATCTCTCGATCGACATTCCCGCCGGGATCCAGTCCGGCAAGCAGCTCCGCAAGCGCGGCGCAGGCATGCCGGTGCTCCAGGGGCGCGGACGCGGTGATCTCGTCATCGAGATCAGCGTGGAAACGCCGACCAGGCTTTCCGCGCGTCAGAAGGAACTGATCCGCGAGCTTCAGGCTACCGAAACCGGCGACGAATGCCCGCAATCAAAGGGTTTCTTCGACCGGATCAAGGAAGCCTGGAGCGATCTGACCGAGTAGGATTGGATTCATACGTCGTCCCGGGCTTGACCCGGGACCGCTGGCAATACTTTAGGCAATATCTCGCGCGCGAACGCAGCGCCTAAAGGCGGCCAGCGGTCCCGGATCAAGTCCGGGACGACGTAATACCGCTCGTGGTGATACCGCTCATCACCCGCCGCGCAGCACTTCATCCCGCACATTGCGCACCAGCGCCGGGTCGGCGTTCAGTCGGTCCTCTTCTTCGTCCAGCACCGCCAGGAACGCTTCACGTTTGAAGGTCCAGAGTTCGCCTTCCAGCAGAGCGTGCTCTCCTTCGGCCGTCGAAGCGATCAGGTCTATCATCCGCTCGGCGCCGTGGAGCCGACCCCAGAGATAGTCGTTCTCGCGATAGGCGCGGCTGAAGAAGGCGCCGAAGTTAAAGAACTCCGTCCCGCGCAGCACCGGCCCCTTGCGGATCATGTGGCAATCTTCGGGCGAAATGCGGTCGACCCGGATCGGATCGAACTCGGTCAGTCCTTCGCCGCGCAGCAGGGGCAGGGTAACGGTATCGTAGAAAGGGAAGCCGAGGTAGGCGAGCAGCACACGCCGCCGCAAGGCCTGCGGCATTTCGGCAAGGGCCTCGGCCAGCAGGGCGTCAACTTGCCCATCGATCTCGGCCAGTTGGCGAACGGCCTCGACATGATCGATGGCTGCTCCGGGATCGGTAACCACGCCCGCTGCCAGGGCCGGGAATTCCTCTCCCATGGCGGATACCGGCTCGCAATCGAGATAGAGTGCCAAGGCTGCGTAGATCGCTTCGCGAGCCTTGTCCCTTTCGGTCTCGGTAACGCTGGCTTCCTGCTGCCATTCCTGCGTGACGCGTCGGGCCAGCAGCCGAAGGCGCCGTACGCGGAAGGCCAGGTCGTGGCGTCGGAAGAAATCGATCATGCCGGGCGAACCGTCGCCTTTCAGCCCGTGAATGCGATCCAGGCCCTGGCTGGCGAAATGCTCGTGCAGGCGCAGCGCGATCGGATCGCTGGATGACAGCCCCAGTTCCGGGGCGGCATCGTGGATAAGCCGCGCCAGCTTGCCGACGATTCCGGAGAACTTGACCTGAACATAGCCATGATAGGCGAAACCGGCCTGCTCCAGCGCGGCCCGCTGCGCCTTGTCGCGCCAGGCCGAAAGCCGCTTCGGCGTGGGCCGATCGAGGAAGAAGGTATTGCCGAACAGCCGGTCTACGGTTTCCTCGATCTCCGGACGCATGGCCAGAACGATGGTGCGCAGAGTGGCGACTTCCTGGGAATCGCGCTCCAGCGCCTCCAGGTTGTCGCGAATCGGCTGTTCCCGAGGAATGGATGAAAGCGAGCCGAAGATCGTCGAAAAGAACCCCGGCGCCTTGCGCTCCTGCCGTACCGACGCGCCGATCCTGTCGGGCGTGGGATCGATGTAGACGAAGCGGCGGTCCACCTCGCGCGTCGCGGGACGGTCTCGCAACACGCTCATGGCGTCGGCGAAGGGGGCGTTGTTGAGCACCGAGCCATCGATGAGCGCAACGTTGTCGAGATCTCCGCGCTGGCTGTGTTCCGGCATGACGCGGCGGAAGAACGCATCGCGATCGGGCCAGGCGATCCCCAGTTCGTCGATCAGCCCGTCTATCTCCTCGATCTGGAGGGGCGGGAATGCACCGGGAAAACTCGCAGTCGAACGGGCCGCAAGCAGGAGTTCCGGCAAGGACGCAAGTGAAGCCGAGCCGGCGCGCGCTTCGAAGCCGATACTCAGGCGATGCTCGCTCTCCAGCACCAGTTCCGGCGAATGCAGCCGCAAGGTTTCAAGGTGCCCCTTGAAGTCGGTCGCGGTGACGAAGAGGTTGATCGGATGCCCATGCGGCAGAAGCGGCGCCCCCGCCTTGCTCTCTGCCATGGCGGTAAAGGCGCCGGCGAGCAGACGCGAAAGCCCCAAACCGCTGAAAGGAGGCTCGAACCAGCGGGAGCGAATCAGGCGCGACAGCTTCTCCCGCACCTCTTCCCGGGTCTCCGGCGCGACGCTGGTGGTCACGGCATTGCCGGGCCGGTGCAGCAGGTAGGAAACGATCGGCCTTGCCCAGAACTTCGTGACCTGGCTGCGTGCCCGCGCCTCGGGATCGAGCAGCACGTCGACGTCGGCGTTTTCCAGCCATAGTTCGGTAAGCGGTTCGAGCGACTGGCCGGAATGGATAGCCTGCGACAGGAAGACGCTGTTGATACCGCCGGCGCTCGCGCCCGCAACGATGTCGGTGAGGATTCGAAGCCGCAGGTTGCTGCCTGATTCCAGCCTTTGCAAAAGCTTACGATAAACGGTCGCCGTACCGGCAGGCGCCTGTTCTCCGCTCCAGAATGCCTGACTGGCCTGAAGCGCCTTCCAAAGCTCCTTGGTGACCCCATGCATGTAGACGGCAAGGCTGATGCCGCCGTAGCAGACCAGCGCGATCCGCAGTTCTTTTTGCCGCATTGCTCCATGTTGGCGCGATCCTTGAGGAAAGGCAATTGCGTTCTCATTCCGTTCCAGATAATCGAGGCGGCATGGCAAAGCCCAAGCGTCGATATGTCTGTCAGGCCTGCGGGGGCGTTTCGTCCCGCTGGCAAGGTCAATGCCCCGACTGCGGGGAGTGGAATACCTTGGCGGAAGAAGCGCCGCAGACGGTGTTTTCCTCCAAGCACGATCTCTCATCCGGGGGGCGGCCGATTCTTTTCACGCCGCTCGATGCGCCCGGCCAATTGCCCCAGCGCCGTGCCAGCGGATTTGCAGAGTTCGACCGAGCACTGGGCGGGGGCCTCGTGCCGGGTTCGGCGATCCTGATGGGCGGCGATCCCGGCATCGGCAAATCGACGCTCCTGCTTCAGGCCTCGGCCCATATCGCCATGGCTGGCGGCAGCGTCGTCTATGTCAGCGGAGAAGAGGCGGCCGGGCAGGTGCGTCTGCGCGCGGAACGGCTGGGGCTTTCCAAAGCGCCTATCCAACTGGCATCGGCTACATCGGTTCGGGATATCCTCACCACGCTCGGCATGATGGAAGCACCGACGCTGCTGGTGATCGATTCGATCCAGACCATGCATTCCGACACGATCGAAGGTGCGCCCGGCACCGTCAGCCAGGTTCGCGGCTGCGCTTTCGAACTGATCCGCTATGCAAAAGAGAACGACGTCACCCTGGTGTTGGTGGGCCACGTCACCAAGGACGGCACGATCGCGGGACCGCGCGTGCTGGAGCACATGGTGGACGTCGTCATGGCTTTCGAAGGGGAACGCAGCCACCAGTACCGTATCTTGCGCAGCCTGAAGAACCGGTTCGGCCCTGTCGACGAAATCGGAGTCTTCGCAATGGAAGGCGCGGGGCTGGCCGAGGTCGGCAATCCCTCGATGCTGTTCTTGTCCGGCCGCGACGAGGAAATGGCCGGAAGCGCGGTCTTCGCCGCGATGGAGGGAACGCGCCCGGTGCTGGTGGAAATCCAGGCACTGATCGTCCGATTGCAGAGTGGGGCAACCCCGCGACGCGCCGTTGTAGGATGGGATTCGGGCCGCATGGCCATGCTTCTGGCGGTGTTGGAGGCGCGCTGCGGGCTCAATTTCTCCAGCGCGGAGGTCTATCTGAACGTGGCAGGCGGTTATCGCCTGACAGACCCCGCGGCCGATCTCGCCGTTGCCGCGGCGCTAATCTCGGCGTTGGGCGACAAGCCGCTGCCCAAGAACGCGGTATGGTTCGGGGAAGTCTCGCTGGCAGGAGAGATTCGCCCGGTTTCGCATTCATCGATCCGTCAGCGCGAATCGGCCAAGCTGGGATTCGGGCGCGCAATCGGGCCAGCGGGAGGCGCCAATGGCGATGGCGCGCCAAAGGGCATCGACTTCACCGGCCTGACCATGTTGCCCAATCTCGTTGACCGTATCCTGACGGATGCCTAGTTCGGGGCCTTATGACCGGTTTCGATATTGCTGTTCTGGTGTTCGTCGGCCTAGGCGCCGCCATCGGATTTCTGAGAGGTTTCGTTCAGGAGATCCTCGCGCTGGGCGCGTGGATCCTTGCGGTGTTCGCGATCCGCACGCTGCATACGCCGCTATCCGCCTGGCTTGAGCCTTATTCGGGTTCCGGCACGGCGACCCCGGTGATCGCTTTCGCGGTCCTGCTGCTGGTACCTTTCATTGTCGTGAAGCTGGTGGCCGGCTGGGCCGGAAAGCAGAGCCGCGCCTCGGTGCTGGGGCCGATCGATCGGGTACTTGGCTTCGGATTCGGTGCCGTGAAAGGCGTCATCATCGTAATTCTGGGCTTTTCGGTGCTCGTGCTGGGCTATGACACCGTGTGGGGACCGGGCGGCCGGCCCGACTGGATGAAGGAGGCGCGGACTTATCCCTTCGTCAACGCCAGCAGCGAAGCGCTCGTCAAAATGATTTCCGAACGTCGCCGCGAGGCGCGGGAAGCAGAAGCGGCGGACAGCTGATGTCGGCCACGGTGCTCTACACGCCCGATGTGCTGGGCCTGACGATACGGCTGGCAGCCTATCCCTGGAACGAGACTCTGCCGTATAAGGGCGAAGCGCGATCGCAAAGTTGCGGCTCAACGATCGCACTGGGTTTGGCGCTGAACGCTCGGCACCGTGTGGAGCGGATCGGCATTCGCAGCCAGGCCTGCGCCATCGGTCAGGCAGCCGCGGCCATCTTTGCCGATGCGGCGCCCGGACGCTCCCCCAACGACCTGGAAAAGGCGGCCGAGGCGATCTCCCTTTGGCTGGCCGGTAATGGCGCGCTTCCGGATTGGCCGGGGCTGGAAACGATCGCGAAGGCGCGGGACTACCCCGCGCGCCACGGAGCGGTTCTACTTCCCTGGCATGCGGCCATCCAGGCGCTTTCCAGCGAGCGCCAGCAAGGCTAGGCTTCCCGCCGCGGACCTCGAAATCGAGGCCGATAGGGGGAACGGGAATGGCAGGGGTATCTCCGGAACATCCGGCAGGACCAAGCACGTCCGACATCAGGCTGGTGATCGCCGCGTCTTCCATGGGCACGGTGTTCGAATGGTACGATTTCTTCATCTACGGCACCCTGGCCGGGATCATCGGCAAGACTTTCTTCCCCTCCGGCAACGCCACGCTGGAAACGCTGCTGGTGTGGGTGGGGTTTGCGGTGGGATTCGGCTTCCGCCCGCTGGGCGCGGTCCTGTTCGGCTACCTGGGCGATCGGCTTGGCCGCAAGTATACCTTCCTTGTCACCGTGACCCTGATGGGCGTGGCGACGGCAGGGGTAGGATTAACGCCATCGGCTGAGACAATCGGCTATGCCGCGCCTGCCGCGGTGCTGTTGCTGCGGGTGCTTCAGGGGTTGGCGCTCGGCGGGGAATATGGCGGCGCGGCGATCTACGTTTCCGAACATTCGCCAGCCGACCGCCGCGGCTTTCATACCGGCTTCATCCAGGCAAGCGTCGTTGGCGGTTTCGTTCTCAGCCTGATCGTGGTGTTGGGCTGCAAGGCTGCGATGAGCGAAGGCGTTTGGAATGCATGGGGTTGGCGCGTTCCATTCATTCTCAGCATCGCGCTGCTGGCCGTATCGCTGTGGATGCGCTTCAAGCTTTCCGAAAGCCCCGTGTTCAGGGCGATGCGCGCGGAAGGAGAGATCGCCGGGAATCCTTTCATCGAGAGTTTCACATATCCCGGTAATCGCAAACGCATCTTCATCGCGCTTTTCGGCATTGCGGCAGGCCTGACGGTGATCTGGTACACCGCAATGTTCTCGGCGATGAGCTTCCTCAAGGGCGCGATGCGCATGGAGGACACCGCAGCCGAACTCATCGTCGGCGGCGCTGCGGCGCTCGGCATGGTGTTCTTCGTGATCTTCGGAAGCCTCTCCGACCGGATCGGACGCAGGAAACCGATCGTCTGGGGTTATGCGTTGACGCTCGCCCTGTTGTTCCCCGCTTTCTGGACCATCGGCAACCACGCCAACCCGGGCTTGTCGCGTGCTGCCGCACAGGCGCCCGTGCTGGTGGAAGGGCCCGACTGCGATTACAATCCCTTCAGGGCCGAGCAGGCGAGCCCTTGCGGCAAACTCCTGGGAGACCTTGCGAGCACAGGTATAGCCTATCGTCTCGCGACTGCGCCCGAACTCCGCCTTCGCGTTGGCGAAAGCGTGCTTCCGCTGAGTGCCTACCCCTGGCCGGACCGCAAGGCGCGCAGCGCCGTCCTGGAGGAATGGCTGGGAGGGAAGGGGTACGAATTCGCCAAAGTGCGGCCCTCGCTGCGTGACGGGCTCGTCATCGGTTTTACGCTGCTGGTGCTCATGGCGCTTTCCGGTGCGACTTACGGGCCGGTCGCGGCGCTGCTTTCCGAGATGTTCCCGCCGCGCATCCGCTATAGCTCGATGTCGATCCCCTATCACATCGGCACAGGCTACTTTGGCGGTTTCCTTCCGCTGATTTCCAGCTACATGGTCGCGAGCAGCGGCAACCCCTACCAGGGGCTCTGGTATACATGGGGCGTTGTCGCGATGGCCCTCGTCGTCTCGCTTTGGGGGCTGCGAGGCGGCCCTCCGCGCGACTATGGTGAAGATGTTTCCTGAGTTTCCCGCTTCCGCCCTTCGACTTGCTTTCGACCGTGACGCCTTGCGCTCGAACTGGCAGGCGCTCGACCGTCTGTCCGGAACCGCCCGCGCCGGCGCGGCAGTGAAGGCGAACGGCTATGGCCTTGGCGCCAGGGAAGTCGTTCCGGTGCTTCATGCCGCCGGTTGCCATGATTTCTTCGTTGCGCATTGGGGCGAGGCACAGGGCTTGCTGGGCTGCGTCAGCCCGGCGGCTCTCTCCGTCCTGCATGGCCCTTTGACTGCACAGGACGCCGCCTTCGCGCGCGAAACCGGCATCACGCCGGTCATCAATTCGCTGGCGCAGGCCCGCCGCTGGATCGAGGGGGGAGGTGGACGTTGCCATCTCATGGTCGATACCGGCATGAACCGGCTCGGCATTCGTCTGGAAGAACTGGGCGACGAAGCGATCGCAGCGCTCGATATCGACATGCTGATCTCGCACCTCGCTTCGGCCGAGGAGGAAACCGACCTCAACGCCACGCAATGCGCTCGCTGGCAGAGCGCTTGCAAACAAGTGCCCCACGTTCGCGCCAGCCTGGCCAACAGCGCCGGCATTGCCCTTGGGAGCGATTACCACGGCGACCTGACTCGCCCCGGCATTGCGCTCTACGGCGGCGTCCCCCGTGCGGAGATGGCGAAGGACCTGCGGCAGGTGGTTCGTCCCGAAGCGGCAATCCTCCAGGTTCGCGATGTCCCGACGGGCGAGACGATCGGCTACAACGCCACCTTCACCGCCGCCACGCCGATGCGGGTAGGCGCCATCGCACTGGGCTATGCGGACGGCTATTTGCGCTCATGGTCCGGAAAAGGCATGTTCCGCGCCAAGGGCCATGAACTGCCGGTGCTCGGCCGCGTGAGCATGGACCTCACCGTCGTCGACCTGACCCAGGCTCCGGACGTAGGCGAGGGCGACTGGATCGCGGCCGACTACGCGCTTCCCGAGGCAGCGGCCCAGTCCGGACTTTCCCAGTATGAACTGCTTACCCTGCTGGGGCGAAGGTTCGGCCGCTGACTTGTCCACGCCGCTTAGGGGTACTCCCATAGAGTTTTGCTGCGCAGCAATTTGTGTTGCGTTGCGACAAGGCGGGGTGGTAACCTCTTGTCATACTGGCCGGGAATAGGCGGATTGGGGATTGGCAAATGGCTGATACGGCGTCGCAGGACGACAACACGGTAATCATAAAAAAATACGCGAACCGTCGTCTCTACAATACACGTTCGTCGAGCTACATCACGCTCGATCACCTTGCGAAGATGACGCGCGAAGGCGTGGATTACAAAGTGCTCGATGCCAAGACCGGCACCGACATCACGCACACGATCCTGACGCAGATCATCATGGAGGAAGAATCGAACGGGGAGCAGATGCTTCCGGTCAACTTCCTGCGCGAACTGATCAGCATGTACGGCAACTCGATGCAGTCGCTGGTGCCGCACTATCTCGAAGCCTCGATGGACAATTTCCGGGCCAACCAGACGAAGCTGCACAAGGCCTTCGAAGATAGCCTGGGCAACAATCCGCTGGCGAAGCTGGCCGAACAGAACATGGCGATGTTCAAGGCCGCCGCCTCCGCCTTCATGCCCGGCGCCGAGAAGCCAGAGGCCAAGGCGCCGCCGGCCGAGGACGCCGGAGACCTTGCGGCACTGCGCGATCAGATGGCCGAAATCCAGAAGAGGCTTGACGCGCTGGGCAAATAAGGGTCTGCGCAGGTGCTCTCGCGGCGCACGATGTGCCGCGACTTGCCTAGAATGCAACGGATGGTCCGTTGCATCGCTCAGTTCAGGAAGAAGCACCCGTGTCCGCCATTCGCCACGCCCTCTCCACCAAGCGCGAGGACGACTTCGCCCAGTGGTATCAGGAAGTCATTTCCGAAGCCGAAATGGCCGAGGAATCGGGTGTTCGCGGGTGCATGGTCATCAAGCCGTGGGGCTACGGCATCTGGGAACGCATCCAGCGCCTGATGGATGACCGCATCAAGGCGGCGGGCGTCACCAACTGCTATTTCCCGCTGTTCATCCCGCTGTCCTACTTCGCCAAGGAGGCCGAGCACGTCGAAGGCTTCGCGAAGGAAATGGCGGTCGTCACCCACCATCGCCTTGTCGGAGACGGCAAGGGTGGCCTGGTGCCCGATCCCGAAGCGAAGCTGGAAGAACCCCTGATCGTCCGTCCCACTTCGGAAACGGTGATCGGCGCCGCGATGGCGCGCTGGGTCCAGTCGTGGCGCGACCTGCCGCTCATGGTCAACCAGTGGGCCAATGTCGTGCGCTGGGAAATGCGCACCCGCATGTTCCTGCGCACCAGCGAGTTCCTCTGGCAGGAAGGCCACACCGCCCACGCCGACCGCGACGATGCCATGACCGAGACGCTGCGCGCCCTCGAAATGTATCGCGACTTCGCGGAGACCGAGCTGGCCATGCCGGTGGTCGCTGGCGAAAAGCCCGAGAACGAACGCTTCCCCGGCGCCGTCGCGACGTATTCGATCGAAGCCATGATGCAGGACGGCAAGGCGCTTCAGGCCGGCACGTCGCATTACCTGGGCACGGGCTTCGCCGAGGCGGCGGGCATCCAGTATCAGGACAAGGAAGGCACGCAGCAATACGCCCATACGACCAGCTGGGGCACGTCCACCCGCATGGTCGGCGGCGTCATCATGACTCATGGCGACGACGACGGCCTTCGCGTGCCGCCGATGATCGCACCGCACCAGATCGTGATCCTGCCGATGCTGCGCGACAATGACGAGGACGAGGCGCTGCTCGCCTATTGCGAGGAACTGCGCAAATCGCTGGTCACCCAGTTCGCGCTGGGCGAGCCGCTGCGCGTCCTGCTTGACAAGCGTCCGGGCAAGGCCACGCAAAAGCGCTGGGCATGGGTCAAGAAGGGCGTCCCGCTCATTCTCGAAATCGGCGGCCGCGATGCTGCAGGTGGACAGGTTTCGATGCTGCGCCGTGACAAGCTCTGGAACGAGGCGGCCAAGGCCAACTTCGTGGGACTGGCCAAAGAAGACTTCGTCACCCGTGCCGCCGCCGAGATCGAGGCCATCCAAACCTCGCTCTTCACCGAAGCCAAGGCCAAGCTCGAAGCCAACATCTCTCGCGCTGCCAGCTTCGACGAGCTTGCCGCTGCCTTTGCGGAAGACAAGCGCTATCCTGGCTGGGTCGAAGTCGAATGGTCGCGCCCGACCGGCGCAGCTCTCGAAGCCGTGGTGCAGAAGCTCAAGGCTCTCAAGCTCACCATCCGCAACACGCCGCTCGATGCCGAGTCCGTCACCGGTCAGTGCGTGTTCACCGGCGATCCGGCAGTGGAACGCATCTACGTCGCGAGATCCTACTGATCTGAAAGGAGCAAGAGGACGTGCTGGGATCGATCAAGTACAATCTGACGAACCTGCTGAACTTCAAGGGCCGTGATGCGCGGCAGACCTTCTGGTTCTACGTCCTCTTCCTCGTGGTGATCCAGTACGCCGTGGGCATGGTGATTGCCATGCCGATGATGGGCGGGATCATGAAGGGCGCTTTCGTCGCCGCGCAGCAAGGTGTCACCGCCGAAGACATGAACGCGCGCGTCATGGCCCAGATGGCCGGGTATATGCGCACCTCGATGACGCTTTCGACGATCGTCTCGCTGACGGCCGGCCTGCTGCTGCTGGCCTCTTTAGCGCGAAGGCTTCACGATTCCGGCAAGCCGGGGTGGATCTCGGTCCTGACGTTCGTGCTATCGCTGACCTCGAAGGCGATCGTCTGGTCCAGAATGGACGAGATTGTCTCCACGATGCAGCGTGTTTCGGCGGACAATCTTGAAACCGCCTTCGCCATGCAATCGAAAGTCGTGGCCGCCAGCCTGCTTGGCTATGCAGCGATTCTCATCGTCATCGTCTTCGGAGTCTGGCCGTCCAATCGGGGGCCGAACCGATACGGAGAGGCTCCCGTTCGCTTCTGACCTCTTGCCATTCGGGCAGTCCGGCGTGACAAGCGCCTCCATGAACAAGATTCTGGTCGCAACCGCACTTTCCGCCACGTTTCTCCAAGCGCTTCCTGCCGGACCTGCGGATTCGGCGGACACTTCACGGAATGGCACAGAGGTGCAGGTCTCCGAAGCCCGGATGCGCGCCGATGTCCGGAAGCTGGTTTCCTTCGGCACACGCCACACGCTTTCCTCCGACACCGATCCGAAGCGCGGGATCGGCGCCGCCCGTCGCTGGGCCGCCGACGAGTTCCGAAAGACCTCGAAGGCTTGCGGGAACTGCCTTGAGGTCGTCATGCCCGAGGCCATGGTCAGCGGCACTCGCATTCCAACCCCGGTGAAGATGGTCGATGTCGTCGCCATCCAGCGCGGCACCGAGCGCCCCAACGAAGTCGTGATCGTCCAAGGACATATCGACAGCCGCGTGACCGACGTGATGGATGCGAAAAGCGACGCGCCCGGCGCCAACGATGACGCTTCGGGCACTTCGCTCGTGCTGGAAGCCGCACGCGTACTTTCCAAGCGCAAATTCGCCGGTACGATCGTCTACGCCGCGCTTTCGGGGGAAGAACAGGGGCTCTACGGCGGCAAGCTGCTCGCGGACTATGCCAAACAGCAGGGCTGGACGGTGAAAGCGGTGCTCAACAACGATATCGTCGGCGGCACTCATGGGTCGGACGGCCTGATAGACGACCGCAACGTGCGGCTGTTTTCCGAAGGTCCGCGTGCTGACGCTACCGACAAGACCCGCGCAGACGCCCGCCGCTTCGGCGGAGAGAACGACAGCCCCGGCCGCAATATCTCCCGCTTCATCGCGGAATTGGCGGGCGGCGTGCAGAAGGATCTCGCGGTCCGCCAGGTCTGGCGCGCCGATCGCATGGGGCGCGGCGGGGACCAGTTGCCTTTCCTCGAACAGGGCAACCCTGCCGTGCGCTTCTCTGTGGCGATCGAGGATTACGAGCACCAGCACCAGGATCTGCGCAGCGAGAACGGCATCAAGTACGGCGACACGATCGACGAGATGGACTTTCCCTATCTCGCCAAGGTGACCCGCCTCAACGTGGCGGCGTTGGCGGCACTGGCCGCCGCACCCATGCCGCCCACGGCGAAGGCCGACGCTGCCGTCAAGACCTGGACGGACGTCACATGGACGCCGGTCGCCGGAGCGGCCGCCTATTCGGTGTGGCGCCGCCGCACCGACGCGCCAGAATGGGAACCGCAGCCTCTGGTTGCCCGCACCACGCAGACCAGCGTCAAGCTTGACGGGCTGCGCGGCGATGACTGGATTCTGGGCGTTCGCTCCATTGCGGCCGATGGCAGCGTCAGCCCGATCGCCGCAGCCGTGCCGGGCGGGGGGTTTACCCCGCTTGCCCAATTGCCTTGACTTCCCGCATGATCGAACTTGGATAACGGGATGGGGAAGGGTGCGATTGCATCTATCGCGAACGATGCCTGCAGCGCGAGACTTGCTGGCAGGCTGCCAAGGAAAACTATGTTGCCGCGTCGAAGCGCGCATGACAACCGGCCTCGACAGACGGCGTCAGGCCGCAGGATCGGCCAGGCCGTTTCGGCCAAGCAGTTCGGCCAAGGAATTTGGAGAGTGGGCGATTTCGGGCAACGGTGAGCAGACATGGCGTTGACGCAGCATTTTGACTATCTGCACGTCTTCGCGGGAATGCTCGTGGGCGTGCTCGTGGGGCTGACCGGCGTTGGCGGCGGCTCGCTAATGACGCCGCTGCTGGTGCTTCTCTTCGGAGTCAGTCCGCAGACGGCAGTCGGCACGGACCTGCTTTTCGCGGCCATGACGAAGATCGTCGGCTCGGTAGTCCACGGAAAGCGCGAAACGGTGGACTGGCGCATCGTGCGCCGCATGGCCTGCGGCAGCGTGCCGGCGGCGATCGTGACGCTCGGCTTCCTGTCCTGGTTCGGAAAGGTCGGAAATTCCACCGAACACCTGATCATGGTGTCGCTCGCCGTCCTGCTGGGCATTACGGCGGTGGCGGTGATAGGCCGCAAGTGGCTGCTCCGCCTTGCTCGCGATATCGATCCCAACCAGCCCCGTTCGCAGGTGCTGGGCAGCACCATACTGCTCGGCGCCGCGATCGGCATTGCGGTTTCGATCTCCTCGGTCGGCGCGGGCGCGATCGGCATGACAGTGCTGCTGATACTCTATCCCAAGCTGCCCGTCGCCCGTATCGTCGGTTCCGACATCGCCCATGCCGTACCCCTCGCGCTTATCGCCGGGTTCGGCCATTGGATGATCGGCGATGTGGACTTCGCGCTTCTGGGCGTGCTGCTGATCGGCTCGGTGCCGGGGGTCGTGATCGGCAGCTACCTTTCCTCGCACGCTTCCGACCGCATTCTTCAGCCCCTGCTCGCCTGCGTGCTGGCCGTGTCGTCCTGGCAGCTGTTTCTCAAGGCGAATGCCGGAGAAAAGCGCGCGCCTGCACCGACCACGGCGCAGGGGGTATCGATCGCCGGGGAGGCTGCCGCGAAGCAGCCGTAAACCGCGGCCGGTTGTGGCGGCATTGCATTAACGCGCATTCCGGCGCATGGCGGAAACCATGCCTTCCAAGAACCGGCCTGCGACGGGCCTGCCGACGCGCCAGCAAATCCTCGACCTTATCCAGAACTCGGCCGAGCCCATCGGCAAGCGCGAGATATCGCGGGAGTTCGGGCTGAAGGGCCATGAGAAGATCCAGCTCAAGGCGCTCCTCAAGGACATGGCCGAAGAGGGCCTGATCGACGGCAAGCGCACGGCGTTCCACCGCATGGGGGGATTGCCCAAGGTCACGGTTCTGCGGGTCGTCGATGTGGACGAAGGCGAACCCGTCGCCATCCCCGATACCTGGACGCCGGACGACGCCACTCCGCCGCCGCGCATCCGTCTGATCGAGAAGGGCCGTTCCGCGCTGCGCAAGGGCGACCGCGTCCTGGCCCGCACGGAAGAAACCGCCACCGGATGGCGTGCCTATCCGATGAAGAAGCTGATGCTGCGCTCGGAACAGATGCTCGGCGTCGTCGAAATCGACGGCGCGGGCAAGCCGTGGCTCGCCCCGGTGGACAAGCGCATCCGCAATTCCTCGCCCATCTCCGACCTCGGCGGCGCCGAAAAGGGCGAACTGGTGCTGGCCGAGCCGATCGGCCGCTCGGCGCGCCCCTCGGTCAAAGTCACCGAAGTTCTCGGTGAGCCGCTGGCGCCCAAGGCCTTCAGCCTGATCGCGATCCACAAACACGGCATTCCCAACCACTTCGACGGCGAAACCATTGCCGAGGCCGAGCGCTCCGCGAAAATGCCGCTCAGCCACGACAAGCGCGAGGACTTGCGGCACCTTCCCATCGTTGCGATCGATCCTTCCGACGCGCGCGACCATGACGATGCCATCTGGGCCAAACCCAACGAGGAGGGCGGCTTCGACGCGCTCGTCGCCATCGCCGACGTTTCCTTCTACGTCCGGCCCGGCGGCCATATCGACCGCGAGGCCCGGCGACGCGGAAACTCGGTCTATTTCCCCGACCGGGTCGTGCCGATGCTGCCCGAAGTGCTCAGCGCCGACGTCTGTTCGCTGCGCTCCGGCGAAGACCGCGCGGCGATGGCCTGCCATCTGAAGATCGACGGGCAGGGCAAGGTGACCGAATGGCGCTTCACTCGCGCCCTCGTTCGCATCGACGAAGTCATCGCCTATGAAGAAGCGCAGGCCCGCATCGACGAGGGCCGTGCTCAGCAACACCTGCAAGACCTGTGGGCCTGCTGGAAGCTGCTCGCCAAAGCACGTTCGGATCGTGACCCACTCGAACTGGACCTTCCCGAACGCCGCGTGAAGCTGGACGAGGAAGGCCGCATCACCGAAATCGCCATTCGCGAACGGCTCGATGCGCACCGCGTGGTCGAGGATTTCATGATCTCCGCCAACGTGGCCGCCGCAAAGGCTCTCGAAGCCAAGGTGGCGCCGGTGGTCTACCGCGTCCACGAAACGCCGAGCCGCGAGAAGCTGACGTCGCTCAAGGACTACCTCGCGACCTTCGGCCGCAAGCTTTCGCTGGGGCAAGTCATTACGCCAGGGCTGTTTAACCGCATTCTCAAGGACATCGCGGACGAGAGCGAGAAGGCGCTGATCATGGAAGCGGTGCTGCGCAGCCAGACCCAGGCCTATTACGGCCCGCGCAACGAGGGCCACTTCGGCCTCGCGCTCGGCTCCTACGCGCATTTCACCTCGCCCATCCGCCGCTATGCCGACCTTCTGGTGCATCGCGCGCTTGTCGATGCCTATGGCCTGGAGCAGCCGAAGCCGGATAGCGATATTCCCGCCGCGTCGGGCCTGTCCGATCGGGATCGCGACGATCTGGGCCGTGTCAGCGAAGCGATCAGCAATTTCGAACGCCGCGCCATGGAAGCCGAGCGCGAGACGATCGACCGTTACGTCGCCGCTTGGCTTTCAGGCCGTGTCGGGCAAGTGTTCGACACCCGTATCACCGGCGTGCAGAAGTTCGGTTTCTTCGCCACGATCATTGGGCTTGGCGGCGACGGCCTGGTACCCGTCTCGACACTGGGCGACGAACGCTTCGCTTATGATGAAAAGGCGCAAGTGCTGGAAGGCGAAAGCACCGGCACCACGTTCGGCATGGGCCAGATCCTGCGCCTGCGGCTCGCGGAAGCCAATCCGCTGACGGGAGCGCTGAAGTTCGAACTGGAAGAAGGCG
>NZ_DAMDBA010000096.1:0-17344 GCF_032093395.1 Novosphingobium sp.
CGCTTCGACACCGGTGCTCAGGCCCGCGGCTTCAGGCTCGCTTCCGTAGCCTGACAGGCCCAAGCCGGTTCTTCCGGGTATGCGCTCGCGGATCGATCTTCGACCCGCGGGCGCCTTGGGGTCGGAACCTGTTACGCGGTTTCAGGCCCAGTTTCAGGCCCGGTTTCAGGCGGCGCGTGAGGTAAGCAGCGCCGCTCCGAAGCCGACGAAGATCGATCCGGTCGCCCGGTTGAACAGACGCTTCACCGAAGGCCGCCGCAGATGCGCGGAAAGCGTGCCCCCCGCCAGCGCATAAGTGCAGTACCAGCACATCTCGATAACCGTGAAGGTGCCCACGAGAATGGCGAATTGCGGCGCTTTGGGCTGTGCGGGATCGATGAACTGCGGAAAGAAGGCGGCGGCGAACAGCAGCAGCTTGGGGTTGCTGATGGCGATCGTGAACCCGCCGCGAAACAGCGCCATCGGCGAATTGCGCCGGGTCATGTCGGCTCTGGCTGGATCTTCGGCAGAGACTTCGGCCCTCCAGGACTTGATGCCCAGATAGACGAGGTAGGCCACGCCGAGATAGCGCAACACCTCGAAAGCGCCCGGTATGGCCTTGAGCAGCGCGGTCAATCCCGCCGCCGAGGCTGCAAGTACCAGCGCGATCGCCAGCATGCATCCCGCCATGGCCGAAAGGCTGCGCCGGAAGCCCAGTTCCACGCTTCGCGTCATCACGTGGAGCATGTTGGGTCCGGGCGTTCCCGAAAGCAGGAAAACGGCGAAAGCGTAAAGCCACCAAGTCTGGAGCGTCATCATGGGCTTTGCCTAGAGCATTTCCTGATCAGATGGAATCATCTGATGACTCGGAAAATGTGCAGGCTGCCGGTTCGCTTGTCGCAACGGATTTCGCCTCGACGGTGCCGTTCATGAGCTTACGCCCTAGATCGCCTCGATCAGCAATGTGTCGAGCGTGAAAGATCCGTCCGCCTCGATGGCGAAGTGGCTGGAGACTTCGCTGCCGGCTGCACCCTGAAGCGAGCGGATCGCGGCGATCCGTTCGGGAGGGGTGCGCATGCGGGCGGTCCAATCCGCGAAGTCCATGCGCAGGCGACCGGCAGTGGTCGAGACGACCGAAAAGCCCGCGTTGCCCAGCATGGCCTGCCACTGTGCTGCGGAATAGTCCCGTACGTGCGACAGGTCGCGCAGCAGTTCCACCGCTTGCAGATGCGTATCGGCAGCCGGATCGGGGGGCGCGATCACGTCCATGAACAAGGCAGGCGCGCCGGGTGTCAGCACGCGGCGCGCCTCTCGCAGACCCGCCTCGGCGCACCGCCAATGGTGGGTGGAAAAGCGACACGCGAGGAAGTCGAAGTCGTCATCCGCGAGGGGCAAGGCCTCGGCGGCGGCCGCTTGCGTGACGATGTTGGCGATGCCGCGTCTTTCCGCTTCGGCGGCAATCACGGCCAGCATCCGTGGGGCGAGATCGCAGGCCGTCACCTGCGATGCGTGCCGCGCCACGGCATAGCTGACATGTCCTCCCCCGGCACCGAGGTCCAGGGCGTGGCGCGGCTGTACCTCGCTGGCGCGAATGGCGATCCGGTCGAGATCGGTGCCCTCCGCATGGACCTTGCTGGTGACATAGGCTGAAGCCTTCGAGCCGAACTGGCCGTCCACCAACTGATAGCGGGTCTTGTGGGTGCTGGTCATGGGTATCTCCTTGCGGAAATCCGTCTGGCACGATCATAGCCTGTTACAATGAACATAGTTATCCTGTTATAAAGACCACCATGCAATCTGAAGATCAGCGCAAGTCGCTTGGCGCTTTCGTTCGTGCCCGGCGGGAAAGCATGACGCCGGAAGGGCACGACCGTCGGCGCAGAACGCCAGGCCTTCGGCGGGAGGAACTGGCGGCACGGGCGGCCATCGGCACGACGTGGATCGCCTGGATCGAGCAAGGGCGCGACGTTCGCCCTTCGGCCGAGACGCTTGCGCGTTTGGCAGGGGGCCTCAGTCTCTCGGCCGCCGAACGCGATTATCTGTTCTCCCTTGCCGGACGGCACGATCCCCTTGATCTTTCCGCGAAGGCCGGGGCGTCTGCCCCTGCCGCCATCGCCGCGCTGGTCGGGCGGATGGACTGGCCTTGCTATGCGCTCGATCCGGCCTGGTCGATCTGCGCGGCGAATGGGGCTGCGCGTCGGCTATTCATCGGACTTTTCGAGGATGGCAATGTACCCAATCTGCTGCGCTACATCTTTACGCATCCAGCGGCGCGGCAGCTCCTCCCCGACTGGAGCGAACGCGCCGCACGCGTGCTGGCCGAGTTTCGGCGCGATTACGGCCACGGCATGGCAGACCCCCGCGTGACGAAGCTGGTCCAGGGCCTTCAGGACGAAAGTCCGGAATTTCGCGCCGCCTGGAATGCGCAGACGGTACTGGCGCGCGAAGGCGGGGAGCGTACGTTCCGGCACCCCGACGATGGCCTGCTTCATTTTACGCAGCACACTTTATCGGACGTGGAACGGGGCGACTTCCGGGTCGTTTTTCTTGAGCCGGGCTGACCGGAACGCCCGCATACCGGGATGCAGCTGTTACCATTCGGAAACAATCATGAAACTGGTTCATGAGAGTATTCCGTTCAGCGCATTTTTCTAACGCGTCATGGGTCGTTAGGGGCTGAACTATTCCAGCAGGATTTCCCGTCCGTTTCCGCGCCGCAAGGCGGGGAGGGTAGCAGCGGCGGAAACCAACCAAAACATGAGCCGGAGAGGAATTCGCCTGTCCAGCACGCTTTCCGCGTGCCGGGCGGCCCATGGAGTTCGCGATGTTAGGTATCGTCAAGACCGCGCTGCACCGTCCCCTGACGTTCATCGTCATGGCCATTCTCATTGCCATTGGCGGTTTGCTTGCGGCGTTCCGCACGCCTGTCGATATCTTCCCGGAAATCAAGGTGCCGGTCATCGCCGTCGCCTGGACCTACACCGGCCTTGCGCCACAGGACATGACGGATCGCATCGTCACGCCCTATGAGCGCGTGCTGACCACCACGGTCAACGATATCGAGCATATCGAAAGCCAGTCGCTCCAGGGCACCGGCATCGTCAAGATCTACTTCCAGCCCGGCGCTGACATCCGCACGGCAACGGCGCAGGTCACCTCGGTTTCGCAGACGGTGCTGCGCCAGATGCCGCCGGGCATCACGCCGCCGCTGATCCTGAACTATAGCGCTTCCACCGTGCCGATCCTCCAGCTCGCGCTCTCGGGCGAGGGCATGACCGAGCAGCAGCTCTTCGATATCGGCCAGAACCAGATCCGCACCGGCCTGGTGACGATCCCGGGCCTCGCCATGCCGTTCCCTTCGGGCGGTCGCCAGCGCCAGGTCCAGATCGATCTCGACCCGCAGGCGCTTCAGTCCAAGGGACTCTCCGCCGTCGATGTCGGCAACGCCATCGCCTCGCAGAACCAGATCAATCCGGCCGGTTTCGTGAAGATCGGGGAAACCCAGTATTCGGTTCGCCTGAACAACACGCCGGATTCGATCGCAGCGCTGAACGACCTGCCCGTGAAGGTGGTCAACGGCGCCACGATCTACATGCGCGATGTCGCCTATGTGCGGGACGGCAGCGCCCAGCAGCAGAACGTCGTTCATGTCGAGGGCCGCCGCTCGGCGCTGCTCACCGTGCTCAAGAACGGCGCGACGTCCACGCTCTCCATCGTCGACGGCGTCAAGTCGGCCTTGCCGAAGATCGCCGAAACCCTGCCGGACAGCCTCAAGATCCTGCCGGTCGGCGACCAATCGCTGTTCGTGAAGGCCGCCGTCAACGGCGTCATCCACGAAGGCGCCATCGCCGCCGCGCTGACCTCGCTGATGATCCTGCTGTTCCTCGGTTCCTGGCGCTCGACGGTCATCATCGCCCTGTCCATCCCGCTCGCCGTCCTCGCCGCGATCGCCATGCTGGCGGTGTTCGGCCAGACCCTGAACGTGATGACGCTGGGCGGCCTGGCGCTGGCGGTCGGCATCCTCGTCGACGACGCCACGGTCACGATCGAAAACATCAACTGGCACCTCGAACAGGGCAAGGGCGTGATGGAGGCGATCCTCGACGGCGCCGCCCAGATCGTCACCCCGGCCTTCGTCTCGCTGCTTTGCATCTGCATCGTCTTCGTGCCCATGTTCTTCCTGCCGGGCGTGGCGGGCTATCTGTTCGTGCCGATGGCGCTGTCGGTGGTCTTCGCGATGATCGCGTCCTTCGTGCTGTCGCGCACCCTGGTGCCGACTCTGGCGATGTACCTGCTGAAGCCGCACGCTCCGCATGGCGAGAACCACCACAACGCCGGAACGCCGGGCTCGCGCAATCCGCTGGTGCGGTTCCAGCGCGGCTTCGAGGCCCGCTTCGAGAAACTGCGTGACGGCTACCTCGGCATTCTCCATCGGGCACTCCAGGGCCAAAGGGCCTTCATGCTCGGGTTCCTGGCGATCGTCGTCGTCTCGTTCGGACTGATGCCGTTCCTGGGCAGCAACTTCTTCCCGACCGTAGATTCCGGCCAGATCGCGATGCACGTCCGCGTCCCCGTGGGCACCCGCATCGACGAGACGGCCCTGCGCTTCCAGCGGATTGCCGAAGACGTGCGCAAGGTCATCCCGCAATCGGAACTGGGCTCGATCACCGACAACATCGGCCTGCCGGTCAGCTCGATCAACACCGTCTACAACAACAGTGGCACCATTGGTCCGCAGGACGGCGACATGCTGATCACCCTGAACAAGGGGCATGCGCCGACCGAAGGCTATGTCGAGACGCTGCGCCGAGAACTGCCGCGCCAGTTCCCCGGCACGCAGTTCTCGTTCCTGCCGGCCGACATCACCAGCCAGATCCTGAACTTCGGTTCGCCTTCCCCGATCGACGTCCAGATCGCCGGCAAGGATCTGGCCGCCTCGCGCGTCTATGCGCAGAAGCTGATGGCGAAGATGGCCCGCATTCCCGGCCTGGCCGACATGCGCCTTCAGCAGCCCGCCAACTCTCCGCAGCTCGACGTCGACGTGGACCGCGCCCGTGCCGGCCAATACGGCCTCACCGAACGCGACGTGACCACCAGCCTCGGCAACTCGCTCGCGGGTACCTCGCAGACCGCGCCGGTGTTCTTCGTAAACCCCGACAATGGCGTGCAGTACGCCGTGGTCGCGCAGGCGCCGGAATATGCTGTGGATTCGCTGACCAAGCTGTCGAACCTGCCGGTTTCGGGTGCCGCTGCCGGTACACGCCCGCAGCCCCTGGGCGCGCTGGCAACGGTGAACCGCTCGACCACGGCCCCGGTCGTCTCGCACTACAACATCGCCCCGGTCATCGACATCTACGGCACGCCGCAGGGGCGCGACCTTGGCGCGGTGGCAGGCGATGTCCAGCGCGCGATCGACGAACTCAAGGCCGAAGCGCCGAAGGGTTCGACGATCACCATCCGCGGCCAGTATCAGACGATGAACACCGCATTTTCCGGCCTTGGCTGGGGCCTGCTGGCCGCGGTCGTGCTGATCTATCTGCTGATCGTGGTCAACTTCCAGTCCTGGCTCGATCCCTTCGTGATCATCACCGCGCTTCCGGCGGCGCTTGCGGGCATCGTCTGGATGCTCTTCGCCACCGGGACCACATTGTCGGTCCCGGCGCTGACCGGCGCGATCATGTGCATGGGCGTGGCCACCGCCAACTCGATCCTCGTCGTCAGCTTCGCGCGCGAAAAGCTGGCCGAACTGGGCGATCCGGTGAAGGCGGCGATGGAAGCCGGCCTCGTCCGCTTCCGTCCGGTGCTGATGACGGCACTCGCCATGATCATCGGCATGGGCCCCATGGCGCTCGGCCTGGGTGAAGGCGGCGAGCAGAACGCGCCGCTCGGCCGCGCCGTCGTCGGCGGCCTGATCTGCGCCACCATTGCCACCCTTCTTTTCGTTCCCACCGTCTTCGCCTTCGTCCACGGCCGTCGCCGCGAGAAGGAAGTCCCCCAGGAAGTGCAGGCCGCCCATGCATGATTCTATCTCCGAACCCGCTCACTCGCCTACCGGACCACAGACCCGCACTCTGAAGCGGGTGGGGCTGGGCGCGGCGGTGATCGCGCTGGCCGTGGTCGGCGCGGGTATCGCCACGCGCCTCAGTGCCACGCGCGATCTGGAGGCCGTGGCGGAGGAAGCCGCCGTGCCCACCGTCGCTGTAGTGACCCCGGCAGGCGCAGGAGATGCGGGCGGGCTGGCCTTGCCGGGCACCGCGCAGGCCTTCAACAGCGCGGCGATCTATGCCCGCACCAACGGCTATGTCCGCAGCTGGCAGGCCGATATCGGCGATCGGGTCGGCGCCGGGCAGACGCTTGCCGTGCTGGACGCGCCGGAAGTGGACCAGCAACTGGCGCAGGCCAAGGCGGACTACCAGACCGCGCTCGCCAACCAGCGCCTTGCCGCCACCACGTCCAAGCGCTGGAGCGCGATGCTCAAGCAGGACGCCGTTTCGCAGCAGGAAGTGGACGAGAAGGCGGGCGATCTCGCCGCCAAGACCGCACTGGCCAATGCCGCACTGGCCAGCGTGCGCGAGCTTGAGGCGACGCGTGGGTTTACGCGGCTCTCGGCGCCTTTCGCAGGCGTCGTGACCAGCCGTTCGGCGCAGATCGGCGCGCTGGTGGTGGCCGGCAACGCCGCCGCGCAGCCGCTGTTCACGGTGTCCGACGTGCACCGCATGCGCATCTACGTGCGTGTGCCGCAGATCTATTCCGCGCAAGTGAAGCAGGGCGTCGCCGTCAACCTTACCCTGCCGGAATTTCCGGGCCGTACTTTCCCCGGCACCGTCACCCGCAGCGCCGGTGCCGTCGATGCTCAATCCGGCGCGGTTCTCGTGGAAGTCCAGGCGGACAACAGCGAGGGCGCTCTCAAGCCCGGCGCCTTCGTCGAAGCCCATTTCGACGTGGCGGGCGGCGTGCAGGGCCTGACGCTGCCGGGCAGCACGATCCTTTATACGGAGAATGGCCCGAGCGTGGCCGTTGTCGGCGCGAACGGCCGCGTAACGGTGCGGCCGGTCACTATCGCGCGTGATCTTGGCAAGACGGTGATCGTCTCGGTTGGGGTCAAGCAGGGCGATCGCGTGGTGGACAGTCCGCCCGACTCGATGCGCAGCGGCGACGAGGTGAAGATTCAGAAGCCCGCCGCCGCCACGACCGCCAAGGGGGCGGCCCATGGCGGCTAGGTTCCCCACAGTCGCGGCGCTGCTGCTCGCCGGATGTTCCATGGCCGGGTGCTCGATGGCGCCCGACTATCACGCGCCTGAAACTGCCGCTCCGCCAGCGTTCCGCGAAATCGAGGGCTGGTCGCAGGCCGTCCCTCGCGATGCGGAAGCGCGCGGCGAATGGTGGACCATGTTCGCGGATCCCGCGCTCGACGATCTCGAGAAGCGGGCCGAAGCCGCCAGCCCTACGCTGGCTGCGGCACTTGCCCGCTACGACCAGGCGCGCGCCGCTGCGGGAGTTGCCGCCTCCGACCTCTATCCCACGGTGGGCGTCAGCGGAGAAGCCTCACGCGATCGCGTTTCCGCCGGACGCCCGTTGTCGACCGGTACGGCCCGGACTTACGACAACTTCGTGGTCGGTGGTAGCTTGTCCTACGAACTGGACCTGTGGGGCCGCGTGCGCAATTCCGTGAAGGCTGCCAATGCCGAAGCGGTAGCGTCCGGTGGCGATCTCGCTTCCGCGAAGCTCAGCCTCCAGGCTTCGGTGGCGGACGCCTATTTGCGCCTGCGCGGGCTCGATGCCCAGGCGGATTTGCTGAATCGCTCGGTTGCCGCATTCGAGCGGGCGCTGAAGCTCACCGATACGCGTCATTCGGGCGGGATCGCTTCCGGCATCGATGTAAACCGTGCACGCACGGTGCTGGGGAATGCCAGGGCGCAAGTCTCGGCCGTTGCCAACGAGCGCGCGGCCACCGAGCATGAACTGGCCGCGCTGACCGGCGTGCTGCCTTCGGAGTTCTCACTGGCCGCCCGCAGCGACATGCTGGATGTGCCGGACATCGCGGTTGGCGTGCCGTCGGAGCTGCTCCAGCGCCGGCCGGACATCGCCGCTGCGGAACGCCGGGTGTTCGCTGCCAATGCCCGCATCGGCGTGGCCAAGGCGGCGTGGTTTCCTTCGGTCGGGCTCGGTGCTGCCGGTGGCTGGCAGACGACGCACGGCGATTTGCTGAAGACACCCAACACCTTCTGGTCGCTCGGTCCGCTCTCGGCGCTGATGACGCTGTTCGATGGCGGAGCACGCAAGTCGCAGGTCAGGATATCGCGCGCCGAATACGAGGAAGTGGCCGCCAATTATCGCGGCACCGTGCTAGGTGCTTTCCAGGATGTTGAGGATGCCATCGCGGCGATGCACCACCTGGAAACCCAGGCCTCGGCCCAGGGTGAGGCTGCAGAGGCCGCCCAGCGCACGAGCGAGATCGCCTTGTCGCGCTATCGGGACGGCGCGGCCGACTATCTCGAAGTGGTGACGGCGCAGACCGATGCGCTCGACGCGCAGCGGTCCTGGATCAGCGTGCAGACGGCGCGGATGCGGGCGAACGTGGCTTACGTGCGCGCCATGGGCGGGACGGGCTGAAACCCGGCAATGCGCGAGACGGTGTCGGCGGCCAGATCGATCGGATCGCCCCCTGCCAGGAAGGGCGTTCCATCGGGCTTCCAGTCCAGGCCGCCGATCGAGTAGCGCATGCGCTCCTTCTGCCAGGCCACATAGGCGCGATGGTCCGCGAAGGCCTGGTCGATGGCCGCGATGGGATCGGCGTCGGGCGTGATCACGTCGCCGAAGTGCCACATCGCGTAGTCCTCGGACTCGTGCCACTGCGCATCGTGGGCATTGACGAACAGGCAGGGGCGCGGGCGAACCAGGAATTCGTAGACCTGGCTGCTCACGTCACCGAGATAGAGATCGGCGCCGAAGGTATAGGTCATGTCATTGCAGCGCGGTGAGCCGAGATCGATGATGACCCGATCCGGAACGGCCAGTGCTTCCCATTCGCGGCGCCGCGCGGGGGACCAGCGGGATGCCATGCGCACATGCGGTGCAACGACGAGATTGTAGCGCCCGTCGCGCAGGACGGCTTCGATCAGCTTTTTGGCGAAGACATCGAAGGAATTCAGTTTTTTCGTGAAGTGTGGATTGTAGAGGATGATCTTGCGGTCGTTGGCGAACAGCGGCGCCCGATGGATCCCGGTGCGCAACATCGCGGCCAGCTTGATGGGGCCAGCCGCGGTGCAATTCTCCGGAGTCACCAGCCCGGCTTCGAGCAGCCGGTCGCGGTCCTTGGCGCCGGCAACTATGACATGGTCGAACAGCTCGAAACGCTTTTCGAAACCCACCGCGCGGTCACCCGCCCCGTGGGGAATATGGACCAGCGGCGGGCATTGCTTCCACAGCCGGGGCAGGATCGTGGAAGTCCGTTCCGCGCAGAGGATGACTTCCGCGTCGCGCAGCAGCGGCGACCAGTAGACCAGCCGCGCAAGCTTGCGGGCGAAGCCGGGAACGACGGCATTCAGCGCCTTGGGAAGGCGCATTTCCACCAGGGCCGGCAGCGGAAGGCCCATGGTGGCGGCCAGATCCCGGACCGCCCGCGCATCCGCGGATCGTGGGACGAAGACAGTCACCGTGCCCGGATGACGGCGTTCCAGTTCGCAGGCGACCGGCACGATATGCGGCAGCTGGTGCGCGCCGCCGATCGCCAGCACATGGATCAGGCCGGGCCGGGCGCTCTTGAGCGTGGAGGGCAGGGATGGCATCGGGACGGGGTGCGCTGCAGGGGAAGTCATGGCCCCCCTTGCGGCAGACAGGTCTCCGCTTGATTGCGGAAACATTTGTATTTGCCCATGTGCGCGTGGGGTGCGCGGAATGCGGCGCTCTCGACGGGGCGGCTCGGCGGAGGTACGAAGCCCGTTTCCGTCACTTGCCTGACCGCGCGGACACCTGGAAGCATGCAGATACTGCTAGTCGAAGACGATGACAGCCTTGCCGCCCATGTCGCGGCGGGCCTGAGGGAGGCCGGGCATATCGTGGAGCATCGCGCCGATGGGCGCGAAGGACTGGTCCAGGCCACTTGTGAGACCTATGACGTGATCGTCCTCGATCGCATGTTGCCCTCGCTCGACGGGCTCAAGGTGCTGGCGGCCCTGCGCGCCACGGAAAACGCCACGCCGGTGCTGATCGTCAGTGCGCTGGGCGATGTCGACGAGCGGGTACGGGGCTTGCGCGCCGGCGGCGACGATTACATGGCCAAGCCCTTCGCCATGTCCGAACTGCTGGCGCGGGTGGACAGTCTCGGGCGGCGGAACGCAACCGTTTCCGAACCCAGCGACCATTTGCGCGTGGCAGACCTGGAAATCGATCTGGTCGCCCATGTGGTCTCGCGAGCAGGGCGCCGCATCAACCTGACGCTGCGCGAGTTGCGCATCCTGGCATATCTCGCCCGAAACGCCGGTCGGGTGGTGACGCGTTCCATGCTCCTCGAAAACGTCTGGGACTACAATTTCGACCCGCAGACCAACATCATCGACCAGCATATCTCGAAACTGCGCCAGAAGATCGCGCATGACGAGGAAGCGCCGTTGATCCACACGATCAGGGGGCTGGGCTATGTCATGCGGCCCGAATGAGCTTGCGCGGTGGCCGGGGTGACGCGGCGATGACCCGGCTTCTCCGCAGCCTGTCGTTTCGCCTGGCGCTGACCTATGCGATGCTTTTCGGCCTTTCCGTAGGGCTGCTGTTCGCGGCGGGCTATTGGTTGCGGGTGATCCGGCCGATGTCCGAGGTGCGCGTCGCTGTGGAGGGTGAAGCGGCGCGGATCGGCGCTATCTATCGCAAGTCCGGGATCGACGCCGCGCGTTCGGCTCTGAACTTGCGGGCGCATACCCCTGCTGCCCGAATGCCGTTTCACGTTCTCGTCGCCCCCGGTGGCCAGATCGTTGCCGCCAATCTGCCGAGCTGGGCGCCTGCGGCGGCGAGCGATCTTTCCGTTATCGAGGCGGACAAGTTCGTCGATGGCTTCGAGATCGATCATTCCGCCTTCGTCCGGGATCGAACCATGCCCGACGGCGGACGCCTGATCGTTGGGCGGGATGTTCAGGACATAGTGGATGACGAGGATCTTCTGCGCACCGGGGCGCTCTGGATGCTTTGCGGATCGCTGGCGCTGGGAATAACCGGGGGCTGGCTGATGAGCCGGGCCATCGGCAAGCGTATCGATTCGGTGACGTCCACCGCGCTTCAGGTGATGGAGGGCGATCTTTCGGGCCGCGTGCCGGTGCGCGGCACTCAGGATGATTTCGACCGGCTCTCGGCAACGTTGAACCTGATGCTTTCGCGGATCGAGGGCCTGTTCGAGACGGTGCGCCGCGTGTCGGACAATGCCGCACATGAACTTCGCACGCCGCTTGCGCGACTGGCGGGCAAGCTGGAAGTGCTGGAGCAGGACGTCTGCAAGGACGCCGCCGCCTCACCCGCGATCGCCGCCAGCGTTGCCGAGGCGATCGCGGAAGCCAATCGGCTGCGCGGTATACTGGCCGCTCTGATCCGCATCTCGCGGCTCGAAGGAGGCAGGGCGACGCTGCACATCCAGCGCACCGATGTGGTGCAACTGCTGGAAGACGTCGTGGAATTCTACCAGCCGGAGGCAGAGCGCCGGGATATCGCTCTGACGCTGGATGCGCATCGCCCGCTGGTCGCGGACCTCGACCTCGACATGGTGTTCCAGGCCATCTCCAACCTGCTCGACAATGCGCTCAAGCACGTGCCCGAAGGAAGTCGCGTCGATGTTCGCGCCGGGCGACAGGGTGGTGAACTGGTGCTGGGCGTGTTCGACGATGGGCCGGGCCTGCTCCCGGCGGACTTGGATCGGGTCACCGAGCCCTTTTTCCGCGCCGAAGGTTCGGCCTCGGTGCCGGGAGACGGCCTGGGCCTCAGCATGCTTGCGGCGATTGCGCAAGTTCACGGCGCCCGGATGGAATTTTCGGACAATCGCCCCGGCCTTGGCGTGGTGCTGCGTTTTCCGTTGCGCTAGCCGCATTCGCCGCTACTCATAATATACGATATATAATCTGCTCATTTTCTGACTAGCTAAATCGGTTTCGATCTCGCAGACCGTAGCCAAATGACGAGAGCGAACATGATGGCCGATAAAAACCGGGGCACGGGATCGAGTGAGACCATGGAACAGATCCCGCTGATGAACGGACGTTTGCATCATGCGGTGGCTCAGCGGCTCGCTACGCAAGTCGTCAACGGCAGCTATCCCGCGGGACATGTGTTCCCGGCCGAAGTGGAACACGCGGAGCTTCTGGGCGTATCCCGCTCGGTATTGCGCGAGGCATTTCGGATGTTGACGGCCAAGGGCATGGTCAGCAGCCGTCCCAAGGCGGGAACACGCGTCAACGAGCGCCGACAGTGGAACCTGCTCGATCCGGACGTGCTTTCCTGGCAAATTCAATGTGGTGCCAGTGACGACTTCCTGCGCGACCTGTTCGAATTGCGCATGGTGGTGGAGCCTCAGGCAGCGGAAATGGCGGCTTTGCGCCGCGATCAGCGGCAATTGCTCGACATGGGCAATGCGCTGGAAGCCATGGAGCGCTACACCCTCACCAACCCCAAGGGGCGCGCCGCCGACATCCGGTTTCACGAACTGCTGATGGAGGCGACGCGCAACGAGATGTTGCAGGCGCTCTCGAACTCGATTTCGACCGCGATCGCTTCGACCACGACGATCAAGCATGCCAAGAAGGACAGTCCGCGCGATCCCATGCCGGAGCATTACGCGCTTTACGCACAGATCGCCGAGCAAAACCCGGCTAAGGCGCGCAAGGCCATGATAACGCTGATCGAATTGGCGCACGCGGATACCCAGGTAGCCCTTCGCCGTTAAGCTTGCGGAATTCCGACAAAGAAAGGATTGACTTCGAACCCCCTCGGTTTATCAATACCGTATACGATATTCGATAGGGGTTTTAAAATGCAGGCCAATCGGCGCGAATGGATGGCTGGCGTGGCGGCGCTGGCTATTTGCTCTGTCCCTCTCAAGGGCTTTGCGGCCGTCGTCGCTCCCAAGCTGCCGATCAAGGCGAAGCCGCTACCGCTGACCGACGTGCGCCTGGCGCCGTCCGACTATGCAACGGCCGTGAACGTCAATCTCGACTACCTGATGTGGTTGAGCCCCGATCGCTTCCTGCACAATTTCCGCAAGTATGCCGGGCTCGAACCCAAGGCGCCGATCTACGGCGGCTGGGAATCGGACACCATCGCCGGCCACACCCTCGGCCACTACATGACCGCGCTGGTGCTCGCCTGGCAGCAGACCGGCAACCCGGAATGCCGCCGCCGCGCGAACTATATCGTCGATGAACTGGCCGAATGCCAGGCCCAGCGCACGGATGGTTATATCGGCGCTCTCGGCCGCAAGACCAAGGACGGCAAGGTCGTCGACGGGCAGGAAATCTTCCCCGAGGTCATGCGCGGCGAGATCAAGTCGGGCGGGTTCGACCTCAACGGATCGTGGTCTCCGCTCTATACGGTGCACAAGTATTTCCAGGGCCTGCTCGACATCAACGCCGCCTGGGGCAATCCCAAGGCGCTTGCCGTCGTCACCGCTTTCGGCGGCTACTTCGAGAAGGTCTTCGCCGCGCTTGACGACAAGCAGCTGCAGGAACTGCTCGGCTGCGAATATGGCGGCCTGAACGAGAGCTATGCCGAACTCTATGCCCAGACCGGCGACCTGCGCTGGCTGAAGGTGGCCGAGCGCATTTACGACAAGAAGGTGCTCGATCCGATCGTGGCGCAAGAGGACAAGCTTGCCAACTTCCACGCCAACACCCAGGTGCCCAAGCTCATCGGCCTCGGCCGCATCCACGAGCTGACCGGCAAGGACGAACCGGGCCGCGCCGCGCGCTTTTTCTGGGAACGCGTGACCAAGCACCATAGCTACGTGATCGGCGGCAATGCCGACCGCGAATACTTCTTCGAGCCCGACACCGTGGCGCTGCACCTCACGGAATCGACCTGTGAGCATTGCAACACCTACAACATGCTCAAGCTGACCCGTCAGCTTTATTCGTGGCAGCCCGACGGCGCGCTGTTCGACTATTACGAGCGCGCGCACCTCAACCACGTCATGTCGGCGCAGAACCCCGAGACCGGCGGCTTTACCTATATGACGCCGATGATGAGCGGCACCGCGCGCGGCTATTCCGGCCCCGGCGAGGAAGCGTTCTGGTGCTGCGTCGGCTCGGGCATGGAGAGCCATGCCAAGCACGGCGATTCCATCTTCTGGGAAGGCGATGACACGTTCTTCGTCAACCTCTACATTCCGTCGACCGGGCAGTGGAAGGCCAAGGGCGCAGCCTTCACCATCGCCACCGATTACCCCTTCAAGTCGGACGTGAAGATCACGCTCGATGCCGTGAAGCAGGGCAAGTTTGCCGTGGCGCTGCGCATTCCGGGCTGGTCGAATGGCAAGGCAACCGTTGCCGTCAACGGCGCTTCGGTGCCCTCGACCCCGGTCGGCGGCTATGCCGTGATCGACCGCCGCTGGAAGAAGGGCGACGTGATCACGCTCAACCTGCCGCTGGAACTGCGCCTGGAAACGGCGCAGGGATCGCAGGATGTGGTCGCGGTCGTTCGCGGTCCGATGGTCATGGCTGCGGATATGGGCCCGGCCGAAATGGAGTTCACCGGCGTCGAGCCCGCCATGGTCGGCGACAATCCGCTGGCTGCCTTCGCGCCGATCGTCTCGGACCGCCCGCGCTTCCAGACCACCGGCATCATCCGTCCCGGTGACCGCATGTTCGTGCCGTTCTACAGCCAGTACGATCGCCGCAGCGCTGTCTATTTCAAGCGCTTCACGGAGAGCGGCTGGAAGACGGAAGAAGCCGCGTTCCTGGCCGAGCAGGCCCGCCAGAAGGATCTGGCCGCCCGCTCGATCGATGTCATGCACCTGGGCGAAATGCAGCCCGAGCGAGACCATGAACTGACCTCGGAAATCTCCTACCCGGTCTCCTATCGCGGCCGTAACGGACGCGATGCCCGCTCGGGCGGCTATTTCGAGTTCAAGATGAAGGTAAAGCAGGGCCCGCTGCTGCTTCAGGCCAGCTACTGGGGGAGCGAGCGTTCGCGCGTGTTCGACATCCTGGTCGACAATGTGAAGATCGCCACCCAGAAGCTCGACAACGATGCCGCCGGCAAGTTCTTCGATGTTGATTATCCGCTGCCCGAGGCTCTCACCAAGGGCAAGAGCAGCGTTAAGGTGCGCTTCGTGCCGCATGACCGCAGCTCGGCCGGTCCGGTCTTCGGCGTGCGCCTGTTTACCGAGAAGAAGTGAGCCTGTCCTTGAGTGAAGACGTTGCCCTGACGATTGCCGAAGCGGACGAACTCGCCCGCACGGTGCTCGAAGCCTGGGGCCTTGCGCCCGATCATGCCGCAGCCGTCGCCCACACCATGGTGTCGGGGGAGCGGGACGGTTGCACATCGCATGGGCTCTACCGCCTCCTCGTCGCGGCCAATTCGGTCGAGCGCGGGGTCGTGGTGCCCGATGCGGTGCCGGAAGTGAGCGAACCGGCGCAGGCGCTGGTGCGCGTGGACGGCAAGGGCGGCTTCGCCCAGCTTCCCTTCGAGCGTGGCATGCCGCTGCTGGTGGACAAGGCGCGGAAGTTTGGCATCGCCGCCATGGCGCTGAATAACGTGGTCCACTTCGCCGCGCTCTGGCCCGAGGTCGAGGCGCTGGCCGAGCAGGGGCTCGTCGCCTTCGCCTTCACGCCCAGCCATTCCTGGGTGGCGCCGGCGGGCGGGACCAAGCCGGTGTTCGGCACCAATCCGATCGCCTTCGGTTGGCCGCGTCCAGATCGCGCGCCTTTCGTGTTCGACTTCGCCACCAGTGCGGTTGCGCGTGGTGAGATCGAACTGCATCGCCGGGCAGGCAAGGAAATCCCGCTCGACTGGGGTTATGACGCGGACGGCAATCCGTCGAGCGATGCCAAGGCCGTGCTCGACGGCGCCATGCGCACCTTCGGCGGACACAAGGGCTCTGCGCTCGCCGCCATGGTCGAACTGCTTGCTGGGCCGCTGATCGGCGACATGACCAGCGCGGAATCGATGGCGGCGGACGAGGATCGCGGCGGCTCGCCCATCGGCGGTGAGTTCATCATCGCCATCGATCCGGCAGGCTTTCTAGGTGAAGGTGTCGAGGATCACTTGCGCCGCGCCGAAGCGATGTTCGACATGATCGAAGGGCAGGGCGCTCGCCTGCCGGGATCGCGCCGCCTGATCGCGCGCGCGCAATCCGACAAGGAGGGGCTGCGGATTCCCGCCAAGCTCCACCAGGATATTCTCGAGGTTCTCGAAAGGGGAAATGACGTGAAGAATTCGGTTGGCCGGGCCATGATGATGGCCGGCGCCGCACTGGTCGCCACGCCTGCGGTTTCGGGCGCGGTTTCGGGCACGGCAGAGGCCGCTCCCGCCGCGAAGGTTTCCCAGAAGCAGACGGCGGATCAGGCTTTCGAGGCGATCTACACTGCCGAATACGAATGGCGCCAGAAGCAGATCGGCCCCTGCGAGGATACGCCGAAGGACAGCAAGATCGTGCTGCCCGACCTGGGACCGAAGGCGCAGGCCGACCGCCTTGCCTGCTGGACGAAGGTGGAAGGCCAGCTTGCTGCCATCGACCAGAAGCAGCTTTCGCCCGCAAATCGCGTGAACTTTGCGGTCTACAAAGGCCAGGTTGACGCACTTCTGGCCTCGCAGCGCTTCCGCGACTACGAAAAGCCCTTCAACGCCGACACCAGCTTCTGGGGCGATCTGGCCGACTGGGCGCGCAATCCGCTGAAGGACAAGGCCGCCGCCGACAACTACCTCGAAATGCTGCGCGAAATCCCGCGCTACTACGACCAGCAGATCGAGAACATGCGCGCCGGCCTGAAGCGCGGCTTCACCGGCCCGCAGATCACGCTCACCGGACGTGACAAGGGCATCGAACTGGTGACGCAGGCCAAGTCGGTCGAGGCTTCGCCGTTCTACGAGCCGTTCCGCAAGCTCCCCACGACGATCCCCGCCGCCGAGCAGGAAAAGCTGCGCGCCGAGGCCCGCAAGCTGATCTCCGACGGCGTCGTGCCCGCGCACGTCAAGCTGCTCTCGTTCATGCGTAATGAATATGAGAAGGGCGCGCGCAAGACGCTGGCGGCTTATGATCTGCCGGACGGCAAGGCCTATTATCAGTCGAAGATCGCCGAGTTCGTCACGCTCGACAGGACGCCGGAACAGATCCATGAGACCGGCCTCAGCGAAATGGCGCGCATCCGTTCGCAGATGAACGAAGTGATGAGCC
>NZ_DAMDBA010000096.1:17354-17705 GCF_032093395.1 Novosphingobium sp.
CAAGGGCGACCTCAAGGCGTTCCTGCACTTCCTGCGCACCGATCCGCAGTTCTATCCCAAGACCCCGAACGAGTTGCTCTACCGCGCGGCCTGGATCGCCAAGCAGTTCGACGGCAAGGCGGACCAGTTCTTCGGGCACATGCCGCGCAGCCGCTTCGCCATCAAGCCGGTGCCGGACGATATCGCACCGTTCTATACCGGCGGTCGCGGCGGTCCGGGTATCTATCTGGTCAATACCTACGATCTGCCGAGCCGCCCGTTCTATTCGCAAGTCGCGCTGACACTGCACGAATCCGCGCCGGGCCATGCCATGCAGATGCCGCTGGCCATGGAGAACAAGGACCTGCCGGC